>VBBQ01000028.1:148762-198909 GCA_005888755.1 Candidatus Bathyarchaeota archaeon
AGCAAAGCGTTCCCAAAAGGGGCGGTAGACCCCGTAGTCTCGCTATCTCACCAAAGCCCAGACCGTGCCCTGAATCGCTGTCTCGCCCATTATTAGCGCCGGACGGGAATTGGTTTTGGAAAATAGGGGGTCTAAGCGACCCAGACCTCGCGTCCCATGAGTGCTAGTTTCCGAGCTATTCGAGCCGAGGTAACCGGAGATCATCTCCTGGTGTCCGATAGCCTAGCTTCATGGCCAAAGGAGGGCGCCTTTTATGTTCCGACTTCAACCAGCGTTCTCGAACTCTCCTGACTAACGTCAGTTTCAACCCTGTCTCCTCCGCAATCCCCTCAGGTGTCAACCATCTCTCGAGTCCCCAGAGAATCCTGTCCAGCTTCTCATAGCTGAGCCCCAACTCTTTCTCCGCTGTCTGACCCGGCCATAGCTCAGGGCTCGAGGCTTTCACGCGGATCCTCTCGGGAATACCCAGATGTCTCGCCAGGTTACGAACAGACGTCTTGTAGAGGTCCGCGAGAGGCTGTATGTCGCAGGCTCCATCGCCAAACTTGGTGAAGTAGCCCAGCATGATCTCGCTCTTGTCACCGGTCCCCACGACAAGACCATGTTCAGTGTTGGCGAAGTAGTACAAGACCGCGGCGCGGAGCCGCGCCTTGACATTGCCCCAAGGAATTCCCCTCGCCTTCTTCGCGTCCAGCGTACTTTGAGAGGCTCTGACAATCGGCGTAATGTCAATGATCTTGAACCGCATCCGATACTTCGACGCGACCAACCTCGCATCCTCCAGAGCCTTGTTATTCCTCGTCTCCTTCTCCGGCAGATTAATGCCCAGAACCCGCTGGCCACCTATAGCCAGCGCACAAAGCGCTGCGGTGACGCTGGAATCGAGACCCCCAGACATTCCTACGACAAGGCATCTTGCGCCTGTTTCTTCAAGGTGAGTTGTGAGGAATCTTTCGAGTCTAGTTACTGTTTCTTCAGGTTCCCGAATGGCAAAAGGATCTTCGCCGAACCTGGAGGACATAGTCCTCCACCATCAAGCCAGTGTAATAAGCCGAGAGGTTTGCCTAGCTGAAGATACGTGAGCCGCGATCTTCCGAGGCGAGGCTTTTGAACAATGGAAGCATCCTGTCCATTGTCACCCAGCGTTCACCTGCAAACGAAGCTTCGCTCGCCGCTTCTTGGACAATGTTCTTGAGGTCCCGAGGCGTGACAATATACTGTTCACGAACCGTAACTCCCCGTTCAGGAATCGAGGCCTCGTACAATTGCTTCCTGGACCTGATCGTACGCCATACTCCCTCGAACGCCTCATCAGTCAATCCTCCCTTATAGTTCGAGATTGACGGGTCTAGCTCAACCTTGGAACAGTAGAAGTCTAACAATCGCTTCACTTCCTCCATCGATCTCGGGGGTGGAACGTAGATGATCCGTTTGATTCGGTCCAGAAGAGCCGTATCGATGACGCTCGGATAATTCGTGGCAAATATGACCGACACGTTTCTGTTGACGTGGAAGCCTTCTCCAAGCTCGGTGAGAATCTGGTTGAGCATTCCCTGAACATCCCTTCCAGCATCCGTCGTCGCCTCCATCCTTGCACGTCCAATAGCATCAGCCTCATCGATAAAGAGGACTGTTGGAGCCGATTCTCGAGCGAGCTTGAAGACTTCCTTGACGTTCTTCGCCGACTCGCCCAGCCATTTCGACACTATCTCGTAGCTCTCTATTTTCAAGAAACTGGTCTCTTGACCCCTCTGGCCGATCGTGCCCGCAACCGCCTTCGCCATGTACGTCTTGCCAGTACCCGGCGGACCGAATAGGAGTATGGACCCAGCCTCTTCCAGCATCCTTGGATCGCGGATAATTTGCTCACGTCGGGTTCGGACTTGAGGGTCAAGTATCCACTCGACCGCCTGTCTCAGACTGAGAAGCTCTTTTTCCAGCCCAACGACATCCTCGTAGAAAACCTTAGGCGATTTCTCCACTTGATACTCTAACAGCGAGCGTTCGCGCAGCCGGTCAATTACATCGACAATAACCCCCTTGGTGGGAGAGAGAACCGCATCAACTTCGGTAGACACTTTCTCCCTAATCTCGGGAGGTATGCTCACCTGAAATGCTTGGCCTCCTGATAACCGGACCAGCGCCATGTCTCCCTTGACCTCTTCGATAGTCCCAATCGGGCGCATACCTTGCTTGAGCTCCTCCATGAGGTTGTGGTATCTGCGGAGCTCGGTCTGGAGATACTCTATCTGCCGTTCCTTTCTGGTCAGTTCTCTTTCGAGGTCTAATGCAGGAGGAAATTCTGGCGAGTTTTGCTCGGCCATGCAGCTTCTGCTCTAACATACCCCTTCGGGGAATAAATAGATATGGGCTTGCCCTGCGACCCAACTTTATGGTCTTTCAAATGGAGACCAAATTGGAGACTCGACAAAGATCCCCGTTTTCAAGAAATTGAGAATGGACAGCAATCCGTTGTTGCAAATAGAGAACGCGTTTCGCGTCTAGCTGCCGATCATCGTCCCCACGTTCGGCCTTTTCCGCAGAAACCCGAACCGCGGAAGCTGCAATTGAATCCCAATGCCGCTTTTGATATCGAACCGTACGAGTCGTGGGATGATCTGCCGACGATCCATTTTCCTGACGAGCAAATATCGACGCAACACCTGATGTTCCTCTACCATTCGCAGTTCTACCACACCGTCCACAAGACTCTCAACCTTATGGAAAAGTTCCGGCTGCACGCTCCCAGTTGAGAGAGTAGCGATCATTTTTCCTCCAACCTTCTTGACTTTGGCAGCAATACTCTGAAGAAAGCTGACGGCATGTTTCGGCTCAGTTTCGCTGAAAATAGGCATCAATGAATCAACTATGATAGTAACTTGGTGATTCCCCATCTTTTCCATTAGAGAGGTAAGATGGATGCTAACGTTGGTCAAGTCGAAGGGCTGCGGAACCACTCCTTCGGTAACTCCCGCCGTAGCTGAGTAACAATCCATAATGCTCAGCTTGTTCAGCAACTGGTACTTTCTTGGATCCCAGCCGAACTGGCTCATTCTCTCGAGGATATTGGCAGGAAATGTGTCGTAGGTTACAATGATACAGGGCCTCGACCTCTGAAGCTCCTCATAGAGAATCTGTTGTGCAAGAGTGGTTTTCCCGCTACCCGGGTCGCCTGTGATTAGCACAGAGGACGAGTCAGGCAGACTTCCTCCTATGAGCTCATAGAATCCTTTGAAGGGAGAGGAACCGTCCAGTTGTGAGTTCACCAAGGGAAAGTTAACCGTCGAAGCTACTATTTTCTGTCAGAGCCTCCTCGGCGTATGAATGGGGATTGTAACCTAGACTCGCATCAAAGAGTGACCGAGATCGTGAAGAGCAGGTATTGCGGTCTGAGTTTGTCCGATCATCAGTTGCGTTATCTTAGCTCTCGGGGATTATTCAGAGAGAATTGTTCTGGCGTGAGCGGGTCCTAGTCTAACTCATTCTCGAAATGGCTCGTTTCAATCCTCATTCGAGAGTGCAACTCAAGAAGATTCATCAGCGTCGCAATGTCGTCGAGGTCTTCGGCCATCTCATTCTGTTTGGGGTTTTCCCCGTCCATGCCGCCCCGACGCATACTGTTTCTAATCGGCTGCTAGTATAAGGATTATCATTTTCACGAGCAATAGCTCAAGTCAGGCAGAAAAACGAGGCGGGGAAGAAGTCTTGAAGAAAAGAGGATGCCAGAAAAACTAGATCTTGGGGGGAGGCGCTGTCCTTCGCACTTTGACCGCCAAGAGAATCAGAAAAAGTGCCACGCCGAATATTGTCAACAGAACAATCGCTGAAACGACCGGGGCAGAGGTAGTCCCACCTACGTTTAGAGCTATAGTGCTGACCGCGGAGATTGAAGCGTCTTCCGACCAGGTTCCCTGGTCTTGTCCTTGATACAAAACATGCGCCGAATAAGGCCCAATTGGAACATCGCCTAGCTGAACCAGTCCCTGATTATCGGTCGTAAACATTCTACTCGTCGCATTGGCGAAGGTAATCGTTACGGAAGCTCCTTGAATCGGGTTGTTCAACTTATCGACAACTTTGACCGAGGCCGAGTAAGCACTTACTGTAACAGCAACTGATGCCGAAGCCGAAGAAAGGTCAAGAGGCACAGGGGCAAGCAGGGCTCCTTGGTAACCTTCCCAAGTCGCCGAGGTAACTGTCCAGGATGTAGCTGAGAGCCACTGAGCCGAATATGCTGACGTTGTTATCGTCGATACGCTACTTGACAATACAACAGAAGTTGGAGCAGGAGTCAATGATTGTCCCGCAACATCCTTGAAGGTCAAAGTGTACTGGAACTGTTTGTCAAACTTCGCTGTGAACGGCCCGCCATCAGACGATCCTGTATAATTGAAGAGCATGATCGGAGTCCGCATCATCAGGGTTGGCGTCCACTGCAAACTAGAATGTGTCCATTCATTCCAGACGTAGCGAGCTCCTGAGGGTGCCGACAGAGTCGTGTTTAGAACGGTAAGAGTATGCTGACTATTGTTTAGGAACGAGAATGTGTGCGGTAAGGAATAGACTGAGCCAGTATTGTTGTCCAGCTCAACATATACAATTCCGTCTGCAGCCGGCACGGTCGTGTCCGCTTTGAGCCGGCAGGTAGTAATGCATCCGTTGGTTGCGTGGACATTGACTAAGAACAGCGGGACGAACATAACTGAAAGTGCTAACACTAGTAATGAGGCGTATGCCGTCTTCTTCAACAGATATACCCACTAACGTTTGAGAAAACGAGAACTCTACGCTTTAGGGAATCTCTAACCACGATCATACAGCCTAGGGTACTACCAGGCTTTTGAACGGTGGTAAGGTGAAGCTGGAGTCCACCAACCTTCCCCGATCAGCCCATGGGTGCAACTCGGGCCCTTGTTTTCCTACGTCCCCTCTTCCTTCAGCAAGACTCTCCCCACTTCTCGATGGAGCGAGACGCTTGGTTTCCGGCAATGCAGATGCTTAGAAACCTCCGAGCGGCATATCGAGAGAACTGTCCAGAGAATCTGAATCCCCAATCTCGCCCGATAATATCTGCGAAAACCCGAACCTAACGAGCTCCGACCGGAATAGAAAGTTAGATATTGCAGATAGCTGACTGATACTTCAGCTTTGGAGCTTGGAGATCTAGAAGCAGCGGTTCTCGGGACAGTTGTCCGGCTGGGAAACGCTTCTGCCCGCCAAGTCGCCCAAGACCTTCACTCTACACGCGGACTTGCGTATACAACGATCAGTACGACACTGGATCGTCTATACAAGAAAGGTATCTTGGCACGGGACGAAGCCGTTGGCAGAGGAGGGTCCAGATACGTCTATCGCCTCCACTCCGAGGACAAGGTCAAAGGTCGTGTCGTGAAGGGATTCGTCGACAGGCTGCTGACTGCCTTCGGACCTAGCATAATCTCTACCCTACACGACTACATGGATGAGATTCCTAAGGAGGATCTGAAGAGACTGGAAGAGAAAGTTCGAAGGGAGTCCGGGCAACGATAAGCCTGGAGCTTTACTCCGCCTATTTTCTTTCAATAGCGACCCTGGGAATTGTAACTGTCGTTCTGATAATCCAAGCCTCCTCCTACATCGCTTACCGATCGAGCAAGGGAAATCCTCTACGAAGATCCATGATGCTCTATCCAATTCTATCCTCCTCTGTTTTCTTTTGGTCTTTTCTCGGAATCAGCCTTGTCGTTTGCACCCTTTTCCTCGATTCATACGAATGGCAAAGGCAACGAACGGTAGAACTCGTATTCGGAAGCTCGCTGGTCGCATCTCTCGGGATCGCTTCTCTTTTGTCTCTTGTTGCGAGGAAATTCGCGTTCCCTAGGATGCTTGAAGGCATGATTGCGGGATCTCTCTCAGCCTCTACCGTGAGCGAGACCTGTGCAGATCTTTGCAGAAAGATGAACATCCAAGGAGTCGATCTTAGAGAAGCAACAGTTGGAAACGCCTTCTCCCTTAAAAACAACGGACGGAACGTTGTGGCAGTCTCCCCGGAAATGGTCGCATCAATGTCCTCGACAGAGGTTGAGGCGGTCGTCGCTCACGAGCTATCTCATTTGAAGAACAACGACTCTCAGGAAAAAGGATTCGCCAGGTTGGCCAAGTTGGCTTTTGCTTTTGATCCGATCCTACATCTTGTTGAGGCGGCAGTTCATAGAGAACGAGAACTCTTGGCGGACCAGTCATCGGTCAAATACACAGGAAAACCCTTGGCCCTCGCGTCCGCCTTGCTGAAAGTTCATTCAGCCTATCATGCCCACTTACCTGGGCCAGGTGCCGGGCTGTTCGTGGGTCACAACTCAAAGGGCTTACTCAGCAGATATCCCGACCTTGATCGAAGAGTCCAGCTTTTGATCAACATGGCTCGCGAGATAAAGACGCAAACGATTCCTTCCTAGGGAAGGCTCTTTTATAGCCTCACCCGGTTTGGAGTACAGACTTGACAGTTCAGATTCAGAAGTACAAGATGCTGATTGGCGGAGAGTGGAAGGACAGCTCTAACGGTGCTGTCTCATCAATCCTTGACCCTTCGAACAACGAGGTTGTCGCCGAGGTTCCACGAGCCACCAAGCAAGATGCGAAAGCCGCAGTCGAGAGTGCAAGGTCAGCACTTGAGTCGACGGGCTGGGTCGACATCGATCCAAGCAAGAGAGGACGTCTCCTCACCAAGCTCACCGGTCTAGTCAGGGAGGGTTCAGAACAACTGGCTAGACTTGAGTCTCTGAGCGAGGGTAAGACTCTCCGAGAGTCAAAGGGTGACGTAGCTTGGGCGGCGAGAGCATTCGAGTACTGGGCCGGATTGGCCGACAAAATTGAAGGAGAAACCATACCGGTACCTACAAAACGGTTGAACTACACTCTTCGAGAACCGCTCGGAGTAACCGTGCACATTGTTCCTTGGAACTATCCGATTGCACTAGCTGCGAGAAGTTTGGCACCCGCCATTGCTGCGGGGAACACAGTTGTCATGAAGCCATCTGAGATTACGCCTCTAACAGCTATCATGCTGGGAGATCTAGCGCTCAAGGCTGGCATCCCCAAAGGAGTCATCAATATTGTAACGGGATCAGGCGCAGATGTTGGCGGAGCCCTCGTTTCCGACCCGCAAGTGGACGGGATCGTATTCACGGGGTCTGCTGAGACTGGAAAGCAGGTAATGGAATCCGCGGCGAAGAATGTTACTCGAGTTCTCTTGGAGTTAGGTGGGAAGAACCCTCACATCGTTTTCCCCGACGCTGACCTGACGAAGGCCGCTAAGAGTGTGAAAGAAGGAATCTTTACCAACGCTGGACAGATGTGCTGGGCCGGATCTAGAGCCTTCATTCATGAGAATGTGTACGACAGCTTCGTAAAGGATCTCGTTGCCAAGACCCGAGCGATAAGAGTCGGGCCTGGCACGGACGAAACCAGCGAGATGGGACCATTAGCCTCGAAATCCCGCCAAGACATTGTACTAGCATTTGTCGAAGACGGCCTCGAAGAAGGGGCTAGCCTTCTCTGCGGAGGGAAAAAGCCGACCGACCCGAGATTGCAGAAGGGGAATTTCGTCGAACCCACCATCTTCGAGAATGTCAACGGTAAGATGAAAATTGGCTGTGACGAGATTTTCGGACCCGTCCTCAGCATTACCAAGTTCAAGACCTTAGAGGAGGTTGTTGCCTTGGCCAATGAGACAGATTACGGACTCTACGGAGGAGTTTGGACAAGCAACTTGAAAGTAGCTCATGAGCTCGCGGCTCGTCTCCAAGTTGGTGGACTAGCGGTTAACGAGTATTTGGTGACTTTTCCTCAGACCCCGTTCGGCGGCTACAAGGACAGCGGTATCGGGCATGAAAATGGGATACGCTCGTTAGAATTCTACACGCGGACCAAGAACGTCTCGATAAACCTGTCATAGACGCCCGCACCGATTCAAGACTCCGACATTTTTCACCATGATCGCCCCATTTCCAGCCCTGATTCAAGATCTGAACAGGCGGATCTATTACAACGATTAATCCAGGCTGTAGACGAGGATGACTCACTATCTATCTAAGCCCGAATTGTGCTTTGATCGTTCTGTCCCGCCCACTATCAATGCCAGACAGAAAGTGTTCCCGGAAAAATAGGGGTCTTAGCGACTAGACCTCGCGCCGCAAGTACGAGAGTCGAAGCCTGCTCAGCTTCGGAACGGCTCAGGTTTTCCCGATCTAGGTAAGTTCGTCCAGCAGCGGCGTAATATCGCGGTTGTAGATGTCCTGTTCGACAAAGGGCTTGTCTTTCAAGGCGGGCATTCGCAGTGCCAGCTGGTCTTCAAAGGTCGGTACTTCCATCTTGAAGAAGACACCAATCGGTATCTTGTCGCCCCACTCAAAAGACTTCACCAGCGCATTTCCCTTCTTCGCGTTAACCTCTCCTTCTAACGAAGGATCCGCGACCGCGCCATTGTATCCTGAATCTTCCAGCTTGTAGAGTCTCGGCACTTTGACCGGAAGGTCCTCCCCCCCATACCATTCCTTCGTGTTAATATCATTGTACGTCGGACAGGTCTGCAAGACATCCACGAACGCGCTTCCCCGATGTTCTATCGCGGCTCGGAGAGTCTGCTTGAGATGGCGCACATCGAGAGCATAGCTTCGTGCTACGAACGTGTAGCCGGAAGCGATAGCCATTGCAATCGGGTTCACGCGCTCAACAATGGCCGGTCCAGGCATCGATTTCGTTTTGATGCCCTTCGGCAATGTCGGAGAAGCTTGACCTTTTGTCAAACCATAGACCCCATTATCGTACAGGACGTAGGTAAAGTCCAGATTTCTCCGTCCCGTGTTAACGAAGTGCCCTGCGCCAATGCCCAGCCCATCTCCATCGCCACCCACAGCCACAACGGTCAATCCCGGGTTAGCCAGGCGAGCGCCAGTAGCAATTGGAAGCACTCTACCGTGAAGCGTGTGAAAACCGTACGCGTTCACAAAGTGGGGAGTCTTGCCTGAGCATCCGATTCCTGAGAAGATCGCGACCCTGTGCGGTTCTAGCTGCATTTCCAGCAGTGTCATCTGAATCGCGTTGACAATTCCGAAGTCTCCACAGCCAGGACACCAGTCGTTGTGAACTTGCGTCCGGTACGTTTTCAGCTCAAGCATGCGATACAGTAACCTCCTTGATTCCGTTCTTTATTATGTCTTTGACACCTTCATAGATCTCGTTCTGGGAAAATGGTCTACCATCGAACTTCACAATGATGTTGTCCATTCCGATACCGGTTTTTTCACGGACCAAACCTGCCATCTGTGCCGAATAGTTATTTTCTATAGCGATTTTTCTTCTTGCAGCCCCCAGTACTTGCTGGACGAAGTTGGTTGGGAAAGGATTGACGTATCGTACCTGTAGAAAGTTTGTTTCTATCCCATCGCTCTTGAGGTCTTCCATTCCATCGAGTATCGCGCCCTTTGATGATCCCCAGCCTAAGAGAGTAATTGGAGCAGACTTCGGTCCGTGTAGGGTCGCCTTCTTTGAATCGGGAATCACTTGTCCTGCTAGCTCGACTTTTCGCATTCTCTTCCTCATCATCTTGATCCGAATATCCGGTGCCTCGGTGATGTGACCGTACTCGTCGTGCTCGTCTCCAGTTGTCCAGAATATTCCACCTTTCTGGCCAGGAATTGCTCGGGGAGAGATGCCTAGTTCTGTCCATCGATAGCGTCTATAGTCTGCGCCCGTGGCCAGGTCTGATTCTCGGACCATGTCGCCGCGATCGACCTTTAGACTGTCGCCGTTGAACGGAACTATGTCCTGGTACGTGCTCGCCAGAAACTTGTCAGTCAACAGGATTACCGGTACCTGGTAGTGTTCCGCGTAGTTGAACGAGTCAAACGTGTCGTAGTAGGTTTCGACCACGTCTCCCGGTGCGATAATGATTCTGGGAAATTCGCCGTGGGCAGCGTGGAGAGCGAATCTCAGATCTGCCTGCTCGGTTCTGGTCGGTAGCCCCGTTGCAGGACCCGCTCGCTGATATAGCACAACAACTGGTCCAGGTGCCTCAGTTATTCCTGCCCATCCGAGACCTTCGGCCATCAGAGAAAATCCCGGTCCGGATGTCGACGTTGACGACCTGAGGCCCGCATGCGCGGCACCTGTCGCCATGTTGATCGCGGAAATCTCGTCCTCCGCTTGTACAACAATCATGTTGTAGTCCTTTTGATGAGACTCCAAGTACTCACTCTCATCAGTAGCTGGTGTAATCGGATAGTATGTTTGGAATCCACATCCGGCCTTGAGCTTGGCGATCGCCACCGCTTGGACTCCTCTGATCATCATCCGCTTTCCAGACAGCGGTTGCTTTCGCAGCTTTGTCGGAAAGGCATCTTCACCGAAACTCTTCTTCGCATAATCGAACCCGCGTCTTGCAGCGCTGACGTTCAGATCTCCGAGCGCTGCCTTTCGTCCCGTGAACCCTTCCCTGATAGCTTCTGTCGCAAGATCGAAGTCATAGTCAGCTAGACCAAGGGAGGCGCCTAGGGCGATGGTGTTGACCATTACCTGGTATTTGCTGAGCTCCTTGTCCTTCCCGAACTCCTTCAGAGCGTCAACTAGAAGATCCATGTAGGGAATGGGAAAGAGTTTGATATCGTCTCGCCCGAAAGAATCAGGTGTAAGGTTCAAGCTGCGGTCATAGATTATTCCGCCACCAGGGCTAACCTCGTGTCTATGACCCCGATGAGTCGGGTGAGGCTTGTTCATATCACCAAATATCGTTTCTCGATCGAGGGCGACCAACAAGTCGACCCAGTCCACATGGGAGCGAGGCGCTTTTGATTCTACCCTGAGCCTGTAGTAGCTGTGTTCCCCTTTGATGTTAGAATGATATTCGATATTAGCAAATATGTGAAGCCCTCCTCTAATGCAGGCTTTCGCAAAGTTCTCCGCGACCGAGTTGATTCCACTGCCCTGAGGACCGCCAATCATCCAAGTGAAACTGTTGGTTACAGTCAAATTCCCGCGCTAATAGAGTGTTATCTACTATAGAAAATTCTTTGCCCAGGCGAGCCTGAACGATCCCCGGACAATGGAAGGGGATCGCTGGGCCAAAACAAAACAAAACAAGCGCTATATACGTAGAAACCAGCGAGAATTGACTTTCCCATGAACCAAATGGGACGTGCAGCACTAGCTGAAGCCTATGGCACCTTTCTCCTCACAACTATCGGCCCAGGGACAATAACAGCCGTCACGTTTCTAGACAGCCCCATCACGGGCGGAGGAATCACGGGGCCAAGTCTCGGCTTCATCGGTCTCGCCCACGGCGTGGCCCTACTGATGGCGGTCTATACCATTGGCCGGCTAACCGGCGCCCACATCAATCCTGCAGTAACAATCGCTCACTGGGCTACCCGGAGAATAGAATCAAGGAAGGTGGCACCATACATTCTCGGCCAGCTTGCAGGCGCAACCATCGCAGGTTTCGTCCAGCTAGCATTGTGGACCTCGAGCAACAATAGAGATCTTGTACAAACTGCGCAGTCAACATTTCTAGGAGATACTATTCCGAGCCCCCAATTTGGCATCGGTGCCGTACTTCTAGCCGAGGTTATTGGCACCGCCATTCTTGTCTTCACGATATTCGGTGCTACGGACAAAGCGGCGGACCCTAGCAGAGCGGGAGTCACCATAGGACTTGCTCTAGCGGCCATAGTCTGGATGTTCGGGCCTATTTCGGGAGCGTCCCTCAACCCGGCTAGAACTTGGGGGCCAACAATAGCCTCAACGGTCTTCAGTCTGGCTCCTCTCGGAAATCTATGGATCTATGTTGTTGGACCGATCCTTGGAGGCTTGCTGGGAGCCTTTCTGTACGACGCCTTTAGGTGAGGCCTTCGACGGAACATAGCCTGACGTACTGAGGCCACGTTTGGCTCATGACTTTGCTTGTGCAGCCGTTGCCGGCTGGACGGGAGGTGGAGTGTAGCCTGGATTGACTCTTTGATTGATCTCGTTCGCCAGTGCGTGTCCGTGGAGGACCACGGTAACCTTCTTGACACCCTCGAGTTGAGAAGTGAGCGTTCTTATGTTCATCCCTATATCCTCCGCGAAGATGGGCGGACAGAACGGGGCGGTGAGATGATACTTGATGAAAATCTCCCCGTTGTCTTGGATGCTTATCTCGTCAACCAGATGCATCTCAGTTATCGGAAGCCCAATCTCTGGATCGACAACCTTCTCAAGCTCTTTTTCAATAGCTTCGACTGTAACCATATTTTCCCCTAACTACAAGCGATGTTGTTTTGACTTATAGGTTCCCTTGGTGGCTTTTTCCGGGCTCGAAGGCGACTGGGCATTCGGCACGAGATCAGGTCAAACTGTGAATACTACTCCTGGGCTTGAAAGTGGACATCCTCCTCTACTCTTCGACTTGAGAACCTTGAACATGCCCGTTTGGTGAAGATACGAGTTCTAGTCTGCAGGTGATTCCAGTCGAATCGGGGCAGTTCGTGGCTTGGCCTCAGTTCGGAATTTCTACTAGAACCCCTGGAACCCCCAAGCCATTTCGTCGGACTCCAAGCGATTTCGCGGCGAACTTCAGAATGGTTTCCAGATTTGAAATCGGGACTGTTTATTGACGAATTTGCTCTTGGGAACCTCGTAGGAAAGATTATGACATAGGTCATGTTTAAATAGATTCCGTGGCTGTTTTACCAGTGGCCCCTGATTGATTATTCCGTGCGAAGTCGCATCGAAATCCGTTATTCCAGCATTGCGCGCCATGATAGCCCGCGAGCTCATAGAAGGCTACGGAATGAAACAAGAACTTGTCGCGGAAAGACTGGGAGTTACGCAAGCCGCGGTCAGCAAATACAGGCACCAAGTCCGAGGAGAAGCGATAGACCTTGAAAATGCGGGCGAGGTCCGTCAGATCAGCAGAGACATCGCATCCACGCTGGTCGGGGACCCGAACCCCCTTGACGTTTCAAGAAAGTTCTGTCAGGCATGCACGGATATTCGCGCGCTCGGCCTCATGTGCGAGACATGTAGGAGAGTTGACCCCAGCTGGGACGTGGAACACTGCACGATTTGTTTCGGTCACCACAGCTGTGCAGAAACCGTAAGCATCGAGGCCAGCAGCATTGCGAAGTATCGAAAGATACCAATCCACCAGTAACGTTATGGTAACGTTCTAATGCTCGTCGTCCCGCTAGCCTGGCTGCGTCTTTCTAGCCCGGTGTGCCGTCCATTTCCCTGAAAGGGAGGCATCATAGTTCATTTCGAAGCCTAATACTTGATCAGTCTTCCACTCGAAGATTTCCTATACGGCCCTCTCTTCCGACGCCGGGCCTTATTTTTTGCATCCTTCTTCCTAATCAGCTGATCTTCAGAACTCACAAGTAATCCTTCCTAGCATCCATCTCGCCAGCGGAGTCCTACGACAGGTCAATTCTTAAATTGTTCACTAAAACGACTTACCGGGCACTCCCGTAGGAGAACAAGCGCGCCTTGAAACTAGGCTTTGGCAAGACGAAACAAGAGAATCCTTCTCCCAACCTAAATGCAGAGCCTATATTGGCGACCAGACTGCGAGAGCTCAGCGGAGGGGACGGCGACCTCTACCAGGCTATGTCTCGATTAATGTTCCTAGATCCAAAGAAAATCATGATCTCTCTAGAACAGGTTCTGAAGGAGGCTCAAGAATACGAAGCCCAAGGGAATAGGCTGAGAGCAGAGGTCGCTTACAGGGTTGCTGGCGGAATCGCTTTGTACAGAGGCGACCTAGACGGCGTGAACAAATATTTCTCGAAAGCAGCCTCGTTCGCGGGCGACTCACACCCGGAATACGGTTTCTTTCTCAAGCGCAGCAGTGACGCCGTTGCGATAGCTCGAAAGTACTACGAAGAGTTCGGATCTTCGATCATTCAGCCATGACAGAAGAGCCCGAGAACCCTAGCGGGTTATTCTAAACCCTCGAAACTCACCTTTAGGCTCGGCCCAGTCCACTGCAACACTCTTAACTCTAGCTCCGGAAGGACCAACCTGGCAGAATTGGATGAGTTCGTCGAGTTTTTCCTTGTCACCCTCGGCGACGGCTTCCACCTTACCATCAGGAAGATTTCTTACCCAGCCGGTAACTCCGAGTCGCCGCGCCTGTTCAGTTATCTTCCGTCTGAAGAAAACTCCTTGGACTATACCGCTGATCAGAATTCGGGTGCGAGCAGTCAGTCTTAGACACGACCAGTTAGCCTAGTCAATCGAAAAATCCAAGGACCGCGACATACCGGCATGAGATCTAGGTTGCAGGTGCCGCAACGAGTTGGGAAACAGGGGGTTGAGGTAACGGTTCCTTGGCTACCTCTACTATGTCCAGGACAAGATTTTCGGTTTTCAGCCCATTCATGGCCGAGAAGGCGTCGAGGGTCATGTAGATGTCTCCGGCATCCTCAGCTTCTAGTCTCAGACCCTTTCTGACTAGAACATCCCTTGTCCTTGGGAAGGCGACCAGAAGATCACCGATAGCTGTATCGCCGCGAATTGTTCCAATTGTTATGATAGAGCGTTCTATGGCAGGCGGCTCGACACGGGCTGGAGATGGAATAACCTGTGATGGCTGGGCGGGTGCATTCTTCGAAAGGGTCTTCTTAGAAGTCTCTCTGGGCTTCACGCGTTTGGCCGGTTTCGCCTTCTTCGCATGCTTCTTGTTCGTCTTTCGAACGACTGCCCTTTTCTTCCCTGACATGCTAGCGCTCGCCTAGGTATAGGCGGGACTTGGGTTAAAAGATTCGCTGGCCGAGATAGGCTCACGAGGATGTTGGACTATGCTTGCGATGCAGGCTCGACAGACCAAGCGATTGGAAGACTCTGGGTCAGCTGTTCTACCTGTTTGGTAGCCCTCATGCGGAGTTCGTCTGCGATGCCGGTAATGATGGGGCTGGAATAGTCCTCTATTCTCCCCTCGTCCGAAAGCCGGGCTATGCTCGGGTCCAAGGGAACTGCGCCCAGAAATGGTAGGCCCAGTTCGAGGGCCAGCTTCTCGCCTTGTGGTTTCCCGAATAGACTAACTCTCTGGCCGCAGTGAGGACAATTTAGATAGCTCATGTTCTCGACTAGTCCCAGGATCGGTGCGTCCATCTTCTTGGCCATGTTCACTGCTTTCGACACGATCATGGAGGCAAGGTCCTGTGGAGAAGAGACGACAATGACTCCGTCCAAGGGAAGAGATTGAAAGACTGTCAAGGGTGCATCACTGGTTCCCGGCGGCAGATCGACGAGCAGATAGTGCAGGTCCCCCCAGTCAACGTCCCAGTAGAGTTGGCGGATTACGCTGTTGACGATTGGGCCCCGCCAGACAACTGGCATATTGGGATCCTCCAAGACTAGGTTGATTGACATCACTTTGATCCCGGTTTTGGTCTTTACAGGAACGATGCTGCCACTGGGACCTTTGTGAGGTTTGCCCGTCACACCTAGCACTTTGGCAATGCTGGGACCCGTGAGGTCTGCATCTAGGATCCCTACTTCGTATCCGCGCTTCTTCAGCTCCGACGCGAGCATGCTTGTGACGAAGGATTTTCCAACGCCCCCCTTTCCTGAAATCACGGCGATTATGCTGCGAATACCCCGTCTGCCGAGACGTTCAATCCCAGGGCCGACAACGGAACTACTTTTTTGAGGAGTCGATGGTCCCGTTGCCGCGTGCAGCTTAACCTTCAGTTCCTCAAGCTCCTTTCGCGTCATAGTTGTCGTCTCGACCTTTACGGATCTCACGTCCTCTAGCTTTCGCACGGCGTTCTCCACGTCTGTCTGGAGAGTCTTTGCGAGTGGACAATGTGCAACGGTCAACGCAATCTTGACGTCAACGTTTCCGTCGTTGATTGTGATGCCGCGAACCATGTTGAGGTCTACTATGCTTCGGCCGATCTCCGGGTCCAGGACAGTTTTCAACCTGTCCATCACTAGGTTCTTATCAAGCAAAGCAAGGACCTCCGATCGCAATATGATTACAATGCCTTCCTCGCTATTTACACTCTCTCTCCGAGAACCGACGAGGTTCCTGTCCTAGCTCGCTCGAAGGCGAATACGATGACTGTGTCGGAGACAACTAGAAGAGCCTTGAAGGATTTTGGCTTGACTGAATACGAGATCAAGGCATACATCTCGTTAGTGGAGGCCGGCCCGTTGCCGGCCAGCCAGCTCAGCACTTCTGCTGGCATTCCATACTCGAAGATCTATGAAATTCTGGGAAATCTTGAGCGAAAGGGTTGGGTGGAAATAGAGCAAGGCAGGCCAAGCAAGTATTTTGCCAAACCTCCTTCGACCGCCCTTGAATTTTCCAGGGTCCGGATCGAGAACACTCTCAAGTCGAGCCAGACCGATGCGATGTCAGAACTGCAGCCTCTCTACGAGAAAAAGGAAGTCCAAGAGAGACCGGACATATGGATCGTTAGAGGACAGAACAACATTCTCGATAGAATCAAAGAGACCCTCGGGAGAACCAGGCGAGAACTACTGGTTGCCATGCCTGTAGTTCCAGAGTCCGTGATCTCAGTCGCCGCACCTCTGCTCTCGCTCATGAATAATCATGGGATCAAAGTCTCAATAATGGTTCCAAGTCTCACTTCCAAGGATACGATCAGAAAGTTGAAGGGGCTGGCAGAGGTCAGGGTTCGTGAGCAAATGTTTGGAGGAGGGTTGATATCAGACAGCAACGAGATCATCATCCTTCTAGGCGAGGAGCCGGAGAAGGGACTCACCTTAGCCATATCCTCCGAGCACGCCGGGCTTGTAAAATTCGGAAAGATCTACTTCGAATTCCTCTGGGAAAACTCCAAACCGGTCTAGACTCTGGACCAACAAAAAGGTAAAAGACTATGCGACAGTGGCCCCGGAACGATGCTCCGGTGGTGTAGCCCGGTTTAGCATAGCGGCCTTAGCCTAGCGAAGAACGGTAGGCGGCAAATCGTGCTCTCGCCGGGTAGCGGCGGAGAATCAAGAACTCCATAGCCGTTGATCGCGGGTTCAAAAGCGGCCCTCAGCCGCGGAGAGTCCCGCCCGGAGCACCACGTAGCGGGGGTACCATAGCCAGGTCAAATGGGCAGTGGGCATACTTACGCCCGCCGAGGGCTTAGGACCCTGTGGCGAAGGCCTTCGTGGGTTCGAATCCCACCCCCCGCACCAATTTTTCAATCAATCAATTGACTCGGCCAAAGACTATGATCGATAGGACACGAAGAGTCCGACTCCGAAGATTCTTGTGACGTGAACAACATTTGTGCTCTCGCTGGCTCTGGATAGGCTCGAGACTGCACGATGCTTCAGTTCGGGGGCCTTAATGCTTAGGCTTCCGAGTACTGCGACTTTTCAGGGTGCGTCTCTCGTAGAGATATGTGGCAGACCCGAGCGCTAGTATCGCGACTATGACTGTTCCCATCAGTGCTTCTGAAGTATCCTGGAAGAATGCGAGTATCGTGTCTCCTCGGGCGATCGACCTGGCGGGGGCCGATATTGTCGCCTTAAGGACATAGAAAAAGCCGCTCGTTACCTTTTCCGTTACGTGTGGTTCGTTACTCGTTTGTTGGACCACAAGCCCAAGATTCGGGTCGGCAGTAAACGACCATGTCGCAGACCTTGAGGTGAAATTGTAGCTCTGTTGCCAAGTGTCGACCTGAGGCAGAAACCTTGTGAAGTTCAATAGTTGAATCCTCAAGATGGCAGATGGAAGTCCTATCGCCGTCACGACTCGGTTATTGATCAGATTTCTGAAAGCGAAGGTCCCTTGAGATGGGGCTTCAAGGGCTTGAAGATATGTGGCTGCAGCTTGCATGTACGTGCTACCAACGGTATTTACTTCGATCCCTCCAATGGTAATGTTGGAGGCAATGACAAATGACTTCCAAGACAGGTCAGTTCTCTCATTGCCATTCTCGGGGGTCTGGATCCCGCCTACTTGGAATTGGAGAGACACGTTAAACCACTGTAGAACTGTCCCATTTGTCGGAGGGGATGATGATAGGCCCAGTCTTAGATTACTTACGCTTGCGTGAGGACTCAGTGTCCTGACAGAATCCTGAACGATTGATGACACCGTGCTGGCGTTCTGGCCAACTAATTGTCCATTGAATTGTGGGAGTGAGAAAAACCGATCCTGAGAAGTGAGATTCTGGCTAGCTTGCAGGAGAATGGAGACTGACGTAACGCCGTTCGAGATTGAGACGGACATGGCAGGTGAATTCGGGACACTCTGGGCCTTCAGAAGAGGGGATTGACACGCGAGAATCAACACGACTAGAATGCCTACCGTTAGGATTGAAATTGGCCTCATTCGGTGAGACACGTGTCGTCACTGTTGAATATTGTAGCCGATGTTCTTAAAGGACACTAATCTAGAGTTATAGTGGAGCTGGGTCTTTGGCGAGTAGTAGTGGTTTTCGAAGAAGATCCGGGACTAGAACAAAGCTTGCAGTCTTGGTTTTGGTTGTAACAATCGTCTCAGTTTTCGTCTACTTCCAGTTCGGAAATCCATACGGGAATGGTGGTCTTGCGATTGACTGGCGCCTAAAGCTGGCCATCTATGATTACCGCCCTCCAGGGGTAAACTATACTCTACCCTCGGGAATAGGCACCCCTGGCGGAATCCGATCGTCCAACCATACCCTGGACAGCTTAGGGCCTCCTGGCTACGCACCGCTGAGTACTAGGGACGCAAGCGGGACGATTTGGATCCAGTCAAATCAGATTGCTGTCTTTACCTTCGGCGACTTTTTCAATATCTGGGGGCAGACATTCAATCGAACATGTGTATCTGACGTCAACATCCCTCAGATAGGCACCTACTGCACGGCCCCTGCGGAACCAGTCGTCTATGACGCGAATAATAACGGCGTTTATGACCCGGCCACTGATCAGCTACTGCCAGTTGACTCAGCGGGAACGGTTGCTACGCCTCCTTCCGGTGCCAGCCTATTTTCAGACCCGCTCCTCAAGTACTACGATCAGAATGGCAATAGCATGTACGATGCGAGTAGCGATACAGTTGTGTATGACGTGAACAACAACAACATCTATGATCCAGGGGTCGACGTAATCATCGCAGGGTCAGTAGTTCCCCCTACGGGGCATTTGCTTCTAACTGACCCGCGGATCAAGTTCGTTGACGAGAACGGTGATGTTCACTGGAACCAATCTGTCCCACCGCCAATTCTGTTCGATCATGATAAAGATCAGATAAGGTGCGTCAACAGGAACATTGCGCTTTCCAACGGAAAAATCTGGACCATCTATCTCTGGTATCCCTACTCGGCGACTGCCGCTGAGATACAGGGAGGATGCCTACCCTAGTTGGTAGTGTCGCACAGCGGCCCGGTTCTTCTAGCCTGACGTCGTCAGGTCAAGGCTTGAGATGGGCGCTTTCGCTTTGTCAGACCCGTTGGTCGGCAAATCGACCAAGTGGCACGCCGCCCAGTGGTCTTCCTCCACCTCTATCAGAGGCGTATCAACGAAGGTGCATCTGATATGGACATACGGGCATCTCGTGTGGAACTTACAGCCTGGCGGAGGATCGATCGGGCTGGGAATTTCGCCGCTAATCACCTCGCCTACCCGTTTGGAATTGGGGTCGGGAACAGGGACTGCCGCGATCAAGGCTTTGGTATAGGGGTGGAGAGGATGGTTAAGGATGGCATCAGTGCTGCCAATTTCCACAACTCTGCCGAGGTACATCACCGCGATCCGATCACAGATGTGCCTTGCTAAAGCAAGGTCGTGTGTCACGTAGAGGACCGATGCTCCCCTCTTCTGGACTAGCTCGAGCATGAGGTTCAGAATCTCTGCCCTGATCGAAACGTCCAGCATGGAAACCGGCTCGTCTGCCACAACGAACTCTGGGTCCAATATGAAAGCGCGAGCGACTGCGACTCGCTGCCGCTGTCCACCACTGAGTTCATGGGGAAATCTTAGCATGAACTCCTCAGGAGGTCGGAGTTCTACTTCCCTGAGTATTTGCTTCACTCGCTCGTAGACCTCGTCATCTGTCCTAGCCACTCGCTGAATTCTGACTGGCTCGGCGACGATGTCCTTGACCAGCATTCGCGGGTCTAGGGATTCGAACGGATCTTGGAAGATAATCTGCATCTCACGGCGGAGGGGCTTCAGTTCGCGGGAGGACAGGTGTGTAACGTCCTTGTCCTTGTACACTATCCTGCCTGCCGTGGGTTCGATGAGTCGCAGTAGCAACTTGCCTGTTGTTGTCTTGCCGCTCCCGCTTTCACCGACGAGGCCCAGAATCTCACCCTTCCTTACGAACAGGTTTATTCCATCAACAGCCTTGACTGACAAAATGTTCTTCGAGAAAACCGTGGAAAGAAAACCTTGCTTGACCGGAAAATGTTTCTTTAATCCGTCAGCAGATATTATTACTTGGTTTTCCAAGACTCAAAACCCTAGCTTGGGGCGATCATTATTTAGTAGAGGTAGCAGGCGACGGTATGCTCTCCAGATCCCTGCTTCTGGAGAACAGGGACTTCCTTTTTGCAAACCTCCATTGCGTAGGGGCAACGAGGGTGGAATCGACATCCGGTCGGTGGATGGAGGAGGTCCGGTGGTTGTCCGGGTATGGAGATGAGTTTCTTTTTCTCGCCTTTGATGCTCGGGAAGGCGCCCAACAAACCTTGGGTGTATGGGTGGAGAGGTTCTTTGAAGACGGATTCGACGTCGCCATATTCGACAATGCTGCCAGCGTACATGATTGCGATCTTTTCGCAGACCTCAGCCACAATTGATAGGTCATGGCTTATCATGACCATTGAGAGACCTAGTTTTTCCTTCAGGCTTTTCATCAGCTGCAGGACCTGCGATTGGACAATGACGTCGAGGGCAGTACCTGGCTCGTCGGCGATCAGCAATTTCGGATTGCAAGCTAGAGCCATAGCGATCAATGCCCTCTGCCGCATTCCTCCGCTGAACTCGTGGGGGTAATTGTTGACTCTGGACGCATCGACACCAACCATTTCCAAAAGGGCTTCAGTTCTCTTGTACGCGTCAGCTTTGGTCACGTCAGGCTCGTGAAGCTTGATCGCTTCTATTATCTGGTCGCCGACCTTGAAGACAGGGTTCATCGCGTTCATGGCTCCCTGGAACACTATTGACACGCCCTTCCATCTGACTTTTCTCATCTCGGAGTCGTTGAGCGGGACAAGGTCGGTGCCATCGAAGAGAATTCTTCCTTTTCTTATCTTGGCACCGGCTGGTAGGATTTTTAGAATGGACAAGGCAACTGTGGTTTTACCGCATCCAGATTCTCCCACTAGCCCCAATGCTTCGCCCTTGCCGACTTCAAAGCTGACGTTTTCGGCAGCCCTGACCCATCCCCTTAGGGTTCGATAGTGGGTTGTGACGCCTTCAAGCTGGAGAACTGACATGATTTCTTGGCACGGGGTCCTGCGAAAGCGGAGCTATCCCGCCAAAATAAGCTTTGGGTATTCTGTAACGGATTTCGTCGAGAAAGCTGGGAGTCATACTTCTATCTGCGTTTTCTGAGCTTCGGGTTGAACATCTCATCTAGTGCATAACCGAGCAGGACGAAGGATAGGGAAAGTATGGCTATGGCGAGCCCTGGTGGCACTATCCACCACCAGGCAAGATTTGCCGTATTGATCCCAGCATTGTTGGCCCTTCCCAGCATCTGGCCCCAAGTCGTGGTGTTTGGATCCCCTAGGCCTAGGAAACTTAGAGCTGCCTCCCCCACGATAGCCCCAGGGACGGAAAGAGCCAAACTCACGTAGGTAAGGGAGACGATGTTTGGAAAGACATGTCGAACTGTTATGTAGCCGGTCCCAGCCCCCGCTGCCTTGGCCGCTTCTATGAATGGCCTCTCCCGCAGCGTCAAAACTTGGGCACGGATGACCCTGGCGAAGCCCATCCATCCAAAGAACCCCAGGAAGAGTATGATGTAAAGTAGGCTAGGACCTATCGTGGCAACTAGGACTATTAGCAACGGTAATGTTGGTATGACCAAGAGCATGTCGGTGAACCTCATGAGAACCTCGTCAACAATCTTACCCAAGTATCCAGCCATAAGGCCGATCACTAGACCGAGCGCTATGCTTATCGCTGTCGCGACTAGGCCTATTATCAGGGATAGACGGGCCCCGTACACAAGTTGTGTCGTTATGTCGTAGCCTTGGCTGTCGGTGCCGAATAAGCCCCATGTGTTGCCGTATAGGATCAGGGAGAACTGGATCACTTGAATTTCTCCAGTGAAGCCTGGAGGAAGGGTAAATTGTAGCACATAATTGTAGTTGGCTTTTCTCGGCGCGAAAATGTACGTCGCTGCATCGAAGTTCGAGTTTAGGCCGAGTTGTTGATTGAACGCTATGACCGTAGAGTCAATTGACGGGTGGGGGGAGTATGTATCGCTGCGGTTTACTATTGTCGGAAGCCAGACGGGGAATTTGTACTCGCCGACCCGTTCTATGTATCCGGAGACGACAAACGACTTGCCCGAGATTCCCGAGACGGTAAACTTGGCTTCCCCACCCATCCACTTTGGGGGACCGAGATAGGGATATGACAGAGTCTCGGCGACCTGAATGATCCCTCCCTGGGGCGCGGACAAGATTGTGAGGTCCACTGAGGTGGCTGTTTGAGCTGATCTTTGGACGTTGAGTCCGGTCCCGGACTGGTTCGCACTTAAGGCAGAGAAGGCTAGGTTCTGGCTATACCCTGTGGGCCCGTTAATAGAGGAGATCCACGCGGGCGCATCAAATCTCCCGGATACCACGTCTCTGCTCGGGGTGTAGGGAGTCAAGATTGGCGCGGCGAGGGCTATGAACACGAAAAAGAGGAGGAAGACAACGCCCGTGGCCGCCAGTTTGTTCTTGAGCAGGGTCGCCAGGAAATTCTTTAGCCTAACTACCCAAAAGGGCAATCTGGCTGGCTGGGACAATCAGCGAACTCACTCGTACTTTATTCTAGGGTCGATCATGCCGTAGAGTATGTCAGAGACTAGGTTCGCGCCTATCACGCATAGTGCGATGATGTAAAACACCGCCTGCATGACCGGAAAGTCGTGCCAGCCAATGGCTTTGAAGAGCCAAGATCCCATGCCGTCCCAGTTGAAAACTGTCTCGGTAATTATGGCTCCGGATAGGATTGTGCCGAAGGAGAGAGCGGCGTTGGTCACTATGGGGAGAGACGCGTTTTTCAGGGCGTGTTTGAAGAGGACGGTTCGTTCTGGCAGTCCCTTCGCTCTGGCTGTTGTAATGTAGTCTTCCGTCAAAGCCTCTGTCATGGTGGCCCTGGTTAGGAGGAGATTTCCCCCATAGAAATACATCGTTAGGGTTAGAGCTGGGAGGAATAGGTACTTCATTCTGACGAGAATCTGTTCTGTAAGGGGCACTTGGCCTTTGATCCATTCCGTGGTAGACGGGGTCACTCCTCCTCCGGGGAACCAGCCGAGGATTGCAGCGAAAACCAGGATGAACACAAGGCCGATGAAGAATGTTGGGAGAGAGTAGGTAGTGAGGGAAACTACAACCGACGAGCTGTCGAACAAGCCGCCTCGCCTAGAAGCGGCAATCACCCCTAGAAAGATTCCGATCACAAGTGCGATGGCCGTGGAGACTCCTAGGAGGAGGAGGGTGTTGACGAGCCTTCCTGAGTTGACGATGTCGTAGAGAACAGGGTCTCCCGTCTGCTGCGAAGTGCCAAAGTCAAACGTAATCATCCTAGTGAAGTAAACCGTAAACTTGGTCCAAACACTGGCGGGGATGCATTTTCCGCTAGCGTCGAATCCACTGCAAATCCCGTAGACGATTTCCAGGTGCCTAAGCGAGTCCGGGGACACGCGAGGGTTCTGGATCAGGTTCGCTATCGAGCCCTGCGTTCCTGGCAGCAACTCGAAGATGGCGAAGTTTAGGACTATCACGAATACCAGAAGGATCGCTGTGTTGATCAGACGCTTAATCAGGTAGAGGCGAAATCCCATCGGTGTTCACTGCACCCAGAACAGGTTGGAGTCCACCTTCGCTAATTTAGGTTTGCGGTGCGTTATTACCGAATTTTGTGGTTCGGCATATCCTCTGCGACCGGAGAAAAAAGAAAATGAGGGAGTTTGGAAGGGTTCTTTCGACTAGCATCCAGCAGCGACACAGAAGAACGGGTCTATCTGCGGATCTACCTGGAAGAGCGTTGACGGGCTGAATGGTGTGGTAATGCCGTGTCCGAAGTATATGGCTACCGTTGCCAGGTCTACTGCTCCGACTGTTGTGCCTCCTGCAATGTTCGAGTTGACCCAGTATGGGTCAGTTGTACCATAGTGAGAGGCGACATCGGCCAGATCGAGAATGTTAACCACTCCATCGTTGTTGTGGTCAGCATAGCTGAGCTTGTAGAGCGAGCTACTGGTGGCTGTCGGCCCGGTTGGGCAGCATCGTGCGTTGAAAGTGTTGTACGAGAGGAGGATTCTGCCGTCGCGAGTTATCGCTTGTCCTGTTAGCGCACCGGTAGATGTCTCAGCGCATGGACCACCGACGTGGCCTGCCGTGACACCTGTTCCAGATATCGGAGCAATGCATGACCATGGTCCTGGTCCTACTTCGATGCCCGGGCTGTTAGCGCTCGGATACATCGGGTCGAACGTTGGACTGGCGCAAACTCCGCCTGCGACCGGCGGGTCACCGCAATAGGGTGCCCACAGTGACTTTTCAAGGACGAGCTGCACGGCGCCGATGTTGAACTCGAACAGTGAGCTTTGGCCTTGTAGTTTCACTTGGAGTGTCTTGCATGGTTGTCCGGTCCCGCAGTCGAGACCTGTAGCGCTGACAACGTTCAGCACGTAGGACTGAAGCAGTGAGCTGGGCACGTCTCGGTTGGCGATGATAGTGTAAGCTACGTCAGTAGCCTTGACATCGTTGCCGTCCGAGAATTTCCAGTCGTTGCGTATGTGCCAGATCTGGGTAGTAACGCCGGTAGCGCATCCGTTGATAGAGTTGCATCCAACCTCGGTTGGGTTGAAGGTGGCGCTGTGACTGGTGGTTCCCCAGTCAATGAACTGGGCGGCTGCACCTCCAGTGTTGGGGTTGGCGTTGAGCATCGCATCATAGACCTGTGCGAGGAAGTCGAATTCCCAGACGCTGTTGGCGGTGAACGGGCTGAGGTTGCTGGTGTCCTGAGAAAAGCCTCGGCGTATGACGCCGGGCGTGGGCTGATTTGCTGGGTTGCTAGCTGTGTATCCTGGAACCTGGCGAGCGTTCAACAATGTAAAGTAAGGAGCTCCCGCGAGCGTACCGAAGCCTACAGTGTTGACGATACTTGCCTGGGTAGACACGCACGTTGTAGTGCACTGTTGGAAGTTGAAGCCATTGTTCTCGGCGAAGGTGTCGACGAAGGCGAAGCCTGGTATGTGATGACTCCACTTGAGATCGTCACCTATCGCTCTCTGGAAGAACGCGCTTGATAGAGCGGCTGTCGGGGCGAATTCGCCTGCGTTGGCATTGGTGTCTGTTTGTGGTTCGCAGAAGAAGTGATAGTTGTTCGGCTTGAGGGCGGGTGTGCCAGCACAGATCGCACCAGTGTTGATACTGTGGCTGTTGAGGAAGTACTGGTCGGGAGTGGGGTCAAAGCCCTGGCCTTCCGTGTAGAACTGCCAGGCGCTCGGGCTTCCTCCGGAGACCGACGTGTCTTCGAAGACGATGGGCGTCACTTGGGTGAAGGTGTAGTATTTGGGTGTGAACTGGGTGCATGGACTGGTCCTTGCATCGTAGCATACTGTGCCAACAAAACCGGTCTGAGTAGCTCTACTCTGAGGTGTTCCGAAGAGGAAGTTCAACTCGTCAGCGACGATCTGACCGAATTGTTGTCTTCCAAAGTTGACTCTGACATAGGTCTTGATTTGGCCGTTAGGCACGATGTGCGCGTATGCTCCAGGGTCTGTGGTTAGATCAGCTGCACTGGCTACATTGTCGCAGGTGGCGGTTGAAGGCGATAGTGTGAGACCCATGGAAACGAAGTCGTCACAGGCAGCCCGCAAATCGTTGTGGCCAGAGTAGCCCGCAACGAGACCGGTAGTGCCTGGATTCCACCAGCGAGAGTTCACGTTCACAGTGCTATCAGTAATGTGGTATGGACCGACATCGTGTCCGGTTGCTCCAGTGGAGCAGCCGACAACATTGAGCCAAGGATGATTACCGAATTGACATTCGGCAATGTCCACCTCAGTGGCCGGGCCTCCTGCTGCATTCGTAACCGGACATGCTGGTGCACTCTGACACAAGTATTCGCTGGTAGTGCCTATCGGGCAACGACCTCCTTGTCCCGGAACCCAGAATACGCATGGCGCTGAGGCCACACCTGTCATTGTGGTTCGGACAAAGGCTGGATCGTCTAGCAAGTGGTGGAAGGCAGCACCGAGAAGTGCTCGGGCTGTCGTCGGCTTGACGGTGCTGGGACTGTTCCAGTTTACGTTGAACGTGCCACTGGTAACCGCGGCACTAGCGATACTCACCGCGATGGTTCCAGTTGCGCCGGTTCCATTGTAGACGTTGGATCGGAGAGAGTAACTTCCGGCAAGGGTACATGGGATAGTGTAGACACCGTTCGGAGTTGCACCTCCCGAGTCGCTAACTGTAACCGATGGTGAACCGCTCGGCTGGTTGGCCGCCGTCAAAGTGCTGAGCGTGTCCAGAATGTTTGAGCCGGTCTCCTGGTTCCGGAGAGTTATACTCAACGAGCCGAAACCAGCACTGCAGCCTGCAGCCGTACCGGTTGTGGTGAATGAAGCCGGGGTCGTGGTTCTTGGGACCTGTAGTGCAATTCCCATGAAGGCAGGGAAGCTGTTGACGTCGACTCCGAAGTAACCAAGTTCTGCTTGAGGACCGGTGCAGAAGAAGTCGGCGTTGCCGCAGAAAGTGGTGATGTCGGAGCTAGATTGTAGAGGCCAATCGCTGACGTCAATCTCACCTAGCTGGAAGTGAGAGAACATGACATCAAAGTCGGAGTAGAAGTGCATGATCAACTGCTGAGTAAAAGGCCCGTAAGCCGAAAAGCGAGTAGGACCGCTCTGGTTGATTGCGCGTACCTGATTGTACGTTCCTGGTAGAGCCATGAGAAGAGTTAGACTTAGCATTAGAACTAGAATTGGTGTAGTTATTCGCATTTTTTCTTCAAAAGGCCATTTCGCCTCCAGCCTCCTTTTAAGATTATCCCAAAATAAGGTCGCTCTGGATACCCCGGGGTGGACGGGGGAAGCCGATGGGCTAAAGAGGTTCTATCTTGAGATTTCTTCTTCGTCTAAGAAATCCCACGGCAACTCCAATTGCTGCAACAGCTGCAACGCCTCCGACCACTTGAAGGAGCAGAGTGGTGGTGTCGGTGGGGGCGATGCCGAGTTGGCTAGTATTCAAACCTTCACGACAGTTCTTGGCGCTGGCCAGTTGTACAGTGGCGACTATGCTGTAAATTCCGACCGGCAAGTGGGATGTTGGCAGAGTATCGTTATAGTGCAGTATCTGATTCGGCTTGATACTCTGATTTGGTATTACCGCTAGGGTTGCGTTAGGGGGCCCGTAAGCTATAGTCAGGTTGAAGGTTTCCCGGAACGTTCCGGTGTCTTGAACTTCGACCGTGAATGGCACGTTCGTCCCAGGCTTAACCTGATTGACGTTGGTCTGAATCCCCTGGACAGCAACGCAGTGTATCGGCGGAGGGACAATAGTTAGCAGCGTTACCATCATACCCTGAAAACCGCTGTCTTGATCTATGACTGTCACACGGATTGAAAAGTTGCCCAAGAATATGTTGGCCCCATTTGAAAACACGTGAGTGGTTATGTCCACGTTCAAGGTTGTATTCGCGGTCCCGGATGAATCCCCAAAATCCCAAAGGTACTTCAGGATTCCCTTGTTCTGCGCCTGCTGATTGTCGGGGTCGAAGCTCTTTGTCGCGTTGAAGGTAACTATGTCACCCTGTTGAGGACTGGTTGGAGAAACGGTGAATAATGCGGTTGGACCTTCCATGCCGGCGACATTCTTGAAATAGCCATCAACAGTCTCAACGCCATACCTTATCTGATCGTACCCGTCGATGAGACGGGTCCAGTTCGGGGACCCTGTTGGACATCCTTGAGGACAGAGCCCTCCGGGAGGCTGAGCGCTGTAGCTAGCGGCTGACATTCCGGCCGCCAGGGCTAGAGGGCTAACACCGACCTTCAGTACCGAAAAGACGAGGTTGGCAAGCGTGCCCGACCCTCCGAGGAAGAGCCCGTGGTTGTTGGTGGTCGTGGCAAGATTCACGACAGCCAACCTCAGAGCACCTGTATTGTTGTAGTTGCTGGGAGACTTGTACGAATTATCGAAAACTGTGCCTGTTGAGATATCGTAGGAATAGAGGCTGATGTAGTTCTGGTCAAAGTAGAGAGCGAATTCGTAGGCGTTGAAAGGAAGGGCGTTCGTCACGTTGACCTGAACAGAGAATCGCGACCCAATAGTCAAGGAAGGATCGGTAATGTTCGCGCTACCATACGTGCTGCTGAACACTCCCACAATCGCAAGGTTGCCTTGGCCGTGAGCTTTCTCAAAGAAAGGAACAGCCAAGAACAGAGACACTATCCCAAGGAACAATAGTAGCGCTGGCTTGGCAGGAAGGTGAGACAAGCAGAAATCCTCTCAGTTCGAGAAGGCCTGCCGATCAGACCCTTAAAAGTTTATGCGGATTAGAATTTTCGAAAATGACTCGAAAGTGAAGAACTGGCATTTTGCGATGACGCTTGCTGAGTCCAGAAAAATTTTCCTATGCGGGACCCTTCGTTCCCACCGTTTGTCAGGTCAGGGGAGCACGTCGAGCTCTTCTCCTCCTGAGGAAGAGAAGGCCGGCGACAGCCGCGATAACAACCGCTGCCACACCCGCATAGATTAGAGTCGAGTTGTCCAGTGGAGGAGGAGGCACCACGGATGCTTGGGACACTGTTTCGACGTGGGTCTTGTAGAATTTCCGACCGCCAGAATCAGTGACCGTCACCGTTACGGTATAGTTGCCGCTTTTGGCAAAGGCGTGGGCCGTCGAGGCGCCTGTATCTGTTGACCCGTCGCCGTAGTCCCAGAAATAAGTGTAAGGTGGGACGCCGCCGGAGATAGCCGCCGTGAATGTTACCGACTGACCTGTAACAGGGGACGTCGTGGAGAGACTGAAGTCCCCTGCGACAACACTTGCAACACTAACGCTTGCAAAACTGCTCTCCCCAATTTGGGGGGTTTCACCGTCTTGGGCGACGACCGTGATGGGATAGCTCCCGGCGACTGTGTAGTTGTGACTGGCCGAGGCAGGGTAGGGAGAGATGAACCCGGTATTCGTTACGACTGACGAGGTACCGTCTCCCCACTTAATCGTGTAGCTGAAGAGTACTGACCGGAACCCTAAGCCCGATGGGTACGCGTTTGAGTACGTAATGCTTGAGGTGACTTTGACGGGGAAACCTACAGTCGCATTTTGCGTATTGACCACTGTTAGGACAGTGAACACTGGGGTGCCTCCGGTCACATTGACTCGACCGTAAGCTTGGATGGCACTAGGTGGAACTAGTCCTAAACCAGAGTCAGTGACCGTAAGGCTGACGTTGTAGACTCCGGAAAAATGATAACCTGGTGAAGCGCCGCTGAGGATTTGTGTATTGTTCTGGCTCCGCTGAGAGGTGATAGATGGAGCGGGCTTTGCGCATACCGCGGTGTTAGTGCCTGGCGCCGGGGCTGGGCAGAACCTCCATTTCACAGAGTACTTGGCATTCCCTCCTAGCCAGAAACCGCTCCATGTCCCTGACGTCTCAGTTGCAAGATTGCTGGGTCCTCGAATCGCTGCTGCGAACGGACGCTCGACAACTGTGACATTATGAGGAGTAGGCGTTGCACTGTCGAGAACTCTCAGGGTCACTCGGCTTACGAAGATCGAAGCATTGCCGTTAGGTGCTGCTATGATTGCAGGATTACCACTGATCTGTGAACTAAACAGATCTGTGTTTGTAGTATTGAAATTCCAACCATAAGTCAAGGTTCCTGTGCATCCTGTGCAAGCTATTGTGGAAGTAAACGTGATCAGCGGACCAGGGCCGGATGGGTCTAGCGAGAAGGTGAAACCTCCACTCCAATTAAGCGTGTGAGCAGGATCAGAATAGGATTCGCTGTCGAAACTTCCCTGGATAATCTGATGAACCACAGGACCGGGATTCAAGATACCGCCTTGGCTTCCGTGGCTGATAGTCAGCCCGGTGTTCCCGATACCAACAACATCAAACCTAAGCCGGAAGAGGATGAAGTTACTGCCGTAGCTTGCGAAAACCAGTTGCAACAGGTGAGCTTGACCAGCAGCATTGTCGATCGTTTGGACGGCATTGAAAGGAGACAAGGCCGCCCAGTTAGTTCCTCCCAGGTCAAACATCACGGCGTGAAGGATGTTCGGGTTCCACGAGACAAAGATGTCAAAACCGTTCATCGCTGAAGTGGCATTCTGTATGTAGACTACATCGGCAGTGAAGCCTCCACCGATCTGCGGAGAAACTGTGCTGAATGTTTCATCTTGGTCAGATACTAAAGGCTCTGTGGTCTTGTCGGAAGGAGCCATCGTGGTATAATTTCCTACATCGCCGATCCAGGTACATGAGCTACTAGTCTGGAAGACTCCATTCTCGCTTGGAGCGACAGGGAAACCTGTGCCGTTCACCACTGCTTCTTTCGCTCCAAGCCCACAGTCAATACCTAGCTTGGGCAGGTTGGGAACAGACGGCTGAATGGTTCGTCTTGCAACATTCGACAGCCCGATATTCGAGAATGCTGGAGACGCTAGAGAAAGAGTTGTGAGAATAACGATCATGGAAACCGTGATTAGGAGTCCGAGATTCTTGTTCTTCTTCGGCGATCGATTCAAGGCGTTCAGGGTCCAGTATTTACTTCCATATAGCATCTACTCTATTTACCGTATCGGAAGGACCATCAAAACTTCCAGAGATAATCTCGGAGGCCCAATCCGGAATCTCAGACGCTCTTGCCGTAGTTAATCGCGACCAGGGCCAGGTCTAGCACACCAATCGGCTTCCCCGGGTCATTGTCGACATCAACGTACTGGTCACACATGGTACCGGGTGTCGGCATCTGTCCATAGCAGATAGCCACGAGAGCTAGGTCGAGGATGTTTATCTTTCCGTCTCCATTGGCGTCTCCCGGTGGAGAGACCCTGAGAGGATAGAGCGCCAGGGATTCGTCTCCTTGGTTGCCAGCGAAATTCTCAGCGGGAGAAATATTTGTGAGAGTGGCCAGGATCGTGTATCTTCCCCAGGGCTGGGCGCTGGTCCAGTTAAAATAGAGTGTTTGAGACTGGCCTGGGGTCAGTGTGAGATTCCAGGCTTTGAGAACGTTGCTCGTATTGTTGGCCACGAGCGTCAGTCTTGCAGTCTCGAGCGAGTCTCCGTAGTTTGAGACTATTGTTGTTATGTTCACTGGATAGTTCGACCTTACGAGCCCTGGAGTGGCGGAGAGGAATCGGACTCCTACATCATTGACTCCCGAGATCGGATTTGAGCTAGAGAACAGGATTTCCAGGCTTGAGGAGATGAGGCTGTTCCAGAAAACCCAGATTCGCCTGTCGCTGTTCTGGACCGCCGCGGGTCCGGTGTCTTCTCCAGTTGTTAGCTGAGTTGCAGGAGACCAGCTTGCACCATTAGGATCGGTTGCCGTAGCGTAGAAAATGTACTCTGATGGAGGGCTGACGGTGGACCTCTGGAAGAAGACCCAGTATGTTCCGTCCCGGGCCTGAAGTGTTACTGGATGATCGTCGTCGTTTGAAGTGCTGAAGAGGAAGCCTGTCTTCGGAGTCCAAGAGCCTGCAGGAATACCAGTTGATGGTAGAGTTGTGACAGTGCCATTCGTCGTTGTATAGTATAGGTTTAGGTTCGTCGTGTCGTTAGACGACCAGAAAATCCGTATCTTACCATCTCTAGTCTGAGTTATGGACGGACTTTTCTGGCCTAGATTTGATACAGATGCTGGGGGCAGCGGGAATTCAGAGGACCATCCGGTTCCGTTGTAGTACTTGTAATAGACCTGGCTCAGAGTGCCTTGAGAATTCTGTCTGGACCACGTCACCCAGATCCTCCCGTTTCGGTCTTGAACAGCGGAAGGCGCTTTGTCATTCATGGTGGACGAGGTTAGTTGGACGGGACCGGTTGTAGCGTGCGGATTATTCTCAGTGCTTGAGTAGAACCGGTAGAAGATCTGGGGATGCCCTGTACTGTTGGAGGACCAGAGGATCATCATCGTCTGGTTGACCAGTTGAGTGATGAAACTCTGCGCATCATTGGACGACCCTGTCGTGACCGATTGTTTGACGGACCAAGCAGTCCCGTTCCACATCTTGAAGTAGATTATAGGGTTCAGTAGCGAGCCAGACGGTTTTTCATTCCAAGTCAGCCATATCCGTCCGAGATAGTCAACGGAGGCTGAAGGTGACAGGAAGAGGCTTGTGGAAGGAGTCGGTCCTGCAATGACTAGATCGCCCTGGTCGTATACGTTGTTAGTGTTAGTGTCGTAGGCAACCGTTTCGCCAAGGTCCCACCGACCATTGTTATTCGAATCAAAGTATTTGACGCGAGTGTCGCTCCCAAGCGCGGTCCCGTTTAGAGGTTGAGTTCCGGACACGACCGTCTCCCCTGACTCGTAGGTGGAGTCGCCGTTGTTGTCGTACACCACGACCGCTCCAGAACTCCACGCACCAGAGCCCGGTGCTCCGTTGGCTATGACGGACTCGGTCCGTTCGTAGAGACCATTACTGTTGCTATCGTAGACTATCGTTTCTCCCGGGCTCCACAGACCCGTTCTCGGCACGTCGATGAACCTGAGATTGGGGTCGGATTTCAGCAGAGTCCCGATCGCGGGAGTAGTGCCGGCGATTACAGGCTCGCTGAGTAAAGTGCCCCCTAGCGGGGACATACCAACGACGACGGTGTCGCAGCACGGATTAAAGAGACCGTTGGAGTCAGTGTCATAGACCAAGGCTTCTCCAGGGTTCCACCAGGTGTTTCCGTCCGTCTCAACATACTTCATCTTTGAATCGAACTTTATGGCTGTTCCGACAGCCGGACGCGCGCCAGAGAGGACGGGTTCCATCAAAACCGTGCCGTTTGGGGGAGCAGATCCAACCACGACCAAATCGCCGGTCACATAGATATGGTCCGAGTCCGCATCATACACAATAGTCTCACCTCTGTCCCAGTGACCACTAAGATTGGCGTCTACGAAGTGAAAATGATTGTCGATAGTCAGAATCCCGCTGCCATCGGTCGGCGGGGTGGGTCCAATAATTACAGTGTCACCGGTCCTGTAGATGCCGCTGCCGAATATGTCGTAGATCACGGAGTCGGGCCCTGGATCGTAGATCCCGTTCCCATTTGAATCGAAGTATTTGATTTTCGAGTCAATTGTAGCGTTGAAATATCCCTGGTTGATCGTGTCGTAGACAACTGTTTCACCGGTGTCCCAGACGTTGTTACTGTTCGCATCTACAAATCTGATTTTAAGGTCAGAGTTCAACCCTGCGAGCGACGGAGGATTAGCAGACAGAAGAAGAGGCTCGGTTGACTCGTAGATGTTGTTTCCGTTGCTGTCGTACGCAACTGCCTCTCCTGTGTCCCAGACGCTATTTCTGTTGGTATCGATGAACATGATCTTTGGGTCAGCCTTGAGAGAAGTTCCAACGGCTGGTGTTGGCCCGTATAGAACGCGGTCGCCTGTAGCGTATACACCTGAAAGGTTTGCGTCGTAGACTACCGATTCCCCTGTGTCCCAGTGGCCGTTATTGTTTGTATCAACGTATTTGAGATGGGGGTCGATCGACGCGCTGTATAGACCATTGTTGTTACTGTCATAAACGACGGGATTGCCTGGGACCCAGGAAGAACCTGGGCCAATGAATTTGACATGACTATCATTTGTCAGAGAAGTGCCGGGGACGACCGGTGTCCCTCCGATGACCGGGTTCCCTGTGATGTAGCGGTTACTATTGCTGATGTCGTAAACGACGCTTTCGCCCGCGTCCCAGCGGTTGTCTCCATTGATGTCAACATACTTGACGAGCGGGTCAGCTCTGAGCGTAGCCCCCGGGGCGACGCTTCCTGCAATGACGGGTTCGGTAGACTCGAAGATGCTATCGTTGTTCGAGTCGTACAGCACCGGCTCACCAAGGTCCCAGTGGGCGTTCGCGTTAAGGTCGACGAACTTGACGAGGGAGTCACGTTTCAAGACCGTGTTATTAGCCGGAGAGGTGTCCACAAATCTGAGCTTGGTATCGAGGGAAAGGGTGGTTCCCATGGGGACCGGCTGGGGTCCCGAGAAGGTCTGGGCTTTCACTACTGGAAACTGGAAGATGGCAAACATGCTGATTATCAGGAGTGAGAGTACGAGGAATGCGCGGGATACTTGTCTTGCCGAGGCCTTTGGAGTCATGAGCGTCACCTGACGCGTAACGAGAAAAAGGAGAAAGAGGGGGATTTTGGTCGGCTGGTCGTGCTGTCTACGATTTGAGCTTGAAGAACAGACCGGTAAGAGTCTGCCCGTTCACGCATGTTGAGGGGTCTGAGGTTGTACAGCGGAGTACGGTTGCGACGATGTGGTAGGTTCCTATAGCGAAGCCGGATGTGTCAAAGGTGTATGTTGCTGTTACTGTTAGCGAGTCGCCTGGGAATCCGAATGCAATATTGGACTGGATTGGGGTGTCGACACCGTTCGGGTCGATGACGTCGAATGTGACGCCTCCGAAGCCTGCTCTAACGTTGCTCGAAAGCATCAGTACGAAGCCTACGAGCGTTACTTGGGTGTCTCCATGGCTGATTCTGCTGAGTCTCTGACCAGCTGCCACGGTAGCGTTTGGTATTATGAATGTCAGCGAGGGCGGTACGCCAAAGGTTCCGTCACTAGTCGTAACTGGCGCGATAGTTGGACCAGGAAGTACAGCCAGTTGAGCGAGGGCAATTTGCAGAGTTGCAAAACTAGCCTGCAGCGGTGTGAAGGTGAGCACTAGCACAGCGGTTGGACTGCTTATTGATGCTGAGGATCCGCCTAGGGAAACTGCTGCCGCCTCGGCAGAGCCGGTCCCGTTGGAACAGAAGTTGTGGAGTCCAACTGGGAAGTTGTTTGGAAGGATCACTGGGAAGCTCGCTGCGGTGCAGCTAACGACTGAGGGGTCGTAGTTCAGTATGACATCGTAGCCGACTAGCATGTCGACGCTATTGACGGTGACGGAAACGGTGAAGCTTCCTCCGACGTCGGCTGCAGATATCGCTGGGTCAACTGCGACAACGGCGGGTCCTGTTGCATGGACAAGTAGCGATGGTGCTTCGGGGATGACGGTCATTAAGCTGAGTACTGCGATGAGTAGTGGTGTAATTACTCGTCTATTCAAGTCTATCCAACGGAAGCTTCCTTGAAGAACTCATATAAGACTTACTGAAAGGCAGCACGCTTCTTGTATCCGAAGAAACCTGTGGTTATACACAGAGTACCGTGCATAAGGCCGTGATCCCAAAAGCAATTCTCTCATAGATACTACCCTCATCGTTGAAAGGACAGTTGGCATGAAAGATATCACAGGCTAGCAGATGCAAGAGGATTGAGCGGCAGTGTCTGAATGTGTTCCAGTCTTCGGAAACAATCGAATGAACAATACTATGGAGAAGCCCCGACCGCGCCCCCGATGCGTCCATTCACTTCCGAGATAACGGATAATAAATCTAGAAGGGCTGGTCAAGGGTAAGGACATAGTGGACAGGATGCACTCGAGGATTTTCGCGAGAACACTTCTGCTGTTCAGCATGATCTTACTCTTGGCCTCTTTTCCGCACTCGTCGTTCTTTGTCCGGTCGAATCCAAACACACTTCATGTTCCGCAGGACTACGCGACGATCCAGGCAGCGGTGAACGCTGCCAGCTCAGGCGATACTATCATCGTCTCTCCCTCGCCTTCGGGAACCTATCCGGGAAACATTACTATCAACAAGAGCCTGACGTTGATGGGTATCTCCGCCAAATCGGTGATCATAAACGCATCTAACATTGGTCCCGGCATAATCATCAACGCTACTGGCAAAGTCTCGGTTTCCCAACTCACTGTACAAGATCCTGATTCGTTCAGTAACGGGATATCGATACTATCCTCCTTGGACGTGACTGTGACGGGCGTTGTTGTCAAGTCGACTGTTTCACAAACCGGGTCGAATGGTACCTGGGTTTCGAACTCGAACAATGTGATTCTGAGAAACAATACGATTACGGGGAACCTTTACGGTGTGGCCGTCCAAGGCGGTTTCAGCAATACAATCCAGGCGAACAATCTTACTCTGAACCATGCTGCTGGCGTGCTCCTGGCCGGTGCAACGGGAAACCAGATCAAGAACAATTACTTGAGCAAATCCCAGTCGGGAATCGACGTCTGGTATGGTTCCACGGGAAACGTCGTGGCGAATAATCCTGCGATCGCGAACAACAGCCTTGCGGGAATATATATTTCAGGATCCAGCGCCAACCAGATAATAGCGAATAATATTGACTTCAATAATTCAACATCCACCTCTACGGGAGTTTACTTGTCAGCCACTTCTGGAAACAGTTTCTACTACAACAACATTAGACACAATTCTATCCAGGTTTTCGGCGTCGGTAGCTCGGACCTAACCGCTAACTACTGGAACGATGGAGCCACTAGCAAACAGGGAAACTTTTGGAGTTTCTACCCAGGGGTTGATGATGGGTCAGGAGGTAGGCCCGCGGGCGACGGTGTCGGGGACACCTACCTTCCATGGCCTTGTCCTAGCGGTGGAAGACCTTGCTCGGTTACTGGTCCTGCAGGGGTCGACTATTATCCTCTCATGCTTCCAGTTAAGCCGCCTACCCTGAACGTTACGGCTATTGCGAGGCCTTTGAGCGGCTGCTCCCTGCCCATTCCCCTGCGGGTTAATTTCACAAGCTCTGCAACAGGCGGTTCCCCGCCTTACTCGTACTCTTGGAAGTTTGGCGACGGGAACACAGGAACGACGCAGAACGCTACTCATGCATACTCGGCTAGGGGAGTCTTGCGCGCCACGGTTACGGTGAATGATACTTCGCTCCCCAGCAATTCGGCAACCGATATCGTGAACATACTCTCTTTCTCCGGCGGTCTTTCGCTAAGTGTTCTCGACGACGCTAAGAACGTGGTTGCCGGTGCTAACGTGACTTCACTGTCTCAACCGCCCGGCCAGGCGAGGTTGAACAAGGCAACGAATTCAACAGGGTCTGTCCTAGTTCCATGTCTGCCGCCTGGCTCCTATAGGATTCAACTGTCCAAGCAGGGATACGAGACCGTGCTGACGACGATTACAATCGCGAATTCTACCATTATCCAGAGCGTGACGCTTGTCGGGGTTCAAAACGCTTTCCCATTGGCCCTACTGGAATACGCGGGAGTTGGAATCGCGTTAGCTGTTATTCTGGTGGCGGGGTCGTTTCTGTGGCGCCGGTCAAAGCGCGGAAAAAGGACTGCTCAGACTCTGCAGACGAAACCATAAATTATTATATTTCCAACCTACGCCGTGGATAGTAGGTCTTCTGGTTGAAGAAGGCCATATTCCTTGTAGCTCTGATAGCTTCAGGGCTCGTGCTAGTCCATTTCGGGCTGAAACAGGTCGCCGCAGTATCTGCCACTACTCCTGCGCAGTTCACGCTGTTCGCCCTCTTCTCAGGATGGAACTCGACCCTGCCTCCCGGAAGCGTGAATCCATGTACTCCAAACGGCGCAGGAACATGTAATCCAGCTCTTACAGAGTTCAGGGGAGTAATCTTCTTCGCCACGATCAAGGCTGTGAGTGGTGACTTTGACCATATCTTCGCTCTCTACCGGGCGGGCACTGATCCGAATACCGTATTGCAATCGGACTGCACGCCTCCTGTATCGAATGGTTGCATCAAGGCTACTGGTTGCGTCGGGACGGGGCCTGGTTGCGTTTTGACGCGCACGTTGAGCTACAATGCGACGATACCGGTCGAGGGCTCGTTCAACGGGACTGGAACGATACGGTATTTTTGCACAATCCATCCAACGCTTATGCACGGTAGCATAGCATTGTACAAGGACCCGGATGTAGACCGGAACCATACGGTGGATGTGGTGGACTTGGCGACAGTGGCCCTAGCGTACGGGTCGACACCGGGGAGCGCGAACTGGAACGCAGTGGCGGATATCAACAACGATGGCAAAGTGAACGTTCTAGACCTAGCGTTCGTCGCCATCTACTACGGCAGCAGTCTCTAGCTCGTGAAGGGCGGGGCACCGGAAAATCGGCCAGCCCGGGGGGTCAGATAATAGTTGGCTGAAAAAGAATAAGTTACATAAAATGAAAAAGCTATGAGAAAAATATCTTGCGAAAGAGAAAAGTTTGCGGGAAGCGATTGGCTACCACTATGGATCGCGTTACAGCTGAAGGATCTCGCAGTGAGGGGTTCTCTGATAACAGACCAAGCCATTCCGTTGGATACGTAAGGAAATTGTGAAGGGGCGAAAAACTCGGTAGTGTTATTGTACGGTAAAGCTACCGAACAGGTAGCCGCTCGTAACGATCTTCTCACTGTTCTGGAGGATACCGTCGCTGTTGTTGTCGATGCCAAACTTTAGCGCGGCCTTGAACTCGTAGGTGCCATGTTGGCCGGCGGGTGGGTAGGCTTGGAGTGAAAAGGTCGTTGTCTGGCCTGGTTGTAGGGTAAATGACTGACCGATGAGCCAGGTATGGCTTCCGTCTGGTCGGGTGACCAGAACATCGACCCGGAGGAGGATCGTTTTGCTACTGGGGTTTGTGACCGTGAGACTGAACGATTGGAGGTTGTTGGCGGTCTCGGACTGGCTTGCAATGTCCTGGCTGGTCGTGGTGAAAACCGGGTCGGGCTCGACGTCAACGCTGGCGGCAAGGGTCATTCGCTGATCGTCGCCCGTGGTCGAACCTGTTATTCGCACGGTGGCAGTGAAGGATCCGGGGAAGTCATAGTCAGGGGCGACACTGCAAGACCCGTTGTTTCCCTTTACGCCCCACAGATTACCGTTCCCGAAACGGAAGAGGCATTTGAATGGTCCTGTCCCGCCTGTGTAGGTTGCTGTGAAGGTGACGTCTTGCTTGACGAAGGGATTGTTGTTAGATGCTGTGAATGATCTGATTGTTAGGGGTGGGTTGGAGAAGGTGAATGTGACCGGGCGGCCCGGCGAGACGAACCGGGCTCCCATGACATTGAGGAAGATGGTATTGCCTTGCGTGATCATGACGTTTCGTATCAGGCTGAAGCGGCTGCTGGTTGGGTTGACGAATGTGATGTTGTTCTGTCCCTGTACTACGAACGCCGTTATGTCAAAGGGTCCGAAGTTGACGAACTTGTTCGCGCCCGGAGCTGAATCCGCATTGGGTATAGTAGCGCTGCGGACGAATGGGATGTTGACAACGTCAACTACATGACCATTTACCAGTACTTCGAACGAGCCGAACCCGTCGTGGAAGGCTGTGAAGTTGAACACCTGGAACGTAAGATTAACGGGTGTTGTCGTGACCGGGGTTACTGTCTCTGAAGTAGTGGCGGAGCCTGTTGAGCCGCTGTTGTCTGTTGCAGTTATCGTGATGGTGAAAGAGGCTGTAGACGCGTAGGTGTGAGTGTCAGACGTGGCTGAGCCAGCGAGGCTGTCTGGCGTGGTGCTGTCGCCCCAGTTGACAATAATCGAGGAGACTGTGCCGTCTGGGTCGGTGGCGGTAAAAGCGGCCGTCACCAACTGTCCGGTGTTGGCAGGATTCGGTGAGACCGTGGAAATCGTAACTACTGGAGCTCGATCATTCACTGTCTCGGTGGTCGTGGCTGAGCCAGGTCCGCCACTGTTCGTTGGTGTGACGGTGATTGTGAAGGCTTGGATCATCGCGTTGCCCGTGTTAGCGTAGCTGTGAGTATCAGAGGTCGCGCTGCCAGGTAGACTGTCAAGTGTGGTTCCGTCGCCCCAGCTGACTGTTATGCCAGTGACGGTTGCGGTGCTGGAGACTGTGAAGGTTAGGCTAACCATCTGGCCGGTACTGGCAGGGTTGGGGGACACGTTGGTTATGGAGACTGTTGGGGGACTGACCGCTGTAACTGTGACGGTTACCGGTTGCGAGGTGGATCCTGTGTTGCCAGAGTTATCGGTGACGGTCAGCATCACGGTGAAGCTCATGGTTGAGGCTGGGTTGTAGATGTGAATTTGAGTGGCTCCAGTTCCGCTGGTTCCATCGCCGAAATCCCAGGCGTAGCTGGTTATTGTCCCGTCAGGGTCTGTGCTTGCTGTGGCGTCGAAGTTGACGGCCTGTCCTCCGGATGGGTTGATCGGTGTGAAGGTGAACGATGCGACCGGCGGCCTATCATTCACGGTCTCAGTTGTAGATCCCGATCCTGGTCCCGCACTGTTAGTCGCGGTGACTGTTATTGTGAAGGTCTGCGATTTCGCTGTTCCTGTTGACGAATAGGAATGAGTGTCCGATGTGGCACTGCCTGACAACGAGTTGGTCGTCCCGTCTCCCCAGTCAACACTAACTACTGTGACTGGAGCTGTACTCGAGACGGTGAAGACTACAGTGACAGTGGCGCCTGTGTCTGCCGGATTTGGTGTCGGATTGTTTACTGTGACTGTCGGAGCTCCAACGGGGACTACCGTCGTGACTGAACCAGTGGCTTGGCCTGTCGAGCCGCTATTGTCTGTCGCCGTGACGGTGATTGTGAATGTGGAGGCTGTGGTGTAAGTGTGTGTGTCGGATGTCGCGCCTCCTCCTAGAGTGTCAACGGCGGATCCGTCGCCCCAGCTGACTGTTATGGAGGAAACTGTGCCGTCGGGGTCGGTTCCGGCGAACGTTACTGTGACCAATTGTCCTGTGTTCGCGGGGTTCGGACTGACATTGGAAACGGTAACCGCGGGCGGAAGGTCGTTTACAACCTCAGTCGTCGTGCCGGATCCTGGTCCAGCGCTATTGGTCGCGGTCACGGTTATCGTGAATGTTGCTGATTTGACGTTGCCGGTCGAAGCGTAAGTGTGACTGTCCATGGTTACAGTTCCTAGCAGTGTGTTAGTTGTGCCGTCGCCCCAGTTCACCGTTATTCCATTGACTGTCGACGTACTAGTGACGGTGAAGGTGACGGTAACCAACTGGCCGGTGCTAACAGGATTCGGTGTTGGAGTGTTGACGGTGACTGTTGGAACACACCCGGCAAGCACGGTGGTGATTGATCCAGTGCCCTGCCCGGTGGAACCGCTGTTGTCTGTGGCCGTAACGCTGAAGGCGAACGCGCCGCCTACAGTGTAGGTGTGAGTGTCAGACGTGGCCGTACCTGGAAGGTTGTCGACCGCTGTACCATCTCCCCAGCTTACAACGTTTGACGCGACTGTCCCATCAGGGTCTGTGGATGTGAAACTCACAGTCACGGACTGGCCGACGCACGGAGACGTTGGTGCAACCGAGGATATTGTCACTACAGGCGGCAGGTCGTTCACAACTTCTGTTGTCGTACCTGATCCTGGTCCTGCACTGTTTGTTGCTGTGACCGTTATCGTAAATGTTTGCGATTTCAGCGCGCCTGTAGACAAGTAGGTGTGAGTGTCGGATGTCGCGGTGCCGACCAGTGTGTTGATCGTTCCGTCTCCCCAGTTGACAGTAATCCCGGTAACGGTTACGCTACTTGTGACCGTGAATGTTACGGTGACTAATTGGCCTGTGTTGGCCGGGCTCGGGGTGGGCGGGTTGACTGTGACTGTTGGGACGCCGATCGCGTTGACGGTTATGGAGGTTGTTCCCTGACCGGTGTTCGCGCTATTGTCCGTTGCTGTGATGGTGATTGTGAAGGATCCAGCAGAAGTGTAAGTGTGCGTATCACTCGTTGCTGTTCCTGAGAGAGTGTCGACTGGGCTGCTGTCTCCCCAGTTGACGGTGATCGATGAGACTGTTCCATCAGGGTCGGTTGCTGTGAAACTTACTGTAACTTGTGTTCCGGTATTCACAGGGTTCGGCGCGACGGTCGTGCCTGTCACGACTGGGATTCTGTCATTCACTGTCTCTGTTGTGGTGCCTGATCCAGGACCTGCGCTGTTGGTTGCTGTCGCAGTGATTGTGAATGTCTGCGACTTGAGGGCTCCCGTTGAGGAGTAGGTGTGAGTGTCCGATGTTGTTGATCCTGATAGAGTGTTTGTCGTGCCATCCCCCCAGTTCACAGTAATTCCTGTAACCGTTACACTACTCGTGACAGTGAAAGTCACTGTGACCAGTTGGCCGGTATTCGCAGGGTTCGGTGTTGGAGCATTGACAGTGACTGTGGGAATAGTGATCGCGTTTACTGTTATTGATCCTGTGCCGGGGCCTGTGGAGCCACTATTGTCTGTCGCGGTAACCGTGATGGTGAATGGACCAGCGGTATTGTAGGTGTGAGTATCGCTTGTCGCCGTGCCTGAGAGCGTGTCGACAGCGGTTCCGTCGCCCCAGCTGACTGTTATGGAGGAAATGGTACCGTCAGGATCAGCGGTCGCGAAAGTGATCGTCACTAATTGTCCAGTGTTCGCGGGGTTCGGTAGAACGGAAGAAACGGTCGCTGTCGGAGGCCGATCGTTAACTGTTTCCGTAGTAGTGGAAGAGCCGGGTCCCGCACTGTTTGTCGCGGTTACGGTTATCGTGAAAATCTGCGACTTGAGAGTACCAGTCGAGGCGTAAGTGTGAGTGTCCGATGTGGCTGTGCCTGCCAAGGTGTTGGTGGTACCGTCACCCCAGGCGACCGTGATCCCCGTTACAGTTGTGGTGCTGGAGACGGAGAAAGTTACAGTAACTATCTGGCCGGTACTGGCAGGGTTTGGTGTTGGACTGTTGACAGTCACAGTCGGGGCACCTCCTGAAACGAGCACGGTGCCACTTCCCTGGCTTGTTGCGTGAACAGAATCTCCGCTGTAAGTGCCTGTGAGAGTGTGAGTTCCAGATCCTGCCGCGGTAGGCGTGTAGACAACCGAACAAGCGGGTGCGCCAGGGTTAACCTCAACCAGATTGCATGAAGGAGAGATGAAAGTTCCTGCCCCATCGCTGGCAAAGTCCACAGTGCCCTTGGGGGTGGTACCGGTTCCGGGCGAGCTGTCGGTGACAGTTGCAGTGCATGTGGAAGGTGTGCCGATAGGTACGCTCCCTGGGCTACACGAAACGACCGTGGAGGTGGAACGAGCGTTAATTATCTCCGTAACCCGGTTGGATACTTCTTGGATTAACGAAACCGCGTTCGCGGCAGTCTCTTGACCAACTGCAAGAACGGTGAACCCTGGGGACGCGTTCGCCGAAAGATAAGTGTGGGAAACGCTGGTAGTGTTTGCACCGCCGGTAACCATACTGATTACGCTAGTGGCGGTCGTACCATCTCCGAACGCGAACTTGACACTTATCGTAGATGAGCGGAGCGACAGAGTGTAACCCGTAGAATAGGCCGCGACGACAGAGTACTGGACGATCTGACCCACAGTTGTAGTTGTCGGATTAGCAGACAGTGTTAACGTGTAGGCTTGAGGCGTTCCCGTTACGTTGACCATATATGTGAAAGTTAGACTTGTAGGGGATGAACCGGGAAGGACCGGCGTGGCTGAGTCGGTAATCTTCAATGTGTTAGTGTAGACACCGGCTCTACTGTATGTGACACTCCGAGTGTTAGTCTGGCCGGGCTGAGACACTATGGAAGGCGCTGGTGTCGTGCAATCGACACTGGCTAGGGTTGGAAGAGCACCGGGGCAGAACCTCCAACTACCAGTGTATGGGGGAATCCCGCCCAGCCAGTCACCAGTGAACGTGTTGACCGTGCCAACGTTGGTGGTTGTTTTTCCCTGTGGTCCCTGAACATTAACTGTCAATGGCAGACGGTGTACCATGGCGATAACATGCACGGCGGAATCAGTGACGGTGAGTATTATGCGGTTGCCGGTCAGGGTTGCGGTGGGAATAATTAGTGAAGCAGGGTTCGCTGTTGAATCTGTGATTCCATCGCTGTTGAGATCCCACGCGTAAGTGTAGGGACCCGTACCACCGGTTACAGTGGCCTGGAAACTATTAGTGGAGCCGGGTATGATGGGAGTAGAATTCGTAAAGCTGGCAACCCAGTTCAGGGAAAGAGTCGGGTCGAAGAAAGACTCAGCGTCAAACGCACCATTATTGGTCGTATGAACGACAGCACCAGGGTTCGTAATAAGGTCGTTACTGATCAACAGTCCCGTATTTCCGACGCCAACAACATCGAAACGTAGGCGGAAGAAAACAAGGTCCCCGCCTTGATGAACGAAGATAACTTGGACTACGTGAAGAGAGCCCACGGAGTTATCAACGGTTATCTGCTGAGTAAACGGACTATCAAGAAGCCAGGGAAGACCGCCTTGGTCAAACTTGACAAGTTGAAGGACTGTTGGGTTCCAGTTAATCATCATGTCGAACCCGTTCGTTGCAGAAGTGGCATTCTGAAGGTAAACCATGTCAGCCGTAAAGCCTCCACCGATCGCGGGAGAAACCGCGCCGAAGGTCTCATCCTGGTCCGTTACCAGAGGCTCGTTAGTGCCATCACCAACACCAGTGCCTACCGGTGTTAAGGCGACGTCCCCTATCCAAGTGCAGCTTGGCAGAATCTGTAATGGACCATTTTCGGAAGGAGCTACTGGAAAGCCTGTTCCGTTAACAACGGCCGCGGTTGTTCCCAGCCCGCAGTCGAAACCCAGTTGCGTATTAGTTCCCGTAGAGGGCTGTATGACCAGGGCGGGGTTTAGAGAGTGGTTGCCCAACGAATGGAAATTGGCCAGTGATGCAGTCGGGACTCCTGCAAGTATCAGTAATACTACGAGGGTAACGAGGTTCTTGGCCGTTATTCTCCTACTCAACGGTTCAATCTCCGGTTAGAATGAAAGATGTCCGGTTCGTTCCTGTGAGTACCAGCATAACTTCCGCTTACTGCAGCGGAAGTCGGTATGATAAGTGTTTGGCTCCGAAATTGCCATCAGATATACGGCGAAACCCGGGAGCAGATTTCGCTAGCCGGATATTCCCAAGCTAGGTTCTCCTCTACATCACTACTTCAAGGACGCGCGGTACTGATCCAGCGAGGAAACAATTACGCGAGACCGAAATTCGAGGTTCAGACCTCAAGTACATCTCTGTCCGACGAAGCCGCAGCATAGCCCGATGAGAAGCGCGACGGGTGCCTAGGTTCCAAAGCCGTAGTTGATAGCGACCGTGGCTAGGTCCAGGACGCTGACGGCGCAGTCATGGTTGACATCCTCAGGAACGTTCAACAATGACGTCCCATACTTGATAGCCACCCGGGCAAGGTCTATGACGTTCACGACGTTGTTCCCGTCGATGTCTGCTGGGGCGTACCAGTTCGGGTCACCCACCTTAGTTCCATAGTGAATTGCGACTATGGCTAGGTCGACAACGTCGACCCTGCAGTCATGATTGATGTCCTCGGGTCCGATCGATATTCCGTACTTGAGCGCGACCATGGCCAGGTCAACAACGTTCACCTTGCCGTCTCCATTGATGTCAGATGGAACACGCTGTACCGTAACGTTGCCCGCGACCGCGGTGTTGTCCCCGAGCAGACGAATAGACTCTCCTGGAACTGGGATTGCATACAGGAAGACCGTGTAGTTGGCCGGAACGACCCTACTCGTATTCCAGTTCATCTCCATGAACGCGGATGTTCCGGGCATGATCGACGTAGTTGTCGACTTGAACAAGAAACTATTCTGACTTTGATAGTAGCCGTTGACAGTTACGTTCTCCTTGTAATCGCCAGGGTTGTTCGCAGTAAAGTTCACCTTGACCGTACCTGCCTCCATGAGGGAAGCGGGCGATTTAGTGGCGTTAGACAACGAGACGTGGTGGATCGGCATCGGGGTTGATGTACGCAACCAAACATCAAAGTCTGCACCCGGACCGGTGAGGTCCGTCCCCCAGAAAACGTACATCATCTTGTCCCGGTCGTAATGAATCGCCGCAGGATGACTGTCGTAGATCGTGTTCCCTGTCGGGTCCACAGTGAACTGCACTTCTGCGGACCATGTAGCCCCAAGGTTCGTCGAGGTTACATAGAACACATCATCCTCACAGCTTCCACCTGATATGGGTACACATCTGGTCCAGAACTCCCACAGCACTCCGTTCAAGTCCTGCGTCAGCCATGATTGATGGTCGTCGGCGGTATTAGTGGTCAACCGAATTTCAGAGGACCATGCTCCGTTGTAGGTCTTGTAGAAGATGTCAAGATTTCCATAACGGTTTGCCGCATACAAGACCCAAATGGTTCCATCATCGGTCTGATAAACCGATGGCTCTTCCTCCGACCCTCCAGTCGAGAACTGGGCCTCCTTCGACCATACCCCATTGTTATAGGACTTGTACTGAACATACCGAACCACACTGCCGGACAGTGACTCTCGGGTCCAGTACATCATTACAGTACCATTTCTCAACTGCACAAGGCTTGGAGTGGAATCCCTCCCCTGTGGAGTGGTGAGCCTGCTGGGGCTGGACCAGACGCCTGATGCATAAGTTTTGTAGTAGAGCGAGAAATTGCCAGACTTGTCCGAAGTGTAGACCAGCATGACATTTCCGTTGTTAAGTTGAGCCAGCGCCGGAGTCAGACCGTTCGAAGTACTGTTCGTTAATTGCTGTTCTGGCAGCCACGATACTCCATTGAACTGTCTCATCCAGATCGTCCAGTTTCCAAGACGGTTTGAATCGTACGCGACCCACAGGGTAGAATGAGAGTCTTCCATGACATACGGCTTCTCCTCGATTGATCCAAGAGGAGTTAGGCCGATGCCGGGAGACCATGTTACTGCGTGGGCCGGGCGGACACCAAAGTACGCCGTCTGAACTAGAAGTTCCGCACCTATCAATACTAGTAGGAGAAAAAGGGATTTCTTCCTCATACGGACCGCCACGTTATTTTCAGAAGGGATCTTCCCTAAGAAAAGGGGAAAATTTGGGGCCCCGCCCCTTCTCGTGTCACCTTATTCTGAACGAGCCGGTCACTGTCGCCGCCAGAGTGTACGTGCTGATGTTCATGTTGGACGTGTTCGCGGTGAAGGTAAGTCTCACCTGGAAGACGAATGTTGTACCCTGGTCCAATGGACTGAAGGTGTGGAACACGCTGATGTAGATGGTTTGTCCGGGTTGCACTAGTACTGGGCCAGAGTTGATGCTGAACGGGCAGATCGTGTCGCAATTTCCGCTAACGTTGACGTTCACGAGGACGGCGTACGAGTTGGGGTTGGTGACTGGTACCGTGAAGTTCTGTGTGAGCTTGTTGTTCGCTACGAATAGGTTGTGTAGCCAGGTTACTGTTCCGATGAGTGGCGCAGGTATCACGGTGATGGTCTGTGAACTCGAGCTTGAGGCGCCGGTCGAGTCGGTGACCGTTAGAGTGACTGTGAAGGTGCCGCTTGTGGTGTAGGTGTAAACTACTTTGGCGGTGTTCAGGGTCTGGACTGGACTGCCGTCGCCGAAGTTCCACGACCATGTTGTAACCAAGCCTGTGGTTGAGAAGCTCGAGTGTCCGTCGAACTTTAGTACTGCGCCGACCGCTGGGACTTCGCCCTTTGGACTCTGTGCGGTTATCGTGAAGATCGAGAAGGGCGAATTGGTGCTTGTTCCCGGAGCAACGGGAACGGTTTGGCCGTTTATCGTAACCGTGATAGTTGCATTGTTGGTCGCTGGAGCGGTGAATCCGAAAGTCGCAGGTTGGAAGGTGATGCTGTTACCCGCTGTGATGGTTGCCGTGCCGGTGACTCCTGCGTTGGAGCCGGACCCGACAAAGGTCGCGCCAACGGATCCGGTTATCACTGTGATCGTGACGCTGCCGCACTTGACCAAGAGCTGCGTGTTAGCGCCCACCGAAAGGATGGAAGCACCACCGCAGACGCTGATGCTGGCCGGAGTCAGCCCGCCGGCTGCGCCGGAGGTGATGAGGATGCCTGTGCTTGGAGAAGCTTCCTGTATGGTCAACTGGCATGGTGTGGTTGGGCACTGGTCCCCTCTCGACAAGATGGTTCCGTATGTCGTGCCGCCGAGCGAGGTGTCGCTGAAATCGTTTGAGAAGACCGTGGGTTGAGTGTCTACGCTGTCAAAGATACCGTCGCCATCAGTGTCCTGCGACGGGCTTTGAACCGTCAAGACAAAGCTTGCGGTGTGAGATCCAATGCCCAAAGTGCAACTCACGCTGATTGTGTAGGTGCCAGCAGGAGTAGATGTGGTCGTAGAGATGGCAATAGCTTGTGTAGCGCCAGGAGCGACAGCAGGTGTGATGCTGAAGCTGAGTGGGGAAGCGGCTAGACCGGTAGCAGCAGGAACAGTGACAGTACAAGCGAGAGCAGTCGTGGTTCCTGAAGTCAGAGTGGCAACAACGTTCGGAGTGGTGCCAGAGCCGGCCGTGATCGTTGCGCTGGACGGACTCCAAGCAACAGAGTAGTCAAAGTTTGCAGGGGTGACGCTCAAGGTGAAGTTGGCAGTATGAGTGCCGCTACCACCAGTGCAACTCACGTTGATTATGTATGTTCCGCCAGAAGTGAACACCGTTGTCGAGATCATCACAGCCTGAGTAGCGCCTGCCGTAGTAGGCGTGATGCTGAACGATAGTGGGGAAGCGGCCAGACCGGTCGCAACAGGAACAGTAACAGTGCACGCGACGGATGTGGTTGTACCGCTGGTTAGGGTTGCGACAACGTTAGGTGTTGTACCAGAGCCAGCAACAATACTCGCACTGTTCGGACTCCAGGCAACAGTATAGTTGAATGCAGACAGAACATTCAAAGTGAAAGTCGTGGTTCTGACGACGCCTCCCGTGGAAGTACCTGTGATTGTTACTGTAGCGCCGGATACAACCGGAGCTGTGGCCGCAGCGGTTAGAGTGAATGTTGAGGTCGAAGCTGGACTAGCAGGGGTAACTGGGTTCGGAGTGAACGCGGAAGCAGTAACTCCCGTTGGAAGGCCGCTGATACTCAACGTGACAGTCTGAACACCTGCGCCGGTAGCAACGAGCAAGGCCGAGACAGTAGAGGCAGCGCTAGTTGTGCCCTGGACTAGTGTTACAGTGGTAGGTGCGACACTGAGACTGTAGTCGAACGAGGCTACAACGTTCAGAGTGAAAGTTGTAGTTCTACCGAGAGGAGCACCGGTTATCGTCACAGTCACGCCTGATACAACTGGAGCAGTTGCAGCTGCAGTTAGAGTGAAGGTCGACGTACCTGCGGGAGAAGCTGGAGTCACTGGGTTCGGCGTGAACGCGGAAGCGGTAACACCGGTTGGTAGACCGGATATCGAGAGAGTGACCGGTTGAGCGGAACCTGAGACCAGTAGGACGGAGACGGTGGAAGTTGCGCTAGTAGTACCCTGAACAAGGGTCACTGTCGTCGGAGCAACACTGAGACTGTAATTGAACGCAGCTGCAACATTCAGAGTGAATGTAGTAGTCCTGACTACGCCACCAGTAGATGTTCCAGTAATGGTCACAGTAACGCCCGATACAACTGGCGCCGAGGCCGCAGCTGTCAATGTGAATGTGGATGTGGCCGCTGGACTGGCTGGAGTAACAGGGTTGGGTGTGAACGCGGAAGCAGTTACCCCTGTTGGCAGACCGGATATCGAGAGAGTGACAGTCTGAGCGGTGCCCGAGACGAGCAGGGCGGAAACTGTGGAAGGAGCGCTAGTAGTGCCCTGAATAAGGGTCACGCTGGTCGGTGCAACGCTGAGACTATAGTCGAATGATGTGATCGTTACAGTCACACCGGATACAACCGGCGCAGTTGCCGCAGCAGTCAATGTGAACGTGGAAGTCGCTGCTGGACTAGCAGGAGTAACTGGGTTCGGCGTAAATGCGGAAGCAGTGACGCCAGTGGGCAGACCTGAGATCGACAGAGTAACGGTCTGGACACCTGCGCCCGTAGCGACTAGTAGAGCGGACACAGTGGACATCGAGCTAGTAGTTCCCTGGACAATCGACACAGATGTTGGAGCAACACTGAGACTGTAATTGAACGATGCGACAACGCTCAAGCTGAACGAAGTGGTTCTGACTACCCCACCCGTAGAAGTGCCGGTGATC
>VBBQ01000015.1 GCA_005888755.1 Candidatus Bathyarchaeota archaeon
CCGAAGAAACCTAGGATGCTGAAGACCAGTACTAGTATGCCCCACGTCTGGCGCTGGTTGGGCTTCAGGCGTAGCAGAACGGCTGACATTGTGACGATGATGCCACAGATGAGGCCGAATACTGCGATTGCCCCGACGAAGCCTGCGGCGAGAGCGCCGGGATTGCCTGTGTAGCCGCGTGGCGGCGTGAAGTTGGTGTAGTTGAGATGTGGCAGTATGACCAAGCTGACGGCCAGGAGAAATATGTCAACGAGTACTATCAAAGCGCCTCCCACGAGAGCTAGTATCGAGGGAATGTTCGGGTATTCGACGGTTGTTCTTGACGACATTTTTGATTTCTTACCTCCAGCCTTACCGCGTGTTGGAGATAGGGGAAATAGGTTGGGTGAAACGATCTTGATACAACCGCCCAGATAGCTGGACTTCGACTAGCCCGATTCTGAATCCAAGCAGAGCGCCTGGTGCATCTAGTATACCCATTGAGGAACTAGCCCGTTCCGGGTTGCTGTAGTTCCTAAGGATGACGGACTCTCCGAATCATCCAAAGGATGACAGGGTCACGCTCCAAACTACCCTCTCTTGATTTTCCTTTCAGTCTCTCGGAACAGTCGTTTAAGTCAGACCTCAACGCCAATGAGCACCATGAAAAAGACAGATATGATAACCAATCCTAACCAGAGAAACCTTCACCGTGCTAGTAGTTGCAGCGTCGAATGTCACCCGAAGGGGAGGCGTTCAGGAACGCTAGGCATTACTCGAATAGGAGTCGCATCTTATTCCCTGGCGGCTATCCAGAGGACTGGTCCCGGCTCGGTCAGTGATGATTATCGGCCTGATTGGTGGTTCTCTTTTCCTCTTAGCCGGGTTCTTGTCGCTTCTTCCGTGGGCGGTGAGCGGCTCTATCGCTGGCGTCTTGCTTGGGAGCTGGTTTGGGGGAGAGATCAAGAAGCGGCTGGATAGGGTGAATGAGGAGGGGAAGGAGACCAGGGTCATTAGGTTCAGGAAGAGAGCCCTGCTTGAGGATAATGTGTCGAAGATGAGAACTGCGGGGTGGGAGCCGAGATGGGAATCTTACCGTAAGACTCAGACAGGCCTTCTAGTCCGCCGGATCATATACTCGGTCGTAATGGAGAGGAAACAGCGAAAACTAGAACGCAGAGCGCTCAAACAGCTCTCGAAATTCCTATTCCCAGGCAACGTTACGAGCTCTTAGGAGGGGGTGTCTCCTTCTGCTGCCGGCAATAGCTCTCTACCTGCTCACATGTTCAGAAGAAACATTCGCGTTCCAAGAACCGTGATCTCTGGCATACAGTCGTGGAGGACCACTGGTAGCCCGGTGAGAGATTCAACCTAGAAGTCGAATATACCATCAGTCAGACTATACCGTCCCGGAATCGGGCTGCGCCTGCTCTCGTCCACCACATCGTCTAGGATTTCCTGGCCTTTCTCGATGTCGAGAATGAAAAATAGGATACATCGTCTCAAAAATGGACCCTGCTCCGTTAGGTCTGCCTAGGCTTCATCCCGGAAACTATGTAGAGGGCATCAGTACTGATAGTCGGATCCCGACGAAGTTTCTGATCGTCCGCGAGCAAGCCCTCAATCTTGGACACGTATCCCTTGTTGTACTCCGATACTTTTGCATTTGAAAGACCGCCCGCAACCACATACTTTCGGTCCTTCTCCATCCTCTCTTTGAAGAATGCGAGATAGAATCGCAGCTCCTCTTTGACATCGTTCAGCGGCTGTCGTGGGTCAGAGGCGAGGTAGAGGTTATTCTGAATCTCCGCCTTCATGTCGACCAGTCCAGCCTCTTGAAAGATGCCTGGTAGTTTCTCGCCGATCCTGAACTCCTTTCCTTCCAGCTTACGTATCCCTCGTAGCTGTGCTTCCCATACTTGGTCGGATAGGCGAGAGAAGCGCTTATCGTTTGGATCGTAGTAGATCCCCATCTTTCCCTGCTCGACTGCGACGACGTGTCCGCCTAGCTTCGTGATCCTCGCCATCTCTCTGACCGCTTTCAACGGGTCGTCAAGATGCATGAGCAAGGTACGACAACATGTTAGATCGGCATAGTCGTCGTCTATGGGAATCTTGTAGGCGTCACCGAGCTTGTAGGATACAACATGGGACAGATGCGCCCTCTTGGTATCCGCGATTCCAGCCTTTATCGACTCTGGGTTAGAGTCTACCCCTAGAATCTTCGAATTTCCCTCTGATAATCTGGCGAGGTAGCGAGTAAAATCTCCCGGACCACAACCGACATCAACGATCTTTTGGCCGGGCCTAATGCCTAGGAATGATTCGTAGAGCTGGTTCACCCACGGCCTGGAGTTGAGATATCGATTCCATAGCTTCCGGCTGCGTCGCAGGTATTTTACTCGAAAAGCCGACTTGGAAATACTCTCTTTGCGCTTTCGCCTTTTCGTCTGAACTTGCGCTGTCCTGGTTGCGGACAATACCGACGGAGTATTCTACAACTACTACTATTGAAGGTTACAACTACTTCGGTATCCCTCCTGGTGAGAAACCGAGATGGCTTGCGTGGTAGGGTCCCATCCGCCACCGGGGGGTTAGTAGCCCGAGGGGGGACATGCGCGGACGACCGCAACAGTATACCACAGGTATCGAAATTATCCTCGGGGGATTTGTAAACTAAACCAATCTCTCAACCCACTTCCGAGTTGTCACGTTGTCTACGCGACGACGAATGTAACCTCGGAATCGCAGCAGGTGAGTCGGGTGGTACTCGGCTAGTTCTCTAGGCGAGCCTACTATTCTCCTCTCGAAAACACCCCCCTACGGCTTGAAAGCAGGCTTAGAGCAGGAAACGACATACCTGTACTCACTACAGGTTTCAACTTCTCCCATTCCAAATATCTCCGCAACGTTCTTACGCTTGCTCAGTCTCTGAGGATCGGGAGCGAAGTAATGATCCGCCCCGGGCTCCGGTATCTGATACTCTTTCTCTCTCTTGGGTTGGTTGCGAGTTATGCCTCTGGGATGATTCTAACCGTATACAGTTTTCTGCCCAGCGGAACACTCGAATGGGGCTATGGTTTCCCACTCGCGTGGCAGATAAGAACAGCAACTCCTTGCGGATCTTTCGAGCCACTAGACGTTTACCCCATTTTGAATGCTCAATGCTTGAATCCTTGTTGTGACACGAACTACACAAATTGGATTTACTTCACGCTTGACGTGCTCTTCTACATGGGAATCGGTTACTTGCTACTTCTCAGCTATCACAAACTAATCCGAGGCATAGATAGGCAAGCTAGAGAACGGGTCAACAGCCAACCGTCAGAGCCCGAGGCTAGCGTCGAGCCAGTGAAATCCCATTCTAAATACTTCCTAAGAGTCAGAATCGTAAGATAGTCTATTCTTCCAGCCACTTTCTCAGTTTGCCACGCCCCAGGGGTCATTTCTCGATGAGTTCAGCTCTTCTCTGATATGATCTTTCTTTGAGCCTCACGAACAAAATGTGCTTAGTCAACGATCACGTGACATTTCAGAAATGTCAGTGAACCGGTCTCCAGGGGCTTGTGAAGGCCCATCAGTCTCGTTGTCAGCGACAACCTTTCTCTTGGCTACTATGCGCTCGGTTTTCTCAATTACCTTCCTGACTATGTCCAAATAGGTTAGGGCTTCATGGATTCCGGTTGCCGCGAATCCGATACCTTGCGCAATCTCCCTGTTCGAGAATTTCTTCGAAATACGGCTGAGTTCTTTCTCCACATCTTCCAAGTAACGCTTACACTCCTTGATGGCAAGGAGCGTTTTTTCGGCTCTCTCATGCTGGGCTTGTTCGGATTCCTTTCTCAATCCGATTGCCTTTCCAGGCTCCTTGAGAGAACGACCGAAATCGCTAGTCCGACCTCGTGGCGAAGACGAAGTATAGACTATCGCCGCCGACTTGCCAGCCCAGAGAACCTTGCCACAGTAAGCACACTTCATCAATCCGCTTCTAGGGCCACCCACGTAAATGACCTGTTTTGTCTTGTCGCATCGTGGACACTTGAACTGAACGTTCTCAGCCGTGATGACGAGTTCTTGTTCTTCCATCAAGACAATGTCGAGCCTCTCTCCACGCACCACAAAACTGTTTCACGTCAAACAGCCTACACTTGTAGGCACTACAAGAAGCGAAATTCGCTACATTCTCGTACTTGGTGGCCATATCCCATCCTCCATCTTTTTCCTCAAGACTAAGGTAAAAAGTGGCACGAATACAAGAGACCACAAGTGCTTCTGCCAAATCGCGGCCCCTCGAACCCGCTGATTCCGTATTATCCCAAACATTCTGATTAGTTGGCTATCGCCTTAGAGTCCCGAGAAATAGGGCAAGCGGAAGAGACTCTACGCTAGTCAGCACCCGTTCTAGAGCTATACTTAGTAACTTGTAGAACGTGATATTGCGCCGTAGCGAGGTTCCCCAGGACATGGCCTCAGCACCGTCCCCCAATCCGATCGTCGGACTACTCATTCCCCTAATCCTGATAGTCGTCGTGATATGGTCTATACACCGTTCTGCGAAGAGGATTCCGGTCTTCCATCCCTGTCCAATATGCACCGAAAATATTCGGTTCAACCTGGGACTGCAGGGGGGCATGCGAGGCCACTTCAAGAGTGTCCACACTGATTACTGGAAGTGGCTGAGAAGGTGGATTGCGATCAACACTCTGGTCGCTTTTACAGGTATGTTCTCCATTTTTCCTCTGCTGATATACAACGTAATTCCCTCGCGACCGCCACATCGTACACCGGGATCGGAATAGCGATCTGGGTGGCTGTGATTTTCTCTGCGCTCGGGGCTGGAGCCGTTCATCAGCATCGGGGTCGTCGGAAATTCAGTGAAGAATGGTCTCAGAAGCATCCGCTCTACCAGCGAACCTACGGCAACCTTCGCGGGATAGAAGTTGCAGTCAGTCAAGTTCAAGGCCGGGCAGGTTCCGCAATGGGCTTCATAATAGCCCCGATAACCTCGGCTGTCTTACACATAACGATTTTCATGACCAGGAAGGCGCACATATCCAGGCTCGACAAGTATGAAGACGGGAAACTATGGTTATACAATGGATTCGGCCAACTTGTAGTTATGGACGTGAAAAATCCTGAACCTAGAATTGTTGATGAACAGCGTCTCAGGGTCGCGCTTAAGAAAGGCCAGGTAGAACTTAGGACTGAGAATTCAGCAGACATTGGCTTGATAATCTCCGTCCTAAGCCAAGCGCAGACGACTCGTACTAGTGATCCAAGTCTAAGGAGTCTTTGACCTTGAAGTGTCCCTCTCGACTACTCCAATCATTCCGGTGAGAGGGTTACCGTCTATTTCTAGTGCCCGCTTTGGTAGCCCGGGGGAGATTCGAACTCCCGTCGACGGGTCTCTTCCCTGGTAACGGTCCAAAGCCCGTCATTGGCCGGGCACTCGGGCCCTTGCTAGTCCGCTACACCACCGGGCTACAGTCGAGCCCCGACTTCGATTAGTCCAATAAGCCTTCCCAAGTCTCACGGATGCTGAACTAGAAAGAAGAGTCTAGACCCTCATTACTTGCACATGGGGGACGCCTGCGATCGATATTACGGCGTGCGGATGAACTAATCCTCTATCGATTGCGGCTCGGACAATGTTTTCGCCGACAAGGTTGAGGATGTCAGCTCCGTCCAACAACACTAGAGCCTCCAAGAGGTCAACTGTCGCGTTTCCGTAGAAGTTGGTCTGCAAGGAGAGTTTCAACTTGCCTTCCCGAAAAATTTTTCCAAGCAGTTCCTTATCGCAGCAAGCCACCATCGTGCCTTTTTCTGTTTTGTATGACCGGGCATAGACGAGGCCCAAAGGGTCAGCCTCTTTTTACGTTGTCAGAATCGACGAGCGAGCGCCGCACGCCTCGCAGACGAGGAATGATAATCGGTCCCTTCGCTCGACTCTCGTATCCGGCCTGTGACAGACCGGGCAGATCACGAACCTGTTTGAATAGGCTCCGATTAGCCTGTTGATAGTTTCTCTGGAAAACTTGCCCTGGAAGTAGCCCTTTCCGCCTTCGAAAGACCCTGCGGTAGCCATCTCCTTAGCCAAGTATTTCAGAATCTGAAGCGGGTCTCTGTCCAAACGGTCAGCGACATCGGCAAAGTTGTGAACTATTGTACGCGCCCCAATCACCGATACGGATGCGATGGGAAGCTCGAACCGCTCCCCCGTCGTCCCAGGCTTCGTAATGCCTGCCAGTGCCCTGTCAAGTAACTGATCATAGTTGTCCGATTCGGTGACCCTACCCACAATACGCCCTTCCCGGTATTTCAACCGTTTCCAAGAACCGATTCTGCAAAACCCTTATCCAGCCCAGACAGCAAGAGGCGCATTTCTTTCTGGAACGGGTGAAAAAACTGGGAAGATGGGTTGTCTGCTCCGGATGGCCATACGTCAACGACCGGCCGCACCTCGGAACCTTCACCCAGCTTCTCTCCGCCGATGTCTACGCGCGCTATCTCAGACTGAAAGGCGAAGACGTCGTCATGGTCAGTGGAAGCGACGAGCATGGCACCCCCATCGAGGTAGAAGCCATCAAACTGGGTATTCCGCCCCGGCAGCTAACCAACAAGTATCACAAACTCATCGTCCATCTTCTCAAGGCTTTCGAGATAGAGTTCGACAACTATACTCGAACCGAGAGCCCAGTTCACAAACGGTTCGTTCGAGACTTCTACGTCAAAGTCGAAAAGAACGGCTACGTTTACAGCCAAAAGATAACACAGCTATACTGTCTGAAGGACAAACGATTCCTTCCTGACCGTTTCGTCGAAGGTGAATGCCCTTACTGTCACAACCCCAACGCCCGCGGCGACCAATGCGATAATTGTGGCAGGGTCCTCGACCCGAAGGACCTCATTAACCCTCGATGTGCCCTCGATCACGAGATCCCTGTCCAGAGAGAGTCGGAACACTGGTTCTTTGATCTGCCCAAGCTCGCAGAACTACTTCGAAAGTACATCGAAACAAATCCGAATTTTCCCGAAAACGCGCGAAACTTTAGCCTCGGCTGGATCAGGGACGGACTCAAGCCTCGCTCGCTGACTCGCGACAACGCCTGGGGCATACCAGCACCCTTCAAGGGTGCAGAGGGAAAGACCATCTATGTTTGGATGGAAGCCGTCCTCGGATACGTTTCGGCAACAAAGGAATGGGCTGAAAAAAAGAAGAAACCATCTTTATGGAAGAGGTACTGGTTTGACCCCCAAAGCCGCAACGTCCACTTCATAGGAAAAGACAACATTCCATTTCACGTTGTAATCTTTCCAGGGTTACTCTTGGCTACGAGAGAGAACTATGATTTGCCCTGGGAGGTCTCCTCCTCCGAGTACATACAACTCGAAGGACAAAAATTCTCCAGAAGCAGAAAAGTCGGCGTTTGGATGGACGAGGCCCTTGAGCTAGAAGGCCCAGAGTACTGGCGCTATGCCTTGATCAGCCTCAGACCCGAGCAGAAAGATACCAACTTTACCTGGGAAGAGTTCGCGAGAAAAGTCAACACAGAGCTCAACGATGTTCTCGGAAACTACGTTCATCGAACCATATCATTCACTCAAACACACTACAACGGAAAGGTCCCAAATTTCTCTGCGAGCAAGGAGCAACACGCAAAGATCCTGACATCACTTAGTTCTAGCCTCCCAAAGGTGGATGACAGGCTAGGACACTTTAGATTGAAAGACGCTCTGGAACAAGTCGTCGAGCTGGCACGGGAAGGAAACCGGCACCTTAACGAGCATGAACCGTGGCGCCTGTACAAGACAGATGCTCAAGCTGCCGGCGAGACTCTTGGGATCTCATTACAGATCGTGGCAACCCTCGGCATACTCTTACAGCCTTTCCTTCCTTCAACTTCGAAGAAGATTTGCTCGAGCCTGACTGGGAAAGCGAGTCTTCCATGGGAATCCGCTGGCAAGACAATCATAAAACCCGGAGCGAAAATTCGCTCTCTCCAGCCTTTGTTCCACAAAATCAGTGCGGAAAAGCTTCGTTCTCGGCTAGATGAAATCAGAAGCAGGGTTCCCATTGAAGCTGAAGCTTGACCTACATGTACACACTAACAGATCTAACGACGCCGTCACATCGCCCAAACAGCTCGCAACCATTTGTAGAGATCGTGGACTAGACGGTCTAGCGATAACCGACCACAACGTTCTTGCTGTCGACTCGAGCAAGGAAGTTGTGTTCCTTCCCGGGATCGAAATATCGACGAGAGACGGGCACATAATCGGGCTCGGACTCTCGGAGGCTGTTCCGCGAGGTCTGTCGGCTGATGAGACAATTCAGAGAATCAAGGAACTCCAAGGAGTCTCAATAATTCCGCACCCCTATGATCTTCTGCGCTCGAGTGTAAGACCGCACAACCTTGCGGTCCGTCCTGACGCGATCGAAGTGATCAATTCCTCCAGCTTCCTCCACTCTTTGACTTGGAAGCGTGCACGGAAATTCGCGGAGAAACAGAACTATCCTATGACAGCTGGCAGCGACTCGCATATTCCGGAAACAATAGGAAGAGCATACACTGAGGTGGAAAGCCCCTCGAAAGATACTGCATCAGTGCTGGCTGCCCTAAAATCTGGACTGATAACCCCTGTCGGCGGTCCAATCCGGGTATCTGAGCGAGTCCGAAAAATGTTCCATGCCAATCGCGAGGAAACCTAGTCCCTTCGAGCTTGGACTTGCTCCATCTGATACAGTGGCACTGAGAGTGTCGTGAAATCCTCGCCGTCTTCTTGACCGTATTCCGCGTCGTATAGTTCGATGAAGTCGATGAATCCGTTTAGCGCGGTCCCGTAGGCGTACCCTGTCAGGAAGAGGCAAACGGAAGGCTCTGAGGGGCTGTAGACGCTTCCGTGCACGAAGGACAGATTTGATCCCACGATGGAAACCAGCGTGTCGTACGCTTGAGCGAACTGGGCAGTGCTGAGAGTGGCGGGTCCTCGATAGAGTAGCAACGCTCCCTTGGCCTTGTTGAGAGGCAAGTTCGCGGAAGGCGTTCTAAGAGCCTCGATGACAGAAGCTTGAAGCGTATCTCCAGTTCTAAGCGAGAAACTGCAGACTGTGGCGAGGTCGCCTCTGGACAGTACTTGCAGAATGTCTCTCGCTTCGACATCCTCGGCCCCCGACAACAGTTCGGTGAGACTCCGAACGGCAATACTCGCTGTCTCGTCTGTGGTTCTTTTGGAAGTACTAAGATAGTCTCGGTTAACGCCGTTGTCTATTACGATGGTACAATCGCACGCCTCGACCATTTTTTTGAGTCCTCGCAGAGCGATGAATCGACGTTCTCTCTCGTGAATGAAGGGAATCGCGACGACTGACACTACTGGACGAACTGGGGTCCGTGATCTTTGTGCAATGATGGGCGCACTTTGCGTTCCGGTTTCACCGCCTAACCCTGTTACGACAATGGTGAAATCCGAGCCGTCAGTATATGATGTGACCCGGTGGGCTGCAGACTGAAACACTCTCTGGTCGTCTCGGCCAACGACTAGACTCGAGCTCGTTGACGCGACTGAGTCCTCAAGGAAGACCTTGTTTCGAGCGGGTGATCGCGAGAGCTGTCCTCTATCAGTGTTGACAGCTACACACCTGCTTGGGCTAACCCCTCCCCCTATCGCATGGCTCAGCAAATTATTCCCCGCACCCCCTACCCCAACAACGGAGACTCTCAGAATTGGATTCGCGAGTCTCTCGTCGGAAGAGATTTCTTCTGCAGACAAAATCGGTCAGGTCAGTTGGGAAGGGAACGATCATATATCATAGAATAGGCAAGCCGTATTCAAAACGTAATACGAAATGATAGTCTCACTTGTTTAAGCTAATAAATACACCTGTCAGAGGCAAGTCGAACCAGTCAACCGAGTGCTTCCGGGGCCTTTCCTGCATGAGGCGGGAGTGTCAAACTACATTGCGGCGATCTGTTGGAAGGGGAGTAAATCATTAAGGGGTTTGACCGCGGGCTTTCGGGTTATTCCACTTGAGTGTGAGCGTCTTGGGATGTGACGCCTTCACCTCATCGATTCTTCCGACCGAAGTGTTGTGGGGAGAACTTCTTAGTCTATCCGGGTCAGTCTCAGCTTCCTTTGCCACTTTGAGGAACGCCTCGACAAGTTCGTCGAGGTCCCGGAGACTCTCAGTCTCAGGCGCCTCGACCATCATCGCCTCGTCTACAATTTGTGGAAAATAGACAGTGGGCGAATGAAGCCCAAAATCGAGCATCCTCTTCCCAATATCCAAAGCTCTGACGCCTGTCTGTTCGTTGATCCTCTTCGCGCTCAAGACGAACTCGTGTTTCCTCTTCCGACTAAAAGGAAGTTCAAACTTGCTCCGCTCTAGAACCTTGGAAAGGACGTAGTTTGTATTCAATACCGCAGTTTCAGCGACGGCTTTGAGTCCATCAGGGCCCAGACTAAGAATATACGCATAGGCTCGGACCAAAACGCCGATGTTGCCATGAAACGCAGTCACTTTACCAACAGAGTCAGGAGCATCATAGTCGAAGAAGTACTTCTTGCCATCAAAACCGACCAATGGTACAGGTAGGAACTTTTCCAGATCTTTCCTGACCCCGACTGGCCCGGCGCCCGGTCCACCGCCTCCGTGAGGCGTTGCAAACGTCTTGTGTAGGTTAAGATGGACGATGTCGAATCCCATGTCTCCCGGGCGGACCTTCCCCAGTATCGCGTTGAAGTTCGCTCCATCATAGTACAGGAGACCCCCGGCGTCATGAACGATTTTCGCGATTTCGAGCACATTCTTCTCGAAGATGCCTAGGGTGTTGGGATTGGTGATCATCAGGCCGGCTGTCCTAGGTCCAACAACCTTTCGGAGCGCCTCAAGGTCTACCATCCCGTCATCGTTTGATGGGACAACGACCACGTTGAATCCGGCCATTGCTGCACTGGCGGGGTTTGTTCCGTGTGCCGAGTCGGGAATGATCATTTCGCGCCGTTCATCTAACTCGCCTTTCGATCTGTGATAGGCTCGCATGATGAGCGCTCCAAGGTATTCGCCAGCTGCCCCTGCGACAGGCTGGAGGGACATTCTGCTCATGCCCGTGATCTCCGCGAGGAACTGGTCCAGCCGGTGCATTAGGGCCAGGATTCCCTGCACCGTCGATTCGTCTTGCTCGGGATGTATCTTTTCCAGTTTCGGATTCTGGGCTATTGCTTCGGAGACTTTCGGGTTGTACTTCATTGTGCAACTCCCCAGTGGATAGATTCCCAAGTCGACTGCAAAGTTCTCCTGAGAGAGGCGCGTGTAGTGACGAACAACTTCCGGTTCAGAAACCTCGGGCAACGGAGGCAGCCCGTTTCTCAACAAGGCTTTTGGGACGCCACTCCAAGGATCCCGCCCCACGACCTTCCGTTCGATATCGCTGGGTTTTGACGGGGTGTGTCCTCTCTTGCCGTTTCCGGATCGTTCTATGATGAGCGGTTCGTTCCACTTTGCCTGGTGAAACAAGCGCTAAGCCTCCTGAAGTTTTTCGATCAGAAGCCGAAGCCTATCGATCGCCTCGGTGGTATGAACCTCTGTCACGCAGAAGAGCGCACTCTCACCAAGCTCAGGGAAGTCCTTGACAAGACTCTTGCCACCGTGAACCCCGTGGCTGAGCAATGACTTGTTCAATCTGGCCAGGGTTCCCTTTGCCCCCTTGAAAGAAACGGCAAACTCTTGATAGTGTTGGCTCGCGAACCGCGGCGCCACTACACCAGGTATCTCGCCAAGCATCTTGATCGCATAATTCGTCTTGACAAGAATACTCTCAAACAGCTCTCGGAGACCTTGAGGCCCCAGTAGGGAAAGGTAGGCAGCCGCTCCTATTGCGAAAAGGGCCTCGTTCGTGCAAATATTAGACGTAGCTCTCTCTCGGCGAATATGCTGTTCCCGAGTTTGGAGAACCATGCTGAACGCCCTTTCCTTTCCGTCTAGGGTTGTAGTCATCCCGATCAGCCGCCCCGGTAGTTGGCGTATCAGATTCTCCCCTCGGCACCCGATCATTCCCAAAGCGGGCCCACCGAAGTTCATCTCTGTCGAGATGGATTGACCCTCGGCTATCACGATATCCGCCCCATACTCTCCCGGAGGCTTCAATCCCCCAAGTGATACTGGGTCAAAGCCCACTATCGACAACGCCCCCTTCTGATGAGATATCGAAGGTACGTTCGCTACCTCCAGGTCGAGAACACCGAAGAAAGATGGGACCTCACAATATACGGCGGCAGTGTCGCGGTCGACTTTGGATTGCAAGTCGGCTAAATCTATGCTGCCAGTCTCCTTGTCAAACAGGAAGGTCTCGAGTCGAATACCTACCGGCTCGGTGTAGTTCTCGAGTACTGAAAATTTCGAGGGGTGCATGCCGTGGGGTACGAGAATTTTCCTTCTTCCTGTTGCTCTACATGCCATCCGAGCCGCTTCGCCAAGGGCCGTCGACCCATCGTAGAGCGATGAATTAACGGCGTCCATCTGAGCAAGATCGGCGATCATGGACTGGAACTCGAACAGAGACTGGAGGAGCCCCTGAGAAATCTCCGCCTGATAGGGAGTGTAGGAGGTCTGGAACTCTGTACGTGAGAGGATCGACTTAACGGCCGCCGGGAGATAATGGTTGTAAATGCCCGCCCCTAGAAAGATTGGCATGTCACTCGCGGACTTGTTCTCTCCCAACACGCGGTCGACGTGGCTCTTGACCTCTTGTTCTGACGGTAGCCAATCGACCTTCAAGGAACGATTAGTGCGAACTTGAGCCGGAATGTCGGAATAGAGTTCCTCTATTGAGGCTACTCCGATAGCCTCCAGCATCACTTTCCGAATCGGTGCACCGGCATTGGGAAGAAAAGGATGGTCGAAAGTCGCCATCGGAATTCTCATCGCGGTCGGCTCCCGACTACTGATAATCCTTCGCTCAGGGAAATCATTTCTTTTATAATCGGCTAGGCCGACTCGACATTATGCTCCCTAGCGGGTGGGAGGTCACCACCGCTGTCATACTTGCAATTGTCTCCTTTCCCGTGTCCCTAGTTCTCACCCGCTTCTTCATGCAAGTGAACTCAAAAAGGGGAATCATCGGGATAGACGTCCACAAACTTACCAAACCACGAATCCCCGAAATGTGCGGCGCCGCAATACCCCTTACGGTGATACTGTTGCCTTCAGCCTACGTTCTGATCGGAGGCGGAAACGCAATCACAATGCTTGCCTTCTCCCTAGTTGTCGGATCCGCGGCGATCGTAGGCGCGGTGGATGATAGACTGAAGATGAGAGGCATCTACAAACCTCTACTGACTCTCCTCTGCGGCCTTCCAATCGTAGCCCTCGGATTGCTCTATCCCGATCAAGTGTACAATCCGACCCTACAAGTCCCCATCTTCGGAAGCTTCCACCTCCCCGTCATCTATCCACTGAGCATACCAGTCGCCATCTCTGTTACCTCGAACACGACTAACATGCTCGATCCGCTAAACGGAGCCATGGCGGGCGGCGTCTCAATAATATCCGCGGCACTCCTCATAGGAGTCCTCATCACCGACCCCGCGCCGAGCATAGTCTTCCTATACGCTTGCCTACTCTTCTCGATGCTAGGTTTCTTTTACTTCAACAGATACCCGTCAAGAGCCTTCGCAGGAAACGTGGGACAATTGTCCGTCGGCGCAGCGCTCGGCGCGCTGGCGATACTTGGAAGGACAGAGATAGTAAGCATAGTAGCCATGTTCCCTCAGATCCAGAATTCGTTCTTTTTCCTATCAAAAATCAAGAGATTCACCGAGCATCATGCTTTGACCGCAAAACCGACAAAATTGCTTGACGACGGTCGCCTAGCCTCGTCATCAGATCCCAACGCACCCCTGACCCTCGTCAGGACCCTGCTCGTTGGTCAACCGGCTAAAGAGTCCGAAATCGTCTCCACGATCTTTGCTCTCTTCCTCATCTCAGGCGCGCTAGCATTGATCACAATGATTCTGATAGGGTGAAAAGACTGAACCAAAGAGCGGTGGCTCTCCAACTCCTCGTCTTCATAACCCAGTGGGGCCTAATGATAATCGGATTCGGAATACTCGCCCTAATAGTCGCGCCTCTTCGAATACAATCAGACCCGAGTCTGGGCCGCTATTTTGACGCATCTGCGAAAGCCATGATAGCTCTGGTCTTGTCGATTTCATGGCTCTTCATCTGGGACCGCCAAGTCCGGCTGTATTTCTACCGTAAGAAAGAGGCACTGCAGAGCTAGTTTAGGAATAGGTTTCCGCGCTCCATTTTCCGCCTTCAACCATTGTAAAACCCATGTCAGTATTCTTGGTGAACCACAGGTTAGCGGGCAACGCGTTCAGAGTCTTGCTCGATGGGATCTTCTCGCCGAGACACAGTCTTGCGGCCAGCCACGGAAAATTCCATTCAGGATGGCCTAGTCTCAACGAGGCCAAGGTGAGATAGTGTACGTTGGTTGTGAATCTGCAGTTGATCTCAGTCGGACGCGGGACGCCTCTCGCATCTCCTTTTAGATCGACACAAAAAATCCCATGGGGTTTCTCGGAAACGGCTCTAATCGCCTCTAGAGCGGCCGTGTTTACTTTGTCTGAATGGACCACCCGGTTTAGCTTGGAGGTCCCGCCCGAGCCCACGATCCGGTGTCCCACCCAGCTCAGACGCTCACGAACCATAGAAGTCACAAGCTTCCCCTCGACCCAGATGGACATGAAACAGAAATCGCGATTCGGGAGATACTCTTCCACGATGAAATCCGTCTTCAAGCCTTCCGTCCAGTGGTAGCCAATCCAGTACTCGACACTTCGCCAGCTTTTTGCCAAGCAACTCAGGCTTCCCCCGGCGCCCTGCCTCGCTCTCACCCAACAGGGAAACGCGAGCCTCCTAACCAGTTGCCTTGTGTTTCGGCTGTCAGGCGACAGCACGATCGGCTCTCTCCTGAGTCCTTTCTTGAACCATCTCGACAATGCCTCGTACTTGTCCTGACAGATTCTTACGGCTTTACGATCCGGCAGGAACAAAGTAGCGCGAACTTCGTCCCTGTCTCTCGACAACCGGCCCACCTCCGAGTCTGGCTGAGGAAAGACCATCTCAACCCTGTCTTTCTTGATAACTTGGTTAAGGCGCATCAAGTATCGCGGGCTGTTGGCTGGGGGAAGCTGGTAGGCTCTGTCGATCCATCCATTGAGTTCGATACTAGTCCTGTCTACATCTGTTCCATCGAGGAAGGTTTTCTTGCCATCTTTACTGACCCTCAAGCTCCAGCAAACGTTGTTACCCGCGCTACCTCCAGCACCAGTGACCAGAATACTTTCCATAATGATACCTTAGTGTTCGCGTTTCGTGTTTGTATGGGAATAAATAAGTAGGGAGTCTTGCCGGATGCTACCCAAATCACCCACGGTGCACAATGGTCTCTGCAAATGAAGGCACTCATACTCTCGCTCCTGCTGTTGGCATTATTGTCAACCCAGCTTCCTAGCCCTGCCACGGCTCAGACAAATTGCACCTCGAGCAGCTGCACCGCCGTCGTAAATAGATCCATAACGACAAACAACTGGGGCGTGACCTTTGTTAGTGATCAGTTCGCGCTGACCTTAGGATCATCCCCTGTATCCCAAATCGCTCTAGGCATACCCTCTGCTCTGAGCAGCAAGCTTCGATTCACGGAGGCTATGGATTCGCAATCGAACCAGCTGCGAATTTCCCCCCCGAGGCTGCTAAGCTTACCCTCCGGGGGTAACTATTCCGCAATTGAGATCGCGTTCCCTTCCGCTAAGACCGGAGGCTACAGCTTCAACCTTACAAGCGTATACTCAGACCTACTGAACTTCAACTCGACATCAAACAACTTCACTTTTGCCTTCGAACCTTTCCCTCTCACCGACGGAACCTACACCGTTACTAGCGCGCAACTCTCCGTGAAAACCAGCGACTGGCCGTCTCCGAAGGTATCCGCCGTGAACGGGACGTTCGCCAGCGCCACATTCACGGCCCAAACAACTACCCTGAAGCCCTACAATACGACAGTCGCGACTATGACCTTCTCGTGGTCCGGCACCGCCCAAACTATTTTTGACGTCGTGGCAAATCGAACCATCACGCTTACACAAGCTGGCTCAATACAAGTCACGGACTTTTACAACATGACGAACAGGGGTCATGATCTGTCAAGTCTCACTCTACCTCTTCCGAAGAACGTTCAGACAGCCACAGCCCGCGACATCATAGGAGTAGTTAACACCCTTACCGCAGCAACCGCGACAGACGGGACAAATACAGTGACATTCTTTCCGAGGTTCGGAACGGTAAAGACCGGAGCGGAGTCTTCGGTTACGATTACGTACGCACTTCCGAGCCAGTCCTACTTGACATCCAAAGGCTTGGGGCGATTTGAACTTAGCTTCCGCTTGTTCGACAACGTCAAGTTCTTCGAACCAACGCTGCAGATGAAAATAATCACCCCGATGGGGTTCCGTCTAGACTCTTTCAGCGGCCAAACCTTCACCACATCTGGCAACCAGATCCTCGTGCAGACATCAACGGTTACACCAATGTCCAACCTATCGTTTACCATGGACTATCAGCTCGACCCATTCTGGGCAAGTCTTTCTGCCCTCGGATGGGCCGGACTCGCTGTGGGATCAATCGCCGCCATTGTCCTAGCTGTCGGCGCAACCAGCACTGCAGGAGTAACACTCTCAGGCGCTCCGTCCGAGCTCATCGGACGGTTCGTGGAATTGTACGATGAAAAATCGGCCATGCGACTAGAAGCGGAAAAAATGGACGAGGACCTTGCGAGAGGGGCGCTTAACCGTCATGAGTTCAAGAGAAGAAGACGCGTTGTCGACTTGAGAATCGCCGAGTTAGAAAGAACACTGGCACCGGTCAAAGACCAATTATCAAAGGCGAACCCCCGCTACCAAGACATGATCAAAAGGCTCGAACGAGCCGAGGCCGACATCCAGGTAGTCCGAACCACATCTGCAGACCTCAGGAACCAATACAGGAGCGGAAGAATAGCTAGAGAACTGTACGAGTCTTTGATGTCAGACCTCGCTAAGAGGAAAGAGAAAGCTCAGCAGACAATGGACACCATAGTCATTAATCTGAGAGAGGAGACTAGGTAAGAATCCTCCCCTGGTCCCCCGATAATTGAAAATCCGCATAGAAGAATACGACAACTGGTTGGATCAAGAACTCGAGAAAGCACTGCGCCCTACGAGGAGTAAGGCTGGGAAACTTTCTGACGACGCGCGACGGGCACTTGATGAGGCTCGAAGCTTCTTCGAGGAACTCTCTCGCAAAGCCGACGGGAACCTTGCGACCAAGAAAGACCCTATCTCTTATCGAGCCGCAAGAGTCGTGGGAAGAGTGGCTCGCGACGCTATCTCAAGCATAGAAAAGATCGAAATACCCCAAGAAGTTAGCTGGGATTCCTACAAGGTTCTTCGAGACAACCTCTCCAACACAGCTCGTTCTCTTAGGGAGAGCAGAACCAATACCCAGAGAGAAGTCCACGGACTCTATCTTCTGGACATGCTGTCATTCTCGGGAATAGTCGAGAGAATTGCGAAAGTCGGAGAAAAAATATCACAATTCCTCGAGGGAGACGGAGAAAATCTTCAACGAGCTAGGACCCTTACCGGTATCGTTGAGACAATCCTTCAAACCCGACTGGAATTGGACGAGAAAAAGACGGAGACCGTCGAACTTGAACGAGCCCGTGAAGCACTCTCGTCCGCGGTGAATGAGTTGTCAAGCGAGATGGAGAAGATCACATCAAACGATTCCCTCAAACGAGTCCTGGAAATCGAGAAAGAACTCCGGAAGGAGAGCAGAGAATTCAGAACAGATACGCTGACCCATCTTCGAAGACCTCTCCGAAAACTCAGGGACCTGTCCCAGCGAGGCGAAATCGCCATTAGAACTGAGGAGAGAGACGCATTAGGCGAATATATTCAATCCCCGTATAGGAGCTTCCTTTCGCGAGACTCGGGTCCCTACCTCACCCCGATTTTGACGAACTTGAAGAGCGCTTTGGCCTCAGGCAAGATGGGGCTCAGCCATAGAAAGACCACCAGAGTTGTGCTTCAGCTGGACCAGCTAACAACAACGGAGCATCTCGCCGAGAAACAGAGCAAAGGCCGAACCCTCTTGGGGCAACGACAGCGACTCCTACACGATCCAAACTGCAAGAACCTTTATCTCGAAAGGAAAATCGTTCTCAAGAAAATCGAAGAGGGAAAAAAGAACGAGGCTCAAGCCACCGAGAAGCTTCACCTCGCGGAGGAGAAGATCAAGACCCTCAACAAGCACTTCGAAGAACTGTTAATTCAGGCAGAATCGAAGACTAAGCAATACTTGTCGCGCGACGTTCAGATAGAACGACCTCGACCTTCGAAATAGATTTGAGACCACTCTAGATTCGAGACGACGTAATACTCGCAGCGAAAACTAAGAGGATCGCCCTAGACTCTTGTTTATCCTGTCGAGGAGAGAGTCGAACATATTCGCGGTTAGGGTGCCTGTCTGGGTATTCCTAGGGCTTGGATGGTACGACGCGAAGACCTTGCGGCCGTCTGAGAGGTCGATTTCTAGCCCGTGTTCAAACTTCGGAATCTTGTCTGAGAAGAGATTGTCTTGCTTCAATAAGATCATCGTTGAACGGTAGGCAAACTGGCCTAGGCAGAGGATGACTCTGGACCGATTGCATATCTCCAACTCCGATTTCAGAAAGTGCGCGCAGTTGGACATTTCTTCGATCGTGGGCTTGTTGTCGGGAGGAACACATTTTACCGCAGCTGTCACGTAAATTCCATGCAATTCTAGTCCATCGTTTGCGTCGACCGAGCGTGGATGGTTTGCGTATCCAGCTTCGAAAAACGCTTTCACCAAGAAATCAGCGCTCCTATCCCCCGTGAACACTCTTCCAGTCCGATTCCCGCCGTGAGGTGCTGGAGCTAATCCTATCACAATAATCGGAGCCTTGATATCTCCAAAACCGGGGACTGGTCTGCCCCAGTAGTTCCACTTGAGAAATTGCTTCTTCTTGACCTTGGCGACAGACTCTCGGTAGTTGACCAGCCGAGGACAGACCCGGCATTCGACGACCTCTTTATTCAGAGACAAAAGTCTGTCCTTTGCGGATGATGGGGTCCCGTAGATTGAGTCCGAGTTCGTGATCGTCGCCTTGCTCATCCTATCGGATCGCCTAGGGATAGATTAGCAAGTTCGCTGAAATGTTTGTTAACGAAGAGAGTCGTTCGTGTCTCGCCATATAAGCGGGGACCCTCTGGCTGTTTATATGAGATGACTTGAAACATCGCCAGTTCCTGAGCGTAGAGCAGGGAATTCTGAGGATATTGAATCCCTCGCCTGTCCCCATTAGCTGTTTTCTGCGAATCAATCTCTTAGTATTCATACAGAATAGAATTGCCTAACATGATAGTTAGCGTACTAAACAACAAAGGCGGGACAGGAAAGACCACAACAGCAGTAAACCTCGCAACCGCAACCGCGATTGAAGGCAAAAAGACACTCATCGTGGACTTGGACCCTCAGGGAAACGCCACCACCGGATTAGGCTTCGAGAAAGCAACGCTTTCTTCAACCGTGTACAACGTTCTCTCTCAATCGCGGAAGGCAGAAGAAGTAATTCTAAACACCCGCATCGAGAAACTCTCGCTACTACCAAGCAATCTGGACCTAGCCGGTGCAGAAGTCGAACTGTCATCCACACCCGGCAGAGAATACGTACTCAGAGAATCCATCGGTTCTATCAAAGACCGGTTCGAACAAATTGTAATCGACTGCCCACCTAACATCGGACTACTCACGCTCAACGCTCTAGTGTCGTCCGACCTAGTCCTCATCCCAGTCCAATGCGAGTTCTATCCCATGGAAGGACTTCCAACACTTCTCAAGGTCATGGATCTCGTCAGATCCCGACTGAAGGCAGCTTTTGACTACCGGATCATACTGACAATGTACGACCGAAGAACAGCACTATCACGCCGAGTCATGCAACAAGTAAACACCAACTTTGGCGAACGGGTTCTGAAATCCGTGATCCCCAGATCCGTACGAATGGCAGAAGCTCCAAGCAAAGGTCTACCAGGGATACTATACAGGCCAAGAAACCCTGCATCAGAACAATACCGTATACTGGCAAAGGAGTTGCTACAGGTCCAACCGGTCGCAGTAGCTTAAGCGTCATGCAGAGAAACCTCAGCACCTCAATTCTGAACTAGAACGGCCTGACCGTCCAGCTTTTTTCTTCCTTAGCTCTTAGACTATAGAACTCCCGTTCATATCCTGCCCTTCGATGCCGGGGATATCCTCAAGAAAGCCGTTAGAGAGACGTTTCTCCGAGTGATGATAGAACCTCGTCGATGGTCGTGAAGGTTTTCTCTGGGAGTTTCTCAAGGAATACACGAGCCCTGACTCGTTCTTCGGCAGTCTTGTCAAAGAGCTTCCACCCTTGTTCGTCTACGAGTCGGGACTTGCTAGTCGGGAACCTCGCATCTTCGCTCAAGACCTCGCTTAGTGATTTGAGCCCGACCTGCCCCGTTAGCGAATGAAACTGTCCTGAATTCAAGAAAGTCTTCAACCGGGCAGCATCTCTGTACATTCTTACCCCATGAAATGCTAGAATGCTATTCTCGAATTTTGGGCCGGAAGCTTTGGCGGCGATATCTTGGAGCTCGTTATCGTCAAACTCGTATACGTTCTGGTTTCCCTTGCCGAACAACCTGCTGTAGAGAATATTCGACTCCACATTGGGGTACTGTCTTGAGATGTCAACACTGTGTACGGCGTCGTGGTCCTGTAGAGCCTTCAACGTATCATCTGTTGGCTCTCCTCCTCGAAACTCAAAGGCAACGCGGGTCCTGCCGAGGCTTACCGTCGAAAGAAACGCGCTGAGTTTGGAGGAGAGCTCTTCGTCCCCCACAAGCTCCTTCGGAATCAGGATTATCAAAGCGGTTGCCCTAAGTTGTCCGCAAATCTTCTCCATCGAATCCACCAGGCGAACGTTTTTCGATGTCAATTCTAGCCTGTGAAGTTCCGCGAGATCCTTGTGACACCTCACAGAGAACTCGAACCCAGACGGGACTCTGCGGCGCCAACTCGATACTGCCACCGGACTTGGTAGCCGATAGTACGTGCTGTTGACTTCTACGAAATCGTAGGCAGACGAGTAAGCTTTCAGCCGGTCACCGCTCGGGACAGAGAAGTAGTCCCACCCGCCTGCACCGATACTGAGCTGACCCATACCTTCATGCCTAATTGATTTGTTTGACTCATAAACGGCGTGGTGGGTAAGAATGGGTGAGGGCTCTGAATGTGTCGGAGCCTGGAGGGAAGCGGTTTGCTTCGTTTCTCAGTCGGAGGAATTTGTCCTCCCCGGTATCTTTGCGTCTTCCGCTTGATGGTTGTCTCTTGATGCTTATCTTGCCTCTCGTTTAGAGGGGTATCGTAGCTGGCGTGATGATGCAGTCTCTCTGACTTTTGAGAAGCTTACTGCTCCCGTGGGCGTGAATCCGGTTGCTCATTGGGATCGTCCTGGTCCGGGCGCCATTAAGGTGCTTCCGAAAGGCGTCACTCGTGAGCTTATTGTTGTGAAGGGTTCGAAGCGTGGAAATGATGTGTATTCTCAGGCTTTGAATCGTCGGATTTCTCGTTGGCTTCAGTCTGTCAGTATTCCAGTTCGATTCTGGCCCTTCTGGAAGCGTCGAGTTCGAGGTTTTTGGTTGATGATAACGTATACTCTCGACCGCTCGCTTTTCTCGTTAGAGGAGGGTTGGCGGAAAATTCGGAAAGTGTCGAATCGGCATCTTTCATGGCTTCGGAAGCGTTTTGGTCGGCTTCGGTATGTCTCTGTGCTTCAGGCTCAATCTGACGGCTATGCTCATCTTCATTTTATCGTGGAATTCTTGAATCATACGTTTGCTGGTTTTCGTCATGTTGATCGTGATGGTAGGCTCTCCTGGCGCGTTAGTGAGAAGTACGATATTGCCGAGAACTGGGCTTCCGGTCACGTTGATGTTAAGCTCGTTCAATCGTTGAAAGGTGACTTGTGGTATCTCGCCAAGTATCTTGTTCGTTCAGCTGACTCCCTGAAGGGTGAATTAGGCATGGCCCTTTCCCGTGATTTTGGCCGTCGGGTCTGGTCCAAGAGTCGGAGCTGGCCGGCGTCGACTTGATTAGGAATAGTGATAACTCAAACCCAACTCTTCCGGATCTGTCTCAGGTTCGTGTCATCGTTCCTACGGATCCTCTTCGCTCTCTCTACTCTCGTTGCGTCATCGTGAGATGGCGGTTTGAGGGTGTTTCATACCCCTCTCGGATTGGTGGAGATGGTTAGAATTGGGAGCACTCGTGTGTCTCATGGGCTTCGGAAGATTGCTTTACGGAAACTCTGGTGGCTAGCGAACAATGCCAGGTCTCTGGGTGTTCCACTTTCGTCTAGTTCAACCAGAGCGACAGCGAGGCGCATGAATGGGGTCTAGGGAGCAGATACGTCCATGACAAATCCTGTGCTGCCCAACGGCGTGTAGAAGCTGAGAGTTGAGGATCCGCCCCCGAACTGAGAATACGTAGTTATCGTGAATGTGAAGGTAGTGGTTCCGCCTGGTCGTATCAAGATACTAGTTGGGATTCCTGACGCGCCCCAGTAGAAACCGCTGTTCTGGTAAAAGGACGTTGTGAAGTTGCCCGCAAGCCCGTTCAAGGAGGTCAATGTCACTGACACGGTACTGGAGGAAGCGGGCGGGACTTTGATCGGGCTTGGGTTTGTACTAAGGGCCAATCCTCGCGCGATAACGTTCACGGTGACCGAGTGAGATAGTCTGCCGCTGGTCCCGGTGACGATCAAGGAATAGTTTCCTGCGGTAGCAACGCGGATGGTAAGATTCAGGCTTTGGTCTCGGCCCAGCAGAACTTGACTTACGTCAATCTGATTGCTGCCGTCCACCTTGAGAAGACGTTCGTTTACTCCGTTCGGGGAGGATACCGCCATAGAGACTATGCCTGTAAAGTTGTTCACTGCGCCAACGGTGATCGTACTCCAATAAGGGCCATCCGACCCGTTCAGTAGAGTCTCGCGGTTTGGGTTGGCGGTAAGGCTGAAGTCAGGTTGTGAGGTGGTCGTTTTCAGATTCGTTGCGACATAAATCGATATTGAAGCAGCTGCACCTACGATCGCGACCAAGAGTAGCCAAGCAGGTACGGATTTTCTTAGCAGCGTGAATTTCATCGTACTCGTTGACTCCAATCCAGCTCTTTAGCATAATGTCGAAGTTGGACAGGCTTATTCGGTATTCATCTCGTGGGATTGCCGCCGAGATAGGCATAGTATGCCTTCGGGTGTTTCTGTTGGCGTCGGAAAAGTGCCTTAGGAAAACCCGTGGTTTGTGCTGGTTGTCTGCGGATCAGGCGACGCTAGGAGCCGCCCGCTGTTCCTTTTCCTTCTTCAAGTGCCACGACCTATGTAGGTTCATATCGTTAACACTGATGCTGCAAATTGGGCAAAACGGCGAGTCATCTTTCTCGAAAATGATCGTCGAGTAGCTTGAAATCTGCATACTAAGACCTCCAAAATAACTCTCAGAACGTGAGAACTGAGAGATGTTCTTGACACTCCAACCGTTCATTACCCAGCGTTGAATGAGAAAGTGCATTGCCCGAATCTCTTCCTCGTCATCAGTTCGAACCGTGACACTCTGGATCTGCTTCATTCTTCCCCATGAATAAGCTAGCAAGAAGCCTATATCCTTAGGCGCTCGTTCGTTCCCTTTACTCTCTCTGATAGGGGCAGTCCCTAATCGTGGTGAGCCCTTGGGAAGGGTGCAAAGTTGTCTCTTTTGCTCTCGGAAGTCTTTATTTGGCAAGTTGTACCAATGGCTGTGGTGTTGACCGTGAGTCTCTCTCTGCTGGTCCAGAAGGGATTCTAGTGGGTTTTGCGGCGCTCACATTGTGTGTTCGAGTCCTGATCGCATAAATAACAGGAGGGCAAATTCACTTGAGCATTGCTCCCATCTTACGGGTAGGATTGCCGTGGCTTGCGTTTCTTTCCAGCTTTCTTCTTGTTCTTGTAGTTCAGCCGCCGGTTGTATATGTCACATGGGTTGTCACAGCATTGGGCGTTTTTTACTTAGGTTTCGAGTCTCGTAGACTCAGATCTATGTCAGGCCGGCTTCACGCAACAGCTCGAACTATGATTCGAATTGGCTTTGGATTATTGACAGCTGCCGCTTTGATCTCACTGCTTGTTAACTTGCTTGTTCTTGCAAATAACCCAACTTCAATTGGTGTTTTCTCTTCCATCATCGAGCCTCTATGGATCTTGGGAACACTAATAACCTTCGGAGTCGTTCTCTACATTAGGATAGAAGGCTTAGGTCCGAACGGACCGAATTGAACGCTCGGATCCAAACGAGGCCTTGTCGACTAAATCTTGGGTCGGCTGGCGAATGTGCGACGCCTTTCACTGTTTCCGGGTCGTTTTTGCCGTTTAGGAGAAGGGTGGGGTAGAAATCGAG
>VBBQ01000018.1:0-3166 GCA_005888755.1 Candidatus Bathyarchaeota archaeon
TCTGGTGTCGTTTCCACAGAGTAGCCGTTCCTGAGGGTAACCTTGACCAGCTTGTCGGTGTGTAGCTTCCAGACGTGTGAGACGTTTCGGTCTTCCATCTTGAGCGTATTGGGATTCAGCGAATCGACCAGAGCCGTAGCGGGGCCACTTCGCTTCAGTTTCTCGTAGATTTGGACAATCTCTTCTATCCTTCCGTCGGATAGGGTAACCATACTGTCACCGTCAATACACTTCCCGTGGTCCACGTGAGCGATGATGCCGATGTTGCGGATCTGCTCCTTGTTGGAGACGATCTTCAGAATATCCGCTGAACTCTTGAAACGGGGCAACGAATCCTACCTTTCTAGCCTGAGAGAATCAGCGAATCTCAAGAGTACTCTATTATATATTGCGCCAAAACGAACCCGAATTAGTTTTCAAAGGCGAATGCTTTCTTCGTATCAATCGTTAGTCCTAATACCTGCGACCCCCAGTTCAGACTTCCCTCCAATGCGCGAGACATTACGAGAACTTGCTAATCAGTGCCTTCCAGGTGGTATGAACTGGAGATAGATCACTGCAGCTTTCCAGATCATCTTCTATATGATCAGGATGGCAACATCTGGGTCAAAGCAGAAGAAGGCGGAGAGGTGACCATTGGAATGACAACTCTCCTTTCAGCCATCGCGGGAAAAATCACATCCGCACGCCTACGGCCTGTCGGGTCAAGAATAGAGCGCGGCAGAAGCCTAGGCACACTCGAAAGCCTGAAATTCGTTGGTCCTATTCCATCCCCCCTCTCAGGCATTGTAGCAGCCGCAAACAGTGATGTCGTCAAGAGGCCGAAGCTGCTAAACGACGCGCCGTATATTGAGGGATGGATTGCGAAGCTGAAGCCACTGGATTTGAAGGCGGAGAGGGTTTTCCTCTCACGAGCGATGGATGCAGCCGAGACTCTCAAGAATAGGATTGCTGAATTTCATGTTCGATGTTTCAAAGCTTTTCCTGACCATGAGATGTATGAGATAGGGACCGAATGTTCTGCAGTTCTTGTCCGTCTAAGCGAGCTTCTCGCGACAGCTTCGGTCGGAGATGTTGTTCATCTCGTGACTGATGATCCAACGTCATATGTGGAGATGGTAAGGTGGACTGATCAGACCGGCCACGAGCTCGTCGACTGGCGGCAAGAGGGAAGCCTCTTCCATTTCATCGTTCGAAAGGAACACTGAGAACAGCGGCAGAAAAAAAGAAGGAAAAGGAGCTTCGGTTGATTGTGTTACGCTGGAACGGGTTGTGCTATCGTCGGGCTTGGCTTTTCGATGGGGTTTCGGACCAGGTTTCCCCATTCTGTCCATGACCCGTCGTAGTTTCGCACGTTAGGATAGCCGAGGAGGTACTTTAGCACAAACCATGTGAACGAGGATCTCTCGCCGATGCGGCAGTAGGTGACAATATCCCTGCCGGCAATGATTCCCTTGTCTTCGTAGAGCTTCTTCAGCTCCTCGGGGCTCTTGAATGTGCCATCTTCACGGACTGCTTGGGACCATGGAATATTGATCGCACCTGGAATATGGCCTCCACGTTGTGCGTGTTCTGTTGGGTATTCGGGTGGAGCTAGGACTTCGCCGGTGAATTCTTTCGGTCCTCTGACATCGACTAGTCTCACATTGGGCTTCTGGTAGAGGTCTAGGGCTTGTTTGAAGTAGACTCTAACGGTCTCGTCGGGTCCTGATGCCTTGAAGTTGGTGCTTGGATAGGTTGGAATGTCTTTGGTCAGTGGCTTGTCTTCGTCGATCCATTTTTTCCGTCCGCCGTTCATCAGTACGACGTTTTTGACGCCGTAGTACTGCAGATCCCAGAAAGCGTAGGCCGCGAACCAGTTGTTGAAGTCGCCGTACAGTACTATCTTCGTGTCCGGTGAAATTCCCGATTTGGCGAACAATTGTTCTAATTGTTGTTTGGATAGGATGTCTCTTTCGAGGGGGTGGTTGAGGTCCTTCTTCCAGTCGAAGAGGACCGCGCCGGGGACGTGTCCCAACTGGTAGTTGGCAACCGGGTCATAGTCGACCTCCACGATTCTTACTTTAGGGTCGTTGAGGTGTTCTTGGACCCAATCGCTGCTTACCACTACTTCGGGGTGTGCGTATGACATACGTCATCTAGCTCGCGCGGTATAACGTATGTCATATTAATGCTTTCCTTGCCCCATTCCGCAGGGAATAATTCGCTTCTATACTATGACACTGCCTATGCTAGGCAGATGTCAAAACCCACTTTCGGAAGCAACTTCTTGGAAACATCTCTTGAAATCCGATCCGTGAAACGGGTTCCTGAAACACCCTCTTGGAATCACTCATTGGAAACGGTACCGGCAATCAACACCTTTGAAACGGTAACTTCGAATTTTCAGGGCCTCGGGCCTACTCAAGTCTCGCGCCGCCCTTTGTGGCGCTAGATCGGGACCTCTATCATCAGCTTCTCAAGAAGCTCCTTGTACCTATTCCGGATGGTAACCTCGGTCACATTTGCGATCTCCGCAATTTCCCGCTGGGTCTTCCGCTCATTCGTCAGCACCGTCGCAATGTACGTGGATGCGGCGGCGATTCCCGCCGGACCCCGGCCACTGGTCAACTTCATCTGGCGTGCAATCTCCAAAATCCTGATTGCTATCCCCTCCGCCTTCCCTGATATCGTCAGCTTGTTCGAAAACCGAGCCGCATAATTCCTGTTCGCAGAAGGCGGCACAAACATGCCCAGCTCACGCAGCATAAACCGGTAGCTACGACCAATATCCTTCTTGTTCAGCGTTGACACGCTAGCAATCTCATCTAGGGTCCGCGGAATGCCGCACTGACGACACGACATGTAGATTGCCGCCGCGGTCACATTGTGAATTGATCTCCCTCGGATAAGGCGCCGCTTAATCGCACGACGATAAATCACAGAAGCAGTCTCGAGAATAGTCTTCGGTAGCGAGAGGGCCGACGAAAGTTTGCTCAGCTCCGACAATGCCACAGCGAGGTTCCTCTCGGTCGCATCCGACACCCGGACACGACGCTGCCACTTACGTAGCTTGTAAAGCTCGATCCGTTGATCCGCAGAGACACCCTTTGTCCCGGTTGGACGATCACGCCAGTCGATGATCGTCGAGAGGCCCTTGTCATGAATAGTATACGTCATCGGCGCA
>VBBQ01000018.1:3255-21561 GCA_005888755.1 Candidatus Bathyarchaeota archaeon
CGTAATCTCTCATGAGTAGCGAGCCTCCGCATTCCGGACACAATCGTATTCTCCGAGAGCTGCTTTCCGGTCTCCGTTCTAGCGTCTGGCCTACTTCTTCAACCATTCTTCTCGTATCTCCTAATTATCCTCTAAAAGGTACAAGACCCTGCCCGCGAACCCTTCGCTAGCAGCGTCGGGCTTTACGGAGACATATGGACTCTTCACAGGACCGAGAATATTATTGACCGTCCCAATACTCTTGATCTTGTAATCGACCACTCGGACACGTTCTGCTGGCACTGGTGGCTGTTCGAGCCGAACAATCAGGTTACCGCTCTTCGACATGTGCAGAACTTTGCCAAGCCGTCTTAATCCCGCACCTGGCACACTCCAATGAAAGGCGAAAAATGCCAAATCGCGTATATAAACATTGATTGGACGAGAAAGACTTCTAATTCAGCCAAGCGATACTATTGAACAACAAGGCTGCCGGCGAAAAATTGATCCTCGAGGTCCAACTCTCCAACTTCATGTCCTACAAGAACACCAGCATCCCACTCCGGCCAGGCCTAAACCTGATCATCGGACCAAACGGCGCAGGAAAATCTTCCATACTGCTGGCAATCTCAGTCGTCCTAGGTCAAGCGTACACAGAGCGAGCAAAAAAACTCAGCGAGCTAATACGCTGGAACGAACAAGAAGCCCGCATCTCACTTCTCTTAGACAACGAGGCGCCGAGAGGTCCAAGACCGTTTCCACAAGCAAGATCAGACAAGGTCCTCCTAACTAGAGTTCTGAAGAGGTCAGGAGATTACCACTACTTGCTCAACAACAAACCCATCAGCAAGACCAGCCTAATCGAAGGACTATCCAGAGTCGGACTCAACCCTGACAACATGCTAGTCATAATGCACCAACTTATGGTTGGACGATTCGGCTCAGTCAGCCCAATAGACAAACTGCTCCTCTTGGAGGATGCTGTCGGGTTTGGAGCCTATCGTCGAGAGGTACTCGAAGCCTCTTCTCGTCTGCAGAAACTCACGACTGAACGCGAGACAATGTCCTCGGTCCTAGAGGGCACGAAGGAGACCTACTTGCACTGGCAGCGTGAATACGAGAAGTACGAGCTGAAGAGGAAACTTGAAGATCAGTACAAGGATCTCCAGAGAGAACTAATCTGGAGACGCATCATTAGAAGAGAGTCCTCACAAGAGAGGGTCAAGGAGCGCATCTCATCTTTGCACGGCAAGATAGAAGAGACGAGAGAAGAGTTTGAGACATCGCACAAGCAACACCAGCAGGTCCTTGTCGACCTTGCAAAGGTCTCAGAGCAATTGGAAGCGCTGAGGGCGGAGCACCTGAAGCTTGAGCATGGCCGCGGCCTTCGAGCAGGTGCGCTCGAATGGATGGCAAGAGTCACGAGCCTCCTACGGTCACAACAGGACGTTTTGACCGCTCTTCAACAGAGAACTCATGATGCGAGCTTGGCAAAGGAGAACGACCAACTGAGTCACATGTTATCTGACCTAGTGGACGAACGGGAAAAAATATCGGACACTGCGAAGAACGCGAACCAGGACTTTGAGAGAGTTCGCATAGGGATTTCCGAACTCGCTTCACAACTCAGCAAGAATACAGACCTACTCATAGACTCCAGAGTCAAGAAAGAGGTCAGCAACTTCAAACTCGCGTTGATGGAACAGGAGGTCCAAGAACTCGGGGTCCAGCTGCGAATTGGCCAAGAAGAAATAGAACCCCTAAGAACACAAGCATCTCAGCTCGGACCAGTTTTCGAGAATCCTAGAGACCTGCAACAGATCTCATTAGACGTCGCTTCCGTCCAAGAACGTTTACGCCCGCTCGCACATCTCTCCGCTGAGGTCGAAAAGATGTACAAGAACTATGGGGAGCTCTATGAAGGGCTAAGGAAAAAAGCCGAAGTTGTAGAACAGAATAGGTCCGAGGTTCTTGGCGAACTGAGAGAACGTTTCGACCGATGGAAAACGGTCATGGACAAGCTGCTGGAGGAACTCTCAACAAAATACAATACGTTGCTGTCGGAGGTGGAGTCAAAGGGACGAATCGTCATGAAAGCCTCCAAAGACATCGAGAAAGCAGGCCTCGAACTTTACGCGGGGTTCAAGGGAAACGAGCCAGTCTCGCTGGACGGTCTAGCTCCAAGTGGGGGCGAACGGACGGTCGCACTTGTCGCATTTCTCCTCTCCCTACAACAGTTCATCTCATCTCCTTTCAGGGCGATCGATGAGTTCGACGTTCACATGGACCCGCGAAACAGGGAAACAGTATCCAAGCTCATCTACGCTGCCTCAAAGGCCACCGATTCTAGTCAGTACATTGCGATCACGCCAGGACAGGTCACCATCCCAGGAGAAGAAAACGTCCATGTGATCATTGTCCAGAATATCCAGGGCAGTTCCATGGTCAGGGAGCTAGCACAACCATAACAGAGAAGGTCACTCGAGCGTCCGGGAGACGGGAGTTAGAGGAACTAATTCAGACGTGCATTTCCATCGAGAACCGTCGGTTCAATCCATTTCTCCTGGACATCTCCGAGGCTCTCAGCATAATCCGGCGTCACTCGAACAAGCTGCGGACCCTCGAAGACCATCTGCTCGATATGCGTGCGATTACGAGCGTTGCTAGAGTTGTGGGATTGCAGAGTGCAGACCTGAGATTCCAGTCCAGCGCCCTCTATGTCGATCCTAGTATGGTTAAAGAGAAGTTAGATTCGCTATCGAGAGAGCAATTGGCCGAGTTTCTCCTCCTCTCATGGCATCCGATCGTGGAGTTGGAACAACTAACGCTGGCCTCTACCAAGGAAGCGAAAGAATTTTGGGAAAAAATGCTCTCGTTCTTCGAGCGGCGAAAGAGACTCCACCTCGGACCCTTCGCCATGCCTGAGACAGCTGATCTAGGCGAGCTTGCCCGCATGCGTGTACTCGATGAGAAAGCGTATACAACAAAAATGCGAGACCTTTGGAAAGAACTCAAGGAGAGAGCTGGCGAAGACCAAAGAGTAGACTATTGGGACTTCATTGGAGGATCGGACTTTGCTCAAACCATTGTCCGAGCACAACTTGTCAGCTTTCTTGTGAGTTACGGATACGCGAACCTGCTACGCACGGGGAACAGCTTGTTTCTAGTCCCGAAAGCAAAGCCCGATCCTCATCTCGAAGGGTCGCCGCTCAGCTTTCCGATCCCGATCACAAAGGAGGCTCTCGTACGGGCGAAGTGAAAAACGAACCGGCGTACTATAATGAAAAGGTCAAGCGCGCAGCACACATGCTCTTCTTCAAACGTGGAAGAGTGCCTGGTGCAAGATCCTGGGAGTTGAAAACAGGCCTCGGAAAGGGCTATGCGAAAGTCCTCGAACAGCTAGATGAGAGTCTGAAAGACTTAGACCTTGAAGTCAAGAAGGTCGACCCCCAGATCGTGTCTGATTACAAGCCAAGACCGGACGATGGGGAAGAAGAGTCCCGCTATTTCGTCCGTCTCAAAGGAACACTGGCTCCCAAGGAAGCAAGATTGTGCGGCTGGAGAATCGACAATCTCGCAGCCCTTGCAGCGTCACTGGCGCTTGTAGTATCCAAACAAGGTAAGAGCGAAAGGAAGGAGATTGAAACTGTCATCGGGAATAAGGCCGGGCGCTGGAGAGCGCTGACTCTAATGGACACTTTCCTCCGATCCGGTTACCTAGAAGAGGACGAGGAAGGACTTGTCAAGCTTGGCTGGCGGACGCGCGCGGAGCTCGATCTTCCGAGTCTAATGATGCTCCTTGCCGAATCGAAGGCATCACCCACGGAGGACATCGAGTCTATCGATGAGGATCACGCGTCGATGGATGGCTGAAGACTCTCAAGATACTTCTTTCCTTGAGGCACAGCAGCAGCGCATAACTTGTCAAACGGAAGAATCTTCTCGTCCCATTCGGAGACTTCTTCAGGGTGGAGCTTCAGGAATCCTTTGTCTTCGCTGACTCTTCCCCATACAAGCATGTAGCGGCGGTCTGTGTAGCCGCCGGTCGGGATCCCGGTTATGTGGTTGAAAAGGACTCCAACACTAGCGCCCATCATTGTTGGGTAGGCGCTGGGTTTTTTCAGGAGAATCTCGCCGTTCTCTGAAAGCAGAAAATCGGTTGCGACACTGAAGGGGAAGCCATCCTTGTCGATCCAGGTGACTATGCCATATCTAAACCGTGAGACTCTATCAGGATCGACGAGTTCTAAAGTGGTCAAAGGCCGACTGCCTCCGGAGCCTTGGAAGTATCTCCGTTCTTCCATGCAAGTATCTTCCTTGGTTCCACCTCTACTACTATTCTTTTCCAGAACCACGCAAATTGCTCGCGGGCCGCAAGGAATCCGTCAATGTAAGGCTCCTTTTTGCGCCACATGGGCAGGTACCGTTCCCATCCATGGTCGAGGTCAGAATCCTCGATCTTGGCAACGCCTTGGACGAGGACTACGTGCTTCTCAACTCCACTTCCTTCGGGGTTGGAGAAGAGGAGGGAGACCTTCGGGTTCTTTTTCATGTGCTCAATCTTGCGAGAGAAGAGTATACTCGATGTTACAACGAACTTGGTCGAGTTGTTGTCGTAGAAGAATAGTAGAGGAAAAGTAACAGGCTTCCCGTTGTCTATGGAGGTGAACTCGCAGATCAGGTAATGTTCGAAGACTTCTTGAACCCAGCTCGGAGCTTGCATTGTGCGATTCTACCTTGCGTTACCGGTTTTTGCCAGCTCCTTGGCTATAAGACCGCCGATTAGACTGTTCATGCTCCCTTTGGGATCTGTCTGAGAAATTCCTTAGGATACTGTTTCGAATTCAGCAGAGAAAGGAACTCTCCCTTCTTGATTGATGCTCTCGCGGATTCTAGCTCCTGTCTCTGCGCGAGATGATCGTGGACCTTTGCCTTTGCTAGCACGTCCAGGACCTTGCCTTCGTAGAATGGTTCTAGGTCCTTTCCCTGGCAGACGGCGCAGTTGCAGCTCGTCGAGTTTCCTCTGATCTCTTCGTAGTCTCTCTTTTTCAGAGCTCCCCAGCCTTTTCGATCGAAAACATTGATCACCTCCTTGGTAAGTGGCGTTGGCGGGGGTGGAACAATCCATCTGGAGAAACTGTCAATGCTGAACATTGGCAGGATCATTCCTTGGCTGCAGGGCATTGGGCTGCGTCCTAGGCGGATCTTTGGTGGAACTTGGAAGGCGTGTAGCCAGACCTCGGGTTTTCTCTTCTTGAATTCCTCCATGACTCGGAGAGTGTGATAGTGGAATCCGCCTTTGAGGTCAAGTCCGATCTGGGCGGACTCGTGCTTTTCGATTATCTTGACCAGTTCCGCAGCGACCTCCTTGTTGTCCGTGGCTTGTATTATTGGCATCAACGGCTTTTCGACGCCGCGCTCTTCCATCCAGCGCTCCGCGAAACGGTACTGTGCCTCGAAGTCATCTGGACTCATGTCGGTCGTGTGTTGTACAGTAATGATGTCCAGCCCTGCTAGATACTGCAAGTCCAGGATCGTTTTCAAGTCCTGAGTCTCCTTCACTACCGCTCCGCCTTTGAAGGCGAGGTACAGGAGACGGACAGCGTCAGGGCTAGTTTCTCTTGACAAGAATCTTGCGGTTGACTTCACGGCTTCTTCCTGGGTAAGAATTCTTTTGAGTGTGTCCGGCGGGGCGAGCCGGGCGAGAACGGCAACCTCTCCAGGTAATGGCTCCCTGACTCCGGCTGGTTTGAGCGCGTTTCTCTCAGGGCTGATAGGGAACCTGTTTGGAAGAGGAATCCGCTGTTGGCCGATCCTTAGCTCGGATTGAGTTGCGCTAGTCTTTGAGTCGACTTTGATCTGGGCGAGCTGGACCGTAGACATTAGAGAATGAGAAGATCTTGGCCAGTAGAAAGAGGCTTCGATCGCGGAGCGACACTAGTAGTCTTGGTCGTTTGCCTTCGCGGTTTCTTCTGCGGGCTCTGTAACCGTTTCGCTCGGCTCTGCAACTGCTTCACTCGGCTCAGAAACCTGCTCAGTGGGAGCCGCTTCCTCTGCTTTCTCTTCGGCTTGCGGCTCGGGTGCCTTCGCGGCTTTCTTCCACGGGAGTCGGAATAATGGGCGATGAGGCTTAGCAGCGTCGGTTGAAGACTCGTTGGGGATCTGGCCAGTCAGTTTGGCCTTGTAAGCGTTCAACTCAACTGATACAAGGTGTCTTCTGATCAGAAACATCATGGTAAAGATTCCCGCAGCGAACACTGTTGCGTTGACGATGATTGAGAGGTCGATTCTCGTGATGGGAACTTGGAGAATAAAGTAGAATTGTGCGACCGCATAGACCGAGCCGAACGCAAACACTAGGAAGGGTAGAACTTGGCTCCAGCGCCGGTCCGAACGCGTAACCGTTTTTCTCGCAAACGTCTGCATCGCACCAATAACGGAGACCAGCATCAGACCGCTATCGACTAGAGGATTGGATGGCTGGTTTTGGGTGATGTATCCGATCGCCAGTGTTGTCGCACGGTATAGCAGATAGCCCCAGAGAACCAGAAATGTTCCTCCAGCGAAGACCGCTGCTTGCGGTTTCTTCTGTACGATAACTCTCCAGCCCCAGAGCGCGGTGAAGAAGTAGGTTGCGAGGAGGAGTACTGTCACAATCACTGTCCAAATGAGTATCTTGTCTGTCGCTCCCTGAACACTCTGGTATGTTGAGCTAAGCCAGTTCGAGATTGCCCACACGCCGTATGTCAACGGGGCGATGGGGAGGAAGAGTGTTGATATTCCCAGGGTCCTCATTATCCTCTTGGCGTGTCCTTCGCCGGTCAGGCCTCTCTCTACTTTGACCAGGAGCTGCGAAACTGGTGTAACGATGAAGTAGGCCTGCAGGAGAATCCATGTGTAGAAGATTATGATGAACGCGGGGAATATCGGGAGCGCTTCTACCGTTCCGGCTTGTTGGATCCAGTATGCGATGCCGGCGATCATAGGTGCGTACGCTAGCGCGAGAATGATGATGCGTCTTGTCATTCTTGAGAACAGGATTGTGTTTCTGAATTTTTCGAGGAGAGCGAGTGGGGTGAGGACTAAGTATACTCCTGTGGTGCTGGCGCCGGCGATGAAGATAAGGGTCCATGCTTGTGCAAAGCCGAGATTCGCGCCGACATATGCGGTTGCGAATAGGAAGGACATGAGGACGGTGAAGATCAACGTGTGTCCGCGGACGCCTGGAGAAAGGAGCAGCCTGATCGAGCTGGGCAGATAGAATCTCGATTTCTGTTCCGGTAGAGTCAAAACGTATTCTCGCCAGGCTAGCCTAGGTTACTGGTCTGCGGAGAGAGGCCTAATCATTTCGATGATACCGGGTCTTTGCTTGGCTCGTAACTGAACCAATCCCACCATGTAAACAGGACCACGAAAATTCCGGCCTGATGGTTGTTGTAGCCTATGTTAGGCTCGTCCAAGAGGTTATATGGAGTTCCACAAGTCGCGGTTCAAGGGTCTTAGAAATTGGTCGAAGCTCACTATCATCCGAAAGGCGAGATGAAACGGCACGTTCGCGCTTTCATCTATGTCGCTGCGGTTCTTGGAAAAGAATCAAAGGTTGCGGACGCTTTGTTCAAGCTCGCCGAAGTCAAAGAGGTTCATGTGATTCCTGGCCGACATGATATCATGGCCGTTGTAGAGGTTCAGAGAAAACTTCTCGAGCCTGACGCCCAGAGCATCTACTGGTTCATTCTTGAACGTATCAAGACCATCGGGGATGTCACGGACACAGAGACTTTGATTCCGATCGTGTCAGCTTCGAAATGGTCTGACTAGCCACTCGACCACACGTGCGGCGCGAGGGTCGGTCGCTAAGACCCCCTGTTTTCCCGCGAAACATTTCCGGTCTGACAGTGATAATGGGCGAGACAGAACGATCAAAGCACAATTCGGGCTTATGTCGACCGGAATTATCCACGTTTGCAGCACGAATTTTTGCTTGTTCTAGATGTGCCTGTTCAACTCCCGAATCAGGGCTGACAATGGCCGATCTGACTGCCTGAGAGATTCCGGGAAGACGGCTCACGCGACACAAAACCGCTGTACAATCCCCCCGTTTTTTCCCGAATCGTTTCCTGTCCAGCGCCGATTCCGGGCGAGTCTGGCTGATTCAGGCATGGTTTGCGCTTCGATCGGACAAGTATTATCGTGTTTTTCAGCGTGCCTCATCCATTGAGGGTTCGACCGACCTTTCAGACTCGAGATTAGGGCTTGTTTCGGCGAGTTTGGCAAGATTTTGGCTTGACGGGTTTGCGCCCGTCTTCAGAAAGCACTCAAAAGAGTCTAGCCATGGAGGTTGATCGTTCTTTGCAGTTTTCTCGTTCCACTAGGGCTCGGTTTCTTTTCTCGAGAGCTGTTAGTCTCGGTTTCTAGTTCTGGGGCTACCGGATCAGGATGAGCAGGATCCGGCTAGCGAGGACGGCTTCAATAAAGGCGTCCCTGGGCTCAGTCGCATTTGATACTTGAGGTTTGGAGATAGTTGTCTGTCTACCTTCCATAAGGTATCAATGCGAATGCTGGCGTATGTTCATGATAAAAGGGGCGCCGACGGTTTCCACCTAATTACCTCAGTTTTCTCCTGCCGATTCTGTTGGGAACCAGAAGGGGATCATGGATTCCACAAGCCTGGATGATGCCACGTTGTGCATTCCCCGGGCTGGCTTCGATTTCATTGGAGATGCATTTCCGCCAATCTGGATGCATTTCGAGGGGTTTGTTGTCTCTTTGATGGGCTAGTATCGCTAGGATGGTCAATCGTTCACACTACGCCTGTTAATTCACACTTCGGGCATACCACAGACCAGTGTGTGATGTCACCTTCAGCTTGCTGATGAGTCTCGGTAGGTACAAGTCTTGCTTTGCATTTTGGACATTTGTGGGAATCCTCATCACTGGCTTCGACGTTGATTTTGCCATCGAAAGGTGGCCGGACTTGTTCCACAACGTAGAACACTAAAGCACGTCCTTCGGAGGTGTCGATGGTTCCTAAACTGATAATCTGTCTCTTTCTGGAGAAGAAACTGCGCTCCCATGGGTTTTTCCATAAACGGTCGCTCCGCTAGGCTGAGTCATGACAAGCGTTTAGGTCATTTTGGTTAATCTACCATTCCCATGATGCACGCCTACTGACTTCTGCCCTGGAATGAAGGACAGCGTCATTCTTCTCGGTTTCTTCTGAGAGTAATCGCCCGTACTATTTTAGTTCTGAGAATCGCTAATCGGGCATCCTACGGCTAAGTCCTCTTCAATTGCTTCCCTAATTCTCTCAGGAACTTCTCTTTTGCATCTGGAACCAAGAGAAAGTAAGCCAGAGTCATCCGGAAGAGAGAAGATTTTGTCAAACCTTTGACTTCTCCTCTCCTAACCGCGCTGGAGAAACAGCCTTGAAACATTTGATGAGACAGAACTTCATGTTTGAGTTCGTTTAGGGCGTGAATTATGTTCTCATGGGAAAGTTGCGTCAAAGGCTTACGCTCGATGACAAGACAGCCTCTTCCCAGATAACCTCTTTGCCCGCTTCCTTTTTGCAGATTGTGGACCCTGTCCTTCTGGTCTTTCTATCGCTCTAAGGCAACTCAAAATCCGAATTCTGGAGAGACAGAGCTCCATTTGCGGGTTGTGGACAGCTTGGCATTGGCAATCCATTCTTTTACCGCCTCGGGTTTCGACAGTTCGCAGTTTCTCGCGAGAATCCTCAGGTCAGAACCGTAGCAACGAATTGTAGCTTCAGCAAACCCGTCTTTTTTGAGTTGTAAGAGGAAAACTGGAATTAGGGCACTCCCATTCGGAGAAACGGCACTTCCAGTAGGAGAAACAGTCTGGAAGAAGTTCGACCTTCTAGAATATACAGTGGTCTATTGTTGAATTGGGCAGAAAAAGGCAGTCTGAACATCTGTTATGCACATGCGGCATATATTCTTGTTCTTTGTCAGTGGAGATGCATTTCTTCATCTGGGCGAGGTGCCCTCTGTGCAGGTCAGTCCACATCATTGGCGTGTTTCCGATTCTCACCGGGAAGACTCAATCTTTGGAACGCCGATCAACACCTCCCGACAGCGGTATATTGGGTTTAGCGGCGGCATTCAATGGCTGGCTGACAAAGTCTTAATGGATCAAAGATTAGGAACCCGGCAAATCTTCACGGGGTTGGATCAGTGCAGAATCTGAAATACGTCGCACCCAGCTGGGACGACGTATATAGAATGTTGGTAGACCTTGCAAGTGAGATTCGGCTGTCAGGATACAATCCCCAGGTCATCGTAGGGGTCTCACGAGGCGGCTGGCCTCCCGCTAGGGTCATGAGCGACCTCCTTGAGAATCCAAATCTTGCCAACATGAGAGTAGAGTTCTACAAAAACATCGGAGTGACAGCGAAAAGGCCGAAGATCTCCCAGCCCGTCACCTCTGAGGTTTCTGGGAAGCGCGTACTCGTAGTGGACGATGTCTCCGATTCAGGACACAGTCTGCGCGTTGCCTCCAAACATCTAGCTAGAAAGGGCGCACGGGAGATCAAGGTCTGTACTCTATATTTGAAGCCAAAGAGCGTCTTCAAACCAAACCATTATGCAAGAACAACCTCAAAGTGGGTGATCTTTCCATGGGAAAGATTGGAGGCCATCAACCTCATCAAAAGGAACCTCCGGTCAGATGGAGGAACATACGAGATAATTCGGGAGCTGAAAGGCAGTGGATTGAGTGGCCCGCTCATTAGAAGGCTCTTGGCGCTGGATCGATGATAACTGAGAAAATCGGGTCATATTCCCTGTTTGTCCAAGGATTCAGAGACGCCAATGTAACAGACTCAGAGAAAGTCTTGCGGGATCTGCGAGGATCCTTTCCGGGAGTTGATCTTCAGCTCTTGCGCGCGGATAGAGTAGCGGGGAGAGAACACATCGTCTTCTCGGCAAGGAGCGCGGTTGAATCCTTCCAAAGCAAGAATCGAAGGGCGAAACATCTCTCAATGGAGCTCCTCCTGTTCGCCTCGGGTGAGCACCAGATCATCGAAGCAATCAAGCTTCTCGGCGTAACCGCGTCTAGCAGAGAACTCGCTCTCGTGGGGCTCTCCGACACCAGGCTTGATTCGAACCAGTTGAGTAACAGAGCAATGGAATCCGTCAAGGGAATACCTGATGATACAGTCTTGCAGATTAAGACCCGGAAAAAAGTGGAGGATCTGAAGAGAGCCTACTATATTCCCGACAAAGAGCTGAATGCATCGAAGATGCCGAGTGAGGAAGACAACAGTGTATTGAAGAGATTGATCATCGAGCGCTCTGCGCTTTTGGCACTGGAGAACTAGGATACTCTCTTTTCCCGTTCTATCCCCAGTATGCCGTTAGGTCGGATGACCGCAATTCCAGCCACCCTGCCAATGATTTCGACCAGGACGATCTTTCCGGGGTCTCGCAGGTCAACCTTTCTGGGAATCTTCGCTGCAATCGCGTCAATGACCTCCTTTGAAGAAACGTCACTCCTGCGCTTCTCGATGGATACACGAAATGTTTCGCCGTCTCGAATCGCCCTAGATCTCTCGGAAACCGCGTTCCCGATAGCTTCAATTTCACAGGGTACAACTTTCTGAACCGGTTTGACCTTGAGAACGTACCGAAACTCCCAAGGTTTCTCTTTAAGGATCGACCGAAGATTCTGTATCACTGTGAGTGGGTCAAGGGATGTCTTAGCGACAGTAAGGCCGCTTACGGGGGTATAGCTGGTCTCAGCCGAACGATCCCCGAGCTCGCCAATCAGATACACTAGTTCCGAGTTTGCCTCCCGCTCATTGCCTCTAGCACTAGACACGAGCAGGTTGAAGTCGTCAAGCAATCTGAATCAATCTCAATGTTCGACTTTTGCCTTGAGAGCCATTACGATCTCTTGTCGGCTAATTGCTCCTTCTCGCAGAATATCGACATGGTTGCCCGCTACTCTGACGACCGTTGACTCCGGACTCTTGGAGAGGGACCCTCCATCCAGAACGAGATCGACTTTGCCTTCAAAGGTCTTCAATGCTTCTTCTGCTCGCGTCGTGGAGGGAGCGCCTGAAATGTTCGCGCTTGTACCTACTAGGGATCCTCCACACATCGAAATCAAGTCCAACGTATCTTTCCGTCCAGGGATCCTAAGTCCAACCATGCGGTCAGTACCAACTATCGCGGGGGGGAATTCTGCTCTCGACGAGACTACGATAGTTAGGGGTCCGGGCCAAAATCGCAAAGCAAGCGTCTCGGCGTTGCCATCGACTTCGCCTAATTCCTTTGCCTTCTCAATTGAGCCAACGAGCACTGGGAAGTTCCCTTTGCTTCTTCTCTTTACATCTGACACCTTGTTGACCGCTTCCTTATCGAATGGATGGCATCCAAGTCCGTACACCGTGTCCGTCGGGTAGACCACGAGTCCGCCCTTGAATATCGTTGCCGCCGCTTCACGAATCGATTCGCTCCCAATCCTAAGAAGCCTAGTCAACGTTTTTGCAATCATCGGGGGCAAGTCGACTCTTATATCTCGTTGAGATGGGACGCCATCGGACTCAAAATTGGCCAATCCAACGATCATTGTTCATGGCGGGGCCGGCAACTGGCCCAAGAACAAACACGCAATTGGCCTCTCCGGAGTTCGGAAGGCTGCCACGAGAGGATTCCAGATCCTCCAACAAGGCCGCTCCGCAATCCAAGCCGTCGAAGCTGCAGTCATAGAAATGGAAGATAATCCGATCTTCAATGCTGGCAAAGGGTCCACCCTGAACTTTGAAGGTAACGTTGAGGCCGACGCGGGAATCATGGACGGAAAGACATTGCGTGGAGCAGGTGTCGCACTCTTGCATCAGGTGAAAAACCCGATCAGCCTCGCAAGAATTGTCATGGAGAAAACTGACCACGCTCTTCTAGCAGGCAAGACTGTCGAGAGGCTCGGGGAAGCTTATGGTCTGCCAAAGGCGAACCTAAGGCTTCCAGAGCGTATCCGCCAATGGAAACAGGCAAGACGCGAGTTGGAAAACGGGAGCATCAAATACTTTTCCAGAAACTTGAAACTCGTTCATGACAAGGGGAGACTCTTTCTCGGGGACACGGTTGGCGCGCTCGCGATGGACCAAAGGGGAAACTTGGCTGCGGCAGATTCTACAGGAGGCGTTTCCTTGAAATTGCCAGGTAGAATCGGTGATAGCCCAATCCTTGGCGCTGGACTGTACGCTGATAACAAGCTTGGAGCTGCCACAGCAACCGGCGTTGGCGAGATAGCTATGAGGTTGGTCGTGTCTAAGGCGGCTTGCGATGAAATGCAGTCATTGACCGCACAACGTGCGGCCTCTAAAACAGTGAGGCACGTGACAAGGTTGGCTGGCAGAGGACTAGGGATTCTATCTCTTGACCGAGAAGGTAGATATGGAATCGCTCACAATACACTGCACTTGTGCTGGGCCGCAGAGACCAAGGACAAGGGTCTTGTCTCACAGATGGTTGGCAGTCGCTAGAAGCTATTCTCAATACAAGATGATTGCCTTTGATGTTTTTTCGCGTGTTTTTCGGAAGCCTTTTAAGAGGGTACAATTCGCGATAACCCCTAGTTTTCGGAGACGATCAAATGTTACCCTATACCAAGGGGGAGGAATGGGGCGAAGACGAGGACTGGGGCGGCGAAGATGAATGGGGCGAAGACGACGATTGGGGCGGCGGAGATAACGGAGCCGAGGACAACTAAGAACCCGATCCAACCGAGACCACCAAGCGCTCGTAACTGTTTCTAGAAAGGCAGTGAACCGGTAACAGGAGTTCTATCTTCCCGTGCCGCGAAGCGTGGAGTCAATAAAGGAACGAGAGATCAATGCAGCAATTATCCCTCAAGTTCAAAGCCCTACCCATGATCGCGCTATCCTTTCTCTTCGTCATTCCTACAATCGCATTCCAGCCGGCCCAAGCGGCCGCCACAACAAACCCCGACTTTTCTGCTCAGAGCTTCAGCAAGACCGTTGACTGGTATGATTATGTCCGCCAGTACGCCGTAGCCAATAATCTGCCTCAGCCCAATGCGAGCGAGCACGCCTACATCTACACCAACTATATCAACGTCGGCGGCTTCCAGCTCTTCTACACGGGTCTAGTGAACGCGACCCACAACGGACAGTTCGTCACCATCCCACTCCAGACATTCTTCGAACACTACAAGACCATAGGCGGCAAAGACGCGATAACGGCATCATCCTTCATCAGCCTCGTCGCCTTCAATGAATCCAACACGGATCCGTACCCGAACTCGCCTGACAAATCAGACACGGTCTACGCCAGCTTCAGCCTGGGAGTAAATCTCACCCAGATAACAGGCCACAGATTCCCCTCCTATGTCGCAAGCAGCAGCATCATCCCGCTCACCCAGACAGACGCGAATCACTGGAGCTGGGGCTTGAACTACACCAACCTTAACGCGATATGGTGGAAGATCAACCCCGACCCATTCTTCCCGACAGCTGACCTTGTCCAGCCACGCGGCTTCGCCATGTACAGCCAACTGACCTTCAACTACGCGCTCGCCATCGACCCGGCATCTAAGACAGCCACCCTCACCACTAGCTACACAATCGGCCGGATGACCGATCTCTACATCCTCTACCCGATACCGGCCATTCATCTGAACTCAACCGGGACGTACAACCTCAACGGTGCACGGGTCAACAGCCAAAACATCTACCAGTTCCTAGACACAAAACAGCTCAAGATATCGATCGTCATGGCTAACAAGGCGATTCTAGCCAGCAGTGTCATTGACAAGGACGACTCTGGTGCTATCGTCGACAACGGGAACTCCACCGATGTAAGCCACACAGCGGTCACATCCGCTACAAGCGACGGCGACAAGGTCTTCAAAACAGACTTCGGCGTCAAGCCAACGTACAAGCTCTACAACTACACCGCGGATGCTACTGAAAGTACTGCAACCACCCTCAGCACTAACGTCCGGACAGTCAACATCCACGCCTGGGCCGGCAATCCCGTCTTCTGGTTCCAGAACCGCTTCATGGGATTCCTTCCACTATTCGTTGCCAACGTGGATCCAGGCCTAATCCAGCAAGCGAAGCAGGGACTTCTAGACCTCACATTCTCAGACTATCTCTACATCATATCCTACCCAACATGGGGAGGATACAAGATCGTGCACGACCCTGACTACACCGCGTTCTACACTCCAGCTAGCAACGTCGGACTGCTGACAGCGGTCTTCCTAGCAGTAGCGGTCGCCGCGGGAGTTGGCGGTCTATTCGCCTTCCTATTCAGGAAACGAAGAGCAGCCGGAATAGCCGTCAGTGGTGCGGGGACAACTGGTCCAACCCCGACTCCGGGTCCTACCCCCTCGGGTCCACCTATTCCAGGCCGATAGCGCGTACAATTTCCCGTCCTGGCATTCTTCTTTCTCGTTCACCTAAGGAACAGTGAGCTAAACTTCATCTCCAATGCTGATACCGCAACGAACTATCCATGACAACGACCGGTTCAGCGATTGATGTTTCACACCTGACAAAGACTTACGGACCTACCGTTGCCCTCAACGATGTCACGCTATCAGTTGGCACCGGTGAAGTACGAGGCCTCCTCGGACCCAACGGGTCAGGAAAATCAAGCCTGATGAAGACAATCATAGGTGTGACAAAGCCATCCTATGGCTCAATCCAGGTCCTCGGCTATGATGTCCGAGCAAGCCCCATGGAGATCAAGAAGATTGTCGGCTATGTACCCGAATCACCACGCCTGTACGAATTCCTCACTGCGACCGAATATCTTGATTTCATCGCTGACGTTCGAGGACTGCCGTTCGAACAGAAGAAAGAGCGTATCGCGAGATTCGTCGACGCCCTCGACCTCGAAGGAAAACAGGGCGATATGATCAGCAGCTATTCGCAAGGCATGAAGCAAAAAGTCGCGATCATAGGAGCACTGCTCCACAGGCCTCGAGTCTTGCTCATGGACGAACCGCTCAACGGGTTAGACCCGAAATCAGCCCGGTTGGTGAAGGAGCTTATCCACGGTTTTGCAAGGGAAGGCGTGTCGGTGGTGTTCAGCACGCATATTCTTGAGATCGCTGAGGCCATCTGTGACAAGTTAACGATCCTTCAGGGAGGGAAGATCCTGGCAGAGGGAACTTCCAAGGACTTGAGAGAGAATGCAGGCCTTCCGGGATCGGGACTCGAAGATGTCTTTCTGAAGCTCACCGGAACCAAGGGAGTCGAGGATATCGTCGAGGCACTGATTAGATGAGACTTCCCGTTCTGTTCAAGTTTGCCAAGATTTTAATGATTTCGCGGCTTCGAAGTACCCGACGCTCAATCGTCTCGAAGAGCATTACCAGCCGGCCGATTCTCATCGGCTTGATAGGAATCGTTCTCTTCTTCGCTGGACTCTTCTTTGGATATGAGACAACGGTCTTTCTTAGTTCTGGAGGAGCACCGTTGACGGGGCCCGCCGCGCATCAACTTGTCGTGACGATTTTTGGAGGAGTGCCTCTTTTCCTTGTAGGTTTCTACTTTACTATGGGACTCTTGTGGGAAGTGAACGCTTCTGCGGAGGCTGAAAGTACAGACGCGATTAACTGGCTCCCCATAACGCCTGGGGAGTATGTGGCAGCCTCGGCGCTTTCGACCAGCTACACATACTCTCCGCTCCTGATGGTCGCCTTCGGCTACTCTCTTCCAATCGGACTTCTCACTGGGAACCTGGCTGGATTCTTGTTGCTTGTTCCGATCGCCCTGTTGTCTACGTCCGTGGGCTCGGTCAGCGTCGAGATTCTAAGGTCAGCATTGGCTAGCGCATCAACAGCGTTCAACAGGCTCGGCGGTAGAATAACAGTAATAATGAGAATCATCGGAATAATCCTGATACTCCTAGTTACGCAGCTTCTATTCAGCGGAGTCTTCCTGATCCAGATAATTGGCTCCCTCGTCGGAACCGCAGCCGCGGCTAGTTTCGTACCTGTCTTCTGGCCGACGCTCGCCATAACCAAGGTGCTCCAGTCCGACTTTGTTGGAGGTGCTGGATTTCTAGGGCTGAGTGTAGCACTGTTTCTCTTGCTGTCGTACGCGGCCCTTTTCTTGCGGGCTAAATATTGGGCCGTGACTCCTGCAGCCCTCCACTTCGCCGGAGCCGGCTCTGTGTCGGGGCCAAGCCGACTAGGCTACCTTGGCCTCAGTTCCTCCTCGATTGCAATGCTCAGGAGAGAGATTCGCTCGGCAACCCGAAGAAAAGAAGTGGTCAGACTGATGGCAATACCGATTATCATGCCCATCATGATATCGTTTCCAGCCATCTTCTCCCCAGCCCCATCATCAACGTCTGGACCCGCTCAAATTGATCCGATTTTTCTAGTTATTCCGTTTCTGTTCGGGATCGGACTGGGCTCATTGTTTCTTGGCATGACCTCGATTGGTCAAGAGGGAAGAAGGTTGTGGAACATCAGCACATTGCCAGTTTCTGCCAAGATGCTTGTGAAGAGCAAGCTCTTGTTCACGTCCCTAGTCTCAAGCATTGGGCTTGGTCTCGGAGCTGTAGTCTCCGCCCTTCTCCTACACGCCTCGATGTTCGTTGTTCTCGGGTTCTTAGGCCTGGGGCTCATCGTAATACTGGCCGAGGCAAGCCTTGGAATCGCTGTAGGGTCCAGGTTCCCGGATTTCTCAGACGGTCCAAGGCCAAGATTCGTCACAGTAATTGGCTCTTTAATTGGAGCTGTTCTGGGGATTGTGGAGATGGCAATAATGGCCTTCCCACTCATCTTCTCATTCATCCTAAGAACTTTCTTCGCGATATTGATACCCCTACAATTTGTGCTGGTCTTTTCAGGTTCGGTAGGGGGCCTTCTCGCCTGGATAGCTTACGTCCTATCGGTCAAGCCTGTCGATTCTATTCTTGCAGAATTGCCCAACTAACTTGAAGCTAGGATCCGACGGATCTCATTTCGTCGATTGTTTACCTAGAATAATTGTTACCGTCATTTTGCAGGGTCTGTTGCAGATAACGTTAAGTTGTCGTGCGGCAGCGCGCCCCTCTAGATTGCCTCATATTATGCGAATTATTTGGCATAGCTAGCCTCTAGAATTTTTCCTATATTTTCGCGTCGCATGTGCGGCATTTCTCAGCCGCAAGAGGGTTTTCGGCACCACACTTGGGACAAGCTTTTAGGAAATTGGCGGGGGTCGGACCACCAACCAGTGGAGTTGGTGTTGGTGATTCGCTTCCGGGAAGTGTCTCAACTTTCTTGAGTTTTTCCGGACGAAAGGCGAGAACGAGACTCGCGGCCCCGAATACAATG
>VBBQ01000018.1:21608-33153 GCA_005888755.1 Candidatus Bathyarchaeota archaeon
CAATCTCATAAGTGTCTTGCAGAGGGAAGGTGTAGGAGAAACTTCCGGACGCAACATTCACAACGCTGTACAAATAGGTAAAAGATGTCTGGGCCTGGAAGTCAGCAAACTCAGCACTGCTTAGAATATAGAAGCTCACTGGATTTCCAGAGTTCTCTTGGAACTGGCCGGATATAACATCCGAAGAAACTCTGGTGGTCACAAGATTGTAAGTCAAGCCTGGTTGAATATTGAATGTGGATTGCTCGGACGTCATTGAGGTGTATGTGAGGAAGTTGTATCCCGCTAGCGAGAGGACGAACAAGGCTGAGATTAGGAAGCGAAGTCTGTTCGGCTCCATAACCGACAGTGATTTGAAGGGACATTACAGCCACTAAAGGATTTCTCAGGAGCGCTCTGGGCCTATCTCTCTGCTTACCCCTAGTTTGGCTCAAGGGGTTGACAATGAAGTTGCCTCGTAGGACCGTATGAGACATTATCCCCCTGTCTGTTACTGGCTATGTGCTACTTTCGTAGTAGGCAACGATCGATAACGTGTACCTGTTATCTGCCCCTCTTGGTTCGGGTAACGTTAATTCCTAAATCTGGGTCGAGATTCGTAGGAGCTTCAGATGGGTCGAGGTAGGCCCGGTGCCTCAAGAGATTAGCTGGTGCGCCCATCCCCGGTCAGCCATCCCCGCTAGACAAGTAATCTGAAATGCGCTGCGAGAATGTCGCAATGGGGGATTTGCTGTTTTCAAACCAGCCCACGGGCCTAGATTTGAAGCCCCTTCAGAATCGTCAGCGTATTACTCGGGTAATACCCAATTTCGCATCTCAAATTCATTAGTAAGACAATGAGTACCCAACTCTTATCAGAAGTAATAGGCATCGTTTAAAGCAGAAAGTGTCGTTCCCTACCTCAAGGCTCTTGAAATAACATGCGGTCGATAGGTCTAGCCCCATCAGCGCTTCGATTTGGCCTAGTAGACCTTCAACCGTTTGAGGAAACAATCGAAGAGAAGTTTGGCAATGTCAAATTCATTGTAAAACAACTCAGGCTTCGACCTTCCGAATCTTTTCGCGACTATTCGACATTGTCTTCGAGCAAGGATTCCCTCAGAGATTTCATTACCGACTTCTTCGAAAAATCAGTCCAACAGAACCCGGATCTCAAGAAGCTTGTTGAAGAGACTGAGAGAGGTGGGCTATCGTCCGGCGGCAAATTCGAGCTAACTTCACTTTTTGCAGATTTTGCGGCGAAATACGCGAAAGGTATTGATGAGCACGTTAAACTCGAAATATCAAAATTCATAGACTCAGACCTTCCCTTCACAGTATTCGATCAATTCAGTCTCTTCGATCGAACCTTTGCGATGTTTCTGTCGACGCTAACAGAAGCTAGTGCCAGCATGCAAAGGCTCGTGTCACTCTCGTACAGAGCGAGAGGGGTCCCAGCCTCTAGGCATCAACTCGATGAGTTCAAGAGGAAAATTCGCAGCGTGCTCTCTGCGAGCGACGTTACTTGGGTATCGAGCTTCTCCTTGAGATTATACTTAGAGCTAACACACTCTACAAGTCTAGACGAGCTATTCAAGCCAAAGCAATTTCGATTGGAAAACCTGGAGAAAAACGAATTTGACAGGCTACTGCGAGAGCTGACGATGAATAACCTCAGGTTCAGACAACAATTGATCCAATATGGTCCAAGAGGCGAAATGCCTGAGTTTGAGGTGAAGGGCCCCGTATACTCAGTTTGGCGTGAAATGAACGAGCAATTAACGTAGGCCTAGCCTTATTGGGGCTTCCAGGGTGCCTCCTCTACGATGCCAACATTCTATTTACTTTGCTTGAGGGATGGTTGCATCAAGCTCTAACCGGAAACATCGCTCCAAGTTCCTTTTTTGTAAACGCGGAAAGAGTGCATTTAGAGGCAAAAAGGATCGGCGTTCCATGCCTGGCCTCTCACCAAAGTTACTCTGCATTGGAGGATCGCGTCAAGAGAGTGAACGACTTTGCTGCCGACACGCTCCGATCCTTCGTTCAGTTTCTTCGACAAGAGAAAACCGTATCTGGACAATTATCTCCCTTCGACTCAAATGAGGACATCTTCCTAGTTGAGAGGTTCATCGTAGAACAATTCCGTCCATTGGGACAGTCGAAGAACTGGGAAAAAGAGTCGCTACGATTGCTAGAACGACTGATTTTCGATGCCATTCTAAGAGCGACCGGAAAGCGAGGGAGCACGACTAGCACTCAGTCGGTGATTGATCAGATTTTAGGGACGCTGGTTGATCTAACCCGAATCTCAGATGGTAGGCAAACATGCCTCGTCAGATTGCAAAGTGAAGTGAAAGCGCCAACCGTCTTCGGCGATCCACAGCTCTTTAGAGAGATCAAAAACAACGTCCTCATCGGTGATGATGAAGATGTGGGACAATTGTCAGTTGCAATACAGCATCAAAAAACGGCAAATATTTGGACAGTCTTTGTTACAACAGATTACGCTCACGTTATCAGCGTTGCTGGAGACATTTTGTCGAAATTCAAGCTCCAGTGCTCCGCTCCATTATATGCAATCGCGTACCTGGAGCGTCTCTCGGCAAAGGGTGGCCCTGTTCCAGACCCAAAGCAATACATTCGGTGATATTCGCGGCAATTCGTTGACAGGGAATTGACCGCTAAGATTTCATAATCAGAGATCAGAATATCTCGGCGAGTTGAGAACTAGACTGGCCGCTGTCGGCAAAAACCGATAGCGACTTGTAACTCGTTATCTGCCCCAAGAGTCTCACATAACGTTAAGTTGGACTCTTCCAACTAAGTGGTTCTCTTTGAGTTCTTCGCCAGTAGTCGAATGTAGTCGGATGTGTACTCACCGTTTATGATAGCTGATTACTAGGGCTTTGAACGGTGTGAACTTGCCAGCCAAGAGGGTTCTGTTTGTACTGCTTGTATTGGTGGCCACTGTGATGTTTCTACCTCAATTTGCTCACTCATCGCCATCGTCGGGACAGACCCACGCGCCTATATTCATAAACGGTAACAATGGGTTCACGGCGGACAACGGCGTCACTGGGGGCAGTGGTACTAGTTCCGACCCCTACATCATCGAGAACTGGCTCATAACCACAAGTGGAATTGGAATAGAAATCGACAATACTAACGCTTTCTTTGTCATAACTAACGTTTCCATACAGGGTATGGTGCGCCCAGCGGCGGCAATCCTATTCTCCAATATCTCCAATGGCGAGTTGACGAATAGCATTATGCAAGGATTCTATGTAGGAGTATCCAGCGCATCATCTTCTCAGATAACCCTGTCAGAAGACAGCTACGTCGATGTTTACCAAGCTGTCGCTCTCCAAACTACCACTAACGTACTAATTGAGAAGAACAATCAAGCGGCCAGCACTGGTTTCTCCATAACCACCCTCAACACGTCTAATGTAAGTATCGTCGATAACAGTCTCAATGGTGAGATGTCCCTCGGGCACTCCGCCAGCTTCTCGATCACAGGAAATCAGATGCACGGGTTCGGGGCAGGCATCCATGTAGACAGCTCCCATGAATTCTCCATCTCGGGAAACCAGATTCAAGGAGCATGGGGGCCCCCGGGTAGAAATTGTTGCAGAGCCATCGCAATATTCGTCAGCCAGTCAGATGGCTTCGAGATATCTGGCAACAGCATTACGGGATCACCTAACGGTATATGGTTCCAGACTGTGATCGATGCAACCGTCCAAAACAACGTCATATCGAACTCTTCTGGTCTAATTGGCTTCGAGGCGCAGAATCTAGCCGTCATTGACAACATTCTCGAAAATAGCTCAATCAGCCTCTTCGGCTCCAATATCTCCATTACAGGAAACAAGCTTCATGGAACACGTGGAATTGATGTCCGGTCTTCCGACGGCCTGGAGATATCAGGTAATGAGGTATCGGATGGTCCACTCGGAGTAAGGGTTTCAATCTCCAATGCCCATATGGGATTCGTAATTGAAGGCAACACAATTCTGCGGAACGGCATAGGCATCCTCGTTCAATCTTCGCAAGGCCTTGATATTCTAAACAACAAGGTCAGCTCGAACGGAGTCGGAATCAGCGTGGACAGTTCATATCCTAACGTCGAATCAGGGAACATCACGATCGCCCAGAATGAGCTTTCTAGCAACGGCGGAGGCGTAGTCTTGAACTCGACCTTTGGAATCCTAGCCTATCATAACAACTTCTACGGAAACGCTGTCCAGGCTTCTGATTACAATAGCACCGACAATGCTTGGGATAATGGATATCCTATTGGAGGAAACTTTTGGTCAGACTATACAGCGACAGACGCATGTAGTGGGCCGAACCAGGACGTCTGCTCTGGCCCCGATGGCATAGGTGATACGCCTTACGTATTCAACTACAACCGGGACAACTATCCATTGATGCAGCCCTACTCGAAAGTTAGCGCTTGATGATGCGTTAGTAGGAATCGGACTTCGCATGGGTGGAAGTCAAGACGGGGTACAGCGAGCTGAGCTTCAATCAAGTAAGGTTCCGAAACGAATGCAAGCTAAAGTTTTGCGTATTTCGTATACCTAAGTTATGGCTCCCTCCCAAAGCCGGCAAGTCAATTGGGAAGAAGACCTGCCTATGAAATTGTAAAGGATAACTAATCAGGATTCGAACTCAAGGCTCAGCCCGCATCGCGGGCAACTCAAGCTCACAGGCTCACCGGTATCAACATCAACCAGTCCTACTGGAGTGCGCGACTGAGTACCGCACCTTGGGTACTCAACGTCTACGAGTTTCGCCAACACTATCAATGGGTAGGATTCGACAAAGCAAAGAAAAGAGGCTGAGGGTGGCAAAAGTGAATCAGGTTGCGAGTTTGACCGAGCCGCTCGTTCCCGCAACATTTTTTTCACGGAGAAACAGTTCGTGATTTATGAGCATGAGCGGCGGTTTCGATAACCAAGCTTCGACTCTGGGGAATACTAATAGGAATTGGCTTCTCCTTGGGGATTGCATCCGTCTTTTTGGCCGCTTGGGAAAACCAGGCGACTAACTGGAGCATACTGATAGCAATAGGCCTTGGAGTTCGCATAGGCTCGTTCTTTGGCGTGCAGCACGAGCTGAAAAAGCCGAAACACTAGCTCCACCAAGGGCAGTCTTGCGAAGTGAGGTGTACTTCGTAACCGCCTTCCCAGCTGCCTGGTTGAACTCGATTGTTATCTGAGTAATGTTTCCTATCGCAGGGTTCGTTTTGAAGCCCGAGAATGTCTCGCTAGTTGGTTTCGCTGTTCTTCTGATAGGAGTCATTCTGACAATCGGTGGAATCCTGTTCTTTGGCCAAGTCTACGATTGTGCGACTAGTCTAGGAACAAGCTGCCCGGCCGACGCAACTGTGAGATTCGCGTGGGCTTTTCCCCTGACCATATTCGGAGGATACCTGATTCTCTTGGGCGGGTTTACAACCCTTGCCGGGTATGTTGTTATGGAAGTCCGTCGGAAACCACTCTGAGCCTGAGACCCACTGCTTGTTCCTCGTTATGTGTACCAAACGTTACAAGTAACGTTAATATTTACTCGTGTGGACAGGCCACGTGAATCATGGACAGGCAGCTGGGAGCCGAGTCAGGCCGTGAAACTTCTGCATGACAAGTGATTCACGAGAAACAAGTGAGAAATTTATGGAAATGTCTGACGAACCCAAGTCTTGGGTAGAAGAGGCAAGAAATAGGGTCAAGCGTATCTCAGATCTTGATCCTCAAGACCGCCTAGACATCGTCTACGGTATCGGCCTTTGCTGTTCGACTCTCGCGAAGAGCATGCAGGGCTGGATGCAGTGGATTGGGAACCTTTCACTGAAAGATTTCGAGCGACCTGAACTCGAGGAAATCTTCGGCATCATAAAAAAGGCAACTGTCCAGCTCATGGAGTTGGACATCGATAAGACTGAGAAATACGAGCAGTCCCACGGGTTACGCCAGAAAGCGCCCGACCGGCAAAATAGGCTGGTCAGCTAGACAAGAATTAACAGACAGAACAAGATCGCAACCCCTCAAGGTTCGGGCTCTGAAAAAAAGACGAATTGTATCGATAGCCGAGTTCAGTATCCACTCCATTGGGACTGGGACAAGCGTTAGCCGATACGTTAAGCGAGCGCTACAAGCGATCTCCAAAATTGAGGGGTTGGAGTATTAGGTCACCCCAATGGCGACAATCCTGGAAGCTCAGGACGTTCGAACAATACTCTGGGCTGTTGAAGCCTCACGTGAGGCAGTTCGGTCGATGGTGGAAAGAGAATCTCCTCGACTCTTAGGATCGATGAGCGTCTGGATAAACCGAGAACTATGAAAGACAAGACTGAAAGCGTCAAGGACTGATTGAGTCTATCCCTTATTCTAGCCGTTTGAACAGGCTCTGCATGAAGCGTATCGGGATTGGTTGTCCGCTGCGGCTGGTTTCGTAGTAGGTCTTGCACAGGTCGCACTGCCACACCTCCATGTCACGGATTTGAGCTGGAGCACCAGCTTCGAAGTCTTCTTGCACTATGTATCGCCCGACGAAGTCGAGTTGCAGGTCGCACTTTGGACATTTCAAGACTATGAGGCTCAGTTCTTGTAATGTTCGCCGATGAACCTGTCAGCGTCCATCGCTGCTTTGCAGCCGTCAGATGCTGCTGTGATCGCCTGCCTATACCTGAAGTCTCGCACGTCTCCTGCCGCAAATACTCCTGGCACGTTCGTCTCGGTCTCTTTGTGTGTGATGATGTAGCCTTTGGGGTCGAGATCTATTTGTCCTTTGAAGATCGAAGTGTTTGGTTCGTAGCCGATCGCCACGAACACCCCGTCTGTCTTGAGAAGCTGTTCCTTTCCAGTTTTGAGGTTCTTGCTCCTGACCCCTGTAACGTTGCTGTCTCCTAGAACTTCTTTCACGACCGAATCCCAGACGAAGCCTATTTTCGGGTTCTTTAGGGAACGTTCCTGCATTATTTGACTGGCTCGTAACTTGTCCCTACGATGGACAACGGTGACTTTTTTCGTGATATTCGCAAGAAACGTCGCTTCTTCCATCGCCGTGTCTCCGCCACCTACCACGACCACATCTTTTTCCTTGAAGAAGTAGCCATCGCATGTCGCGCAACTGGAGACTCCGTGTCCCCTGAACTTGGTTTCCGAGGGGATTCCGAGCCACTTTGCGTTTGCACCAGTGCTTATGATCACCGTCTTTCCTTCGTATGTCTTCTTACCGACGGTCACGTTGAATGGCCTGGACCTAAAATCAACATTTGAGGCATCGTCGTAGACAATTTCTGGACCGAATCTTTCAGCTTGCTTCCTCATTTGTTCCATCAGTTCGGGTCCAACTATCGATTCAGGAAACCCGGGGAAGTTTTCTACATCAGATGTGAGCATCAACTGGCCTCCGGGGATCGAGCCCGCGATGAGCAGGGTTTTTCTTCCCGCTCGGCATGAGTAGATCGCGGCCGTGTAGCCCGCTGATCCTGACCCGATAATGATCACGTCGTACATCGTATATCTCAAATATCGCTTATCCAATGATTTATGGGTATTCTCGAACCGCCGTTTTCTGGAAGGCTTATTTATCGAAGAGTCGAGACTCTAAAATTGTGAGGCTGATTGTTCGAGTATCATGGGGTCAAGATCAGTTGGCTCGGGCACGACTCGTTCAGAATCAAGAACGGTAAGACGATAATCATAGACCCGTTTAAGATCCGGGCCATTCCAGACAAGGCGGACATTCTTCTGGTAAGTCACGAGCATTTCGACCATCTTTCACTCGACGACATCAAGAAGGTTTCTTCGGATAAGACGACCATCGTGACGATTCCCGCCGTTAAGAAAGAGCTTTCAAGTATGAAAGTAAAGGAGGTCAAGGCCGTAAAGCCAGGCGACAAAGTAGCATTCGGGGATATTACCATCGAAGTGGTTCCCGCCTACAACTTGAACAAGTTCCGTGAACCTGGGAAACCATTTCATCCCAAGGAGGATGGAAAAGTTGGCTTCATCTTATCGATCAATGGAGTTCGAGTTTACCACGCTGGCGATACAGATCCGATTCCTGAGATGAAAGGTTTCAAGACCGACGTCGCCCTTCTACCCGTCAGCGGGACGTACGTAATGACACCGGAAGAAGCTGCTGAAGCTACAAGAATGATCAAGCCCAGGCTCGCGATACCAATGCACTATGGAGCCATCGTTGGCTCCGAAAACGACGCAGAGAAATTTAAGCAGCTGGCCGCCTGTCCGGTGCAGATTCTCAAACCCGAGTAGAATGTAGGAAAAACTGAGGTCTCTGAAAGCCACCGTCAGTCCAAGTTGGCTGAGACAGCACCTAGCATCCAAGAACATCGTCGTCCTCGATGCTCGTTCGAGGACCGCCTATTCTAGAGCCCATATTCTCGGAGCAAGGAATGCCGATCTCTTCCACTACTTCGTTCCCGGAACAGACAAGAAGAGTCTTACCGTATTTCATCGAGACCTTGAGTCGAAACTTGGACGACTCGGCCTAAGAGGCGACGAGAGAGCAATCGTATACGAGTCTGGGTTCGGAATGCGGGCTGCACGAGTTGCATGGTTGCTCGAGTACGCTGGGATGAGAACTCCACTGATGCTTGAGGGCGGCTTTAGAGCCTGGAAGGATTCCAAGTATCCCGTCGAGATGCGAGGAAGAGTCACGGTTCCCACAATTTTCAAAGCTCACCCTGACCCCTCTGTTCTGGCAACAGCCAGCCATGTTCGCTCTCTCTCCACCTCGCCGACTGGGTTCGTGCTGGACGTGAGAAGCAGGGGAGAATTCGATGGATCAGAGAATCGGGAGTGTTGCCCACGCTCAGGAAGAGTACCTGGAGCGGTCTGGTTTGAATGGACCAACTTTCTCAGCGGAAAAGGAGGATTCCGGAGTCGTCGATCAATCAGCAAACAGCTTCGTTCGATGGGCCTACAGCTTGGCTCTGACATAGCTGTCTATTGTCACCGTGGGGCTCGTGCGGCTGCTGCTTTCTACGCGCTAAGGTCAATGGGGTACAGTCGAGCTAGAAATTACGTTGGATCTTGGCACGAATGGTCATCAAAGAAGAACCTTCCCACGGAACTCGGTCGAACAAAATCCTAGTCAGCGATGGTTTTGTCCATCGGCTTTTGAAAGCGCCATGCGTCAGTGTCTTCGTGAATCTGAGTCACCCATCCTAATGCTATTTTCTCAGGCAGAATCAATACGACTTTCCCAACATGCTTGCACAGCTGCCGAGTCTCGATCGACCTTTCCCAATCTCCACAATCATGGATAATTGTTTTCGGGCCAGATTCCATGGTCAAATTGTAGTCGCGAATCTTTGCGACAATTCTCTCAGGACTAGCTGTTTTGACGCTCACGTCATCGTCCGGGATGGCCAGTGCCCGAGCGAGTCTCGATTCTCCCATCAAAGCACTTAGGAGGTCGATGATTCTTGGGCGGTCGTCGCCGCCTTTGGTCCATTCTCCTAGGCCTTCGGGCCCTTTGCCTTTTTCCAAGTGGGCTTTGGCCCTGTTGAGGGCTTCACGTTGAGCTGGGGTGAGTTTTCCCAGCATCTGGAGGATCTTGAGTGCGTTTTCTACGGCGTAGCCGTGGAAGTGGTTGTTGAAGTAGCCATAGGTGGTTTTGACAGAATGGTCTATCTCTTTGACCTGCGGGATCCAAGAGTCTAGTTCCTTTTCCGTGTAGTGGTAGTCGTACCAAGGGCGTTGTCCGTGCCCGTGCCAGCGGATGTATGCGAAATCGGCCGTTACATGGACTTCTGACGGAAGTAGAGGCTCGTCCACGATTGTATAGGCTACGTTGTACTTGGAGAGCATAGGCCATGTTGAGTTTTGCAGCCAAGATTTGTGCCGGAACTCAATTGCGTACTTGAAACCATGTGGAAGAATCGAGAGAAATCCTTCCAGATGGCCGAGGTCGTACTTGTACCTGGGCGGCATCTGCAGAAGTAGACACCCGAGTTTTCCACTATTATTTAGAGGGAGCATCAGCTCCGCAAAGCGGTCCAATTCCCTCTCTAGGGAAGGACCGATCTCAGCCAATTTGTCGTGGGTGATTGTCTGCGGGATTTTTGCGCAGAAGAGAAAGTCTTTGGGAGAGAATTTATTCCAGCCCAGCACTGTTCCCGGCTGGGGGAACGCGTAGAACGTGGAGTCGATCTCTGCAGTAGGAAAAACTTGGGTGTAATGTTTCAGCTTGCTCTCGGTGGAGGTGGGATAGAAGACTCCTACCCATTCCGGGTAAGACCACCCGGAGGTGCCCAGGAGAAATCGCCCCGTGTTCGCCGACCTCTTCCCTAAATGTGAAGTTGCAAACCGTCTCAAGAAGGTATGCCCCAAAGTTTTCATGGACGCATTCAGAGTGGTTAAATCTAGACGGCCCCCCTATACTGGGTCATGAAAGCGAAGGAGGCCGACATCACCTATCGAGACATTGACTTCCTGATCCTAGAGCACCCCTCAGTCAAGCTATGGCTCTGGGACAAACCAGACAGCACTATCTACAACAACTACGGGAGAAACCTCGTTTACTTCGCAAAACGATTCAACATCACACCAGAAGAACTACTCAACAAGCGAACAATGAAACCGATGCGAATCATGGTTAACCAACCTTAGATCGAGGTTTTCACTGACCAACGTAAACGTGTTAGTATTAGGGTCAGCAGAGGCCAACGCTGCTAGCTTCGGAATCTCCGAGCGAAGAGGAAGGCAGAATCTCAGCAAAGCGGCTACATCATGAGGTTCGGGCGTCTTCTCCTTCAGACGCGCGACATATTCTAAGTTAAGATTTGGTTGAAAAGCATGAAGCTTCTCAATTCCACCATTGCGAACGAGTGGTGCGTGGCTCCTACGAGGTGCTCCTGAAACGTTGGATCACTTGTAAGTTTCGACTGACGCTCAGCAAAGTCGCCTTCAGTGATGGAACGGATTCTAGGCATCAATCCCTTTCGGCCCCTTAGAACACTGACATACTCAATTGCGCGTCGAATATCTTGGGATAGCTTCGCTTCCACTTCAGGGGCCAGGGGAATGCCTTGAGACCTGATTATATTGATCGCCTCAGCTTCATTGAAGAAACCGAGCATCGTGATCCAATCTACCGATTGAGGGCGATGTTCCAAGAGTGGGCTAGATCCCAAGACCCTTTTTCACACAATTCTGAAATCCCCTTCCAGTATTTTAGGAAGAAGGTGGATGAAAGTGACAATACTTTGACCGGTCCGGGTCGCTTCGCTCCCCTTTTTTCCTTGACCCGACACAACCACGGGTTTTCCAATGGCACCTTTCCGACGCCAACAGAAACACCCGAAGGCATACTATGCCTATCTCCGCGGCAATCCCACGAGATGAATACCGAAGAAGCTTGTCCAACTTCGACATTATGCTAAAGAGTGGGATTAGAGTTAATGAGTACGATGAAATTCACGCTGCTAAGAAAATCCGTACCTGCTTGGCTACTCTTGGTCGCGATCGTAGGTGCAGCTGCTTCAATATCGATTTATGTCGCAACGAATCTGAAAACGACCACCTCA
>VBBQ01000019.1 GCA_005888755.1 Candidatus Bathyarchaeota archaeon
TGAAGGGCGGAAACTAGTGTGAGAAACGTACCCAAACAAGAAAGGAGATGAGTCAAACACATGAGAAAAATCGTCTTACTCCTTGCACTCCCCATACTCTTACTCCTACCCACCGCATCAGCGATAACACCCACCACGATAACCGGAACATTCACCTTCACCAGCAACCAACTCATAACCACTAAAACAGCCGGGCCCAACACCCTCGTCACGTCGACGATCACCCTCGCCCTAGCCGGGGGTCTCAGCGGCACTATTGACCAGACATCAACAGCACTGACCACCGCCCAAGGCCTAACAGTCGACGTCGGGCAGACACGATTGGCCTTTACAGGCACAGCAGCTGGAGCCTCAGGAACCCTCCTGTTTGCGTCAACAGCCAACACTGCAGGCGGAGCCTTCCACGGCCACTTCACAATCCTCAGCGGAACAGGCGGGCTCACAAATCTCCGCGGAGAAGGAACCTTCATTGTCACCTCGATGAGCGGTGGAACCTACACACTACAAGTAAACTCCAACTAGCCTGCGAAACCGACCGATCGAGTCGGCACAGTCCCCTTCCCAAATTTTCTTCCATTTTCCCTCCTTGGATTTCAAGGCAGCGTGAGAGGAGCGAGCTTGTGGCCTGAAAAATCGGTATTCGAACGACAAGCCAGGAAGGATCCTTCTTGGCTCGACTACGGGCCAAGAGTAGGGCTGCTTGTGCGTGCGGCAAGCAACTTTAGGGATGCTCACTTCTTGTGTCCATGTGCGCGTTCGGTATGCTGAAAGGATTCAGCAATTAGTACAGCTCAACTCGTGAGTCAAATCCGAGACAAGCTCGAGTTGAAACTTCAATGCCGGAAGGAATCTTCGCCTATTTGAAAATAGACATTTTGGAGAGTTATTCTCGGCTATGACCAAGTCTTACAGAGATTATTCTGAAGACGAGGGTTTGATGATCCAAACGACGCTCGTTGGTCTGAATTTCCATCGAACGACCGAGAAGAACAGGGTCCTGCTACCCGTTCTTCAAGGACGTGGGAGAAGCGGGTTCAACTCCCGAGCAGGAACCAAACCAAACCGCGCAAGTTTAGAGCGAATGATCCCCAAGCTCTCGGCTTCGCCGGTGATCGTGAGCCTCACTGCCGCAGATCTCATCCGAAGGATTGAGACGACCACCTTCGCAACAACTTCTCAGCTTCATCGGAGAGCTGGTCGACGATCTTCGCCGCTGGTAGAATGCTCTTCACCGAACCGACGCCCTCTCCTGCCCAGTGGGGCATCGCTTCGACGTTGCCCCTGACCTCTTTCGTAACGGCAATAGGCTGAAATCGAAGAACAGGGGCCCACTCGTCACTGGATTTCACATATCGCTGACCAACCTCTTCTCCTTGAAATGCTTGGGCAGCCTCTACGCTCGAACGAGTGACTCGATGGGGTGCGTTAGGCCATCCCCGCCCGAAGGCTTCCGTGAAGATAGTGTCTTCGGCTTCAGACTTGACGAGAGCCCGCTGGTAGACGGGGTGCGCACCCGCTTCTTCGGCAGCAGCGAAACGCGTCCCTACACGCACCGCCGCCGCGCCGGCCGCAAGTGATGCGGCCATCGCTCGGCCCGAACTGATCCCACCCGCGGCAATCACGGGAATATCCGTCTTTGAAAGAACTTGGTCGAGCAAGGCCATTAGTCCGATCCGCCCGCGAATGTGGCCTCCCGCTTCGATGCCCTGAGCGATGATCATGTCGCATCCGGCATCTGTCGCGGCCCCTGCCTCTACCTTTGACCCAACTTGCCAGCAAGCCAAGGCTCGTTCGGAATGAACTATCTTGACGAGTTCGGCTTGGGGTTCATGATAGAAGAACTCGACGAGCCTGGCTAGTTTGGAGGCGGCTCTTACCGACTCAGAAACCTCTGGGATGTCTTCGTCTGTCAGGCCCGGGATGAGAAAGTTGGCTCCGAACGGGCGTAACGTTCTCTTTCTGACTAGCTCTAGTTCGCGGGTCACCTTTTCCGGAGGAAATCCTCCAACGGAGACCATTCCCAGTGCTCCAGCCTCTGACACGGCCGCGGCGAGCTCAGGGTTAGCAAGGGCGGCCATCCCTGCCTGTTGTATGGGCACCGAGCAACCGATCAGCTTTGTAAAACCGGTCTTGAGCAAATGAGCGCCACCTCGAAAGATTCAGGGAATGACGTCTTAAGAGTTGCCGAATCCCAGAGAGGTTGCCACTATCTGCCGAGCCCGGTTGGATATCTTCGTTCAAGTTCTCGAGTTCACGCCCTCCGGAGTTCTCGAGGCCGAACACACATCGAGATTCTCAAAGTTCTTGTGAGGATTCGCACAAAAATCAAGACGAAATTAGAAGAAATCGGCAGGTAACATTAGGCGCTCGCTTGGTGGCGCTATGTTAGTGCTAGCTAACCCAAATTGAAATGAGTTGGAATACGACCTCTCGGAGCACGACACTCTTTGTTCTGCGGACTTGCTTCTAGCCTTCGCTTGTGTTTTCGTTCTCGCGAATAGCGACCTACCTGCGGGACATTGGGACGTTTTTTGTTTCCGTCTCGCGTCAACCAATCCCTCTTGTGGTGTTTGTATGCGCAAACTAACCCGTTCTCGTGCTCGCGCTTTCGCTTTGACGAGGGCTTATCGTGATAAGTTCTCTTGCGCGAATTCCGAAAATCCTAAGCATAATGTCGATTGCCGCCGCGACTCACCCCATTGCACACAACAATGGCTTAGAAGGGGTCCCGGTTGCATGGCTGCTCATAATGAAATTTATCAAAAACCAGTTGTCGAAACCTCCGACCCCATCTATTTCTGATGACTCGAAGACACCGGTTGGGTCGGACTTTCTATCCTCTTGTGGATTCGAACGAGAAGAAAAAATTCAACAAAAAAGCTCAGTAAATTCCTCAGCAATCCTTTTTTCTCCGATTCCCTAAGTCATCACACGAGATAGAAAAGAGACGATTACTACCGACCTCGAAGGGACTCTGCAATCCAGACGCAGAAGACTCCGACGTTGGCTGAAGATAGTCTTCTGGGTCGTTCTCACTTTGCTCGCCTTTTACATCACAATTCTTGGGTACCTCCCACCCTTCTAAAATGAGAACTCGAAATATTCAGCTCATTAAGATGACAACTAAGCCCAGCAATCCTTTTTCCCAAGTCTTCCAATTTTCATGTAGGCAAAAAGGACTTGAAGCCTCGAACTGGGAGTTGGCGTGTCTATCAAACCCTCGCTACGATTTATCTGGCGGTCTGGATAGGGATACTCATCCTATTCTGGTTGGGTCTCAGTTCTTGGAATAATCTGTCGATTGTTTTTCTCGTCCAGCTCGCCTTATCGGTAATTGGATTAGCCTATCTGCATTTCTACCATCTGCCCCCGAAAAGGAGTTCCACCCAACCGTGACGACTCCGAGATGGATCGAACCGTTCCAGCAATCCTTTTTCCTCGGATATGCAAGTATCTACCCTCATGCCTGGACTAAGGAAATGGGTTAGTCGTAGGCGAAGTCTAATCCTTGCTCTTGCCCTCTGGTATGTCGCAATGATACTGTTCGCGGTTACGAACACTCCACTCCCGCCATTTCTTCCAAGTCAAGTTGCCGTATATCTCATCTTGGCCTTCGCTTATTCCATGCTCGTTCAATTCTTTTGGAAGCGACATGAAAGAGTAGGAAATGGATAGTGCGAGCTCAACCCTTCACGACCATCTCTATTGTAGGGGTTTTCATACTGGCATACTTGTGGCTTGCAGCGACTCTCGGGTTTCCTTTTGGGGAGACTGCGTTCTGGTTACTTGCCCCTACTACTTGGTGGGGATATACCTCATTTTTGCTGTTTTGGCTGGGTTGGCTTGCTGTCGCACAGCTTGCATACCGCGAGCGGACGAGGAAACGACAGAGAGCGAACCTGGTCGGGGCTCTTGAGGGAAGAACTACTTCGGAGAATTTAGCTATACTTGTAATTGGTGGCGTTTTGATAGTGACTGGATTCATCTTTGGAGAAGTGACTTTTCTGCCCGGATTCTGTAGTACCCCATCCGGGTATTGCATTGATGTTGTCCCGTCAATTCGCGCTGTAATATCCGGGGGTGGGGGCGGGTCAATCACGGGAACGGGAGGATATTTGATAGGGAAAATAGCGTTGCACTGGAGACGACAGCCGGCGAATAGAGAGAAGCCGAAAACATTCTTAGACCTGCAAACCAGTTGACTCTATTAGAGAGGAACTCTTAGATGCGAACGCAAACTCTTAGGCTTGTGCTTATTGCGCCGACAATCCTCGTTTTCTACATATGGCTGGCGATATTCCTCGGTGAAAATGCGACATACTTGCCGCTATCCGCCCAAATCGGGGCCCATAATTTGTTGCTGGGAAACGTCGAGTGGGTGTTTCTGTATCTGTGGATAGTAGGATTCTTCTTTGTCACTTTTGGGGAGAAGCTAAGTGAAAGACGGCGTAAACTGAATGGGTCGAACCTTGGCAGACACCCTTCTGCCAAGACAAGCGAATCAAATTGATTTCAAAGCACTGCATCCGGAATACTTCCGAAGGCCACAGGTCGCGCCTTCACTCAATGAATGTTCCCACCCTTGGGAGTGTGCGCGAATTCCACAAATTTTGAAACATTATGTCGGTCTCCCCGAGCAATCACCGTGGCGCGTACGATAACACCATAGAAGGAACCTACTCCAAAAACTGCGCTATCCTGCTTGGACGTGGCGGCATAGGCTGAACGTGAATGATCGAGGAACGAGAGGGTGTTGGTTCTCGTCCTGGTCCGATGGAACGCCGACTTGCAAAGGCCCGCCCCAAATATTCCGTGAACCGTTTTCACGAAACCGAAAAACACAATGACCGTGAGGGCATGGGACCCGCGAACACTCCTAAGAGAGACATTCATAAGTTGCGCCGACCTCATTGTTCATTGCGCCGCGGACCCGCGCTCTCATTGAGGATGCGAAAAGATGTGATTCAATGGTGACCGTTCCAATAGAGTTCTTGCAACAACTCGTGGACGAGCATCTTCCCGGAAAGGGTGTGAAGATTACGTACAGTATTACGCTGCCGCGATGGGCTGATGGACGTTCGGACCCGTTTAAGAAGACAATTATGATTCGTCCAAATTTATCCAGGAAACTGATTCTGTTTACCGCGTTGCACGAGATTGGTCACTTTATCTTGTCCGGGGACAAGTCAATCGCGCCAAAATTTACATTAGCCTTGGAAGATGCAACAACAAGGAATTCGGAATTATACTCAAAATTAGAGACGGCAAACAGTCTTCACGACATAATTGACGCTGCGACGTCGGTGCCCGGTCTGCGGTACGAGATTGTGGTGCCCTACATAAGAAATTGGTTGGATAATGAGAACGCCGTGGATCGGTGGGCTTTCGCGGAACTTGTTCGATTGAAAAAGAAGGGGTCATCTCCCATTCGCTCAAGATCCGACACACCGTGACCGTGACCCCCCCAAACCTCCGAAAGAGGGTCCGAGGGCTCATTGGGACGTTTCTTGTTCCGCTCCGAGAATTGTAATGCCTTTCTTGTGGGGTTTGTATGCACAAACTCATCCGTTCACGCTCTCGCACTTTCATTTGTCGTGGTCTTACTCTCCTCGGCAAATTCCTCACCTTCATCAAAAAAGTTGTGATTTATAAGTCGCGATCCGGTTTCGAGTCTCAGGCGAAAAGCCCTGTCGTCTCCGCTCTCCCATAGTTCAAAGTCCTGACTGAACTCAAATCTGTCGTGGTCAGGCCGTTCAGTCCCGGTCGCCGCCTGCTGATGAACGTGGAGCCTACCTCCCTCTTTCATCTCGATACTGCCCAATCGCGTTTGAGCCTTTCAGTCGATCAATTCCAATTCTGCGACCGACATCGATGTCGATTCCTTTGAGCTGGAAGGGTTGTCGCACAGTAGGAGGCACGATAAAGATCCTGCCCACACAATAGAGGAGAAGTGCAGGAGGGGAAGTCGGTGATTGCCAGCTTCCCGCCTCTGCTACGATCAGAATCAGTCCGATGACAGTTCAGACTCAATGACTCTCTAGCGGAAAGTTTATCAAAGGTTTCTTCTGCAAATTAGTAGTACCGTATTCGGGTACGTTCGGTTATGGGAAGGGCTGCTTCCTAGCAGCGAGGAGCTTGTGACTTTAGGAGCTCGCTTGGTGTCGCTATGTTAATTTCGGGTTGGATTTGCAGACACTTCCAAGCTGGAGACACCAATAGTCCCACAGGCAAAATTTAACCTTTGCAAGTTAGTCGTACCCGCTCGCACGATCATTGTTTTTCCTCGGAATAGAATCAACCGCTCACACCTTTGGAGCGAGCATAGTCGACGATCAGGGTAAGATACACACAAACGTGAACTCTACTTATCGGCCGCCTACCGGTGTAGGTATCCATCCCAGAAAAGCAGCCGAGCATCTCAACGAAGTCTCAAGCAGTGTAATCGAGAAAGCCCTCCAAGGACCCGTAGAGAGATTCCTTCCAGACGCCGTTGGTTATTCCGCCGGACCCGGTCTCGGACCATGCCTCAGAATAGGTGCAACACTTTCGAGAGCTCTAGCTCTCTACATGGACAAACCTCTAGTCCCCGTGCACCACGGCGTAGCACACCTAGACCTTGCCATGGCTGCTGGACACTCACACGACCCCCTGGCGGTCCTAGTCTCAGGAGGACACACAGCGATCGCCGTCCACCTGAACAGACGATGGCGGATATACGGTGAGACCGAGGACATAACCATGGGAAATCTCCTTGACATGTTTGCCCGAGAGGCAAAGCTCCCATCACCCGGAGGAGTCGCCGTCGAATCAAAGGCGAAAGAAGGTCGAACCCTACTTCCCCTCCCCTACACTGTAAAGGGAAATGACGTTGCCTACTCGGGACTGCTCACCGCTGCCCTCCGTTTTCTGAACAAAGGTCAATCGCTGGCAGACATTTGCTTCTCGATCCAAGAAGTCGGATTCGCAATGCTAGCCGAGGCAGTTGAAAGGAGCCTTGTTCAGACTAGGAAGAAGGAGGTTCTAATCGCAGGCGGTGTGGCCGCCAATCAGCGTCTTCGAGAAATGATCCAGATGGTGGCAGAGGATCACGGCGCGACCTTTCATCCCGTTCCAGTCCAATACTCGGGTGATTGCGGTGCTCAGATCGCTTGCTCGGGACGGCTCGCGTTCGAGTCGGGTATCACTATTCCCGTCCCGGAAAGCTTTGTCAATCCGCGATGGCGTCTAGACGAGATTGATGTGCCATGGATTCCTCGACCTTAGACCTCCATCCTCTACACAGAGGCGCAGAAGCAGATCTCTTTCTCTCCGAGTTGCCACCTTGGAAGGCGGTTGTTAAGAGAAGAGTTCGAAAAGCCTACCGCCACGAAGAGCTAGACGCAAAGATCAGAAAGGAGAGAACGGTCAGAGAGTCATCTGCAATCCATGACGCAAAGATCGCTGGAGCGAGAACCCCAAGCATTCTCGGACTCGACCTCGAACGGTATTCCATAATCATGACATTCATAGATGGAATGGTCGCCAGGGATGCTATCGATACAATGGGCAATTCGCGTCGACTTCCTCTCCTCGAGGAGCTTGGAAGACAGGTCGGCTTTCTCCATTCAGCGGGAATTGTTCACGGCGACTTGACAACGTCAAACATTATCCTACCGGATGGCGGCAAGCCGTTCATCATAGATTTCGGAATGGCCACGAAATCCTCCGAGCCCGAGGATCGTGGAACAGACCTCCATCTGCTCCAAAGGTCGCTGATCGCTACTCATGCTCTAGATGCAACAAGTTCGTTCAAACGGGTCGCGAAAGGCTATCGAGAGGCTGCTGGCGAAGAGACTACGAGATCAAGTCTTCGCAAAGCCGCGGAAATTGCACGGAGAGGAAGATACTTCGCAATCCGATAAGCGAACATTATGGTTCGTAACTCAGAACGCTCACAAGTACCAGGAAGCCCGCAGAACTCTTGACCCATTTGGAATCAGGATTCGAAAGCTCTCAATTCCGAAGACCGAGATTCAGAGCGTGGATCTTGGTGATATAGCCAAGTTTGCAGCAGAAGAAGCGGCGGAAAAATACAACCGTACTGTCCTGGTCGAAGACTCCGGGCTCTTCGTTAATGCTTTGAACGGCTTTCCTGGCCCATACTCATCATACGTCCACGCAACCATCGGCGTTCAAGGCCTCGTGCGCTTGATGAACCAAAAGCTGCGGCGAGAGGCATATTTTCAGGCGTCCCTGGCTATCGCATCGCCAAGAGGCGCCAGTCAAGAGTTCTCAGGAAGAGCATACGGCACCATATCGCACAAGCCTGCCGGAAAACAGGGCTTTGGATTTGACCCAATTTTCATTCCAAAGGGCACACGAAAGACGTTCGCCCAGGGTGGAAGCCTATTCAAGGATAGATATTCACACCGGGCTATAGCCTTCAGAAAGCTTGCACTCTGGTACGTCAAAACCAAGGTCTAAACCCATAATCGTGTCTAGCACACAGCGGAGCCCTAAAATAACGCCCTCAGCCGTGTTCCGTGAATATGTTCCGTATAGTGACAGTCGAGGACGTAGTACGGATTCCGCCACAAAAGTTCGGACACCCCATCGACGAAGTCGCCCGTGAACAGATCAAACTAAAGTACGAGAACTATGTGGACGAAGAACTAGGCTATGTCATCCTTGTAACAGACGTCGATGTTGAGACAACCGGAAAAATTCTCCCCGGCGATGGCTCAACCCATCACAAAGCCCTCTTCAAACTACTCACCTTCTTCCCAGAGCTCCATGAGGTTGTAGAGGGAGAGATCGTCGAGGTCACCGACTTTGGAGCATTCGTGAGAATAGGCCCTGAAGACGCGCTTCTACATGTATCCCAGATCATGGACGATTTCATAACCTACGACGAGAAACACGGGGTACTCGCTGGGCGTGAAAGTCATCGAAACTTAGGAAAAGGGAACATGGTCAGAGGACGAATAATCGCCGTCAGCTTCCCGCGCGGCGGCTCGGGAGGAAAAATCGGAATCACACTGCGCCAACCGTTTCTGGGAAGGATCGAATGGATTCAAGAGGACCTCAAAGGGAAGCCTCCGAAGCTGGAGCATAAGGCTTGACAGACAAAGCATGCAAGAACTGCCGCATGATAAGTGCCGGACCAGTATGTCCCAACTGCAAGTCCACCAACTTGAGCGATGACTGGACCGGTTTCGTAGTTGTATTGGAACCGGCAAACTCTGAGGTAGCCCACTTGATGCAGATCAAAGTCCCTGGAAAGTTCGCGATCAGAGTTAGATAGAAGCCGACTGGGCTGGGGGTTTCTGACCCCATCACTCATTGCGAAGATGAAACCTATCTCATTTTGGCGCGTAATCTGTGAAGCTGCAGGCCCCGCAAACCCATCTCTCGGTAGGCTGTTTGTGAGACGCCATCACGGATCCACACCTCGGACACTTTCTGTTCCTCAGCTTCGTCACTGAGCCGGAGATCTCGTAGAGCTCACTCCTCATCCGACGCTTCTTCTGTTTCGGCTTCGCCGGCGCGGGTGCTTGCGACTTTCCCTTCTCCGGTGCTGGAGGCTTTGCTTGTGCCGGTGCTTGAGACATATCTTCGACGCATCAGCCCCGCGTCATATTTAGTGTTGTTTCCGTTGCTAGTCGAAACGTTCATAAAAGCCGGGCACCGCTCGGCTGGCGGCCGATGAGAGTGAGTCTGGATGGCACAAAAATCCGTTTACGTACGATTCCAAGTTCCCAAAGAAGCCGTTGACAAGGCCTATTCACTTCTCCAGGTTGCAAAGGACACAGGAAAACTCCGAAAGGGCACAAACGAGTCGACCAAGGCAATCGAGCGAGGAATCGCCAAGCTAGTAATCATCGCAGAGGATGTTGAGCCCCCACAAGTAGTTGCCCACCTACCAATCCTATGCGAAGAGAGAAAGATCGCGTACCTTTACGTCCCTAGTAAGCTCGAGCTAGGCAAGTCCGCAGGACTAGACGTAGGTTCTGCTGCAATCTCCGTGGTTGAGCCCGGTGATGGTGCGCAGTCTCTCAAGGATCTCTTGAAGATAGTTGAGAATATCAGGAAGACCGGTGCAGGGAAGTGAGTAAGGGCAAAGACAGGTCCGACGAACCACTCATCCCGGCCGAAGTCACACAAGTTATCGGACGGACTGGAGTCACGGGAGAAGTTATCCAAGTCCGAGTAAGAGTGTTAGAAGGCCGCGACAAAGGACGAATTATCACTAGAAACGTGAAAGGCCCTATCAGACTTAACGACGTTCTCATGCTTCGAGAAACTGAGAGAGAAGCGAAAAAGATCAGGTAGAGGCGTAAGCGACGCCAAAGACGTTCAAATGTTCTTTCTGCGGAAAGAATTTTCCAAACTCCACAGGCATAATGCACGTGAAGAACGATGGGACAATACTCTACTTTTGCTCGCGCAGATGCAGAGTCAGCACTCTCTCCTTCAAGAGAGACTCTCGTAAGCTAAAGTGGACTGCTTACTACGGAAAGAGAGAGAAAGGACGCTGAGCACCCAGTCCAACACTAAGACATTCGCGTTCCTCAAACCTGAAGCCCTTCAATCGAGAGTCGCTGGGGAAGTCCTCTCCAGGCTGGAAAAGAAAGGCTTCACCATCAAACAATTGCGCCTTTACAACATATCCAAAAAGGAAGCCGAGACGCTATACGCCGTTCACAGAGGAAAACCGTTCTTTCAAGAACTCGTCGATCACGTGACGAGCGGACCCGTCGTGCTAATGATCCTTGAAGGCTCGAACGCAGTTGAGGTTCTGCGTCGAATCATTGGCGCCACTAATCCGCAGAGCGCTGATCCTGGCACCATCAGAGGCGATCTCTCGCTATCAATAACCGCCAACATGATACACGCGTCTGACAGCCTCGAGAACGCGAAGAAAGAATCTGCGATATTCTTCCACGACGGAATCTAGCACTCAGCTTCTTTCGAGGAGCTTCGATCTAGAAGTCTCTGGTCCAAGGGTTTCCCCTTCCCGATGGGGCCCTTGAAGACTTCGACTTACTGAGAGCTCTCGTAGGCCTGAGGAGCGTCATGCACGATTGCCTGAGTCAAAAGATCCTGTTTTGATCTCTCCGTCTCGACGATATGTGGCTACGACAACACCTGTGGTTGAGGTCTTACTTTCAAGAAGCTTGAACGAGGCAGGCATGGTGCCGTCGCCAAACAGTCGCTTGCCATGTCCTACCGTAACCGGGTATATTTTCAAACGGAACTCATCAACGAGATCGTGTTTTAGAAGAGTTTGAATAAGGTTAGAACTACCGTGAACCTGCAATTCATGCCCATCCCCTCTCTTAAGTTTCCTAATCTCTTCGGGGATGTTACCCGTCACGAGCGTAGAATTGTTCCAATCAAGCTTCCTAAGGGTTCTGGAGACGACGTACTTTCTCGCGTTGTTTAGTCCGTCCGCGCCTGGGTTGTCTTTTGCCTTCGGCCAATAAGCTGCGAATATCTCATAGGTCTTTCGGCCAAGCAAGAGATCGTATGGATTTCCCATTTGCTCACCCATTACCTTTCCCATGAAATCATCCCAGTAGCCCACGGACCATCCTCCATGCTTGAAATTGCCACTTGTATCCTCGTCGGGTCCGCCTGGGGCCTGCATAATTCCATCAAGCGTTACAAATGATAACACAACAATTTTTCTGATGGCTCATTCCTCAACTACTTTTTTTCGCTATGGACTCTCAACCGTCTCATTATCAATTCTTCACTCCGTAAGAAGCTTTCACTTCAGATTGCGACTTGGCTTGGTTTATCCCTTCGAAATCGTTCGATTGGGTTTCATCGTTTGATATTGCCCTCCTGAAAATCATGGTTTAATACTGACATCAGAAAACTGAGAGGCAATATGGAGCCCTCCCAGATATGCCCATTCGCTCACCCATTGCAGTCGTTCTCGGCCACGTGGACCATGGGAAAACCACGCTCCTAGACAAGATCAGAGGCACTTCCGTAGCCGCCCGAGAACCAGGCAAGATCACTCAGTGGATTGGAGCGAGTCTCATCCCGGCTCAGACCATAGTCAAAATCTGTGGACCCCTTCTCATCAGATTTAACCTCAAAATCGAAGTTCCAGGAATACTGTTTATCGACACCCCAGGCCATGAAACGTTCAGCAACTTACGGAAGCGGGGAGGATCAGCTGCAGACGTCGCCGTGCTCGTCATCGATCTCACGAAGGGAATCGAGCCTCAAACCGTGGAGTCCTTGAACATTCTGAAGGCTCGCAAGACCCCGTTTCTCGTCTGTTGCAACAAGATCGACGCTATACCCGGATGGAAATCTTCACCCGACGGCTCGTTTCTTGCTAACACAGAAAACCAGCGTCCGGAAGTCTTGACCGATCTCGATAACCGACTCTACACGATGATGGGAACCCTCTCAAGATACCAGTTCCGCGCTGATCGGTTCGACAGGATCAAGGACTTCTCCAAGACCATCGCCCTCGTACCCTCAAGCGCCAAGACAGGTGAGGGATTGCCAGAGCTCATGGCCATGCTTGTGGGACTCACCCAGATTTACATGAAAGGAGAACTAACCACCACTGCGGGTCCGGCGGAAGGAACCGTTCTAGAGGTGAAAGAAGAACCTGGGCTGGGAGTCACTATTGACGCTATGATCTTTGACGGAACCATCAAGGTGGATGACGAGATCGTGTTGGCAGGACGAAACGGAGTCATACGGACGCGAGTTCGGGCTCTACTGGTGCCAAAGCCTCTCGACGAGATCCGGGACCCCAGGGACAAGTTCAGCCATGTAGAACATGTCGACGCCGCCGCGGGAATCAAGGTTGCCGCCCAAGGCCTCGATGACGCAATCGCCGGGTCCCCCATCTACGGTGTAGATACTCCGTCGCGGCGAGCAGAACTAGAGAAGAAGGTGCTTAGCGAAGTGGAATCAGTCAAGGTCAGCACCGATCGAAGCGGTGTCATCGTGAAAGCAGATGCGCTAGGCTCGCTGGAGGCGCTCACAACATCCCTTACGGTTTCCAAGGTACCCATCCGTCTCGCAGACGTGGGCGAAATATCTAGGCGAGACGTGGTCGAGGCTAAGGCCGTTCGAGCAAAAGACCCCTACCTTGCCGCGATTCTCGGATTCAACGTCAAACTATTGCCCGACGCCGAAGAAGAGATCAAAGAAACAGGAATACCTGTATTCAGAGCCGACATAATTTATCGGGTCTTGGAAGATTACTCTAGATGGGTCGAGGCTCAAAGGAGCGCCGGTGTTAAGGCCGAAATGGAGCTCCTGATTCGGCCTGGCAAGATGAAGATTCTGAAAGGATTCGTCTTCCGCAGAAACGATCCAGCAATAGTCGGAGTCGAAGTGCTGGAAGGAACAATCAAACCGAAGTATCCAGTGATCAACAGCAGCGGAAAACGCATCGGCGTAGTCCTAAGAGTCCAAGACCAAGGAAAAGATGTCCCAGAGGTCGGAGCGGGGAAGCAAGTTGCCGTTTCCATCGACAAACCAATCGTAGGCAGACACATCTTCGAAGGAGACGTTCTCTACATCGACGTCCCCACGAAGCATGCGAAGACGCTTTCTTCAAAGTTCAGAGACTATCTTTCCCCAGCAGAACTTGCACTGTTGGACGAGCTGGCCAATATTGCCGCGAAAAATCCTTCGGGACCGATGGCGTGACCTCGAAGGACATTTATTAACGGCCTCGGAGGACTCCGGTTCCATCCGGAGTCAATCTAGAGAAAATGGCGAAATTCCAGCTCATAGTATCCGATCCCGTGAGCAAGACCTCTAAGGCCGCGACTATTGAAGGGGCCAAGGCTCAGGCGCTTGTAGGAAAGTCGATCGGGGATGAGGTCGATGGGAAACTTCTCGGGATCGGAAACATGAGGCTCAAAATTACCGGTGGCACCGATAAGGATGGAATTCCGATGCGTTTCGATATTCAAGGTGGAGCTAAGAAGCGAGCGATTCTTTCAGGTGGAGTAGGCTTCAAGCCAAACGACCGTGGCGAAAGAAGGAGAAAGTTAGTTCGCGGACGGGTAGTTGGCGAGGATACCTTGCAAGTCAATAGCGTGGTTATGGCAGAGGCAGCTCCTGCAACGCCAAAGACTTCAGCTCCAGAGAAGAAGGCTGAGCCAGCTAAGCCAGCTCAGAGGCCACTGGAGGCTAAGGGTTGAGCGTGGAAATAGTCTCTGAGCACGTCAACGCTTTGCTGGGCAGAAAGGATGCGAAGTTGATTGTCCATCACGAGGGAACCGGGACTCCCGATCGTTTAGCCATCAGAAAGATTGCCTCTGATCACTTCAAGACGCCGCAGGAAAAGGTCTTTGTTCGAAGCGTCCGGACGAGGACAGGTGGGTCTTCAGCAGTCTGCCAGGTCGAAGTGTATGGCGATTCGAAAGTTGCCGGGCAAATTGTTCCTGCTTATGTGAAGAATCGAAATCTTCCACCTGGACAGAGAGTTTCTCGGAAGAAGGGACCTGAAGACGAGAAACCTGCTGCTCCCGCGCCAAAGGCTGCAACTCCTGAAAAGAAGGCTGAGCCCGCAAAACCAGCCGCCCCGGCAAAAGAGTCAAAGCCAGCGGCCGCCGAAACAAAGCCTTCAACGAAACTCGAGACAAAGCCTTCGGCGAAACCTGACGCGAAGCCCGCTGCAAAGCCAGCAGCAAAACCGGACAGCAAACCGAAAGCCTAGACGGTTGCCTTCCAGGAAGACTATCGGACGGAAATGGCCCAATAGCCTCACATGAAGCGGTTGTCCCGGAAATTCGGAGCTCAGAAATCGGCTATTATCAGCCCTGATCTCGATTCTAACAGCCCCTCCCTACGCAGCCCAAGAAAACGTTCGTGACGGGACGACGAAACCTCAAGTTTCGCCCTGCCATCTAAGCGTGGACCGCGCCCTGAATCGTTCTTCTCGCTTATAATACCTGCCCAGTCAGCAAATGTTCTCCTGGGGGAGGGGGTCTTAGCGACCCGACCTCGCGACACACAACTGGACAGTCCAGACAGGATACGGAACCGAATTGATCTGAAGGATCGATCGGTCTAGTTTTCGATTCATGCCCTGTGAGCCGAGCTGACTACGCTCACAATATCTCGCGCTTTGAGCACGTAGTTGTCGGAGAGAGGCATACCATTTCGAGCATTGACTCCATACAGCATTTGCTCTCCGATCTCGGTGTGAATCCTCAACGCCAGCTCCTTGAGAGTCGTCCCATTAGGAACCAGATACGCGTCTGGAAGAACGTTTCCCGCATGATCCGTGAACTTTTCAGGATTCTCAACCGGATAAACCACAATCATATTCAAGAGATTGAGAAAAGCTGAGTTGATACACGCCTGAACCCCAGTTGATCCAATCGGTTTCAGGACTTTTTCTCGAATCATCTCTAGAGCAGCCTTCTGCTCAGGGCTAACCGCTCTTGGATCAAGGAGACGAAAGTCAGCGTCTCCCGGTTTGTATTCTATCAATCGTTTTTCCGCCGCCCTCCGCAACGCTAGCTCCGCCTCTGCAGAAACCGGAATCGTCAGCTCTCCAGTCTGTTTCAGTCGACTGACATTTCCCGTCGATGTTGGCAAGTCTATCTTGTTGGCGGCGAGCAACAAGGGTTTCGCTTCCTTCCTGATAATGTCAACCAGACCTAGCAGGTTCTCCCTGGTCCATCCACTTGGTTTTCCCTTCAGGCCTGCGCGTTTGATCCCGTTCTCGGCCTGGCTCTTGCTCACCCCAAGCCCGCTGAGACGGTCAGAAACCAAAGACGCCGGATCTTCTCCAGCCATCTCCATCTTCCGCGCTGTCTTCTCCCAGTCCTTACCTACTATCCGGAGCATCCACAGCTTCAGCTCAGTTTCGAGAAAAGCGACATCGTCAACCGGGTTGTGGGCACCAGGCTGAGTCAGCTTTCCCTCGGAGTCAGTAGACCCTGACGCGTCAACTACGTGAATCAGCGAATCAGCTTTTCGCAGCTCGTCAAGGAACTGGTTTCCAAGCCCTCTTCCCTCCGACGCGCCAGGCACCAATCCGGGAAGATCGATGATGTCGATCGGTATGAATCGTTCTCCGTCGATGCATCGTGAGTTCTGAGGCTCATCCTCTAGTCCAAGGTCTTTGCAGACACACTCTGTTCTAAGATACGAAATTCCATGGTTCGGCTTGATAGTAGTGAACGGATAGTTTGCGATTGGCACCAGTGTCAGAGTTGCGGCGCTGAAGAATGTGCTTTTTCCCGCGTTGGGCTTTCCTACAATACCGACCTGCACACTGGACCACGAATCATGATACGTGAGAGATGCCGGTGATTCTCAGGCCAGCACTCTTGACCTTGTAACGGATATTCAGCGATACCAAGAGCGCCGTCAACTGTTCGACAGTCCGCGAGTTTTCCAGCCGGCCCGCATCAAAGCCACGCGCCCCTGCAATCCCCTTTACGAGATCCAGAACAATCTTCTTCGCATTCTCATCATCAGAGCATACGAGGACATCGCAGTCGACAGGTTTCGAAGGATCTTTGAGGAGTTCCGCGCTCACGTTGTTGAATGCTGTGACAACGCTGACCGTGTTTGGCACAACCGAGGCTGCGAGTTCTCCCGCGGACCCCGGCCAGACTCCCACTGTGCGAGTAGCCCGGCCACCGATCGCTGTCTCAAGGGGAACAGACACATTGACCAAGACTTGGCCCGATCTGAATTTTGGCTTGACCGTACGAAGCGTATCGATCAACGCTGCAAAAGGCACTGATACAACTATCACGTCACCCTGTGAGACAGCGTCCTCGTTGCTAACTCCCGACACCCGAACTGGGCGTCCAGCGGTTCGGATAATCGTCTTTGCAGCCTCGGCCGCCCTATCAGGACTTCTGGAACCCACGACTACTTGGTGTCCGGTGATTGCCCATCGGAGCGCGAGCCCGAAACCCTCCTCTCCGGCTCCGCCTAGCACCGCTATCTTGCGATTCTCCGTTTTGTTCTCCGCCCTACCGACTTACCAGGAAGAGGTTTGATCAATCCCTTTCGCATGAGCAGTTCCGTTGACTTTCGAGCATGGCTTATGATCGTGGTAGCTCTTTCATAGAGTTCTTTTCGGGTGAGCTTGAGTCTCGCCAATCCCTGTCTGACCGCTTCAGCTCCGACTGCGGCAGCCTCCCGAGGAAATACTTCCCAGTGACTCATGCTGGGCAGAATCTTGTCCTCATCTATTCCCATCTCTTCCGCAATCTTCGCCAACTCGTTAGCGGCGGCTATGCACATCTCGTCGCTGATCATCTTTGCTCTAACATCTAGCGTACCCCTGAAGATTCCCGGAAATCCAAGAGAGTTGTTGACCTGGTTGGGAAAATCCGATCTGCCCGTTGCAACAATCTTTGCGCCGGCCTCTTTTGCTTCCCAGGGCCAAACTTCAGGAATAGGATTAGCGCAAGCGAAAATAATCGAGTCATCCGCCATCGTCGAGATCATTCCTTTCGGAACCACTCCAGGGCCCGGTGTTGACATTGCAATCAAGACGTCTGCTCCTTTTAGCGCTTCCGAGAAGCCTCCAGTGCGCCCTTGTGAGTTTGTCTTCAAGCACATTTGCCATTTCGCGTGGTACTCCTTCTCCAGTTCTGTCCGTTGCAGATTGAGGATTCCTGTATGGTCCACCATGATGATGTTCCCGGGCGAAACTCCGGCCTCAATGATTATCCGCGCGACTGCTATGTTCGCCGCCCCTGCCCCAAGCATACAAATCGACGCGTTTCCGATCTTCTTACCCACAACTTTCAGCGCGTTGATGAGACCGGCACAGACGACCGTTCCCGTCCCCTGTTGATCGTCATGCCACACTGGTATTCGAAGGTCCTGTTTCAGAGCATCCAGAACGTCAAAACACTTCGGCTGCGATATGTCTTCCAGATTTATCCCACCGAAAGATGGTTGCAACCATCGGACCGCGTTCTCAATCTCGTCAGGCTTTTTGGTGCCGAGACAAATAGGGTAAGCGTCGACTCCTCCCAAATACTTGAACAATAGGCTCTTTCCCTCCATCACGGGAAGCCCGGCCTCTGGGCCGATGTCTCCGAGACCAAGCACACGAGTGCCGTCAGTAACTATCGCGATGCTGTTCCACTTGTTAGTGTAATCATACACCTTGTCCGGGCTTTTCTGAATCTCCTTGCAAGGGTCCGCGACACCTGGCGTATACCAGATTGCAAAGTCATCGTAGGAATCAACCGGAACCTTCGAAACGATCTCTATCTTCCCTTGATAGAAAGGGTGATACTTCATCGAGAGCTTAGCAGGAGCATAAGCTCGTTTCAGCAACGCTGTGTCTTGAGCCAATCCTGGCCTGTCACTTCTACGGGAAAGCTGGTTCGCAAACCGGCCTGATTTAACGCTGTTGAAAGCAAAACCGCCAGTAATCCTTATCAGGGATTCGACAGTGGATGCGACTGCGGACAAGACTTGTCGTATTCCCACCTTGCAAACCAATGGAGAGAGAAAACACCCGAGCTCAAGGAATGGCTGCGGCTCTCAGTAGTTGGTTGGAGAAAGGAACCCGTCGTCAAACGGATTGAGTATCCCACAAGACTAGATCGAGCACGGAGCCTGGGATACAAAGCGAAACAGGGGATCGTCCTCGTCCGGGTCCGAGTCAGGAGAGGCGGCGCAAAGAAACCCCGTCCCATCTCCGGAAGACGACAGAAGGCAATGGGTGTCTCGAAATTCACCAGAAGCCTCTCTCTTCAAAGAATAGCGGAAAAACGCGCCAACAGAAAATACGTCAACCTTACAGTCCTACACTCGTACTACTTGTATTCAGACGGCATTCACCACTGGTACGAAGTAATACTTGCTGACAAGAATCACCCTGCTCTCGCTGATTAGCACAGAGAGAAGTTCAGTCCATCGTCAGAATCACCGATACTGCCGGTCGCAAACACATGAAATTCTATGAGACCAGCACCCAATCGGCGCATCGTAAGCCCAAGGAGAGCAGATGAATCCGGACCCGCTGAACAGGATAGCCATGATCGGGCGTAAAGTAGACCCTGTCATTTTCAAGACATTGGCCGAGGCCTCCTCTTCCACTTTTCAATCCCCCGTAACTTACCATTTCAAAACCGGCGGCAAAAGAATGCGAGCCACACTCGTTCTTCTAGCATGCGCGGCCTGTGGCGGAAGAATTGAAGATGGAATGAATCCTGCGGCCCTGGTCGAGATGATTCACAATTATTCGCTAGTAATGGACGATCTCATAGATCGAGGCCTCGTGAGAAGAGGGAAACCAACCGTGAGAGTCAAGTTCGGAGACTCAGTCGCATTATTGATTGCGATGCTTTACCGTGAAGCTCTCGACGATCTGATTGAGAAATGCGTCTCACCCGACAAGACAAGAGTGGTCGCGGTGCAGGCAATGAAGGACATCATTGAAGGAGAGAGGCTTGACATCATGTTCGAACAAGCCGGGAGAGAGGACCCCTATCTCAAAGCCCATCGCACTCTCAACCCGAGCTTCGCCCTCTACATTGAGATGATAGGAAAGAAGACCGCGGCTCTCTTCAAAGCTGCCTCCCAGATAGGAGCATACTCCGGGCGAGCGAACGCTAGAATTGCGCGATCCTTGGGGGAATTCGGATGGAAGGCGGGCCTTGCATTTCAGATAATGGATGATGTTCTGGACATATGCGGAGAAGAGACAGGGAAACAGATCGGTAAAGACATTGTCGAACACAAGCTAGGAAACGCGGTGATATTGACCGCCCTCAGATACCTGCCCCGTCCTAAGAAGTCAGAGATTCTTAGTACATTAAGGTCAGAAAGGGTGTCGCAAGCCATGCTCATGAGGGCGAGACAACTAGTTATGGAGACGCCTGCAGAGAAGGATTGCAGAGAAATCGCCGGAAAGTACTTGCAGGAAGCTAAAGCTCACCTATCCGTTCTAGGAAAGTCCGCCTATAGAGATGGACTGGCTACGCTCTCTGAGGCGATTGTTTCACGGACTTTCTAGACTTCTTCCAAGGAACGAATCTGGTCCCGATCGACCCGGTTTGGTCGAGGATCATTCTAAGCGCGTTCTTCTCCCTTAGGTTGAAAATGTAGCACTCGCATCCGTTCTTGGCAAGCCAAATGGCCTGTTTCACCTTCTCGCCCATGCTGCCGGTAGCATCGGTGGAAGGGCTTCGTGAGGCGCTCAATACCGAGCGAAAGTTTTCGGAGTTCACTTCAGGAATGAGAGTGGCATTCGGAAAATTCTTCGGATTCGCGGAGTAAACACCATCGACATCACACCCGAACAATACTCTGAAAGCTCCCATCTTCGATCCAATCAGGGAGGCAATGCGATCCCCCGATAGGACGCCGATCCCCCGAGATTCGTCGAACACCAGATCACCATGCAACAACGGGGTGAGCCCGGCATCCAACGACTTTCGTATCGGATCTAACAGGAACTTTTTCACTTCTCCCTTGTCAAGAGTCGCGAAACTCATCGGATGAAGCGGAACAGGATTCATATTTCTCAACAGCAGGGACGCGTAAATTATCCTCGTAAGCTGGCCCAGATAGAACTCAGTCTCTGAAATGGAACGAAGCTGAGATCGATCCCGGAGACCTCCACCTACACCAGACCTAGTGACAAAGGGATGCGCGTAAGAACCTCCGCCATGAATCAGAACGAGATGAAGCCGGTAGTCTGCAAGCTGATCAGCGGCGTGTCGAATCACGGGNTAGCCTTGTCAGTAATTGCAGACCCTCCAAGTTTCAGGATCGTAACTCTATCCATTCAACGCATCTCGAGCGAAGCTTGCTTTTAGCGGCTTCGGGGTGACTTTGAAGACGGTTCAAAGGTAACATCCGACTTATGATTAGCACTAGTGCTGATTTGACCCGGAAGTCATTGTTGAACATCAACAATTCCACGAATGGCACGTTGCTCGAGGTTATTGAAGAGAGGATAATCAGTTCACTGGGAGACAAGCCAAACAGTTCGATCAGCGAAATCGCAAAAGATCTAAGAGTGAACAGATCGACCGCATCAAAATACTTGCATGTCCTCCGCGCAAAAAAGAAGGTAGCCTTTCGACAAGTAGGACCAGTCAAACTCTGGTCCCTGGAGGAGCCATAATGGAAGTCAGAAGGGCAATCGCCCCAAGCGTTCAAGAATCAGACGATAGAGTTCCCACAGGGGTTCCCAGCCTGGACAAGATCATCGAAGGCGGACTTCGACGAGGCGACTGCGTCATCGTAGCCGGCCAGCCAGGAACAGGCAAGACCACTCTCGGACTGCAGTTCCTCTACCATGGAGCCACCCGATGCGGGGAAAACGGTGTCTATGCATCAGTCATAGAGAGCGGCGAGAAGCTGAAACGAAACGGTCTGAGATTCGGATGGGACCTAAACCGCCTCGAAAACGAAGGCAAATTGCGCCTTGTCTCTCTCCAATCGACCATGAAAGCCGGCGTCAGTACGGCTCTTGAAACAGTTCTGGAAGCATTGCACAGCACCAACGCAAAGAGGCTTGTATTCGACTCTCTCTCAGCACTCATGACAGCCTTCGAAAGCAACGCCGAAGCTAGAAGCTTCCTTCACATAATGGTCAAATTCCTAGAAGCCGCGAACTGTACAACACTAATGATAAGCGAGGTTCCATGGGGCAAACAGCAACTTGGAACCAACTTCGAAGAGTTCCTCGGAGACGGTCTAGTAATCTTGGACGCAAGTTTCGACAACTCAAGAGTCCGCAGAAGAGTCTACATCCCAAAGATGAGAGGCACTGAGCACCGGCTAGAAGGATACGACTACTACATAACAAGAGACGGGTTCTCCCTAGCACCAACCCCAATCCCCCCCGACAAAATACGATAAACCTAGGATAAGCAGGCATCACACAGCTCTCTTGTGGTCTTGCCAGAACGGACAGCAACAACACAATGCCCCCCGCTAGAACCGACCTCCTTGAGAAGCTGATTGGGTCCGAAACTAAAGCCGAACTGTTGATGTACTTCCACGACAACCCCGACTCCACCGACACGGTAGAAGGAATCGCCGCCAAGATTAGGCGTAAGCCCAAGGAAATCGAACGGGACGTCTCAGACCTTGTCGAGCTAGGTTTGCTTCAGGAGGTGCGAGTCATCTCCTTCAGCAAGGACAGAGATCAAGAGTTGCAGAAAGAAATCTCCCAGAGACTCGTGTCGGTAGGATCTTTTGAAGAGACCTCAACCTCCTCGAACAGAGATCTAACCGGAGTCGTGATGATCGACTCCCTCTTGCCCGATGGCTATCCTTCGTCGTCCATGGTGATAGTCATGGGAGACCCCGCAACAGGAAAGACAACCTTACTTATCCAGCTGGTCGTGGAGGCCTTGAAGAAAGGCAGAAACGTCGTCTACGCAACCCTAGATGATTTTCCCGACAGCATCCGAGAATCCATGAAATTGATGGGAGTCAACCCAAGAGACTATGAAGTCGAAGGGAGAAGAAAACTCGTATTCATAGACTGCTATTCGTTCCTCGTGGGTGTAAGAAGCCAGGAACAATACAGCGAAGACCCCCAACGTCTCTCCGATCTAAGTATCGTAATGACAAAGGCTCTCTCAGAAGCCCGCGAATCGACCAATGTACTATTAGCGATGGACTCCCTTACTACTCTCATCCAAAGAAGCGGTGTAAGACCCTCATTCGACTTTCTACATACCTTGATTGCAAAGGTAAGGAGCAACCGAGCCAGCTGCGTGACATCACTTTCGAGGAAGGCATTTCACCCAGCAATTATCGCAGCAATACAAGACAAGGTCGATGGCGTTATTGAAATGAAAGTCGAAGATACGAAGGACGGATTAGCACGTTTCATAAGGGTCTCGAAAATGAAAGGTGTCCAACACATAACCACATGGACGCCCTATAATCGAGACACTTCAATGGGGTTGATAGTCCCTTACGAAGAATCCCGAGTGAAGAAGCCAGTTTAGTCTGGTCACAGCACGCTTTCGCGTGGAAAGACTTCGATTCCCGTATCCGTTATTCGGTAAGGCCGCGGCTGGTTGTCCAAAGCAGTCTTGCGCATTTTCTCAATCTGGATCACGCGCAGTAGAGACTTTCCAACCTGCAATTGTTGTAGCAGTATGACCCCATGGGCGAGATACTCTTCGTAATCGATGCTCCTCTCGAAGCCGGGCCTTCGAAGCTCAGTTGTGATGAGACACGTCGCGCCCGTGTCTGCTAGCGCCTCCATAAGCTCGACCAACGCGTTTCGTTGGGCAGCCAACCCTTCGTACTGAAAAACCAAAGTTGTTACAGGATCGACAACTATTCTCTTGGCCCCGATCTCGCGGACACTCGTTTTAATCATCTCAATCAAAGTTGCCATGGAGAACTCCTTTCGGCCGACGGTCAATTTTCCAACCTTTATCTCGGCTGGAAGATACCTGATCGGTGAAGCCTCCAGAAATATCAGCTTCTTGTTGTTCTCAAGGTCCGCGAAGTCCCAACCGAAATCAAGCATTTCCTCGAATACATGCTGCTTATTTTCGTCCAAGCTGACGTAGACGCCACTCTCCTCGTAGTCCAAGATCCCATTGACGAGATACTGAGAGGACAGTATGGTCTTGCCCGTCCCAGGCCCCCCGCAGAGCAGAATTGTCCTGTTCTTAGGCAATCCTCCAGTGAGCAACTTGTCCAGGCCCGGGATTCCGGTGGGAGTTCTAGAACTAGCGTTCGGATTGCCCGGAGCATCAGGCATAAGTCTTCAAAATGGGTTGAACCGACTCGCAAACCATATGCGTTCTGATACGTCCAACCTCGCGAACAAGGTACAACTCCCGAATATCCGGCTGAACCTGTCTCGCCTACGAATAACCTCAGGTACCTCGGAGAAGTCTAGGGCAACAGGAATGACATCCAAAGATAGGATTACCCTATACCAGGATCAGGGGGTTCAACTACTTCTGGGTCGGTTTGTCAAAGGGGAAATTGTAGAACTCGTGCCAAGTTTTGATCTCAGCCAAACTGCTAGGTACCCTGAAGTCGAAGAGGTCGTTGATGGTGATACGACCGCCGCAAAGCAGCTTGTCGAGAAGCTTTGGGATGTTGGAATATTCAAACGCAAATTCCATGAAAAGATCCTTGTTTGCCCGAGCTGCTTGTCCGCAAACGTCAGCAATGATTACGTCTGTCCCAACTGCAACTCCATCGACATAGAACGGAAGACTCTCCTTGAACATACAGCATGTGGAACCATAGACAGCGTGGACAACTTCCTAATCGAAGGCGGTCTGTACTGCCCCAAGTGTAACAAGGAACTGATTGAAGCTGGCGTAGACTATCAGAAGCTAGGAGCATGGTTTCAGTGTTCACAGTGCGGCAAAAGGTCTGATCTTCCAAGCCCGATTCATAGATGTAGAAGTTGCGGGCACATATTCACCATCAAAGACACGGGGTTCGTCAACGTATACAGCTATCGCATAAGCGCGGACGCCGAGGAAGAATTCAAACGGACCTTTCTAGTAATGAAACCAATCGGCGCCACCCTCGAGGATTTCCAATACAAAGTCGAGATGCCCGGTCAGATTGCAGGCCGTTCCGGAGCCCTCCACAGATTTGACGCCATTGCCACGAAGGGTTCTTTAGAACTTGTTGTGCTTGACGTGGTGGCGAGCGAACGAGAAATCGAGGAAACACCCATAGCATCCCTCTACGCAAAGGTGTTTGACGTAAGTCCCACTCAAACAATCCTCGTGGCGATTCCGAGACTAAGCGAGAAAGCCAAGAAACTGGCAGCCCTCTACAGAATCTCTGTAATCGAAGCAAACGACTCGCAGCAAGCGGCAGAACTCCTGAAGGAACACTTTGGCTGGACGGGCCTATCGGGCAACGAAGAATCAATAGACGACTTGCAATTGTAACCCAGTCACTACTAGTAGGGTTACGCCAATCTCAAGCCAAACGGCCACTTTGCGGTGGCTAAGTTGACTTGTCGTGCCGCTTAAGGTCAAGCCTGTCAAGCTCAGAGACAGCCTTTACTTGCTGATCCCCGTGGACATAGCAAGGCTTCTAGGCGTAGCGGCGTCCTCTCACTTCCAACTAAGTTTGAACGAAAACCAAGACTCTGTCAGGCTCGTATACGAGATGAGGAAGGATGAATCGCCGAAAGAAGTCATGGCGAAAGACGAGTGAGGCGATGAAAATTAGTCCATCAGATCTTGGACCTCTTAGCGCTCAGCGCCTCCTGCATAGCCTTGGTCTTCACAATACGAGCCAAGAAGACCTACTTTCTAGACTCGGTCTTCTTCATTATTGCGGCAAATGTTGGCTTCATTCTATTCCTCTCTGATGCGACCGCCTCAGACATTCTTAACAAACCTCCCAACCCCTATCTAGACACTATCTTCATCGTCTTGACTGCGATTTCAATCGCTCTGGCAAGTTATCTCTTGAGGGAGAGCGAGGGAAAGGGAGGATTCACAGAACTTACCAAATTCCTAGGGAGGCCGCCCAGAGCTCTAGTCGCGTTTCTTGTCATCTCCATTGGCTGGGCAACGGCCGCTCTGATTTGGCAACCCTTCAATGTGAATAATCTAATGACGAATGGGGAGACGATCTACTACTTTTCCTACCAAGACTGGTACATACTGGTCGGCTCATTACTGTTGGCCTCGTTCATCGCACTTCCTGTATTCTCCTTCTACAAGCAATCGAGACGGGTGCAGGATCCGAAGGCTTCGAGCTCGATTAGGCTAATCAGTATCTGCTGGGCATGCTTCGGCATCATCACTTTCTTTCAAGAAGCCCTTACAGGAGCTTACGCGAGTTTAGTGAAGAGTTTCGTTAGCTTAGCGGACGGCGTGTTGTTCGTCCTCGTCTCCTTTGCGCTCAGAGAACCCACTATTTTGAGTAGAATTGTCATCGGAGGGGAGATGATCTTCCAAGCAGTTAGCTCGAGCTCGGAAGAAGATACGGTGGTATTGTACAACACTGAATCCGACAGGAAAAGACTCGTCGAAAGGTTCGTGGACGACGGAATCGCAACAGGACAAGAATTGGTCTTCTATGTTATCAAATCAGAAGTCCCCTTTTACAGAGCAATCCTAAAGGGAACCGCAACTGATCACTCGCACGCAAAGGGTCCGCAAATGACGATTCAGTCCATTGATTTTGCAACAGGCGACGCATCAAACGATCTTACCGTTCCTCCAGGATTTCACAGGTCCAAGAGAGAACTGATTGATCTCGGAGAATTGAGCCTAGATCAATGCAACTTCATGATATCGAAGGTTAGATCGCTCGACAATCTTCCGGGTCCCAGACGAAAACCGCGTATATGGGCGCTGAATGTTGAGGAGGCGCAATCGGGCACACTTGATGCCTTGCGAGACGCGAACCCGAAGGCTCGAGTTCGGGACCTTGCCCTCCAGCAGGACAGCTTTTCCAAGTTCCTCAACACCAAGCATCAAGGATTGTCGAAGAGTCGAATTCTCCTAGAATACGATCCTACAAGCAACTATGAAGATGTGGTGCAAAAATTCGCACGGGAATTCCAGGCAAATGTAGAACCAATCGCAATATTCACCAGCATGGGAAGTCCAACATTCAGACAGTTCAGGGGGCAGCACAACCTGCACATGTTTACTTTCAGCACAAAGACATCTACGCCTTCAAAAATCTCGGAAGAACACGTCCTCTTACCAGAGAGAGATACATCTCTACTCCTCGATGCAGTTGATAAGCTATTACAGGCAAATCCTGGCCGTCTGGTCGGGATGGTCTTCGATGTATTCACAGACTTGATTCTGTTCCAAGGATTCGAAAAAGGCTACGGTGTGTTGTCGTCCATTGTGGAGATGTCTGAGTCGGAGTCTGCTTCAACCCTTGTGCTGATCAACTTCACAGCCCTAGACGAAAGGTCTCTAAACGGAATACGAGGTCTTTTCAGATCGCAAGCTAGGTACGACATGAATGGCTTCAGACTAGTTCGCACACAGAGCACAGGATACTCAGGGTTTGAGGATGAGAGACCCACGTTCGAAGACGAGCATCAAGGCTCGCAGGGAGGAGTTTCCAATTGAGCAGATCGCAACAGTTCAGCGAAGTGCTCCTCGATTGCGTTGACGAGGGATTATCCGTTCTTGGAAACGAGCCCAAGCAAGCCGTCTATCAATACCTTGTGACAATTCACTCTCTTGACCGCGAGCAGATACCTGACAAGGTTGACGAATTCTCAGCTGGGCTTAGAAAGGCCTTGGGCAGCGCATCCAGAGTAATCGAGCGATTGATCTTGAAGAAGCTGTTTCAGAGAATAGGTTCCACATTCAGAGAGACGGCAGACCTGGAGTTCACAGATTACGTGATGGACGCAAAGCGAAGGTTCGAGATCGTTTCAATGAAACACGGCGATCTACCGGAGGGCCTTCGGTCAAAGAAGGGCCAGGTTCCCAGTTAGAGAGTCGACGATATCCGCAGGAGCCGGGCCGAGTCCCAAACAGGTAATCGTTCCAGGGGGAACTTGCGTCAGCCCCCGATCTCTCACCAGGTGGACCGGAATGCCTTTGGACCTACCCTTGCGCTCAAGATCCAATACGCTATCGAGGTCCGGCACTTTTACTGCCACCGTGAGTTGTCCTTCCTGCATCCAAGACTTCCACCAGTTATGCAGGTGATTACGAGCTTCTTCTGCGGCAGACACTGCCGCGTGCGCACATTGGACCACCGCTTTTCCCCGCCCCATGTCCAGGTCCAATCTGACGACGAGCACTTGCTTGAAACGAAACGCCTCTGACAAGACTTGGACAAATCAGCAGGTTATGGTATTTTAACGCGCGAGCGATAGACCTTATCGGTCAACTCAAATGAACTCGCCTGCAAAGGCCTTCTCTGTAAAAATTTCAACCATTACCCATGCGACCGAAGACCCCGAGAAGGTCGCGCGAGTCATACGAAACCTTTTCCTCGGTGGGACTTCATTGGGGTTCACCATAACCCGAGCGAAGGGCCATCACGGTAATGAAATCGCAACTTCTGTACTAATGATAAGAAATGCAACGAATGCAGAAGTATTTCTTAAGAACATATGGAGCGGCCTATCCCAATTCGACAAGACCGAGGTATATTCTAGCTTGGCTTCGAGGATCGATAGCACGGGCACAATGTTCCTTCGGATCGACAAACAAGCGGCTCTAAAGGGGCGAATACGCCTGGAAAATACCGACCCCGTCAAAATCGAAATCTCATTCGGGACTGACCCATCAAAGCGTAACGAATTCGTGGACAATATTCGGAGAATGTTGGAAGAAATTCAGGGTTAGACTTGTTGTAGATGTTTGGACCCACATCCTCTTATTCAAGAGCCAATAAGTGCGTTTGGGGAATGACGAAGCCAGTCCCAGCTTGACCAAAAGGATGATGTCCTCAGCGACGGGCCGACCCCAAAACATAGCCCGACGTGGATGATCCCATTGAGAAAGGTTTTAGTACGCACTCACCCTCGTCACCGCGATTTCAGCTAGGTGCAAAAGTTTGTCCATGTTTGCCGTACCCGGAGCATACGACCGAGCAATTACCGTGTTCTCTCCAGACGGGAGACTGTTCCAAGTTGAATATGCAAGCGAGACAGTGAAGCGAGGCGCAACCGTCCTCGGTATCGCCTCACCTGAAGGTGTCGTTCTCGCTGCCGAAGAGCGAGCGGGTTCTAAGCTTCAAGATCTATCGTTCATGTGGAAGATATTCCAAATAGATGATCACGTAGGAACTGCGGTCGCAGGGCTAAGCTGCGACGCTCATATTCTCGTAGACCAGGCAAGGATATACGCTCAAAGTAACAAGCTGATGTACGACGAACCGATCGACATCGAGATCCTGACTCGGCGCATCGGAGAAATAAAGCAGCTTTACACCCAACACGCTGGTGTGCGGCCCTTTGGGATTTCAATGCTGTTTGGAGGAGTTGACAAGAAGGGAAGCCGGCTGTTCTGGACGGATCCTAGCGGGGCGTTCTTCGCATACCGAGCTTGGGCAATAGGTGCTGGCGGTGATGCGGCTAATGAGATACTTGAGGCGGAGTACAGAGATAATCTGACAATGGATGAAGCGTTGTTGCTTGGGTTGAAATGCATGACCAAAGTCCTGGAAGGGAAGGCTGAACCTCAAAAGATACGAATCGCAGTTATCCCGAGGGAGACGGGCAAATTCCAGAAACTCCCCGTTGAAGAGGTCGACAAGTACCTCCGAAAGCTGGATGCTGGTAAAAAGGCACCGGCTGGCAAATGAGTGACAAGTTCACAACAGCACGCCTATCCAAGGGCCAAGACCGTTTTGAGATACTAGTAAGACCACAACCAGCCCTCGACTACAAGCTTGGAAAACCGATCTCGATCTCTCAAGTCCTAATGATCGAAGAGGTATACTCAGACTCAGGCAAAGGAACGAGAGCTTCGGAAGAGAAATTGCAAAAGAACTTCGGCACCACCGATGCGGTAAAAGTCGCGGAGGAAATAATGAAGAGTGGCGAGCTTCAGCTCACAACCGAGCAGCGTCGTCAACTGATTGACGAGAAGAGGCGCCAAATAATCTCGATAATTTCACGGAACGCTATCGACCCTAGAAGCGGGGCACCACATCCGCCGCTAAGGATCGAGCAGGCCCTCGAACAGATTCGTATCTCAATCGACCCCTACAAGAGCGCTGAGGAGCAAGCCAAACAGGTCATAGAAGACCTCAGACCGGTCCTTCCGATCAAGATGGAACAGATGCGAATAGCGGTAAAAGTGTTCCCAGAACACGCTGCTCGAGCCTACAACGCGTTCAAAAGCTTCGGGACGGTCACCCGCGAAGAGTGGCAGCCTGATGGTGCTCTAGTAGCAGTTATAGAGATGCCTGCAGGCATGTATGGGTCGTTCACGGACAGGGTTAGCAAGATGACACAGGGAACTATTCAGATGAAGGTCCTCAACTAGAGTGAGAACACTTTGGTAATCGTAGCAGAACCCAAACAAGTGGTCGCGCCTGGCGAGCTCCTTGCCGAAGGAGACCACCTGCTCGGCGACAACTCGTTCAAGGTGGGAACCCGGATATTTTCCGCCTGTATAGGAATCTTTGAAGTCGATGGCAACAGAGTCACTGTCGTTCCTCTCAAGGGTGGATACTTCCCTCGAGTAGGAGATCTTGTCGGCGGCCGAATCGTGGACGTGGGACTATCAGGGTGGACAGTAGACATACGGGCCCCGTACGAAGCAATGCTCCCCGCGTCCGAGACTCCGGGTCCTAGAGGACCCCGGCGAAGAGATCTCTCCGAGTCATTCGATGTCGGAGACATGGTCTTGTCGCAAGTTCTGGCGTTCGATAGAACCAGGGACCCTCTCCTTACCGTGAAGGGTCCTGGACTAGGCAAGATCTCTACTGGAAGGGTGGTAGAGATATCTGCTGCCAAGATACCCCGTCTTATCGGAAGGAAAGGCTCAATGATCAGCATGCTGAAGAGAGAAACAGGTTGCCAGATAACTGTAGGCCAGAACGGGGTGGTCATGGTCTGGGGCAAGTCTCCCGAGAACGAGCGGGTCGCAGTAGAAGCCATATACATGGTCGAACGTGAGGCTCATACAAGAGGACTAACAGACAGGATAAGAGAAATGATCGCAAAATCAAACGTGGTAGGAGAAGTTGCCAGAACCCAAACAGCCTGAAAAACTGATAGACGATAAAGGCGTCCGAATCGACGGTCGCCGGCTAGACCAACTGAGGCCCATAAAACTAGAGGTGGGGATTCTAGACAAAGCCGACGGATCCGCCTACATTGAACAGGGAAAGAACAAGATTCTCGTCGGCGTCTACGGCCCCAGAGAGGCACACCCGAAACACATCGCTCTTCCAGATCGCGCAGTCTTGAGGTGTAGATACCGAATGGCCCCATTCTCCGTGGATGAACGAAAGAATCCCGCGCCCTCCAGACGAGAGATGGAACTCTCCAAGGTAATCAGGGAATCTTTGGAGTCCGTGGTTCTGACAGATCTCTACCCCAGAACAACGATCGACGTCTTTATCGAGGTCCTGCAGTCGGACGGGGGGTCCCGCTGCGCTGGAATCACAGCAGCATCCCTAGCGCTTGCAGACGCGGGGATACCTATGAGAGAGCTGGTCGCCGCTTGCGCCGTTGGCAAGATTCAAGGACACATGGCGCTTGACCTATCAGATGCAGAAGACAAGTACGGTGAAGCAGACCTTCCAGTCGCTTGGGTGCCCAACGCAAACTTGGTGACCCTTCTCCAGATGGACGGAATACTCACAATCAACGAGTTCGAAAAAGGGCTCACCATGGCTCTAGACGCGTGCAAGACCATCCATAGCATGCAACAAGAAGCACTGAAGAAGAAATATCTAGTGATCAAAGAAGTGGCTGAGGAAAGAGAAGAAACCGAGGTAGTAGCCTAGTGTCATTCACTCCACAGCTTCCGCCTGTCGCCAAGCTCGAACAAAAGACTGTAATCGATCTTGTCGCAAACGGGAAGAGGATAGATGATAGAACAGCAGATAGCTACAGGCCATTACAGATACAAGTGGGTCTAATTGAAAAAGCAAACGGCTCGGCTCAAGTATCCCTTGGCAAATCGAAAGTTCTCGTGGGCATCAAAGTAGAAACAGGAACACCCTTCCCGGACACACCGGACGAAGGAGTCCTAACTGTGAACGCCGAACTCGGTCCCCTGGCATCTCCATTATTCGAAACAGGACCCCCGAGCGAGCAAGCCATCGAACTAGCACGCGTCATCGATAGAGGAATCAGAGAGTCCAAGGCCGTAGACATGAAATCGCTTGTCCTCTTGAAGGGAAAGAAAGTCCAAGTAGTCTTCGTGGACATTTACATCCTGGATCACGACGGCAACCTCATAGATGCGGCCTCCATAGCAGCATTAGCCGCTCTTGCAAGCGCCAAGCTGTTGAAGGCGGAGCTCAAGGGTGACGAGGTGGTGTACAAGCCTGGGCTTCATCCTCTGCCTCTCAATAACCATCCTGTTGCCGTCACCTTCGCCAAGGTCGGCAAGACAATCGTCGTAGACCCAGTCCTCGAAGAAGAGCAAGTCATGAACGCAAGGCTAACAGTCACCATCGAGAAGAACGGAAACATTTGCGCGATGCAAAAGGGTGGTCTATCGGGTTTCACCCAAGACGAGCTGAAAACGATGGCGCACTTGGCAGTGCAAAAGTCCGCTGAGAATAGAGCGAAGATATTGGCAGCGGCGAAGGGCTGATGGGAAAGAAGATAGGGCTCGCAGGCGGCTTCAGCGCTCGATATGGAACAGTCACCCGCAGACAATACGTGGAGATAGTCACTGGTCTTCGAGGAAAGCACGAGTGTCCGAGATGCATGTTCAGCACCGTCAAGCGCTGGAGCGTCGGTGTTTGGCACTGCAGGAAATGCGGATACAAGTTCGCTGGAGGAGCTTACACACCGCGGACCAAGCTCGGCGAAATCGCTGCCAGAGCCACAAGGGGTCTGATGAGCCCCTCGAGATTATCAACCGAGCTCGACAGCCTCCGCGCAGGCGCCAAGGTCGCGGTTACAGTGGCACCCCAGATCAAGAAGACGAGGACTAGAAGAAAGAAGGTAGTGGCCCCTGAGGTCGAAAAGAAAGCCGAGGAAGCCTCGATCGAAGACCCGCTTCCAGCCCCAATCGTCGAAGCTGAGCCGCCGAATCAGCCAGCCGACGACGCCTAACGAATCAGAAATTACGATATCTATAATCCTCGATTCGCCAAAGATGGCCAAGACAATAGTCTCGTCAGTAGCCCCTGAGACTCAACACACTCCTGGCTACCGATCTTCAACGAGACTAGACGCTCGCGGACGCGTCCTGATCATGCACATTCAAGCTCAAGACTTGGTTGCATTACGGGCCGCATCCAATTCGTTTCTGCGATTCGTCTCAGCGAGCCTGCGGGCGATCGAAGTTGTTGCACCCTTTTATAGGACGCGCCGGGTTTAACGATCGAGCGGCGCGTAACAGGCTTGAGCGAAGAAGTTGAGCTTCCACCACAACTGCAGGAACAGCTAGCCCGATTACAGCAGTTACAGCAGACGCTGCAAGCAGTATCATCACAGAAGCAACAGCTTGAGATAGAGCTTTCAGAGACAGATAGAGCGCTCGCTGAGCTCGAGAAGATCACCGATGAGACTCCCGTTTACAAGAGCGTGGGCAGTCTCCTTCTGAAGTCCGAGAGACAGGTTGTTCTCTCAGAGCTGAGAGAAAGGAAGGAATTGCTAAGCACGCGAATCACCGTGTTGGGAAGACAGGAGGAGCGGACGAAGGAGAGAATGAAAGAGCTTCAAACCAAGCTTCAGGAGAAGCTCCGGCCTGCAAGCGCAGCGGCTAACTGAAAGCCGGCCCGTGCCGACCATTTCTAGCAAGACGAAGACTACGTGGAAAAGATTTCTGCGATCACTGTCAACCTCTTCTCGCATGGCAGAGCACATCGTTCTCTTATGCCATCAGAACGCAGACCCCGACGCAGTCTGTTCCGCTTTCGCCCTCCAGGCCCTCCTGCACAAGCTCGCGCCAGGGACCAAGATTACAATATCGTGTCCTGAAGGTATCAGTGCTCCTACGAGGCAGCTAATGGAGAACCTTGGCATCTCGACGCCCGATCAGAAGATCCCAGTTGACGCTGATTTGGCGGTGCTTGTTGACACGAACTCCCTTGACCAGCTGGGACGAGGGTCTGGCACTCTGCTTAAGATGGAACACGGTCTGATCGTGGTCGACCATCATCATCCCCATCCTGATACGGTGAAACTTGCAAGTCAGATGATTGTTGACGAATCGGCAGCTGCCGCTGCGGAAGTTGTCTTCCGGTTGTTCGAAGCTTCTAAAGTAGAACCAGAAAGGGTGGAGGCGACTGTTCTGATGGCGGCTCTTTTTGTGGAAACGAAGCATTTCCTGCTAGCGAGAGAGTCAACGTTCGAAGTTGCGGCTAAGCTCGTGAAGGCTGGAGCTGACCCGCGGCGTCTCTCTGGGATGCTAAGCTCGCCCATGAATCGTTCTGAAAGAGTTGCTCGCTTAAGGGCGGCAGAGCGCTCGAGCGTGACAATGCTCGGAAATTGGATAGTCGTTACATCGCAGCTAGGCTCGTATCAGTCTTCTGCCGCACGGGGCTTTCTTAATTTGGGTGCGCATGTGGCGTTTGTTGCGGGAGAGGTGAAGGAGAAGATTAGGGTCAATATGAGGGCAACAGAAGAGTTCTACGAGAGGACGGGCACACACTTGGCGCGAGATGTGGCCATTCCTCTGGGGAAGTTGTTGGGAGGGGTTGGAGGGGGGCATCCGACGGCTGCAGGATTAACCGCGGCCGGGTCTGTGGACGACGCCTTACTTGCGTGTGTGAATCGTCTCAGAGAGTCTGTCGGTCCGCTTCAGACCTAAAATAGCGCGGACACTCATCGTACCATAATAGAGTACTAACCCAAGAGTGAGTAGAAGATTTGGCTGAGACTCAAGCGGGGACAATTGCCGCCAAGGACCTCGGTTTTCAATACGCCGGCTCAACATCGAAAGCTCTCGATAACATCAACATCGTCATAGGTCAGGGAGAGTTTCTTCTTCTTACTGGTCCCAGCGGTTGTGGGAAGACTACTCTTTGCCGGTGTTTGAACGGTCTCATACCAAACTTCCATCCTGGAGAGATGTCCGGCGAACTCCTGGTCGATGGGGTTAGCGTCAATGATGAGACAACTAGTGAGCTTTCGCGTAAGGTTGGTTATGTTTTCCAGAATCCTGAGAACCAGCTTTTCGCCCTAACGGTTGAGAAAGATGTGGCCTTTGGACCGGAGAATCTTGGCCTAACTAGGCAGGAGATCAGAGATCGAGTAGACTGGGCGATGGAGGCTGCCGGGACGGTTGCGCTCAAGGATCTCGCGCCCTACGAGCTGTCGGGGGGACAGCAGCAGCGCGTTGCCCTAGCTGGGGTCCTGGCGATGAAGCCGAGCGTGATCGTTCTCGACGAGCCGACGTCGTTTTTGGATCCGCGGACTGCCGAGGAGGTGATGGGAGCCGTGGACAATCTTCGGAGAGAGAATGGGATCACAGTCATCGTTGTCGAGCACCGGTTGGATCTGGTGGGCAGGTTTGCCGAGCGGATCGTCGTTATGGACCACGGAAGGATTGTGGCCGATGGAAGGGTCGAGGATGTTCTTGATGCCGAGTTCGACCGGTTGAGTGGGCTGGGGATTGGTCTTCCCAAGGTCAGCCTTCTGTGGTCAATGTTGAGAAGAGATGGGCTGGTCTCCGAACGTCTTCCAACTCATGTAGAGTCTGCTGTGAAGATGCTTTCTGAGAGGCTTCGCAACTGATCCAAGTTGAGAAGGTCTCCTTTACTTATCCTTCTGGCCAGCAAGCGCTTGACTCTGTTGACTTGAAGGTCGACAGTGGTGACTTTCTGGCGATTATGGGCGAGAATGGTGCCGGGAAGACGACTTTGGCTAAGCAGCTGAATGGGTTGCTGAGGCCGAGCCTCGGAAAGGTGACAGTCGATGGAGATGACACTACGAAGAAGAGCGTTGCTCAGCTGTCGAGAAAGGTGGGGATTGTGTTTCAGAATCCTGATCATCTGCTGTTCTCGGAAACTGTCAGGGAGGAGGTTGGTTTTGCCTTGAAGAACTTCGGCTTCGAGCCGGGCGTGGTTGTGAAACAGGTGGAGCGGACTCTCGAAGCTCTTGATCTTGCTCACTATGCCGAAACGTCACCGTTCCTGTTGTGCGGCGGAGGGAGGAAGAGGGTGGCCCTTGCAGCTGTCTTGGCCTGGGAGCCTGATTATCTGATCTTGGATGAGCCTACGATCTGGCAGGACTACCAGCAGAAAGAACGTCTACGCAACTTCATCCTGCAACTCAACTCCCAGGGCAAGGCCGTTGTTATGGTGACTCACGATGTGGAGTTTGTGGCAGAGTGCAACCCCAAGGTCGTCCTAATGTCGAAGGGCAGGATTGTCGCGCAGGGCCAAGCGGACGAAATTCTGTCTGATGATGGATTGATTGAGAAGGCCTCGCTGGTTAAGCCTCAGATGGCCAAGCTGTTCAGCCAACTAGGCGAGTTCGGTTTTCCCAGGGATGTGGTTGACGTTCACAGGGCAAAGATGCTTCTAGAACAGAAACTGTCGGAGGCCAAGGTTAGTGTCGCTCAGAGTTCTTAACGGATTCAAATTCTCAAGCCTCAAGACACCAGTCCATCGGCTGGACCCGAGGGCGAAGTTCATGCTGGTAATCGGGATCATCGTGCCCTCCCTATTGTTCACTAACATTTACCTGTTGGCGGGATTGTTGCTGGTGCAAGTCCCGCTCCTTCTGATTGGTCGTGTAGCGAGGAGGTGGGTTCAGTCTCTCAGAGCCGGTGTTTTTCTTTCGGCTTTGATCTTTGTCGTGAATTTCTTCACGGGACCCTTAGCGAACGCTGTGGCGTTGACCCTCCGGTTTCTATTGCTGATGACGACTTTCAGCTTCTTCTTCATGACCACCTCCCCGGACGATCTTGGACTAGCGATCGACAAGGTTGGCTTCATCCGTTGGCTATCGCGTCGTTGGCTGGGCTATCCTAACGCTCTCTCGTTCACCTTCACAACCGCCGTGAGGCTTGTGCCCACTATGGCGGTGGACGCGCAGACTGTGGTGGACGCGCAGAGGTCAAGGGGGCTGGAGCTGGACAAGGGAAACCTGTTGAAGCGGGTCAGGAACTACATTCCAATACTCATTCCATTACTGTTGATTGCGATAAGAAGGAGCCTTGAGCTGGCTGAGGCACTTGAGGCACGCGGCTTCCCAGGAAAAGAGGGCCGGACCTCGCTCTTCGAGTTACGGTTCAAGCCTGTCGACTATGCGCTATTGGGAATATCTCTGGCAGGAATTGTCCTGTCCTTCTGGGTCTTCTTCCACTACAGGGTCCCAACGATCTAGAAAAACACGCGAGGAAGGAGAAAGCTAGGCTCTCGGTTTAGGCCACGAAGGAAGGATAGGCAGTGGCCGGCGAACGTGGATTCTGAGCGTTTTCATGAAGGGCGAGGCGCGGGAAAATCGACCACCCCGGGGGGTTGCTAGAAAAAGAATGCTTGAGAAAAGGTTAGCGAAAAAAATAGTTACCAGAAAAGAATAGTTTGCGGGAAACGGTTAGTTAGGAATGGGCCCTGCTTCTCTTGAAGTGTCCACGTGAAAGCTATTTAGCCCGACAGACAAGTCAGATTTTTCCATGAGCTAGCGGTTGGAGTCACCGACGATCGGTGTCCAGGGTAAGCTCTCAGTGAAATAGGCTAATCACCTATCGGGTTTCACGGTAGAAAAAAATGGCAAGAAACGAACAGACAGGCTACATATTCGCCAAATGCAAAGGAGAACGTGCACACATCATATCCCAGATCCAGCGCCTTCCGAACGTCGAATCCTGCACGCCCGTAACGGGAAGATTCGATCTTGTGATCAAGCTGCGAACCAACGAGCCGACCAAGGCCTTCACTCACAAATACTCAGACAACCATATCCTTCGAGAGCATCATCAACAGCTCCAACCGAGCAGACAGCGAAGGCCCACTGGCGTTCGCTCTCTTGAAGGTTAGAGGCAGTTTCGATTCGATTCTGCGGAAACTGAGGACCATCCCGAACTTTGCAGAGGCACACGTCATACCTGGAGCGTTCGACATACTCGCGGCCTTCAGGGCCGACAACTCAGAGGATCTTCTGGAAAAATCCGTTGAGAAAATAAGCAGCCTCAACGGAATCACCGCCAGCGAGACCCTCCTATCCTACACCCTGCCCGAAAAGCTCGGACGGTTCTAGACAGAGACCAGCGAACCTCCAGAAACCTCCTTTTTTCTCTCGACCAAGACCAGCAAAGACCATGGACGAGATCATCACCTGAGGATCCCGCCGCCTTCGAGTTAACCGGACTGCAAGCGCATGGAAGCCAGTCGAGGATCAGCCCTTACCGAGAGAAGCAAAGTGAAATATCGAGATCAAAATCCTCCTAATTCCGGTCCTTAGGCAGTGTCATCCCAATTCAGTTCGGGAGAGATTCTTTCCATCATCGTGGCTTGGATAGTACTCTCAGTTGCAATGACATACCGGAACCTTGTCGGTTCCTTTACCGGAACGGGCAGTCTCGACGTTGTTATTGCCGGTTTCGTTGCCACAGCGACCGGATTCATCCTCCACGAGATGGGACACAAGTATTTCGCAATAAGACGCGGATACCTCGCCCACTTCCGTCTCTGGATCTGGGGACTGGTCCTTACCATATCTGTCGTAACCCTTTCGGGCGGAGGACTGGTCTTCGGCGCTCCCGGAGCAGTCTACATTGCCCCCGCCGCTGCCCAACTCTACGGACATGATTCAGGTAGAAGAACTGTGGATCCAGAAGAGGATAACATGATAATCTCGGCAGCTGGTCCGGGCATCAACCTCGCATTCGCGATCGGTTTCTTAGTCATGCTGTTTCTCGTTCAACCAGGTTTCCTCTTTACGGTCGCTCTCTACGGGTTGTTACTAAATGTGGGACTGGGATCCTTCAACATGCTCCCCGTTTCGTTGCTGGACGGGGCTAAGATATTCCGCAAAAGCATCCCAATCGCGCTCGGCATAGCGCTCCCATTATGGGCGATGTTCATAATCTTCAACTTCGTCATATGAGAGCCATGAGCTCTCGAAGACAGTCAGGAGGATTTGGCAGTTTTTTCTGCCGTCTGAAGCGCTTCAATGGCCAGTCGGATTTCATTGACGGATGCTCCATCTTCGAGTGTTGACAAGTCGCCGATTGGGCCCCCGGCGGCAACTGCTTTGATAACGCGTCGCATGATTTTTCCACTTCTGGTCTTGGGGAGGATCTTGGCGAAGTAGATGGCTTCGGGAGTTGCGATGGGACCAATCATCTTGCGGACGTGTTGCTTTAATTCCTCAGAGAGTTCATTGGAAGGGTTAGCCATGCTTCTCAACGTCACAAATGCAACGATGGATTCGCCCTTTACCGGATCAGGTCTGCCAGCAACTGCAGCCTCTGCCACGAACGGATGGCTCACAAGGGCGTCTTCCACCTCCTTTGTTCCCAGTCGATGACCCGCTACCTTGATCACCTCATCTGCTCTCCCTAACAGCCAGAAGTATCCATCGGCGTCACGCATCGCATAGTCACCTGGGTAGTATAGCCCAGGGAACCGAGTCCAGTAGACTTGGCGATACCTTTCCGGGTCCTTGTAGAGGGTCATGAACATGCCCGGCCAAGGCTTCTTGATGACGAGGAATCCTTTCTCTCCAGGCGCAAGGGCCTGACCTCTTTCATCTACGACATCAGCTTCTACACCCGGCAGCGGAAGCGTCGCAGAGCCAGCCTTCAATGGGACGAGACCCAGGCGAGGGCTGGGCGAGATCATGATCCCACCAGTCTCCGTCTGCCACCACGTATCGACGATGGGGCAGCGACTTTGCCCTATCACGTCAGAGTACCACTGCCAGGCCGCCGGATTAATCGGCTCGCCGACCGATCCCAGCAGACGCAAGCTGTTGAGATCATGACTACCTGGGAGGTGATCTCCATAGCGCATCAGCGAGCGGATGGCGGTAGGGGAAGTATAGAGAATCGTGACGCCATAACGCTCCACTATTTCCCACCATCTATCGGGTTCTGGATAATCCAGCGCGCCTTCGTACATCACCGAGGTGAGGCCATGCATCAACGGAGCGAACACGACGTACGTGTGTCCTGTGACCCATCCTATGTCCGCTGTGCACCAGTAAACGTCATCATCTTTAATCCACCAGTACTGTGAGCAACGCCCTTCGGTTTCCCTGTCGTCCCTGAGGTGTAGAGAATGTAGAGGAGATGGGTCGACTCGACAGGTACAGGCGCAATATAGCTCTCCGCGTTCGCCATCAGATCATGCCACCAATGATCGCGACCATCCCTCATCGGCACAGTATAGCCAGTCCGCCGAAAAACCACTACATGCTTCACAGTAGGGGATTCTTTCACCGCGTCATCAACAATGCCCTTCAGATCCAAGATCTTTCCCCTACGATAACCACCGTCAGCTGTCACAACGATCTTGGCCTCGCAATCTTGGATTCGCTCTGCGAGTGCCTTCGCGCTGAAGCCTGAAAAGACCACTGTGAACGGCAGTCCGAGTCTGGCACAAGCGAGCATTGCGATCGGGAACTCGGGCACCAAAGGCATATAGATCGCCACTGTGTCGCCCTTCCGGAGGCCAAAGTGTTGCAGAATGCTGGCGAACTTGTTGACTTCTCGATAGAGTTCGCGATATGTGATTGTGCGATGTTCGCCTGCTTCGCCCTCCCAGAAATAAGCAGCTTTGTTCTTGCGCCATGATTTCACGTGCTTGTCCACGGCGTTCTCGGACGCGTTGAGTGTTCCTCCGACGAACCATTGGGCAAACGGCGGGTCCCACTTCAGCACCTTGTCCCAGTTCTTGTGCCAGACAAGCTGGCCAGCAATGTTGGCCCAGAAAGATTCTGGGTCCCTTAGAGAATCCCTCAGGATGGAGAGATACTCTTCCTTAGGCCGGTATGTCTTCGCCAGGGGTAGTTTGCCAGCGTCCGACATTTACAGAGCTAGAGTTCACCATAACTTAAAAACGGGTCGCTAGGAAGTGGCTACCGACATTGGCATGTCCAAGCTGATTCAACAGAAGCGGACCCGAAGCCTTGAGGAGCGTTATGAGATGCTTAGGAAAACGCTGGCTCACTATCTTCTCCTCCAGGTAGGCACGTTCGTTGGCCTGGCAGGTTTTGACGCAGTTGGGCCTGCGATGAATATGCTGACTGGCATGAAGGCGAATCTCAAAGTTGAGGAGATCAAGGCGAAGAACCAGGGAAGTAGGGTCGAGGCTCTTTCCCAGAACCTGGCTGAGAGTATGGGCGAGACATTTGCCAGCGACTATGATATTGAAACTGGTGATGGAGTCCGGACGGTCAGGCTGGACAGGTGCGGGTGCATTGAATCCGTGTTGGCGCAAGCAGACGCCTATGGGCTGACAAAGCTCCAGGCCAGGTCAATATTTTGCAGCACATGCATTGGCAGCTACAAGAAGGCCGCAGAAACTCTAGAGCTTGGATTCCAAGGAAAGCTTCGCGGCGAACACGGCTGCTCAATGAGCTTCTCCAAGAAATAGCCGCTCTCCAACCCCCGAAAGGACTAGTATTCTACCGTGGTTTCTGCTCTGCATACTCTAGTTTGTGGTTGGAGGAACAGGTCCGTGTGAGGAGTGGGGGTCTTCTCGTGGCTGGCTCGGTGAATTGCTGTCGCCTTTGAATGATTTGAACCAGACTGGGAAGAAGCTCTGGACCGCCAAGGCCAATAGGACGAGGAACAAGACCTGGATTCCCGAGAAGATGTTTGTGGGGAGTCTGGAACTGGTGAACCCAAGGTCCACCGCGAACTGTGTTGCGCTTCCGATAATCTGTACAAAGCCCGCGACAGCCGTGAGGGCGAAGCCTCTTCTCAGTCCCGTACCGTTTAATCCTCTTGAGAGGATGAGAGATAGGGTTGTGAGGACAAGTACTGCTCCGATGGCAATAACGTCTAGGGCAACCGCGACAGTGTCCAAGGACCCAGGCACTGAGATGTTGAACGAGGTTCCGCTCAAGAAATTGTTGTAACCCGCGGTCGTACACGGAGGACCAGAATCGAGAGAATCGGCAATTAGCACGGAAAGCTTGATGTTATCTGCGGCGCATCTGTAACGAGTGAGGGCTGTGAAGCAGTTACAATGCGGATTTCAAAGATGCCTTGGCGTCGTAGTCTATCGGAGCTTAGGATTTTAGGCCAAGGAGGTGAGCCTGACGCCAAACAAGAGAGGGTCTTTCGGTGGATACGGGATCGAACTAGACGAGCATCTCGCCACTGTACTCGGTGGGAAGGAAGGACAGAAGGTCACCCCATCCGAGATGACCAAGAGACTCTGGCAATACGTAAAGCGGCACAACCTCGGCAAGAAAGACGGTAACTAGGATTACCGAGCTTGCCTTGGCCGCCTAAACCCCAAGCCCACTTTTTGGGATCATTCCTTCTCAATTTTCACGATAGATTGGACAAAACGAGAATGGCTCCGAGGCCCGTTTACCCATTCCATTGACTTCCCTGTCCACGCCTTCCAAGTACACAGGTTACAGCATGTTTACACTAGTCCGTAGAAGGAAGGCATAGTCATGCCAACTTCACCTACAAGGACAAAAAAAGCGCTACAGGAGTTAGCTAAAGTGTTCAACAAGCTCGCCTCAGAACTCACGGCAGACCTTAACGCGGCAATCAATGAGATCGACAGTCTGAAAAGAGAAGTGCAGAGAATAAAATCCGCCTCAGGCAAAACAAGCAAGACATCAACATCCCCGAAGAAAACCAATTCGTCTAAGACGAATCGCCCGCACACCACAAAAGGAACCCAGCAAGGCACCCATACAAGTCACCACGAATCAAGCCACGACACGAAGACGCCAGTCGACACAGGCTCATTCGTCTTCCCTCACGAGCCATTCAATCCGTCTCCGCCCCCCGAGCCTGCTCCGCCCGGAAACAACTAGCTATCCTTCCTAGCCAAGAATCAGTGCGGGGAAGAGCGGGCTCACAAGAGCCCGACTCTCCGCCATCCAGTACTTTCTCCAGATTTCTTATCAATACCATTCTGCGATTTTTCTGAGCTTAAAGAGTCCCAAGCCTCGATTTGTAAGGTGGTTGGAGAAGGCGGGGACGCCGACTGGGAGTAATGCTGACGCCGATTCTGAAACGAGAGCAAACCACACTCAAGGCCCTCAAAGGCGCGTCCTTCGCGATCGATGCTAGTATTGAGATCCACCAGTTTCTAGCTCTCGTCAGAAAGAGAGATGGGACCCTTTTCACCGATCGACAAGGGAGAGTAACTTCGCACCTTATCGGTCTGCTCACTAGAACCAGCCGACTGATCGCAGATTTCGACATGAAGCCTGTCTTCGTCTTCGATGGAAGACCCAATCCGTTGAAGAGAGGGACGCTCGAGATGAGGAGAGAAGCGACGAAGAAGGCGGAGATTGAGTACAGTGATGCGGTTTCAAAGAAGGATCATGCGAAGGCCTGGTCCAAGGCTGTCATGACCGGTCATCTCACTGGATCAATACTCGATGACGCGAAACGGCTTCTAATGTTGATGGGCATTCCGTGGCTCGAAGCGCTAGAGGATGCGGAAGCTCAAGCTAGCTACATGGCCGCTAAAGGAGATGTCTGGGCTGTTGGAAGCAAAGACTACGACTGCTTGCTCTACGGCGCTCCCGTCCTCGCACGATATCTGACCCTGACGGGACGAGAGTGGCTTCCGGCCCAACGGCGATCCCGGCCGTTGATTCCGGAGTTGATCAAGCTCTCAGAGAACCTCGCGCTACTAGGGATAAGCCGCGAACAGCTGGTTGATCTCGCGATTCTCATCGGGACAGACTTCAACCAGGGGGTAAAAGGAATAGGCCCCAAGAAAGCCTTGAAACTAGTCCACGAGTACGGTTCAATACAACAGATTCCTGAAGAGATCAGATCAAAACTGACAGAAGATCTGAACACTGTTCGTCAGATTTTCCTGAAACCAAGGGTTCTCGAAAAATATAACCTCCGAAGGTCTCCACCTGATCGTGACGGACTTGTCGAGTTCCTGTCGGTGGAACGCGGCTTCAACAGGGAAAGAGTTGAGCGGTTAGCGAAACGGCTCACTAGGACGAGAAAGAGCATGGACGCCGGGTTGGGACAGTGGCTCAACTAGAAAAACAGCCCGCTCAATTCTCGATCGTTGCGCAACTATGCCGGTCTCTTGAAGAGACAACTAAGAGAAACGAGAAGATCCGGCTCATCAGCGAGGTCCTTAGAAAAATCAGACCAGAGGACGTGGCTTATGTGACTTTATTTTTGGCCGGGAAGGCGTTCCCTGAAGCTGATCCTCGCGTTCTAGAAATAAGCTACTCGACCCTATCAGCAGCAGGAAGGACCATGAGCCAGGCACTTCTCACAGAAAACACGGACTCGTTAACGATTGCTGAGATTTTCGGTACCTTAGAGAAACTTGCCGAGGTGAAAGGGGCGGGGTCCAAGGAGAAAAGGCTGACACTCCTAGGTTCCTTGCTCAACCGGACAACACCGTTAGAGACAGAATATCTCAGCCGAATGTTACTTGGAGAGATGCGGATCGGTGTTGTTGAGGGAGTTTTGTTGGACGCGATCGCCGAGGCCTCAGGGGTCTCCCGAAAACTGGTTACGCGTGCACACATGCTGCACGGAGATATCGGCGATGTCGCGAGGATGGCGATGACTGAGGGCTCCACAGCAGTTGAGAAGATAGGACTACGATTGTTCGTACCCGTCAAGCCGATGCTCGCGGAGATGGCAGAGGACACCTCTCAAGTCCTTTCCGAGCACAAAGAAGGTAGCGCTTTCGAGTACAAGTTCGACGGTGCCAGAATCCAGATCCACAGAAAAGAAGATCAGGTCAGAATATTCAGCCGACGACTAACTGATGTCACAGATAGTATTCCGGAAATGGTGGATTATGCCAAGACGAAGGTGAAGGCATCAGAATTCTTGATTGAAGGGGAAGTTGTCGCTCTCGGAGAAAGAGGAAAGCCGGTACCGTTTCAAGATTTGATGCGCAGGTTTCGACGAGTCCACGGTATCCAAGACATGGTCGAGAGGATCCCGCTGCGCCTCTATCTCTTCGATGTACTCCAATCCGAAGGGAGGACCCTGATAGACTTTCCATATGCCGAACGATGGGAGATCCTCGCCAGCCTCGTTCCAGCCGAATCTCTCGCGCCAAGAGTCGTGACCCGTGACCCTGGGGTCGTGGAGGATTTCTTGCAGTCAGCACTGAAGGAGGGGCATGAGGGACTAATGGCGAAGTCGCTCACAAGCGATTATTCTCCTGGCGCCAGGGCCAAGAAGTGGTTCAAGATCAAGCCTGCTGACCGGCTCGACGTGGTCATCGTTGCCGCGGATTGGGGTAGTGGCAGGAGGGTGGGCTGGTTGAGCAACTACCATCTAGCGGTTAGGGACGATGAGACCGGCGAGTACCTCGTCGTTGGGAAGACGTTCAAGGGTTTGACAGATGCGGAGTTTGACATGATAACCAAACGGCTTCAAGCGCTGAAGACCAGGGAATCCAAGTGGACCGTTCATGTGAAACCGGAAATCGTTGTCGAGGTTGCTCACAACGAGGTTCAGAAGAGCCCCCGGTACAAATCGGGATTTGCACTGCGGTTTGCAAGAATCGCGAAGTTCAGAGACGACAAAGCGCCCGAAGAAGCCGACACTATTCAACGGCTTCGCAAGCTGTACGAGAAACAGTTTGAAAACAAGGGACGATTGCTGAAGGAAGTCCCTTGAAGGTAGCAGTTCTCTTCAGCGGAGGCAAGGACAGCACTTACGCCACATGGATCGCTCAACACCAAGGCTGGGACGTAGAGAGCCTCGTGAGCGTTCTGCCGAAGGGAGTCGAATCACTCATGTTCCACTTCCCCAACGTGCTTTGGACAAAAATTCAGGCCGAGGCTATGGGTCTTGCACATCGGACCATCGAGGCGGGTCAAGAAGAACTGGTGACCCTTCGAGACGGACTTGAGAAGACGCGAGATGCCCTTGGGATAGATGGAGTTGTGACAGGCGCCGTTGCCAGCGACTATCAGAAATCTCGAATCGACCAGATCTGTGACACGTTAGGGCTCAAGAGTTTCACGCCGCTTTGGCATAAGGATCCCAAGATACTTGTTAACGACTTGAAATCTGCGGGGTTCAAGATCATTCTATCAGGTGTTGGAGCTGCTGGTCTAGACGAGTCCTGGCTGGGAAAAGAGCTCACTGATGATCGGTGGCTTATGTTAGAGAGACTTTCGAGAAAACATGGAATACATTTGACAGGTGAGGGAGGAGAATACGAAACCTTCGTCATCGACGCGCCTAACTTCAAGTGGCGGGTCAGTGTCGACAAGGTGGCCAGTCGGTGGGACGGACAAAGCGGATACTTGATAATCGAAAAGGCTCGGTTACAGCATAAGTCTACGAACTGAGGCGTTGACCCCTTCCTCGATTTTCGCAAGATCCAGCTTAGCATACTTTCGGTTTTTCATCACGACCCTCCCATCTACTATTGTTGTATCGACGTTGTAGCCGCTGGCAGAGTATACAAGATCAGAGACTACAGTCTCTTTTCCATGAATAGGCATCATGCTTGGCTCTTTTAGATCGACAAGAACTAGATCAGCCCGCTTGCCCTTCTCGATGCTCCCGATCTCTTTCTCCTTGCCAATCGCACGGGCTCCATCGATTGTAGCCATGTCGAGTACCTTCTGAGCGTTAGCAATTGTTGCGTCCCACCGATGCGCTTTGTGAGCCAGGGCACAAACCTTCATCGTGTTGCGGGTCCATCAGTACCAAGGCCAACCGGGACTCCCGCTTCCCACATCTCCGGCAAAGGTGCCACGCTGCCTCCTGCCAGTTTCATATTGGAGACTGGACAGTGAGCTACTCTGACGCCATGCTTTCCATACAACTTGACCTCCGATTTCGTCAACCAGACCGAGTGGGCTGCAAGCACTCTATCGCTAAGAAAGCCTATCTTGTCGAGATAATCTACCTCGCGAGATTTCTTGTCTCGCTCAAACTTCGCCTGCTCTCCTCGGGTCTCAGCGATGTGAATGTTGACTAGGACGTTTTCCTTTTCAGCTTCCTTTCTGCACCAGAGCAGAGTTTCTTCGCCGCAGGTATAGGGAGAATGAGGCCCGAACGCAAACGAGATTCTGGGCGATTTCATCGCGCTGACGTGTTGGAGCAGTTTCAGGGAACTTTTCCGCTCTTTTTCTTTGCCCTCATGGGTTGGGGGATCGATCATTCCGTAGGAGAGTATTCCTCTAAGCCCTGCCTCCTCGGTCGCTCGGGCAACATCTTCCATGTGAAAGTACATGTCAACGAAACACGTGGTTCCGGTTCTCGTCATCTCCATCGCCCCCAGAAGCGCGCCAAAATAGCACATTTCACCCGTGAGTCGTTTCTCCAAAGGCCAGATCTTCTTCTCCAGCCACTGCTGAAGCTCTAGATCGTCAGCGTATCCTCTGAAGAGAGTCATTGAAAGATGAGTGTGAGTGTTGATCAAGCCCGGAATCAACACTTTACCTCTACAATCGATTACCTCGTCCTTCCTGGAACCATGAGTTATGCCCATGTCACGAATGGTTCCACTGTCATCAATGCTGACAGAGGAGTTCCGCAAAACCTCTCGATCAGGGTTCTGCGTTACCACCCAGTCGCATCCTTGAAGAAATACCCCCGTTGTTTCTACGCCTCTGCGCGAAGCTGGGTTTGAGAGTGGACTCCTTTTGAAGGCTTGTAGGAAGCATCCAGAAGCGCTCTAACGCTCAAGGCCCTGGCTTTACCGATTCCAGCTCCGACTGCCATTTCCGTCACGGAAGCACTGAACGTCCGTCTCAACGATCCAAAATGGGACAGCAATTGTTCGGCTGTGCGAGGCCCGATGCCGGGAACCGAACTAACAATGGATTCCTGAAGCCTGTTAATGTCAGCCGACCTCGGCTTCCGGACGACGAGTGGAGGGGGCCCCCGATGGCCCTTGTACCGTCCACCTTTCCCAAGGGTAACCAAAAACTCAGCGGTCTCTTTCGCATCGTGAGTGAAGAAACAGTGCAAGCCGAAATCTAAAACCGCGGAAATCAGGGCACCCCAGAGAGAACGCGGGTTCCGAGATCTCTTGAGTTCGTCGTCGAAGCTTCCCTCAACGACCAGAATCTTGTCTCTGTACGACTCGCCTATCCTATAGGCTTGATCGAAAAGCCTCCCGCTGAACAATGAGGAGACGAAGTCCCGCGCGGATTTTCGCTCCACTGCATACTCACCAACTATGTAATCTGCTACCTCAAGGACCCTATATTCAACCGAGACTCCCTTCGAGCGGAGCTCATCAGGAACACCCGACGGCTTCTCCCTTTCATCAACAGCTATCCGAACCATAATCGGTCTGAAATCTCAACGGTGTTCTCACAACAAAAGACTATGCGAGAAAATTGAACTCAATCTATGCAGGGACACGTGCTCCCTTGCACTGATCGCGAACGAGAGAATGCCCTCCTAGGAAAGCAATCCTCAAAAGGGACTGTTCCCGTTTTTCGCGTCGGCCTTGATGGGCATCCCGAAATCAGCCGTCGAGCAGCTGTTGAAGGAGAGCGAAGACCACTCATGCCGTGAGGCCCCGGAGATCTGCGTCAAGGTCAAGGCCATCGCGAACCTACCCACTCTATACGGTGACTATCAGGCTGTCGCCTTCTGGAACAATTTCGACAAAAAAGAGCACGCTGCCTTTGTTCACGGCGATATCTTCGAGAAGGAAGATGTTCCGGTAAGACTGCATTCTGAATGCCTTACAGGTGATGCAATCGGCTCGCTGCGTTGCGATTGCCGAGAACAACTTGTGGAGTCCCTTATGCGAATCGGCAAGATGGATCGGGGCATCGTTCTCTACTTGAGACAGGAAGGCCGTGGAATCGGATTCGTAAACAAGATCAAAGCCTACCAGCTGCAGGATGCTGGTTTCGACACTGTTGAGGCGAACGAAAAACTGGGCTTCAGACCGGACGAGCGAGACTACGACATAGCGGCCCACATGCTAATGTCCCTCCACGTAAAATCGGTCAAGCTTCTGACGAACAATCCGGACAAGTTGAAGGATCTGCAGCTTCACGGAATCAATGTGGTTGCGAGAATACCCGTCGTGATGCCCCCCAATCAGTTTGACAAGTTCTACTTGGAGACGAAACAGAAGAAGCTGGGCCATATATTGGATATTGAACAGCGCGATGATCTAGCGGCCTATCCCCACACTGGAAATTCGGATTAGTCGATTCAGATTTTCTTGGCCTTCAGATCTCCTTCTTTGAGTTTCATCTTGTAATCATTGATCAGTTCTTTCTGCCTCGCGTCAAGCTTGCCAGCCCACTCGTATCTTTCTGTGATCCGTAGGTAGAAACCGAACGGATCGACGATTCTGAAGTCGCGACGCCCCCATTTCTTCAACTGCAAGGGCTGAACGATCTTTGCAAATTTCTTCACACTGTTGTAGAAACCTTCCACTCGATCAACTGGAATGATCATCTCGACCCCGTAACCGCATCTTGTGGTTTTCTTGAATCGACCGAAGTAAGAGTGGGAGTATACCTTCTGACTGCCGCCGTAGAAATTCAGCACACTTCTCTTTCTCCTCATAACAAGATAGTCCTCGGTTCTCCACAAGAGCTTGAAACCGAGTCTAGAGTAGAACTCGATTGCCTTCTTGAAGTCCGGGACGTGAAGCTCAATATAGACATCCGTTAGCATTGCCGTTCGACCATGGTCAGAATGGTACAATTATTTGAAGACCCGAACGTATCCATGGACCACCTATCAGAATTCTACAAGGTCGAGGGATCTCCCCACACCTACCTCATGTTTGTGACTACGATCGATGGGATCGCCGTTCCTCTCGAACCCGGTCAACGCGGAGGATCCGAAATTGCCTTACGGCACTTGAAAGACAATCCAATAGCGGCGGGAGGTCTCACCGATAACAGAGCTCTCCAATATGGTTGGGCATCAGCCGACGCCGTTCTCGGAGGGGCTGGAATCCTCAGAGACAATCCAAACGCGACTTGGTACCCCAGAGACAAAGACTTGCAGGGTCTCTTGAGGAAAAGGAATGGTAAACCCGTCAGGGCAGTTGTAACCGGCAGAGGAGAGGTTGATCTGAAACACCCTGTGTTCAACCCTAAGAACGAGGAGTGGCAGCCGGTCCTTTTTACCACGAGGAAAGGAGAGGAAAGGCTGAAGGATCAGGCGAAACAACTTGGCGCTCAAGGGCATCGGGCTCTCGAGCTCACCAAAACGTACCCTGTTGGAGACACGAACATAGACCTCGGCAAAGCTTTAGGGATTCTAAGAAAGGACTACAAAGCGAATCTCCTGGACATTCAGGGGGGGCCGATTCTGGCCGGCAGGCTTGTCAAAGCGATGCTAGTCGATGAGATCAGGCTAACATTTTCCCCACAGGTCATGGGAGATCTCAACTCTGAGGGAAAACGAAGACCCGGCTTTGTCACTGGGATCCATTTCGGACTGGAAGACTCTCCAATCGCAGAGCTTGAGTCCGTAGGAGTCTCAGGGAGTCATATCTTTCTCCGATACTTGATGAATTACAGGAACTAGAGCGACCAGAAATGGAAATGTTTGCGATGCGAGAATTCCAGTTCTCATCGGCTGCCTCGCTCGATGTTGACGAGAAGGCGATGCAGGGCCACAACTACGAGCTAAGAGTCGTCGTCAAAGGAACGCCCGACGAAAGAGGGGTAATTCTGGACACGCGTATTATCGAGAGAATCGTCAACCAAGAAATAATCGCGAAATTGGACAAGAGGAATCTGAATGAGATTATTCTCAACCCGACAATGGAACGCATATCGGTGTGGATCTGGAACAAGCTCAAACCATCAATCAAGGAACTCTACGAGGTCAGAGTGTGGGAGAACAGAAAGAAAGGAACTAGCGTAATTTACAGAGATACGGCCTAACACAATTCTAGCTCTTTGATGGATTGCCTTTCTTCTTAGCTTGCAAGTATTCGGATATGTCAAGCTCAAGGAAAGCCTCGCCGATGTCTCCCATGGTCTGCTTGAAGTGATGTCTTTCGTACAGGTTCTTTGCGGAGGAATGGATTGTTGATGTTTCGACACCACCCGCGCCCCTCGCTACAGAGTCTGCAATCGATTCAACCAGGAGAAGAGACCCGCTCCTTTTCCGCGGTACGCTGGCGTAACATAGAATGCCGTTATGAACGAGTTCAAGCCTCCATCGATGATATCTTCATGTATCACGTAATGGATGAACCCGATTACTGGACTTTTATCCTCTGCGATGAGCAATTCACTATTCCTAATTGCCCGATGCATCGAGGCCAGTCGTCCAGAGTCTGGCTTCCAATCGAACCCATTCAGAAAGAAGACTGTCCACGGCAAGGGCATCGGTTTTTGCGGCTCTCCTGACTGAAGGAAAGTTGGCCAACTCTCATCAGAACCCGTCCCGTACGCTTCCATCACAATCGAAGAAGAAGAAAGCATTATCCTGTTATTCCTGAGTGGGCTTCTGATGGTTCGAGAGACCCCGTCAACCTCAAGAGTGGGTCTCAGACTTTCTGTCTGTCCAGCTTCGCATTTTGTTCTCAAGCACATCTAGGGCCAGAGCGCCGTCACCGAGGAGTTCATCGTGGAATTCGCGAATGTCGAAACGTTGTCCCAGAGCCTTCTCTGCTCTAGCGCGTAGCTCGCTGATCTTGAGTTGGCCGATCTTGTAGGCGAGTGCTTGACCCGGCCATGCGATGTATCTATCCACTTCAGACGCTACATTGAGTTCTGAGAGGGCTGTATTTTCCAGGAAGAATTGGATGGCGCGCTCACGCGGCCAATGCTTATGATGGATTCCCGTGTCGACAACCAGTCGGGCTGCACGCCAGGCATCGAAGCTCAGCCTCCCAAAATCAGAAAGAGCGTCTTTGTAGAAACCCACCAGCTTAGGGAGTTCCTCTGAGTAGAGACCCCATCCTTCGATGAATGCCGTATAGCCTCCATGTCTACGAAACCTCGGCAGATCTGTCAATTCCTGCTGAATTGCCAGTTGAAGGTGATGTCCCGGCACCGCCTCGTGATACGCCAACACCTCCATCGTGTATTTGGGCCGTTGCTCCGGTCGGAACGTGTTCACGTAAAAGTAGGCTGGACGTGAGCCATCTTCCGGCGGACGGTAGTAGTACGCGTCTGGGGCGGCTTCGGCTCTGAACGCTTCGATCTCACGGAATCCATATTTCGCCTTAGGCAGCCGTCCAAACAATAAGGGAAGCTTCGCGTCCATCTGTTCCAAAATCTTCTTGAACCCTGCCAGAAGGTCGGCTGCCGAGGTATTGTAGAGCGATCTGTCCCGTCTGAGTGACGAGATGAAATCTTGGAGCGACCCTTTGAAGCCGATACGGTCTACGATGGCCCGCATCTCGGTGTGAATGCGCGATAGCTCACGGAGACCTAGATCATGAATCTCGTTCGGTGACAGATTTGTTGTAGTGTAGTGCCTGACTGTGTAGGCATATCGGTCGTTCCCGTCGGGAAGAAACCAGATCCCGGCGTCGCTTCGACATGCCTGGAGATACTCTTTCTTGAAGAAGGCGAGGAGCTTTTCAAAGGCTGGAAAGATCGAGTGTTGAATCGCTTCCGCAATATCGTTCTTTATCCGAAGGGCTTCCTTTGAAATAATTCCAGATGGAATCTTCTCGACTGACTTGTAGAGGTCAAGCTTCTCAGGATCATGACCCACGTTAGCTTCCAGTTGGGGAATTATCTTCTCAGCGGTCACTTTTGCGAGAACTATTCCGGCCCGTATTCCCGCTCGCATGTTCTCTATCACCTGGTCCACAAGTTGGGGAAACGCTCGGAGCCGGCTGGAAAAATTCTCGAAATCCGAGAGCGTCCTGAATGGATGGTAGGTGACCAGCTCGGGAATATCGATCTGTAATCCAGACTGCTGGGTCATAGGCGTGAGATAAGGACGAAACTTAGCTGCTTCTAGATTGTCTTCTAGTTCGCGCTCGAACAGTTCGTAGTTTAGCAGATCTGGTTTCGAGGACGGCTTCTTGACACTTCTTAACTGGTCCAAGTATTTCTTGGACTGAGCGACTCGACGGTTGAACGCGCCCTCCGAGGCATCTTCTAGGACTCCATCATATCGATGATCTCCGAGATAAGTTGCGCTGAGAGGATATTCTTTGAGGATGAATTCCCAGTAATCGTCGTAGAGTTGACTGAGCTGAGTTACAACGTCTCTAGAGGAGACTGGTTTCCCGCGCTGCAAATTCGTCCCTTTTGGAACTCTGGAGGTGAATTCTATTTATGGAGAGAGATCGATCCGAGACTTGGAACTTAGCGGCGACGCAGCGAATTCTTCCCGGCTATTCTCTCTTGACGTTGAGTAAGAGGCCTTACTGTTTGAACCAAGAGGAGAGGGTGTCTGTTAGCTTGTCGAATTGCTTGTTGACGCTCCTCATTCCCAGAAGCCCTCCAGCAGCACCTGAACCAACCTTCAGCAGCCTCAGCGTCCCACCCTCGGTAGGAGGGTAGATCTCGAAGGTCACGCATGGTGTTGGGCCGCTGCTCCAAGGAGTATGTTAGCTCCCTTACTGCCCTTGTCCGTCTTTCCCTTTAGGGCACCGTCCCACTGAACCGTGAATCCGTTGGAGATAAACGCTTGCAGAACCAGGTTCTGAATATTCTCTACCGATCCCCTTACAGCTATGTCAGCGTATTTGGCCAAGTGAGTTTCTCGACCTATTATGGGGGAATCTGCTATCGCGAATAAATCCGTTGTGCCCTCGATCTAATCCTCTCTCGATTCGACCGAGTAGTTCCCTGTAATCTGCGAAGTCTATTTACCGCAGACCATGGGAGTCACCTTAATGGCCGACAAGGACTTCAGTTCAGCTCTGATATATCACGAGGCCACGAAGCACTCTGAAGTCAGCATTGGAGCGTCCGCTCACTATCTCGACTGGGACAACAAACCAGCACAGTTCAAAGAGTACAAGAATCTCCCTTCCATTGCCCTTCCTCGCAATTTTCCTCTGCCTAAAGAGAACTCTATCAAGGCGATAGCAGGTGAGCGGCAGGAAACAGTCGTACAGCAGATCGACGTAGGGGTTCTTTCCGAGCTTCTCTTCTTCTCCGCCGGCCTCACACGAAAGATGAGATTTGGCAAGGAACTCCACTACATGCGGGCAGCCTCCGCGACCGGTGCATTGTATCCCATTGAAATCTACGTGATCTCCGGTCGAATCCCCGGCTTAGAGGCAGGAGTGTATCACTTCAATCCCGAGCAGTTCTCGTTGGCAAAGTTGCGAGATGGAGACTATCGGTCCGCACTCGACGACACAGGAAGCCCCGACAGCCAATCTGCACCGTTCACACTGGCGTTCACGTCACTGGCGTGGAGGAATGCATGGAAGTATGAAGCAAGATCCTACCGTCACTGGTTCTGGGACTCGGGGGTCATCGCAGCGAATCTTCTTGCCACCTCCAATTCGGCCGGCCTCGCAACCACAATTGAACTAGGCTTCATTGATTCGGAGGTCGACCGGCTTCTGGGTTTAGAGGCAAAGAAAGAGGCAACTGTAGCTTTGGCGATTGTCGGAGCTGGCCGTGCCGAAAAGGCTCCCAGATTAGATCAGCCAATTCCAAGTCTCGCCTTAGACATCAACCCACTCTCAAAGGGAGAAGTTGACTATCCGATAATTTGGGAAACTAATGAGTCCTCTGGACTAGGAAGCAGGTCGGAGATCGATTCTTGGAAGACGAGCCTAGGGCCATCCAAGCGAACGGTTCCATCAACTACGCCAGCCTTTCCATTACGAGACTCAGAAAGAGACCCGTTTCCACATTTAGACGAGGTGATTCTTCTTCGAGGGTCCACCCGAAAATTCGCCCGTGAACCCATCTCCTTCGACCGTCTCTCCACGATTATCCGTACTTCTGCGACCGACATACCTATGGACTTCCTTCCAGACAACGAGGCATTGATCGATTTCTACTTCATAGCTAACGATGTCCAAGGACTCCCCGCGGGATCCTACTTCTACAACGTTGACAAAAACTCCGTCGAGCAATTGAAGCTCCATAGAAACCGCTCCATGTCGGGCTACCTTTGCCTCGGACAACAGCTCTTCAGCGACGCGAGTGTCGTATTTTTCCTCATGACCAACCTGACTTCCGCTCTGAAATCTCTTGGTAACAGGGGCTATCGAGCAGCGCAATTCGAAGCAGGTGTTCGTGCAGGGAAGATCTACCTCTCCTCTTATGCAATGGGAATCGGGGCCTCCGGCTCGACATTCTTCGACGATGCCGTCACAGAATTCTTCTCACCACATGCTAAGGAGAAGAGCCCCATGATCGCCGTCGGAGTTGGAGTCCCAGGATACAAGGCAAGATCAGGTAGGGTTCTTCCGCAGATGACGATGAAGGCTCAAACATCATAAGGATCAATTGATTTGGCAGATTTGCCCACCGACGAATCGAAATGATACGCTGAAAAGGGGTCGTGCTCCGACAACCGTCTGGTCGTTCGAGGTCTCGAATTGAGCAGTAACCTGTGTCCCCGGTGTCACAAGCCGATTCGGATACCTGAGGAAGACGTCATCGTAGTCAGGACAAAGCTTGGAAAAGGGAAGACTGAGGACAGAATGGTCCACAAGGTATGCCCATCGAGCGAGCCCGCGGCTCAAGTCGGAGGCCAACAGTACTGCACTAACTGCGGCCATGCGAAGTCGATTCATTCGCCCCGCTGTTCATACTCAAGCTTCGACTACCGCTGCGACTGCAAGGAATTCCACGGGTAAAAGCGCGAAAAACTCCCTGGACGCAGATGGCACCGTCAGCGTGGGTGAAATTTTTTTCACTCAAAAAACATAGTTAGTGGAAGATGGCTTCGGAACTCTGGAAATAGGCGAGATAGTCTTGACCGTCCGAGAGTCTATTTTGGGAGCGCTCATAGCCGTGCATGAGCTTGTGAACAGTTTCGCGATCGATGCCTCTGCTTCTAGCTCAGGAGCCATATCAGCGAGACTTGCGTTAGTCATATCGAACATGTTCTTGAATCTGCATTATCTGCTTGTAAACATGAGTCATCTCAGACCAAGCTATCCTTATGTTGCCCACTTGGTTACTCTAGGTTGGGTAGGAAGGACAGTTGCTCCGCGGACCATCGAACTGTCCGATTTGCGGCCACGATTTCAGATCGGACGTTTCGGAGGGCGCAAGGTTGGTTGGCACGTCTCCTGCCGGCATGTTCATGGCCTCGCACCTTCAAGAAAGCCATCCTGACTATCTGGCTTGGAAGAAGGGGAAATTTAGACCATCCCTCGCCGCGGGAGTGGCACTTGGATTGACCCTCGACTTCCTACTAGCCTTTGTGCTCTACAACTATGGTGTACATCTCCCGCGAGATCGTGCAGGCGGCTGGCCTTTTCTCGTCGTCCTCTTCGCCGCACTTCCGGTTCCGCATCTATTGCTTAACCGCAGGGGCTACCGGAGGTTCAGACGCGAGTGGAATGAACGGGGCGGTTTTCCCGCTCCAAATCTGCCCCTCGAAGACAGATGAAGTGAGAGTGTAGTGAGTCATGACCTTGAGATCGTTGTGAACACTAAGCCGGAATATTTCATCCTTGAAAATTTCTTGCCCTCGCTTGGAACCGGCTTGAGAAGAGAAAGCCAATGGAGTTCACATCCTAAACGCTATGCCGTAAGCGATTTTTGTTTGGTAGAGAGTATCTCGTTAATCACGTTGAAAAGCGATATCATTTCACCTGTTTTGTTTGACTAGCCCCATACCAAGATGATCCTCTCTTTTCCACAAGCTCTCAACGGAATCGACGTCGAAGAACTTCTTCACATGGTTCACGTAGTCTTTCATTACGATCTCTAATGTTCTTTCTGACCCTTTCATGAAGTCTTTCCGTTTTCGAGGCTTGTTTAGGTTCTTTGACAATTCGATCTCTCGGGCTTTATACTCGTAATTTGTCTCTTTTTTTCTAGGGAGCAAGATAGATGGAACCCCGGTCAAATATAGTTCCATTCCGGGCTTTCCAGATCCATGCCTCCTGTAATACTGGCTCTCAACCGTAAGGTGGAGGTCCTTCCTTGGTTCCAGCTTTGTCTTTCCAAGTGCAGAGATCAGGATCTTGTTTGCGTCCTTGTGATGCGAGACGTAATCCCGCGCGGCGGCGATAGCGTTGTCTAGGTCGTTGAGAGATTTGTCCTTTCTATCTTTGTAAACCGAGTAGTAATCGATTTCAATCGCCAAAATGTTTTCCAATAATGTCTCTTTTAGAAATCGGGAGAATTTTTCCAGAAATTCTTCAAGCGAATATTTCTCGACCTGTTTCGAGAGTATGCCGAATCTGGAAGAGAACCATTGGGCTAAGCCCTCGTGAGGCTGTTCGACTTGGTTTCCCTTGAGATGGAAGGCTAGTCTGCCCGTCAACGCGAAGGGATCGATCGGCTCGTACTGTTTTGGTTTAACGTATCTCCGGTTTCTAGGCACCTTCCTTCGATGGCCCCCGCCACTCGTATAGACGCCGGAGGTCACGCCCCCTGAGAATCCAACTCCTCCGGCACAGTGTGCTCCAGGCGCGCTGCAATCTGTCATTTCAGAGAACCGGGACTGCTCAGTTTCTTTGTATAGTCTTGTCAGATTGTCGTCTATTCAATCTTAGCATTCATCTTGACCGACAAGTCTGTCTGGCCGGTGTCGACAATGATGATGCAGTAGTCTCCTACGGGGACGGCGAACCTAACTCTGGTCACGTTGACTGTGACCGCGGCGAACTCCACTCCCGTTGGTACGTACCTGATCAACGTAACCGTTTCGAGCGGATCGTTGTCCCACTCAGTACTCCTCACCGTCGTTATCTCGCGTTAGCTTAGGTTCGAACTCTGAGGTCGGAGCTAGCGAGTTCTTGGATCTCCCCGGATTCGTCTTCTAGAAGTGGTGCGGCCGCCGGACACCAGACTATAAGTGCAAATCCCATACGCCGACCCTGATACCATAAACTTCCCAGAAGGATTTGACCCCGTAGCAGACGGTGCGAGCATCGATCTACGGCGTCAGTACCCAAGCAGATACTCGAATCCGACTGCTACGCTGATGCGTATTGGGGGTGTGCGGAGGGGTGGATTCGGGCGCTAGTTTACCGGTACACTAGGCAAATTTCTTGAGGGTTTCTATTCAAACAGACTCAAAACGATTGGACCGAGACGCCTTGTATCTGCGATGCATGAGTGAAAACTAGCAAGGAAAACAGGTTAGGCTTACACAAAAGGCGAGTCTAGAAACACGATTCTGAACCACCTTCCCTATTGAAGACATGAAGACAAAACAGGCTAGCAGTAGAACATTCGTACGAGGAACACACTGCGGAGACGCCTGGTCAAGTTGGCTTTACCTACTTGGTTGCAATTGACTACTACCTATATAAGTAAGAAACGGAGGCTGGTGGGCAAAGGCGTTACGTGAATGAGCACAATCGAAACCACGAAAATCCCTGACCTACCAAAATGGGCAAGCTTACCCGACAAGCAGACCGTCGCGCGGACTATTGAGTCGTTGAAGAGCCGAGGCATCAACGCCGAACTCGTCAGTACACAACAAGAAGCTTTGAGAGTAGTTGCGGGCAAGATTCCTGAAGTCGCGGAAGTAATGACGGGCGCGTCGACCAGCCTCGACCAGATCGGTTTCACTGAACTATTGAAGTCGGGAAAACACCATTGGAAGAACATAAAGGACGAAGTAATGAGCGAGAAGGACCCGGGGAAGCAGAGAGAGATCCGGGTCAAGGCGACAGGAGCGGAGTACTTCGTTGGAAGCGTCCAGGCGGTCGCCGAGACGGGAGAAGTCGTGGTTGCTAGTGCATCCGGTAGCCAGATACCTGCTTACGCGTTCAACGCTAGAAACGTCATATGGGTAGTTGGCACCCAGAAGATTGTCCCAAGCCTTGAACAAGGTCTGAGGAGGGTATGGGAACACGCGCTGCCTTTGGAGACCGCTAGGATGAAAGGGCTCGGCTACCCGGGAAGCATGATTGGCAAAATGCTGATCCTAGAGAGGGAAAGGGTCCCGGGGCGAAACCTCACAATGGTACTTGTAAACGAAAAACTTGGTTTTTAGACGAGGAGCAATTCCGCGATCACTGAACTCGTCTATGATTTCATAGACTTCGATGGCGTAGTTTACAAGGACAAGGGATGACCAACGTGAGTAAGAATGGAGACAAGAGGATTCGTGTTGGCATCATCGGCGCCAATCCAGATCGCGGATGGGCGGCTGAGGGGCACATCCCTGCTTTGAAGTCGCTCTCGGATGACTTCGAGATCACGGCGCTGTCCACCACCCGACGCGAGTCTGCCGACGCCGCCAGCAAGCTCTTTGGTATACCTGTCGCGTTCGACAATCACTATGACCTCGTGAACAGGGCTGACGTGGACGTCGTCGCCATCACCGTGAAAGTGCCGTATCACCTCGAGCTTGGGACGGTAGCGCTCGACGCGGGCAAGGCCGTCTATTGCGAATGGCCGCTCGGCAACGGCTTGAAAGAGGCG
>VBBQ01000020.1 GCA_005888755.1 Candidatus Bathyarchaeota archaeon
CCCCAATCCAGCAGTATGCCATCTCCCAAGTCGACCTCAATCATCAGAACCCGTTTCTAGGCGTCGCACTAAACCAGCCGAGAGCTCCGGGAGCCCCAGAAGCAATTATCACGTCAAACGTGGCGGGCTGCTCCATCGGGTTTGGGTCGATCACAGCCAATCTAGTAAACTTGGAAGAGCCGGCCGGGGCACAATCCCTCACGGGATCGGGAGTAAATGCTAATGGCTTCGGGAGCGGCTTCGCCTCAATTCTAGACCCCACCAATACCGTTAGAGCTACTAACCAGCCGAGCGGTACTCCAAGCTCCGCCGTTCCCGGCCCCACTGGGACTTACAGTCTGCCTTGTATGCTAGCCGGAAACTACCTTCTATCCACTTCCTTTTATCAGGGGACGGCAAACGTCGCCGTGGGAAGCAATCAGGCGGTAACGGTGACCTTCAAGGTCAACTACAATAGCCAGAGCACCCGAGAACCAAGCTTCGCGTCCATAGAGGTCGGACGCGCTCTCTCTCATATGATCAGTAAGCCAGACCTCGCAGCAGGCATAGGGCAATGTGACGATGTTCAGGTTCCACAAGCCGACGGACTAATGACATCGATCCCGGGAGCAGGTACGTGCGGTCCTACCGACGCTCCTTCAGCCAGCATTCTTGCGGCCGACTGCAACGAGATTACCCTGTCGCCGGGGGCAGTTGATCCCGCCTTTCCGCGCTGTTTGGGAGCACCGCCGCCAGCTCCGATCTCGCTCTACCACCTCACCTCCCCAGGAGTGAATACGAACGGAGCGGTGCTCAGCTGGGGCCACCCGATAGCTCCTGCTGGATATACCAGCTCGGACGATTTACGCGCAGCCTGCGACCACTTTCTGCTCGCAGGATTTGCTCTGATAGCTGCAGCGAACTGCGGCGGGGTAGTTGCAGCTTATCCTGCTCCTGGCGCAGCTCACCTTGCCCCGGCAGTTGCTGGCGCGACCGTGACGGTCTACATCACTACAGACCCTGCGAGTGAAATCGCGGGTCAGATTATCGTTGATAGCATAAACTTCCTGTTCGGCACACCCTCGGGCCCCGGGGCACCCTGTCCGCCTGTGTGCACCGCGCTCTACGGCACAGCTTCCGGGGCTTCTACCACCATTACAACTTACCTTCCCACATCCCAGGCACAGGCCATCGTCTTCACAGCCGCCTCATCCGGCTCCTGGAATCTCTACACGGGAAGTTTCGAACTAGGAAGTACCACAGATTCGCTCTACTACAACTACAACAGTCAATTCGCCGGCGGCGCCTGCGGAGTCAGAGCAGTCAGCTTGCCGGAAAACTACCCGTACTACTGTAATCCGGCTTACGACACCCAAGCCTCAGGAGGCATGATAGGCGGCTCCACAACTGCGTTCCAACAGGCAGCCACGGTAGGTGCGATAACAGGCATGACACTTCCAATCTACAGTGGACTAAACCAGTACGCTGCCCTCAACGGCTGGAACTATCAGCCTTCAACCGCGTCAAGCCTAGTTTCCGTTCAAGGTCATGGGTTTGCTGGCGGCTCAGGTTTCTGGTCAGCCCTCAACATGCGCCAGCTCCCAGGCTTCGACCCGTGCGCGGCCCCCGGCGCTCCCGCCAACTGCGCCATTTACAAGCCCGGCGGCTGTATCCCGTCACCCTGCGCGCCAGCCAGCCCGAACAACCCGGACCTGATACGCCGAGGCCTTTCAACGCCCACATCTGAACTAACCCCGTTCTTCGCTCAGAACTCCGCCGAAATCGAGATCCTCTCCCTTGTTTACGACTCAATGCTCAAAGCAAACCCAGCGACTGCTGCTACGACCACCCAACTCTTTGACTGGATGACGAAAGACCACAGCTCGGTCTTCGACCCGACTGAAGTTTCGTGCGTGGGACCACCAGTCAATCCTGCCCCAGTCTGCGTGAACGGAACGACTACCCAGTTCTGGCATCTCAGAAATGATCTCGCATTCCAAGACGGAACGCATTTGACCGCACTCGACATCGCGTACACGATTCTAGCTTATCGAGACGTCCCATCAAGATCATTTTACCCTATGGTCACATCAGTCTCCTCCGCATTGGGAACCGACTGCGGCGTGGGCCAAGCCTGTATTACATTACGGGTGAAACTTCAGAACCAGAGTCCATACTACGAATCCAACATAGGAACCTTACCGGTCATACCTAGCACACTCACCAACGGAAAAGGATGGCAACCCGTTTGCGGCGCGATGCCCAACGCAGCGGGAGGAGGCCTCTGCGCCAACGCAGCATATGATCCTATGTCCAACGCGAATTTCATAGGAAGTGGGCCTTGGGTCTGCCATTCCAGTTCCCTTGTGCTCGGTGGACCGTGTACAAGCACAGGAACCCAGGCAGTCGGCGCAGTCCAAGGAAGTCTCCAGCTCACTCGCTACACAGGCTACTCAAGATGCTGCCCTAATCTTCAAGGGTCCAGTCTTCAGGCTTTGAGCTGGGCTGACAAGAATAATGATGGCGCAGTCAACATACTGGACCTAGCAGACCTCGCAATCCATTTCACCCAGTATCATCCTTACTGGTGGAACCCGTTCTACAGCGTTACCCCCGACTTTCCCAGGTCGGGCATGGGAGCAACCCAAGTAATCGGCCAGGGTAATTTTACCACCGCCACCCAAGCAACGAGTCAGAGCGGGCTCAACCTTCCTCACGGCTCGGCCTTCGACTCCAAAGGCAATCTCTGGGTCGCCGACTTTGCGAACAACAGGGTTCTGGAATTCGGCGCGGTGGGCGGCTCTTTTGCCAACGGGATGAAGGCCAACATCGTAGTAGGTCAACCCGACTTCAACTCGGGCACCGCCGCAACATCCCAAACCGGCCTAGCTAACCCTGAGAGCTTAACATTCGATAGCAATGGAAATCTGTGGGTTGCAGACACTGGCAACAACCGCGTCCTAGAATTCCAACCTCCATTCTCCAACGGAATGGCCGCAGCCTCTGTGATCGGTCAAGCAAGCTTCACAACCAACACACCGAGCCTTTCCCAGACCGGGCTCAACGTCCCGGTCAGCATTGCGTTTGACCTTGGCGGCCGTCTATGGATCTCGGACCACGCAAACAACAGGGTTCTTGTGTTTTCGCTACCTTTCCCGAGTGCGATACTTGTCATAGGCCAGCCAGACTTCACGACCGCCGCTGCGGCCACAACACAAAACGGTGTGAGCGGTCCCCAAGACGTGAGACTCGACTTGGCGGGCAACCTCTGGCTTGCTGATGGATCCAACGCCCGCGTCCTCGAGTTCCCGTTCCCACAATCCACCGGAATGGCATCAAGCCTAGTTTTGGGCCAGACCCTATTTACGACCAGTACGGCAGCCACAACTCAGACCGGATTAGCCAGCCCGATCGGTCTGGCATTTGACACGACAGGCGATCTCTGGGTCGCCGACGAACTCAACAATCGAATAGTAGACTTTGCACCGCCCTTCTCAAACGGGATGGCGGAATCACTAGTGCTAGGCCAGAGCACTTTCACGACCAGCAGCCCGGCCACTACCCAGACTGGACTGGATAACCCGTTCGGAATCACCTTCGATCCGCACGGCCATCTCTGGGCCGCGGACCGTCTCAACAGCCGAGTAATCCAGTTCGCATTCGGATCGATCAACGTCGTACTGCTCGCGACTGTGGCGATCAACATGTTCCACGGAACAACAACCCCATTCTCACCATCAAGTCTAGTAGGCCTCGATCCGGATATCGATCCCTACGGCAATGGCGGAAACTATTACCTCGGAACATTTCAGATTAGTATCACCACCATAGATGTCGTGACTGTAGGGTCCGGGGGAACCGTCACCATCGCAGGGCCCACGGGTGGAACCGCTATCGCTTTCTCGTGCTCTCCAGTCCTCAGCAATGGCCGCACAACATTTGTCTGTACAGCCTCCACACCAATAGTCCCAGGCCATTATCTAGTGTCCTGGACTGTGGGAACAAACGCAAGGACAATATCCACATAGGTCAATTGATCCAAAGAGACTACAAGGGGAAACTAGGAACGCCCAGGGAGTCAAGAAATCGTCATGTCGAAGTTCCGGCCAAACCTTTCTGATATGAAGACGAGCATAACTCGTGGAGAATTACTTGCTGTCCCGATTCCATGCAGTGGAACTGTACCCGAGTTATCCCGGTCTGTTCGTGATAGTTACCGATCTTCTCAGGGTGGGCGGTTGATTCTTAGGGCATAGAGAATCTGTTTCCGGAGTTGGGTGAATCCCAGGCTTTCATACAGATGCCTCGCGGGGTTGTTAGTCTCGCTTGTTGCTAGAAACACATCCTTCGTCCCCAGTGCTTTCAGCTTGTCCAAAGCGTAGACGGTGAGTTCTCTGCCTACTCCTTGCCCTTGGAACTTTTCTAAGACCTGAACCTCCCTAATGTGAGCAAAATTTTCAATGTGCGGGGCGAAGAATGGCTTCTCGCCCAGGTGCCAATAAAGGAAGCCAGCATATTCTCCAGCGATCTCTCCGATGACCAGCCAGTCAAATTGAATCTCCTGAATCTTAGCTACGTCACAGAAAGAATCACCTAGGTTGTCCAATGGACCATAATGGTGTTCTATGCCCGGGAGATCAGACCGAGTCGCGCCACGGACGGTTATGTTTGCGGATCTCATTCCACGTCTTCTAATGTAGCAGAACGAAACGCTCAAACAGTTTTCAGATACAAGGTTTGCCTCGAATCTTCGCTCCCAGACGACATCAAGAATGACGTTCTTGGTCCAGGTGAGACTCGCGCACTTTGGGTGGTTTCAGGAACTAAGCAGGTAGGACGAGAGGCAGTGATGCCTTAGAAGGGAACCTCACTCGAGGTTCATGCCTCTTTCGGAAGTTTGAACCTTGCTGCAAAAGGACTCGGGCGTGGGATCAAACGCAAGTTCAAACCCCCTTACAGGACATCCGGTTCAATGGAACTGTATTTCGGGAAGCCATGCTTATATAGTTATTACGTAATAACGGAATTATGTCTCGTGTCTTGACTGCCAAGATCAGGAGAGTTGGAAACTCCATGGCAGTGATAATACCGAAGGAGCTGTTGGACGAAGCGGGTGCGAGCGAGGGGGATACGATTAGAGTGTCTTTGGCGATCCCGAAATCTATCCGCGATTCCTCCCTGGAAAGTATCGCTGGCGTGGACCGAAAAAGCAAGCCGTTCACGAGAGAGAAACGAGACAGATTCTAGTTGCTCGTCGACACCAGTGCCATTATCGAGATTCTGCGGCATCCCAGAACCTCCAAAGAGTTCAAGCTGATCCAGGAACACATCGGGGCCGAGGAAGTGTACATGCTTGTAGTTCAGCTCGGCGAACTCTCGGATTGGTGCATTGCGAACAGAATACCTGTTAAGGAGAGAGTCGAAGCTGTAAAGAATCTAGCCAACATTATTCCAGTCGATGAGGAAATCTGTTTGGAAGGCTCCAAGCTCAAGAATGAGCGACGCAAGAAAGGATTTGGAAGTTTCGGTCTTCTCGACGGACTTGTCCTTGCGGCCGCGAGGTCAGTCGGCGAACGAGTACTCACTTTCGACCGGGACTTTGCAGGTGAGGAAGATTGCGTCCTCATCACACAAGAGACTTGGTCGAGTCGACATCCATCGTAGACGAATCGCGTACTTCCAGGCGGTAGCTCGAGATCCACGATTCAGGCTAGCGACTAGCGACTCTGGACCCGTCTGTGCGATTGTTGGCGCCTAGGTGAGCCTCGGGCGGGGTTTGAACCCGCGACCCTGCGGGGCACGCAACGACGTGCCTTTCCGCTTACGAGGCGGATGCTCTCTGGTGTCGAGAAACATCTACCAGGCTGAGCCACCGAGGCACCGAGCCAAGGCTCGACAATGCTTTGACTTAAAGCTCCTACCACAAACAAACAGTTCCGCCAGTCGATGAAGAGCCTTAGCGAGACACAGATTATTCGCATCCTCACCAACCAATTCTCCGGCCAACCAGGCATCCCACTCGATTTCGGTGATGACGTGTCCGCAATCCCGTTTTCATCGAAAACCTGGATTATTGTAAAGACAGACATGCTTGTCGGCAGCACTGATATCCCACCAGGAATGACCATTGAAGAGGCGGCAAGAAAGAGTGTTGTTGCAACTGTCAGCGACTTCGCCGCAAAAGGCGTCCGACCACAAGCCCTAATGGTCTCCCTAGGACTACCAGCACCCGTCAAAAAGAAGACAGTTCAGGACATAGCCCGAGGTCTCCGTCAAGCCGCCCGAGAGTACAGATGCAAGATGATCGGCGGAGACACCAACCAAGCAGATGATCTCATAATCGACATCGCAGGCATCGGGATCGCAAACCCGAAAACGCTAGTTCGGAGAAATGGAGCGAGACCAGGAGACATTATCGCAGTAACAGGATTGTTCGGAAAAACAAGCGCCGGCCTGGGAATCCTCACGTCAAGAAGAGAGAAGGATCTCGCGAAATATCCATCCCTCGTCAGAGCTGTACGCCGGCCAAGGGCTCGGCTGGCAGAAGGAATTATTCTAGCAAAAAGCAGCGGAGCCACTAGCTCCATTGATTCAAGTGACGGGTTGGCATGGAGCCTCCACCAGATTGCACGGTCGAGCAAAGTCGGAATCAACCTCCACACAATTCCCATTGCTTCTGATGTACAGAGATTCGCGAAAGAGCATAGATTGTCCGCGTTGGATCTCGCTCTATATGGAGGAGAGGAATACGAACTCGTAGTAACGATCAGACCAGAGAAATTTCACCACTCGAAAAAGCGTGTTCCGTCGCTAACGAGAATCGGGATTGTGGAGAAGCAATCTTTCGGAGTCTGGGCGCATCTTGCGGGAAAACGGACTCAGGTCAAAGAGCGTGGCTGGGAGCACTTTTCATGACACATCTGCAGACGCAATGATTGATAGTCAGTTTTTGACCGTAACCTAGAAGAACTCAGCAAATAGCCGCAGCGGATAACCGTTCATGTCCAAGACAGACGAGGTCTACAATGTCCCACGAGGAACAGCCTATCTAACAACCCAGCAAATCATCACCTACACCACCTACCTCATCTTCTACGTAGCGCTCGCCCGCGTCCTAGACCCAATAGAAGTGAACGAGATCGGTCTGCTCCTCGCCGCCCAGGCAGCCTTCGTCGCGCTCACACAACTAGGCCTGCCCGCGTCCGCCACACGATACATTTCCAGCAACATCGCGAGGAACGACCCCAAAACCGCCGGTGCGGCCGCAAGAACGATCCTCAGACTCTCTCTCCTAGTCGGGACAGCCGGCTTTCTCATGGCAAGCATTCTCTCGCCCCTTGTAGGATCATCATACATCGGCACCCCCGATGGCGGAAGCTTACTGATCATAACATTCGCGTCCGGACTCTTACTGGACTTCATTCTACTATTCGGAGCCTATTTTGTGGGAATCGGTTCCTACGCCCGGAGCCTCTATCAGAACGCGTTCTACGTACCGCTTAGTCGCGGGCTCGGTCTATTACTCGCACTCCTTGGTTATCGAGTGTTCGGAATTATTCTCGGCTGGGCAGTCGGCGGAGTGCTGGCCCTTGCTCTTTCCTTGTATCTCTGGCACGGCCAGCTCCCCTCACATTCTTCACATCCTTTGAGACCCCTTCTGGCTTTCAGTCTGCCAGTCTTCGGGGCCGCTCTCATAGCCTTCGGTCAACAGTACGGAGACTTCACCATACTGAATCTGATTCTTGGACACTTGGCCTCCAATGGAATCTACTACGTAATCGTCTCGAGCGTAAGCGCCTTGTCCATCCTCTGGATTCCAGTCACACAAGCTCTATACCCCGCACTCTCAGCGAGCCATGCGACCGATGGGAGCCAAGCAATCTCCGATAGGCTAGCCATCGCATTCAGACTCACAAACCTAGCAGTTCTACCATTTGGCGCTGCCTTAGCCGCGGTAGCACCGACAGTGATAGGATTGGTGTACAAGCCGTCTTACGTAGCCCAAGCCGACATCTTCGCGATTCTGGCGCTCGCATCCATATTCACTGCTCAAGGTGCGATCCTGACGATATCCCTTCAGGCAGTAGGCCGAGCAAGACAGGTACTAATCGTGACCCTAGCATCCACACTGGTTGGTCTGATAACGGTCGCTACTACAGCCAGCCTCTTAGGAACTCTCGGAGCGGCGCTGGGAAGAATCATTCTCGGGGCAGGCACAGTCTTCTTCGCACGTCGGAGCATGGAGTCCTCCGCGAAAACCCACGTGGGAAACTCACTACCCACGGCGATCATGCTCGCTGTTGGTGTTGGGACTCCGCTTGCGATCGCCGACTACCTCCTGATCATGATCGACATGCCTCTTGTGGGTCACCCTGGCCCACTGCTAAGATTGCCAATTCTCGTTCTAGTATTTGCGGTAGCCTTTCTCTCCATGAGCCGGACCTTCAGAATCTTCAGAGCGTCCGACTTTGCAATCTTGAAGGACGCGCTGCCCCACCGGTTTCATCCCCAGTTGAGGGCCATTGAGCATCTGATTGTAGGGCGTAAGAAAGATGAAGGCCACAGCTAGTTTCTGGCGGGCCCGGCGGGATTTGAACCCGCGACCTTCGGCTCTCCCCTGACTGATAGAGGGCCGACGCTACTGTCCGTACTGAGCTACGGGCCCAGTACGAGTCGACAAACCCATCCAGTAAAATGCCTTACCCACACAAATCGGCAGAATATTCCATGCACTTAAAGAGAAAAGAGGAAATGCGGAGCGACAGGGCCAAGTGTCAGGTTTTCTTGGGAAGATTACTGAACCGGCTCTAGCAATACAAGAAGGCCGGTCGCTACGATCAGAACGACTATAGTCGCAATTGGAACCCACCGAGACAGTATCAACATTGATGAGGCGTTGTTACTCGCGATATGGACTCACGGTCATTCCGGAATCATACAGAACAAGAAAGCTTGATAGGGAATCCAGTTTGAGCTCAACCGGGGGCTCGTCGTCTAAGACGCCGTTGACGCGTCGGCGAAGCCTGGTTAGGACGTCGCCCTGACACGGCGAAGGTCGCAGGTTCAAATCCTGCCGAGCCCACTTTTACAGACGAGCCAAGCCTGTCTTCAGTGACCTGGAGAGGCTTCAGGACCCCGATGGATCTCGTACTCTATACGTTTCACGTACGGGTCGTTAAGCCCTAGTATGAATCCGTCTGTGTCGCAGATGAATATTTTCAGGTTGCGATTCCAATGCATTAGTCGGTTGCAGCGCGGGCATCTAACTTCGACCATTGGCGGCTCGTTCCGTCGATTCTATTCAACGAAGAGGAAATCCAAAGTTGGCTTGGACGAGAGACCACTGGTTCTAGACTATTCTTGTCCGGTTGATCTTTTTGTTCTGCCATGAGTAGCGTCGAAGCTTCGTAATCTCCCCGAAGCCGCATGCTGCGCAACGTTTCTTCCGAACGTGGTAAGCGTGTCGGCCACATCTCCGGCACCTGATGTGTGTACCTTTTCCGCCCATCTTTCCTAGCGATGTGGTTCCTTTGCTACCCATCTATGGTCCTTCTCGCGAACGCTTAACGCGTTGAAAGATAAACGTTGCACTATCACGCTGCTATTTTGCGAGGTAGGATGCTAGCTCTTTCAGCACACTGTCCACTTCGCCAATTGTGTTCGAATCGTCATTCGTAGGCTTATCGTGAAGGTCCGTCGGAGGTTCTTCTCCTGTGAGCTTCCTGAACTCTCTCGACCACGGTTCTGTGATCTCATTGTCCAGCTCTTTTCCCGCCAGAGTTGCGAAGGCGACTGTCCAGACCCTTGGGACGTTGGCAAGAGTATATCCTCCTCCGCCGAACAGCAGGAGTCGACCTTCGCACAGCTCATGCGCGAGCTTATGCATCTCCGAAACGACCCCTTGGTACATGTTTGTGGTAAGTCGAAGATGGGCGAGACGATCATCCATGTGACCGTCAGCCCCACACTGAACGAGAATAATCTGAGGTCGGAATTTTCTTACAATCTCCGGAGCTAATGCGTGAAACGCTCGAAGATACGCCTCGTCGCCTGTACCAGGGAGGAGAGGGACGTTTAGTTTGAGACCTTTCGCCTCACTCTTTCCAATCTCGTCTGGAAATCCAGTTCCGGGGAAGAGGTATTTTCCGCTCTCGTGGAAATCGATGTCTAGCAGTGACGGGTCGTTGTAGAACCCGTACATGACACCGTCTCCGTGATGAGCATCGATGTCCAGGTAGAGGAGTCGGTTGACATTGTATTTTTTCCTCAGATAATTGATGCTCACTGCTGGGTCGTTGAAGATGCAGAAGCCTGAGGCTCGTTCAGGATGTGCGTGGTGCAGTCCTCCAGACGGGTTGAAGGCATGGGCGAATTTTCCGGTCATTATCTTGTCGCAGGCTTCTAGGGAAGCACCGACTATGAGGCTGGTGGCTTCGAAGCATCCCTTGAAAGCAGGCGTATCGCCCGCGTCCAAGAGCCCTGAGCCTTTGTCGCTATACTTCTGAACCAATCGAACATACTCCTTTTCGTGAAAGAGAAGAATCTCCTCTTCAGAGGCGACTCGTGGCAGGGTAATCACGATCTCGTCTTCATGGAGTAGTCCCTTCGACCGAATCAGATCATAGGTTAGTTTTACTCTTACTGGACGTAGGGGGTGAAACTGTCCGAGGTTATAATCCAGAAACTTCTCAGAATAGAGAAGGGTAGTCGTCCCTCCCAAGAGCGTCCCTGTGTCGAATTCACTCCACGTGGGCGTGGGCTAGCGGTGACTTTTCATATACACGGACCGACTTGATGTTGGTGAATTCTAGCATTCCATATCTTGAGAGTTCTCGACCGATTCCACTGTGTCGAACTCCGCCGAATGGCATTCGTGGGTCTGAGACGACAACATTGTTGATGGTTACAAGACCTGCTGAGATCTCTCGGGCGACCTTTTCTGCTCTCCGTGTATCCGTTCCCCATACGGTTGCTCCCAATCCGAACTCGCTCTTGTTTGCAAGTCTTATCGCCTCATCCTCATCTTTGACAGCGATAACCGGTGCAGCAGGCCCGAATGTCTCTTCCTTCATCATCCTCATTTCCTTGCTTATGTTTGTGATTATGGTGGGAGCGTAGAACGATCCTTTGCGCCTCAATCTCTCTCCACCAGTTTCGAGTTGAGCTCCTTGTTTCAACGCGTCTTTGACCTGCCCGTCTAAAGTCTTGAGTGCTTCTTCCCTGACCATAGGTCCGATATCCGTCTCAGGGCTAAGCGGATCTCCAACTCTCAGCGATTTCGTCTTCTTCACAAATTTGTCTAGGAACTCGTCGAGAACGTGCTTTACCACGATGATTCTCTTGGTCGCGATGCAGCTCTGGCCGTTGTTGATGAATCGGCCGGCGACTGCGCCTGTTGAGGCCGCTTCAATGTCCGCGTCTTCAAGGACTAGGAAGGGGTCACTTCCTCCGAGCTCTAGGACGAACTTCTTCAGCTGTGTGCTCGCTGCTTGAGCTACAGCTCGTCCCGCGTTCACGCTGCCTGTGAAGGAGATGGCGACAGTGTCGGATTCGATCAGGTTGTTGGCTACTTGGGCGCTCCCGAGGATGATGTTGAAGCATCCGGGGATGAGGCCGGTTGATTCGAAGGTGCTGTGGAGGGCGAGTCCTGACTGTGGCGTTATGCTGGAGGGTTTGAAGACGGTCGTGTTGCCAACCATCAGCGACGGAGCTACGAACCTGATGCATTGCCACAGTGGAAAGTTCCAGGGCATTATAGAGCCGATGACCCCTAGCGGTTCGAAGGCGACATAGCTGTCTGTTGCGTCTGTTTTTATGACTTCGGGGTTTAGGAATTTTGGGCCGTTCTCTGAATAGTACTCCAGAGCCCAGGCGCATTTCGCTACCTCCGGTAGCGACTCTTTCATTGGTTTACCCATCTCTTGGGTGATGATTCGAGCCAGCTTCCCCTTCTGGGCCCGAAGCGTCTTCGCGGCTCTCTCCAGATAGATTGCCCGCTTAGCGGGCGAGAGTAAGCGCCATTTCTCAAACGCTTTTTTAGCCTTAGTGACTGCCTTGTCGACATCGGCTTTTGTCGATGATTTGTATCGTTTGAGGGTCTTGCCTGTTGCCGGGTTGATCGTCTCAAACCATGTGGGCTGTCTACTTGGCAAAGCATGCACCTAAAGGCAGTAGCATCGTCTCGCTTGCACCTATAAGACCAACTGAAAATGCAGACCAGGCTGGATCATGTTGAACGATTTCGGACGGCCGATTGGTCCACGACGACACACGGTGGCTTAGAAACGTTGAGAATTTGGTCCGACCGAATGTCGCCTAGAGCCAGCGATTGGAATCCTATTCTTTGGGGGGGATCGCGTATTTAGAATCGCTTCTCGTAATCGTCTTTTGACACGGTTCTTGAAACCAGTTATTGGATCATTATCGGAAACAGTTCCTGAAATCGTCCTGAAACAAGTTTTTGAAACCCTTTCGGAAGACTTTCGAAACAACTATTTGAATTGCTCTTGACACTGTACTTGATCTTGTCCTGAAACCAGTAGTGAATCTGTACCGTGAATTTTCATGGGCCGAGGGCCGACTCGGATCTCGCGCGCCGGCTCGATGGTGGTGGACCGGGCGGGATTTGAACCCGCGGCCCTACGGAGCAGGGTTAGTGCCTTCCCGCATTCTGGGTCGAAGGACGACCTGCCAAGCGGGCGATCTTCGGCCAGCCCTGACGCGCTGTGTACCAGGCTGATCTACCGGCCCACGGAGACCGCGAAACCCAAGACCCACTATTAAATGGGTTCTGTTTTCAGCCTGCTTCAGATCTCGCGTCTGCTTATGACCGCTTACAATCTCGGCATTTTCTGGGAATGCTGGATGGGACCCGAATCGCGCAGAGTCTGCGACAGCCTTCGTGAAACTCGGCAAGAAATCGGATTATACAAGAACAACTACAACCGAGAGACAATGTAGTCCGCAAAGACCGCGTCTAGGACCCCAAGCCCTCCAGCTTTGAAAATGGTAGTGTCATTTTTTCCTCTCCGTATGATGCTCGGGTCGAGAAGCAATTCCCCTAATTCCGCCCTAATGTGTGATCTCGTAATCGCCTTCTCTCTAAGCGGGGTCATGATATCTCCATAGGTCGTTACAGCTTGTTCGACGGAGTCAACAACGAGAACAGATCTTTTCACCAGAGCTGTATCCATTTCTCGCGAACTCGGAAGAGCGGCTCCAATCGCGTTCACATGGGCCCCGAGGCGAACCGAGCTGCCTCTAAAGAGCGGAACACGAGAGCTAGTAGCCAAAACGAGAACGTCGGACTTTCTAGCTACTTCCTCCGAAGATGCGGCCTCACTGGCCGGAACACCAATGTTCCTGGAAGCACTTCGCACAAACGCTGCCCGATGGGCCTTTGATCGAGAGTAGACTAGGACCCGGGAAAAATTTCTCGCTTCGAGTACCGCCGGGACGTTGGCCTGCGCCTGTTTTCCTGTTCCAATGATTCCCAGGGTCTCTACGTCTTTGATAGCTAGAATGTCGGTAGCAACTGCCGAGCTGGCAGCGGTTCTGATCGCGGTCAAGTTGTCGCCCGCAATACGCGCCAACTCCGATCCGGTTTTTGAATCGAAGACGTAGATCATGGCCGAGGTGGATGGTAGAGAGTCGTGCCGGTTTCCAGACTTCACGCTGACTACTTTCACAGATACCGTTCCAAGGCCAAACACATAGGCAGGCATGAAATAGAAAGAAGCGCCACCTGGGATCGTGAACCATGTCCGTAGGGGTTCGAGGACCTGTTTCCTTTCGCGTTTGACATAAGCTCGTCGAGCAAGCTCGATCGATTTCCGGATAGTCAGAACAAGACTGACTTCACTCTCGGTAATCGATCGTGTTGCTTTCACATCAAGAGAAGAATCGTCGTCAGCTTAACACAGTTGCTACGCCATCGACCCTATTCGGATATAGACGACCTGCCTGCCCGCATCAGTCGGTGATAGCCATGAGAGAACACTTCCATGTGTTGGAATTGCTGGCCTCTTCTGGCAAGAGTTCTCCCTTCTTGTTCTCTCATGATGCTTGTCTTGAACGATTATGGTCTTGCAATGGGAACATTTTGCCTATCTCCCAGCTGGGGGCGACTGTCAAGGGCTGAAGATCCTTGCCTGTTCAGGGCCCACTAGTCTCACCGGTCGATGTCGACGTTCTACGCCAGGTGAACATGTCGTTGACTCGAAACCTGGATTTCTGTCAGTCTGGAGACGGGAGCAAGGCTTGGAGCGAGGTCTTGGGGCTGCGTGAGGATTTCAAGTCCCATCTGGCCTGGGTTATGGGGCTAGGTCACCTATCGGAGACCTTCGCTCGTCATGCGGTTCCAAACTATCTGGTTCGGGTTCTTCATCCCTTGTCGCAGAGTCTTCGGGTAAATCTTCTCCTGGGTATGCTGCCTGACTGTTTCTTGGAGGTGCGAGCATTGACCGAGCAGCTGGCTCGAGCTTTCCAGGCGGATCTAAAGTTCTCAAAGGAGGCCTCGTTTACCAGTAAGCTTTCACGGTTGGATGTTCGAGAACCGAGTCTTTACAAGCTGACGGGGGAAACGGATACTAGCGTTCTTCCCCTATTGTCTGAGTTGGGGCATGGCTGGGTTCGGATGGACCAGCCCTTGACCGGTATGGGCGCGTCCTTGCCTGTTTCAGCAGCGTCGACCACCTATACAACGCGTGATGTGCCTGAATTGTTGAGACTGACTTCGGCTGTGAAGCGTTTCCGGGAATTGTTGTCCAAGACTATGAGCCAATGGTCGTCTAAGCTGGAGAAGAAGGATTCGACTCCACCTTCAAAAAGGTCTTGAGAGATAGATACGCAGTCGCATAGACCAATCGCCTTCACTCAGAGGAATACTTTCACTCCTCACTGTGAGAGATAAGCGAACTCCGAGCCCAGCGATTATTTAGATCATAATGACCGCTGAAGTGCTAGATATTCAAGACCTAGACGGCGTCGGACCAGTCACCGCCAACAAACTCCGAGAGGCAGGCTACGACGATATCTCAGCCCTCGCAATCGCGCCAATCCGCGAGCTTGTCGAGAAAGCCGGTCTCGAGAGTAGCGTTGCCCACAAGATCAGCAAGGCCGCTCGCGAAACCATCCAGACAGACTTCGTCACTGCTAAGCAACTATGGGAACGACGTAAGACTCTCCTCCGCCTCAGCTTCGGATCAAGCAACCTCAACAAACTGCTGGGTGGTGGACTTGAGACACAGGCTATCACCGAGTTCGTGGGTGAATTCGGAGCCGGTAAATCGCAGATATGTATGAAACTGAGTATCCAGACTCAACTTCCCGCAGCTGAAGGAGGATTGGAGGGAAAAGTCCTCTTCATCGACACGGAAGGAACCTTCGCAGCCCAACGAGTATTCCAGATGGCCCAGGCCAGCGGACAAGATGCAGACAAGATTCTTGACGGTATCATTTACAGCCGCGTTTACAACAGCGACCACCAGATACTTACCGTTGATCACGCTTTCAAGATCTGCAAAGAAGAAAACATCAAGCTACTAGTCGTCGACTCCATCCTCTCACACTTCCGCGGCGAATATATCGGCCGAGAGTCCCTCAGCGAACGACAGCAACGCTTGAACAGCCATCTCCACAAGCTCCTCCGCATCGCTCAAGCCCTCAACCTCGCAGTAGTTGTCACCAACCAGGTCCAGGCCAACCCGCAAGCCTTCTTCGGCGACCCTATGCGCCCCGCAGGCGGGAACATCATGGCTCACGCGTCCACACATCGTATCATGCTGAAAAAGTCCAGTCAGGGACTACGAGTGGCGAAAGTGATAGACTCGCCCTATCTGCCAGAGTCAGAGACCTACTTCCACATCACAGAAAAAGGCGTCGAAGACGCTGTCCCACGAAACAAACGCGACGAATAGGACCACTACAATGAGCCGGACATGGGGACTCGAAATACTGTTGAGCCTCTTCAGCCAAAGACCTGGCAGCTAGACCAGGACCGATCGAGCGCTCAAGGCTATCTGTACAGTTGCAGTCTCTGTGATGAGGCGCTAGTTCTCTCTAAACCGTTCATCAATCCACGCAGAGTCCAGCTCGTCTTCCTGGACACCTGTCCGGGGTGCGGTTTCGAGCTTGAAAAAACTCTCAAGGTCCAGCCGTCAGCTCTTCCACCTGGAAAACGGTTCCTTACGAACACGATCTGCAAAAACGCGGAGGAGCTGTTCGATCCTGGGGAGCCTTTGGAGGCTAAGCTAAGCAGGGGGAGCAGTCTACTCCGAGATTTTCAGTCAAACCTTGCTACAGGGATTGAAGCGATTGATGAAACCCTTGCTCTCCGCTTTGGCCAGCTAGTCAGCCTTCAAGGCGAAGCGTCTAATGCCCTCAGCCATCTCATCTGCGTCCGGGCTATCAATCCTCTTCCACCGGGACTGGATAGCGATGTCGTGTTTGTTGACGGGGGCAACGTTTTCGATGCGTACACCGTGTCGAAGCACGCTTTCAGCCTCGGGCTGGATCAGGAGAGGACTAAGCTTCACCCATCACCAGTTGAGCAGCCTCATAACTGACGAGCTCGCGCAGGCAATAGACCAATGCGATGCCAGGCTGGCGATCGTGTCAGACATTACCGCTCTCTACTGTGATCCGGATGTCAAGGAGAAGAGGGAAGCGTTCGATCTATTCTCTAGAAATATTCGTTCCTTGGCCATACTTGCGGAACAGCGAAACATGATCATCGTTGTCACGAACCTGCAATCAAGAAGCAAGGCAATGGACGATGTTCTAGCTCGAACTGCCCACGTCTCCGCTGCACTACACGACAAAGGAACACACACTCAGGTGAACGTCACCAGACATCCGTTTATCCACGAAGACAAGACGGAGATTGTTACCTTAGACAATCAGACACTGACAAGATATCTCCAAGGCTGATCCTCGGAAAAAGCGCTCGTGCGACGCAAAATCGCTGAACAATACCCCCCTTTTTTCCTGGAAGATTTCCTGTCCGCACCCATAATGGACGAGTCCAGCTGATCAAGGTGCAGTCTGTGCTTGGATGAGATGGTGTTTGCCTACTCTATCCCATGATTCCCGAACGATTTTCAGGCCAAAAAATTGTGATAGGCCCAGATTCGAGATTAGGGCTTATTCTGGGCGATTTCCTGGATATACCTGGCATGTTCTGCCATCTTTCAACCGATCCTCGGGGCGACCGGTTGCCTCATCTGGCTTCCTCTGAACATGGATCGAAGATATTTGGCATCATACCCGAGAGGTAGGAGGAGATTTGCGGCTGACGAACATAGCAGGTCCACATACCGCTCCGAATCATAGACTGTGTCTTCACCAACAACCTCCGGCGGTAAAGCCGTGTGAGTCTGGTCACTGGTCAGAATGTAGCTGACCTGCTGCCCTGCGTGTACCGAACCTCCTTGTGCAACGAGATGTCTCGCGGCGATCGCCTGAGGAACCTGGTGAGTGTACTCATCTGGATTCTTGCTCAAGTTCCTGACTATCACAAGATCCTCCAGAGGAACGTTGCGCTCTCGCAGCAAGAACACGAACTCTTCTAGGACCCTGAGAGTCCTTGGGATAAGAAGTCTGAACTCGCCAGAATCACGAGCCTCGGTAAATGTTTTGAGCATTTTCTCCTGGCACTTTCTAACGATCTCCGGAGTATCATGTCTCCGAAGATCTATTCCACGAACCTTGAGTGTCCCATCCTCGAAAATACCATAATACCGGTTAAGCACTCCCACCTTCGAGTCTATCTTTGAACTGAGAAAAACAATCCACTTGTAGACTCCCTCAAAAGAAATAGGCAGACCAAGTTTTTCACGTATGATCGTGCAGAGATCCTCATACTCTTCTCTCGTTGCTTTGGGCTTGCGTAGCCAGAAGGAATCGACTATTCCATGGACAAGCTCGAAACCATGAGCCTCGGCAAGAGCTGAGGCCTGTCCCAGAACTTTTCTGCTGAAAGCACAGGTCGCAATATGAGCATCTATCTTTCCAAACCGGGCATTCTTGAATCCAAGATAGCCAAAGGAGTTGTGGATAAGGACGCCACCAGTTCCTGTAAAGAAAGCGGGAAAGTTCTCATCATCCGAGATCTCAAAACAATATACGAATCGAGAGGAAGATTCAATCTTCTCGATTTCTTTTACCGCGACAAAGCCAATATCAGAATCTAGTAGCTTCATGATTCGAGAGTGAGATTCTCGTAGTCGGGAAGAGTGTGGGTTTCCCGCTATTCTCTGAAGAGATCTTCTCGCACGTTCAGGGCAAACTCGGACTCTACCTTCTAGCCTGGGAGTTCTAACTGTACGGGTGAGAGTAGCGATTTCTTTGAGGCCGGATTGCTCTACTGGAAACATTTCAAAGATAGCATGGCGACAATCCGCGTGGCAACTAGTTCTAATCGTCTCAAAACGAGTTCTATGTTTCTTCTTGAGGAACAGTTCTTTGAAGGGGCGAAGCCCATTTGGGCCGACGAAATAAATTCTGTGAAGTCTTTTTCCTTTGATTATGTTGAAAGGTATTCCAAGGTGGAGGGCTAGGTATCCTATTTGCACCGCAAAATCGTAGGAGTGGGTTGCTATTGAGATGTGGTCTCGGTCCTTGTTTACGCTACCATCTCCAGCTACAAGTCCAGAAATGAACCCAAGGATCGCTTCTTGTGAAGCATTAAAGAGAAGAGGGGGGACTTTCAGCTTGCCAGTGGCAGATGAAGAGGGGAGTTCGAAGATTCGATTGAGAATCTGAACTAGGCTTATGCTGTTAACCTGAAGCACGAACATGTTAGCTTTGGATTCTTTGTACAATCGGGCCGTAAGTCCAAACTTTGTTTTGATGATGTCAGTAAGATGATCGGCGATTTCACTTTCGTTTCCTCCCACATCGAGCCGTATGAAATTCTCTCCCGCACTTCCGTCTGCCACGTAAAATCCCAGAAAGAAGCCTAAGTCTTCATCCAAGTCGAGGGAAGCGGGTAGCCAAGCTACATGCCCTCCTGCTCTCCTGCCGCAGCCGATGATAGTGTCTGAGGATTGTTCGGGTAGGGATAGCAAGTCTAGATATCGAAAAGGGATTATTCCACTTTCACGCCACGTCTCTAAGTTCTGAATGTGCCTTCCTTCATTCTTCAGAACAACCTGAAGAGTGCTCGAAGAAGACTTCACGACTGCTCGGAAGCTATCACTCTTGGCGCGCCAAAGGTCGCTCTCTGTCTGGCCTATCTCGTGTCTGACTCGTTCTAGAAGGTCTAATCTCGAAACTGTTGTATTGTGTACGATGCGTTTGGCTACCGGTACAAGGTCCCCTTTTGACAGATTCTCAGCGTTTATTTCAACTAGGCGACCACTTCTCAGAACATAAAATGAGTGGTTAGCAGTGCATTTTACCTGTCTACCATCATCCATTCTTACCGTAAGGAGTTTTTCTGGGGAAGGAGTCTTGATTAGTTTTGAGACTCTGCAAAATTTTGATTTTAGGTTCTTATCCACTCCTGCAACATACAATTCCTGATGACACTCAAAAACTCCTACATCATCGCCTAATTGCTGGTCGACTACTTTGCCAATTTGTTGGTAACCTATCTCTCCATTCTGAGAGATCAGTACAGGTGATTCAGGTGGTAGGCAACAGACTAGTATCCACTTTAACGCCGCTTGGCGGCGATCATAAAGCCCCTTCAACTCTTCGTCCTTGACGGTTTTCTTTGCGATCTTGTACCGGGCTCGTTTGTCGAGAAGTATTTTCAGGGAGAGAGGAACGATGCCTGCCGATTGCTCGCAGATGTTGAAGCGGAGCTCTGGAACACGGTTCGCGGAATCCGGACAACAGGTACAGTTGACGGTCTCGCCGCTGAGGTTCTTCTGTGTCATGAGTGTCGGATAGAGACCGGCAAAGTCCAGCTCTCCAACATGATCATGGATGCCGATCTGGGGCTGGTAGATGAATCCGCCACGGTCGGCCATAACTAGCTCTCCGCTGTTCTTCAGTTCTTCAGGCTGATTCTTGTTCCATGGAATGAGGACGTCTCGTTTGACCGCGTGGTATAGCTGGAGGCTTGTCATGTTAGTGCCGATAGTAGCACGGCTGGCTCTCTGGATCGGCATGATACATGTCCTTGAGACTTCGAACAGGCCTTCAAGCCCGCAGTCGGCACTCACGTAGGCGTTGTTCTGGTCCACGTGCAACCTGCCTAAAAGCCGGGCGGCTGTCTCACGATACAGTATCTTGCCGTAGGAGAAGTAGCTGTGGCCCTGAACCTCATAGACTCTAAGGGGTGAGATGTCTCGGCCGAGGATCAGCTTGTCTAGAATTCCAAGCTCTTGCGCTCTTCGAGCAAGATATGGGAAGATGAAAGAATCGCCACCATGGGTCATGATCACGTCAGGGTCTTCTAGCCTGAAGGCCTCTACCAGTCCGAGGATCTTGTCTATTTCATTGCCCGAGTTTAGGGCGAGTATCTCTTTTTCGTCGCGGCTAAAGTGGAACGAGGCTAGTTTATCGTCGAAGCTCCGAATTTTCCTTATCTTCTCTGTCTTGATCTCAAAACTGATTTCTTTTAGCGGTGGTAGTTGATAATCAATGGATTCTCTTGAGTCTTTGAGAGTCCAGCTAACTCCTCGACTGGTTTCTTCTGCTTCAACAAACGCTAGCGGGAAGAGGCTCTTGCGATAAAGGTACATCTGCGGCGAGGGGACGTCGATATCGTAGAAGCGGAACTTGGAATAACGCCCGAACTGTTCGAGCTTCCTGGCTAGTCCTACTGCTTCCTGGTCTCCATCAACTTCTACCTCTAGTACCCTCGATTTTTCGCGGTCGCCAGCCTTCTCGTACCTCTCGACGAAAATAGCGTTTTCAAGACCGGGACGACAAGCGAGATCTAAGAGATCTCGAAAACTTCCACCTATGTGGATCTTTGGCTTCCAGGGGTCGGTGAGTCTTACGCAACTACCATCTGTTTTCTTTAGCCATATGACCATCTGGCCGGCTTTGTGGTAGAGGTCGAGAATCCAGCCTGCGTGCTTCAAGCCCTACAGCCTAAGCAGGGTTAGCCTGGGGCCAGGTCTAATCCAGGAGAGAGCGGTGAACTCGATAATGAAACTATTGGGTTGGGGACGATGGGGGAGGCTAGCAAAAGCCCAATAACTCTACCTAAGAGGGAACACATCGGAGGGACAATGTCAGCGTGACGGTTGGAAATCCGAAGAGTTCCTGGCATAACACTGCCATGTTCCTGCTTGTACTCGCATCGCTAGCGATGTTCGGAACCATCGCCTATACCATCACCCTCCAAGACATCACCAACTATGCAATCACCTACATCACCGGTCTACTGATCAGCGTCACAGGCATCCTGCTCGGCCTATCAGGAATCTTGCCAGTATCAAAGTCGCTAGAGAGAATGAAGCTGCAAGTCACGCTCACAATAACAACTCTCCTTTGGCTGGTCGCAACCATCATGATCGCCCTGACCAACGGGTTCACCTTCACCACTTCGACGCCTCTACTTCGATATCAGTTCCTTACAGGAGTCGGACTATTCACCATACTCGTAGTATTCTACTCGACCTCGACGATAGAGGCTACAAGACAACGGCTTATCGCCGCACAAGCTGCAAAAGCAGGCCAGCCCGGAAACACGACTGGCTAATCTGGCACAATGAAGGGTTGTAGGAATCGTTCTAATACTGGTGGGATTACCGCCAGAAGGCCCACCAGGGCTTCAGCTCTGCAGCGAGGAGTCCTAGGACCCCAGCTGCCAGGACGAGAAGCACTGAGGTGCCTGCGCCTCCCATCAATACGAACAGGATGATTCCAGCGATCAATGTCATAATGCCGCCGAGCTTCCGGATGCCTGTGTAGATCATCCAGCCTCCTAGAATAGCGCCGAGGCCGAAAAGGAAGACTAGGCCATTGATCGCGAGAGAGCCAATGCTTAGACGGGAAAGCCCGCCGAGGGCGGATACGACAACTAGTACGCCGCCTATCAGGGCGAGGACGAAGGCGAGGAGCGATAGCAGCCTATGCATCTTCAAAGGCATCTTCAACCTCATAGTCTTGAAAATGGTCTCGGATCAGATGATAATTCAACGGATTTGAACAGGGAACTTGTGATTATTCGCTCTCATCGATAATCTGGCTTGCGTTAGCAGATCGAAAGGCAAATGTCTCTCTTGCTTATCGCCTGCGTTCTTGTGGACGTAATACGCGCGTTGGCCTCGTCTCGGGAATTACTTTCGCCCGGGTCCGCGGAGACCGCTCATGCCACGCGAGGTGCCCTCAAAGGGTCCATTTTTTTCTCTGACCCTTTTCTGTCTGGGCTGGACTACGAGCTTGTTTCTTTGAGACCGGTGTGTTATCGGCTTGTCTCGGCTTTTTCGATCCCCGTAGATTCCCCTAGGGATAAGCGTGGAAAATCATGTTCTAGAAATTGCGGGCTTGGATTCCGGATCCGGGCTTGTTTTAGGCTTAAAACACGTTCAAAGTGGAAAGATTATGATAGAGGAACTCGAAGAAATAGGGAGAAATGTCTGAGAAGAAACGAGTGCCTCCTTGGGAACGCGCCCAGCTAAGCTTCACGCTAGCGGAACGCAGGCGTCTCCGAAAAGTCGAAGAAAACGAACGCCCAGGCAAGGCACGCTTACTGGATCTGGAAGAGAACAGGAAGCGTCTCGCGGAGATCAGGAAACATTTCTGCCCGGATTGTCAACGCTACATCCGTAGCGACCAATTGGCGAAGGAGGAGCAGAAGATCGGCGAAGAACAAGGCTTCTGCAAATGCGCAAAAAACAATCCTAGGACGGATCCCGAAAAACTAGCTTAGATTGAGTACTAGTATTCTAAGACCTTAGACGCGTGCCACAGTTGTGGCAATAGTTCTTTCCAAGACTTTGAGTGCTGCATGATGGGCATCTGAGTCTCGTGCCGCAATTGCTGCAGAACCTCCAACCAGCGGACTGCACGTGACCGCATAACGGGCAAGTCTCCTGCGGCTGAGGCGGTACTAGGAGTAGCAAACCCATTGTTGACGCTGACTGCATCGCCTGTCCGAGAGGAGTCTGCGCTGTTACTGAAATCGGTTGATGGACGTGCATTCCTGTCATAGATGGCTACCCTCCGGCTCAAATAGATTCTTGATCCCTCTCACGTTGCCTCCCGCGGAAATGGTTCAAGGAGCAGATTCGAGCAGAAGACAGTCGCCGAGTGCGGATAAGGGTAACACGAGACTTACGATTGACGCCCGAACCTTGAGCAAAGCGTAGTGCCTTGCTGTGAGTTCGGAGGATGATGCGTCTTTTGAGGACCGATTCTCTGATCAGGCGCGCAAGAAGGCGCGGGAAATGTTTGAGCGCCAGCCCGAACCAGCGGCAGAAGAATTTGACTTTGGAGAACTGTTCACCAGAATACTTTTGGAAAAAGATTGGACCGACAAGCTAGAATCAGCCGTCGTCAAGATCCGAAACCTGTTCCGTATCCGCAACACGGATACAAAACTCTCGAAGGAGCTCAAGGCGCTCATCCCTGACATGAGAGAGGTGGCGGAGGCGTATGATGAGATGACAACCGGCTACAAGGAATTCATCCAGACCGTACTCGACGCAAAGCAATCGCCGTTTCACCAGACAAGACTGAAGATTGAGTCGGGCGAGAGTGCCAAGTTACCAAAGCATTCAGTGCGTCACAAGTAAGCCATCGCCAAACTGGATACCTCGCATTTCTCTGGTGAACCAGCCTTTATCCAACCCGGATTCGAATCCGGACTCTGCTTGATCGGCTGTGCCACAAGGTACCCCGGGTCTACGCAAAGCAGTGACAATGCGTTATGCTGTCGCATTGTACATGAGCTCGGTCCTCGGCTCGGGGGTCCTAGTCCTGCCAGGACTGGCAGCCCAGATTGCTGGACCAGCCTCGCTGATCGCATGGCTCCTACTATCGTTGGCTAGCTACCCACTCGCGTATACTTTCGCGAGCCTGTCAGCTCGAAAGCCAGAGTCGGGAGGAGTCTACTCGTTCGCACGCGAGAGCTTCGGACAACGTTGGGCGGACGCGGTCGGCTGGCTCTTCATCGTCTGGTATGTGACAGGTGCCCCAGTTGTAACCGTCATCGCTGCTTCCTATCTTTCGTACGCGATTCCGTTGAGCAAGGAGATGATCTACGTTGTTGCGGCGCTGATAATTCTTGGAACCTTCCTGATCAATTATCGAGGCATTGTAATTAGCGGAAAAGTTCAGCTCGCAGTCATAGTCGCGATCGTTGGATTACTGCTCACTGCGGTGATCGCGTCTGCTCCACTTGTTCGACTCGAGAATTTCACTCCATTCTTCCCGAACGGAGTTCTCCCAATAGGCACGGCCGCCGCTCTCATCTTCTGGTCCTACCTTGGTTATGAGAATGTGTCCAATGTGGCGGAGGAGTTCAAGAATCCAGAACGAGACTTCCATCGAAGCATTGTCTTCAGTGTCATAGTGATCAGCGCTTTGTATTTCTCCGTCGCCTTTGCGACAGTTGGAACTCAGGCCTACAAAGCTGGAGGCAGTGTCGCTCCATTCGCCGCGATTCTCTCGAACGCTCTGGGCGTTTACGGTGCTGTTAGCACTGGGGTTCTTGCGGTTTTCATCATCTTCGGAACAGTAAACGCCTACACGACTGGGATGTCCCGTGTCATCTATTCTGTCGCGAAGGAGGGAGGCCTTCCACGAGCGATAGCTCGAATCAACAGCACGACCGGTGTTCCTCATCTTTCGCTCGCGTTATTGACTGGTTTGGGAATGATCACTCTGGCCGTGTCGTATTTTCTGAGCATCGATTTGCAGACGGCTCTCTTGATTCCGAGTGGCGCGGCAATTCTCGTCTACATGATCGGTTCCGCGTCGGGGATCAAACTGCTCAAGGGAGGCCGTGCAAAGTTGTTTCCATGGATTTCGCTCGCTGTCTCGGTTATCATGTTGCCCTTCGTAGGGCCGGTGCTCCTTATCAGCGTCGCAGTTGCGTTGCTCGGCTTGTACTATCGAAGGCTCCGGGGATTACGCCAATAAATACCAAGAGGAAGCACTCGTGGAATTTGAGAAACGTCCTTGAAGTTCGGTGTTCAAATCGAGAACCATCTAGGGATAAGCTACAACGGGATCCGGAAGGTGGCTTTAGAGGCTGAGAAGTCAGGGTTTGACGGTCTCTTCATCTGCGACCATCTTATGGGAAGAAACGAAGAGACGTATCGGCAGCCGTGCGTGGACCCGTGGGTGACCCTCGGAGCTCTGGCCCAAACTACGAAGAAGATAACCCTTGGAACACTTGTCAGTGCCGTCGGATTCCGCTATCCATCCTTGTTGGCGAAGATGGGCGCAACACTCGACCACGTTAGCGGCGGGAGGTTAATGTTGACCCTTGGCGCGGGCTGGCACGAGCCCGAGTACAAGGCGTACGGCATACCGTTTCCACCGATAGGAGTTCGTATGCAGCAGCTGCGGGAGGCTGTCCAGATCATACGCGCGATGTGGACCCAAGACCACGCGACGTTTGAGGGAAAGAACTTCAAGATCGATCGAGCCTGGAGCTACCCTAGACCAGTGTCGCGCAAGATCTGGGTTGGCGGAAGCGGCGAGAAAATGTTGTTGCGGATTGTCGCAGAGCTTGCCGATGGATGGAATGCTGTCGGGTTGAGTGTTGACGAGTATGCGCGCAAGGTGGAGGTTCTGCGGACGTTCTGTGAGAATGCTGGTAGGAAGCTGAACACGATCGAGAGATCCTACTATGGCCCGTGCGTAGTTGGCGGGACGGAGGGCGAGTTTCGTGAATCCTTCAACAAACACTATGGTCAGTACCGGAAGCCGGAGGAATCTTTGGAAATGTTTGTCGAACGAATGCGATCCACCCGACCCCTCATCGGGACGGTGACTGAGGTAGCGGAGAAGATGAAAGGTTTCCAAGAGCTCGGTGTATCATATTTCATCCTCTACTTCCCTGACAAAGAGGGATTGAGCTTGATGCGTCGATTCACGGATCTAGTGATGCCCCGATTCACTGTTTCGTAGAAGATTGTGAGGCTTATGAGAACTGGAGACGGACGAATAGTAGCCCAAGCAGGAACAGGCCCATCGCTACGGTAACGAGTCCACGCGAGAGACACTCGTCTCCCAGCGACAGGAATCGCAGCGTCATATCCAGTCGGGCTTGGAAGGACTGGGACTTGTTCGGGATATTTCTAGAAAAGGGGGAGTTTGGGTTGGGCATCGACCATCATCTTAGCTGGTGAGAGGTACGATCAGTGCTTGCGCCCGCATTGTGGTGGTGAGCGAGCCTGTGCCTGTGAGCGTTAGGGTTACAGTTGTTGGGTTGCTCCATCCTAACGCGACTGTGGTGCTGCCACTCAGTCCAGGAGCGAGACCGACGACCGTGATTGCTGGCGCGCTGCCGGTTCCGTGATATGCAATAGTGATTGCGAAGTGTGTGCTGTCACTAATTGCGAATCCCGTTGCGGTAACGTTGGCGACTGTGCTGAAGGCTCTGAAGCTTAGCGAGGAACCGCCATCGCGGTCCCAGCCAGGCGGTCCGGCCCCCCTCAAACCGGACCACTGGCCATTGGTGGTGGTTGTGGTTTGCTGTGATGGGTTGGTGGTTGCAAAGGCGTTGTTGAGTCCGTAGCCCACTGCTCCCGCGCCGAGTCCGACGAGCAGTATCACGAGCACTACTGAACGCGCTGAGATGCCTCTCCGCATTGTCGATTGAATGTCTTGTTGCGACATTTTCTCATCGACAGACACCGTGTCCAGGATGGAGATGGTGGTTCTCCTAGGAATTTGTTTAAGTGCTCAATAACGGGCGCGTCGCCCAAGAGAGATCGTTTCGATTGTGCCGATCTGAATAGATTCGGGCTCCTCTGCCCCAGATATTCCCTCAAACCCAGAGCTTCTGGCATGCCCAATATGACGGTTCAAGAGGTAAGAGTCGGGACGGAAGCGGGGGTTCTGTTAACTCTTCGTCGGATGAGTTAACTTCGGGGCATCGACTCGGGGGATTACCGTAGGCGTCGGGTTCCCCTTCATTGCTTCAACTGCCCTGCCTTGCGCCTCGATGATGGGAGGCCGGGAACGTGCGAACCTCACCCGTCCCCGCCGAGCCAGGTTAACAGCCGCAACCATGTCCCGGTCCATTACTACTCGACACTTACCGCACCAGAGCTTGCGTCCCAGTCTCTTGTCCGATTGGAGTCTCTCCCCGCATCTCGGACAAGACACACTGGAACCTCTGGTCTCACGCCTAGACAGACGGATAACCGGTAGTCCTACCCATCGCGCCTTGTACTCTATCTGTTGCTGGGCCTCCCCGAAGCTCCAGCCGTTCATCCTACCACGATACCTTCTACCCTGACCATTACCCTTCCGGTAGAGAGATCGGATGCCCTCGATGTTTTCGAGAACTATCGCCGTCTTCCGCTGGACTGCTACTGCAACAATCGTCTTTGTCGCAGTGTGGAGCAGATGACCGGTTCTAGCGGTTCTCCGCTGTCCATACCTGGACGCTATCGCTGTTGTTATTCTATCATCGTTCCGGGTGAAAGAGGCTACTATACGCGCTGTAGTGTTGGCTATTCTCACACACTTCGAGAGATCATACTTGCTTGTCTCGTGTTCGTTTCCAACCGTGAGATTACGAAGATTACGGTCCACGCCAACCGTGGAGGCGCATTCTATCATGGGAGTGTCGCGGGCGATGCAGAGGCTCAATCTGTTCTGGGTGAGGGTGAAAGAACGAACCTTGACTCGTGGTTGGGATATGATCTCTAACACGTGCTTGGTCAAGGGTATGCTGAAACGTTTCCCTCTCGATACGGGAATATCTATTCTCCCATTCTCTATCTTGAACCCGTAGCAGGAGACGAGCTGTGGTCTAACAGCATACGGGGTCCTGGTAGGAAAACCTCTCCTAACAGACTTGTTCCTAGCCGCTAGTATTCCCGCGGCTCGAGATATAGCGCAGAGCTTGTAGCAGCTGGGAGAATCATACCGGGCAAGCTGGTTGTAGGAGAGGAGCGAAAGCCTTCTCAACGAAGACGCATCGTTCACCAGACCGATCCGTATCGAATCGTTAACCATCCGTCTGAACACGTCCAGCAACCTGAGAACCTCCCATGCTGGAGCATGGTTTTGCCAGACAGATTTGACAGCCAACACAATAAACGACAAGAGCCAAAATCCTAG
>VBBQ01000021.1:0-446 GCA_005888755.1 Candidatus Bathyarchaeota archaeon
CGTGACGACGTCTTGCTGGTGTATGCTAGTTGGTACGAACTGGAAGCCGTACCACCAAACCACGGTCTGTACGTTGTTGGTATCGGCCCAGATAGCGCGGAAGTTGTTGTTCGAGTCAACCACCAAATCAGTATAGTCGCCGATGAAACCGCCGCCAAACTGGTAGCGGGTGTTGATCGGGTGAGTGGTTACAGTCTGGGTGATGGCTGTTGTCAGGTCTGTGACGACATAGTCGAGGCGGGCGTTGTTGATGTAGTTGTCGAGTTGTAGGCAGTTGATTCGTCCAACAGCGGTTGGAGTAGCGGGCTGGGCGCACCTCTGCCAAGGAGAGACCACGTCCGCGGCGTATGCTGACATGTAGACATTGCCTTGTGCGGATATGGCTACTGCTGGGAAGACCGTGTCTACTGGGCGAGGGGTTGGGGCGTTGAGGATGGCTCCGGCGA
>VBBQ01000021.1:457-20747 GCA_005888755.1 Candidatus Bathyarchaeota archaeon
GGGACGGTCCATGTAGCACCGCCGTCTGTTGATTCACTCCAGTAGGTTGCGGCGTGACACGTTGAGGGACCAGGGAAGCAGGTTGTATCGACTCCATATGCGGTCGCTGTGTTGAGGGCTTCGGTTGACCAGGCAGCGTACACGTCACCGTTTGGAGCGACGTCGCCAGCTGGGAAGCTGTTGACTCTGAAGACGGTGTTTGCCGGTGGGGATATGTCGATGAGGGGTGCGATGGCTACCGGTTTAGACCAGGAAACTCCACCATCGGTGGATTTGGTCACCCATGTGCTGTCGAACGGTCCGAATTTCGTGTCGCCATCCCAGAGGACGTAGACTGTGCCGTTGGGTCCCACCATTACGTGGGAGCCTTGGCTGTAGAGGACGTTAGGCGAGATCAGTTGTGTACCGCTGAAAGTCTGGCCGCCGTCAGTGGAGTATGCAAAGGCGATGGGGGATTGGACGTAGGCGCCGGTGCCGGCCTTGAAGATGAACCGGGTCCAGGAAACGTAGATGCGTCCTTGGAAGGGACTGGAGGCGTGCGTGTCAATAGCGGTCCAGGGTTTGTCATTCAACGTAGAGGGGGAGATTGTCTGGCCGATGAAGACAGGCGCTCCCCAGTGGAGGTTGCCATTGGAGTCGAAGGTTCCCTTGTTCACCGCGACAGTATTGGGTGGTGTGAGCCGGTTGAAACCGAGGCCTGTGTAGTAGACGTTGCCGTTGTTGTCAAAGACTAGGTTCGGGTCTCCTCCTGCGTCATATTGGCCGCCGACTAGGCGCTCTACGCCAGGGATGAGTGTTCCAATATTCTGCGGATTAGTTGCTACACAGCACCAGGTTGCTCCGCCATTGTTCGAGTAGTATGTGCCAGAGTAGCCGTCGCCGAGAGCGCTGCAAGGCGTACCACCAACTGTACAGCTCCAAGTTCTAGTAACGTAGTCGTTGGCGCCCGCTACGATCCGGTTCGGGTTGTTAGGGTCTACGGCGATGACGGGTTCGTTCTGGGTCGCTGCAAGTGTGTCCTGGTTGACGGTTACGTCTGGGGCTTGGACGGCTGAGCCGTCGAGATTACTGGTGAGGACGAACGAGGGTGTGATCGGGGTGTTGGGTGTCGGGTTGGTGGCCAGGTCACTGGAGTCAGCCTCTTGGAGAATGAAGTTTGAGAGGCCTATCTGAAGGCCTTGGTTTTGGGCGTCGTGAACTGCTGCAGCCTTGCCTGCTAGCGTGTTAGTGTCATAGGTTGTCTGAGATGCGGCTGTCGATCTAGGGCCGACGGAAACCATAGCTAACGAGAGGGCTAGGAGAATAGCTACAGAGATATGCTTCAACAAGTGTTTTCCTCGGGAAATACGAGTATTGCCTTATTATGCTTCTAGAGGGAACTGAAAGAAATCGCGCTTGTTCTACACTTGGTCCAGGCCCCCTTACGTTTTTCAACAATCCTTTTAACGGTTTACTCCCAGGCCGCTACGATCTTGAAGATTCTGCAGGTTTCCGCAGCCAGCGTTTCCGCCCTCCTTCTCGTTGTCCTAATGGTTTGCTCTGCAAGTGCAGCGCCACTTCTCAACGTGGGCAGCTGACTCTTCTTGATGGAGTTCGTGGTGTGATTCAACAGCTTCTCTCGCGACGAACGCGAGGATAACTCCAGTCGCTAGATAATCGGCCCACCAGAGTCCGAGAAAATATTCTGCGAGAAGTCCGCCCAGGAGGGCTGTGGCCATGAAGAGACAGGTCACAGATTCGATCGCGTCCATCGAGAGGGCTAGCGACCGGGTCTCACGGCCTATCCTCTTCTTCTGAACATAGAGATAGGGCATCACGATTACGGCCCCAATTGCAATGACGATTCCCAGTGGCGATCCCTCGGGCTTCAACCCAGTGAGATAGGAATAGACTGCGCCGAGTCCGATGACGGGAATCAGAGCGAAAAGGAGCAGACTGGTGAACTGTTCCGTTCTCTTGCTGTCGAGTACACTGCCAACTCTAGATGAGTCTCGGCGCAGACCGCTCAAGACCGCGAGGCCGGAAATCAATTCGATCAGACTATCACCACCAAAAGCGAGCAAGGCGAAACTTCCAGCGAACAATCCGACCCCGATCGATCCCAAGACCTCAATTGTCATCCAGGCTGAGCTGAGGTATTCGATTCTGATCCCGTTTCCGATCCTCACATGTCTCCATGATTGATGGGGGGTGCTGCAGCAACATGAGGCACAGTTGGAGCAATCCGCGACTGTCTGGCAGCTTTCACAGGATGTTTCGGAGCAGCCACACGTCTGGCATGCTGAAGAGGAGTATGCTCCAAAGGCCATAGGAAAGACTAATGTCTAGCTGCTGCTCGCTGCTTATTTCCCTAACGCTAGACAGCGTTCAAAGAATGGTAACCTATGAAGGGCTAGTCTGCCAGAGAATTAGAAAGTCGAGGAACTGGTCGCGCCTTTGCTTAAGCGGCTGTCTTTGTCTGGACCATGCGCCGGAGCAATGGCAGGGATACGATTGCGGTTACGACCCCGTAGAGCAAATGAAGAACAAAGGTCCCTCCTCCAAACGTTGCGTCGGTCAGGTCAGCTGGGAGAAGGATTGCTGTGACGGGTACGTATACGACTATCCAGATTGCGATGCCTCCTAGAATGCCGACCCAGATGGCCTTCTTAGTCGCGGTCAAAGCGAACCTCCGGATTGCGGCCGTTGCTCCGACGAACAGTGAGCCTGCGACTATTCCTACTAGGAAGTGGAGGGTCCATCCTCCAAGGACGGATGAGTCTGCAAATCCCAGTTTCCTCGCGATGGTGGTGTAGAAGAGCTCCTGGTTCATGGCAATGGCACCGATCTCTCCAGTAATGCCCAGGACGATTGATCCGATGAAACCGCCGATAGCGCCAGCTCTCAGCCCTTTCGATACTGAATAGGTAATTGGCTGCATAGATTCGGGCTCCGTGTGATTCATATTAAAGACTGAGAACCTTCATACACCAGATAACCTATAGTCCTAATAATCGCGACTCGGATTTTTCAACCGCTCGCTACACAGCCTTGAACTTAACGACCCATGCTGCATTGGGATTCGTACTCGGGATCGAACTATTTCGAAACATCGAAATCGCACTAGTGATGATGATTGGGGCGTTCATCCCAGATCTCGATCGAGAACACCTGTTCATAGCAAGAAAGAGGTGGGCGCAATTGCAGTTGGATCGAGCCTTGTTCCATAACTTCTTCTTTCTTGGTGCAATGTACCTGTTCAATCCCTACCTTGCATTCGGAGCATTCACCTCTAGGAAGAGGATGAACGGACACTTCTCAGAATTCTTGTCCTGGGGAATGTGAAATGGTTATTTCAAAGAGGTGAAGATTCTCGAGATGGACAAGCTGGAATCTATGGATTTCAAAGACCATGCGGTCGAATGGCTCCTAGACTCAGATGATCCATCGCTCCGCTATCTCACTCTCACAGAGATTCTTGATAGACCGTCGGACTCGAAAGAAGTTCTGGCGGCGAAGAAACAGATTCCTAACGGGCTTTTTGTGAAGACTCTCCTCTCGGGACAGCGGGCCGATGGTGGTTTCGGGGTGCATCCCTACCAGAAATGGACAGGCGCGCACTGGCGTCTCGTCTCTCTTGTCGAGCTTGGAATACCTTCGGGATTTCGGCCGGCGGTCAAGGGGACGGATCTTGTTCTGAAATGGTTGCTCGGTGAGGCGCATGTAAGCAATGTTCCTAGGATCGATGGACGATATCGGAGATGTGCGTCTCAAGAGGGTAACGCGTTGGCAGTGTGTAGCCGGCTGGGTCTCGCAGAGAACCCACGGGTTGTGAAGCTTGCCGAGTCGCTGGTCGAGTGGCAGTGGCCTGATGGAGGATGGAACTGTGACAGGATACCGAAGGCCGACCATTCATCGGTCAACGAGTCTCTGTCGACACTCTGGGGTCTTGTCGAGTATCAACGAGCAACAGGTGATCGAGGGTTCTTGAAGCCGATTGAGAGAGCGTCGGAGTTCTTTCTTCAACACCATCTTTTCCGTTCGGACCATACGGGAGAGATCATCAACCCGAGCATGGTCAAACTTCACTATCCACTGTACTGGCACTGCGATATTCTACAAGAACTCACGATACTCTCCCGAGCAGGAAAACTAGACGACCCACGAACCAAGGAGGCGCTGGATATTTTGGAGAAGAGGAGGGCTCCCGATGGATTGTGGCATGCAGGCGATTATTACTGGAGCATGCGACGGACACCGTTGACCACCTCGAAGGCGAACGTGTCGAACGTTGAGGTCGTGGACTGGGGACGGAAAGGCCCCAATAAGATGATAACGCTGAACGCTCTACGGGCTCTCAAAGCCGCAGGACGAACAGAGTTCAGATAAGTGCGGAAACCCCCTCCGACTTGAGACACCTCTTTTTGCCTGAAATTTGGACTGGAGACTTGTGCTTTCATTTCTGATTCTCATGATTACCAGCAGGTGTGTTCAACTGTCATGACAGCTTCCGAAGGTCGGTTCCGATGGGCGTATTTCCGAGGCGTGGCGGTGCGCAACACGCTGATGCGTGAGGACGTGATCTTCAGGTCCAGCTCCAGCTCCTCGATCAATAGTTCTCCTTTCTCCGTCTCCCTGTATGTTGTCGCTATGAGCCTTCCGCAGGTACTGCACGCGTGAAGATTCGCTCTGTTGAGTTTGTGAGAGTGCTTGTTAGCTTCTGATGCTTCTTCCTTCACCTGCACTTGCCAGATCCCAGGTCTTAGGTTCGCGGGGCATCACACACAGACCTCGACCGGACGATTCCGTGCTAGGACGGGAACTTTCGAAACCCTATCTGAGCTGGCTCACCTGCAACTAGTTCCTCGGACGCTGAAGGTCGAACCTGAACTGTCCGCTCTTCGAGCATTGACCTCTTCGATGCCTCTAGGAGTCTCACTACTCCAGCTCCGATGCCTCCATCTGACAGGTTCGAGTACGGTTCTGATGCCGAATTATTCTCAACGCATCTGACGAAGTGGATGATCTCTTCCTGCAACGTGTTGCTTGGAACAGTGGATATGGTCTCTGTTTTCTCAGACCGCTGAAGGACCAGCTTCTGATCCAAGCAATCCAGCCGCGCCACCGCGTCACTTCCTACCACGGTGACGTCTCTATGCTTCTCTGAGTCCAGCCAGCTGAGCTCGATGTTCGCGTTGACCCCGTCTATGTGTTCGGCTGTAATGAAGGCGACCTCGTCGCATGCTCCACCCCTGTAACCTCTCGCTCTGCATGAGATCTTTGTTGGCCATGTGCCTAGAATATTGTTGCAAATGTCAAATGGGTGCGGGCCGAGGTCGGTTATGACGTCACGGTCTTTCTGGGGTGGTAGGTATCCAGTCCACTGGAGGCGGAGATAGTAGATGTCCCCTAGGATTCCGCTTTGGACTATGCGTCTTAGCTCGTTGAGTCCATTGTTGAATCGGTGAACGTGTCCTACGGCGAGGACTCTGCGCTTCGCCGCTGCTAGCCTAACCAGCTCCTCGGCTTCCCTTGACCGAAGAGCTAGGGGTTTCTCGACGAGAACGTGTTTCTTTGATCGGAGAAAGTTTGACGCGACTTCGAAGTGCGTGCTGTTTGGTGAGCAGATGTGAACAGCGGAAGTTGTAGAGTCGGACAGTAATCCCTGATAGCTCAAGCGATAGTCTAAGGGGCCAAATTCTCTCAGGCATTGCTCAAGCATGGAAGGTGAGTTGTCAATAACGGAGCATAGGTTAACGCGGCCGGTAGTGCGGGACACGTTCAGAATTTCCCGTATTACTTTCTTCCCCCAATAGCCCGCACCGATCACGGACATATTCACGGGCATCATGTCTGAGAGGTAATTGATGCTCTTTCGATATAACCGGCGCGTCTATGAAGGAACACAAGCTACCACATTGCGTTACAACCAAGGTTTCGTCGTAGAGGTTACCTTGGGTTGAAAAAGACGCATTTGGACAGCAGGTCTCCGCACTGTCTGTTCTTTGTGTCAGAGGCTGAGCTGATAAGATAAGAAAAAGAAAGCGGGTGGTTTGAGGCTCGGATTTGTCACAGCAGGCTGACTGTGACGGTCACCGTTGTCGAGTGCGACATTGTTCCACTGGTGCCTGTGACAGTTACGGTGTAGGTTCCGGGTGTTGTTAGCAGCGAGGATGAGACGGTCATGGTTGACGAGCCTGTTCCGTTCGCACCGAGAGCTACACTGGCTGGACTGAAAGACACTGTTGGCTTTACGAGGGAAAGCGATGCCGTTGTGTCGGATGGGGCGATTGTCCCTGAGAGGTTCACTGTACCAGCGAAGCTGTACAGACTGCTGAGGGTTATCGTCGCTGTCCCAGAAGATCCGACTGCAGCTGTCATGGCCGTTGGACTGGCGGATATGTTGAAGTCTGGCGGTGGAGATGTCACGATCAGGGAGAGGGTTAGAATCCGTACAATGCTCCCGCTCATCGCTTTGACGCTGACCTTGTAGCTTCCTGGCGATGTTGTCTGTGACGTTTTGACCGTAAGTGTTGAGGTTGCTGAACCTCCTGGGGCGAGTGAAACGCTAGTGGGGTTAAGTGACGTGGTCGTGGTGTTCTCTATGACTGGCGATGGACCTGACGCGAGCGCTACTGTACCTGAGAAGTTATCGAGGCTTTGTAACGTGATGGTTGATGTTGACGATGAGCCTTGTTGGACGCTCAGGCTTGGCGGGTTCGAGACCATGCTTATGTCGGGTGTTGTACCGTTCGATAGTCTCCACGCTGTCAGAGGGTGGAGTTCCCATGAGGAGTATCCGTGTCCCGAGCTTGAGGGTGGATGCCATGCTACGAATCCCTGAACATCGATCTTCTGGGTCGGATTGAGGCTGTCGAATGTGGAGTTGTTGCAGACTGTTCGCCTTATGCATATCTTCGGATTGGGATTATCAAGTGTCTCGCAATTGCCCGTGTACTCCGTTGTGTCCTGGAAGACTCCGTACGCGTTGCAGAACGTTTGACCGCTAGGGTAGGGACCGCCACCGTTCGTAGACAAGTATTTTGTCCCGCATTTCCCGCCGACGGCCCCGTCTTCGACGATCGAGTTTGCTGTCAGTGAGATCCCGTGGATCTCGACGAACGTCGGAGCCATTGTCCCGTTGACGTTGGGAGCCGTACACGGCGGATGAAGCGATGATTCGTCTGTAGTGTTGAGAACTCCAAATGGTCCGCCGCTTTCGAGGGCGCCCTGTGTTGACGAGTTGAAGTGGTTTCCTATTACTTGGTGGACGGTTGCTAGTGTCGCTTGACAGTTTACATTGGGGTTCCATGACGGGAGATTGCCTGGAGTAATTGTGGTGGCGCTAGCTGAGTGTACGGCGAACAAGCCTGCAGAGACTGCAAGGGCTGCTAAGAGTACAGTAGCCACAATTGGTAGCGTCCTGGTTCGCTTTCCATGGACTTGAGTTGTGGGTTGCAGTGTTGTTACCACCTCTGTTTCCAAAAGAAGAGAAGCGTCGGAAGTATTTGTCCAGTCGGTCTACAAGAGCCTAGAAGAGAACACAATGTGACACAGGTGACGACGCAAGATTGGGGACCTCGGCGAGAGAAGAATTGGTCTCCGCGATGATTCTAAACTTCATGTGGCCCTGGAGAAAATCCCTGATTTTCCAGTCCAAGACAGGATAGAGGAAACCCTGGATTCTACCGGTAGAAACATAGCTTCTTGGCGAGAGACAAAACTCACAAGGCCTACGAACTGGAGTAGTTGAAGTCCTTGTATCGTAAAGTAGGGTTGAGAAGATGGCCTCAAGGTGGGACTTGTAATGTCAAGGGACAGAATAGTCTGATGATGTATTCCGCTTACAGTCGCATCAATAGTAATGATGTAGGAACCACTTGACATGGTGGGCGGTAGATTGATAATCAAACTTGCGGCTCCTGTTTCTCCAGTGGTCAAGAAAACTATTCGGGGAGTAACCTCAATTGTTGGACCGCGAGGAGAAATGCTAGCGTTCAGAGTAACAGTCCCAGAAAAACCCTCAATGCCATTCGCGAACAGGGTAAGGGTTTGGCTTGAGCCGGCCAATAGGGGGAAGCCAATAGGGCTCAGAGAGATCTTGAAATCCTGTACGATCACCGTTACGTTAGTGGAGTGAGATGACCCGTCGCTCCACCCATTGATTGTCAAGATGTAAGTGTTCGCAAATGAACTGTTGAATGAAAGAGTGGCGGTGGAGGTTTGTCCCGGTCCTACCGCGACACTTGTTGGGAAGAGAGTCACGTTAGAAACCGAGGGACTAGAAGCCACGGACAAGGCTACCTTGTCGTTGAAATTGTTCAGGCCTTCGATATCAATGTGAGAAACCGCGCGTTGTCCGGCTAGAACTGGTACAACCTTGGAATCAGCTGTCATCGTAAAATCTCGAACGATTACCCTCACGATCGTGGCACGCGAACCTTGGATGCCTCCCGAGCCCGTCAATACAACATCATAGACTCCGACTGGAGTCCCTCGAGGTATGATTATCGTGAGATAGGTAGTATTGCTACTTCCGGCGGTTACCTGCAGTCTGGTATTCGCAGGCACAGCGATCGGACCTGATGGGGTCGCGATAACCGCTAGGTTGGCAACTCCTGCGAAGCCTGTGCTGTTGATAGCGATTAGCGATGTCTTTGACGTTCCTGGGTAAATTCTGACGAGATCGGGGGTCGCGCTTATTGTGAGATTAAGGAGCGGGGGTGCGTTCTTGTATGATAATATGGTTCCCCAGCCAGGGCCGGTGGGGGATAATGACCCGTAGATTCCAGCTCCCGGCGTACTGGACCAGTCGGCCATTGGGAACCAGAGCCAGTTTAACCGCGATTGTAATGTGGTCGTTTGACTGTCGAGGAGACTTGTCATTGTTTGTATGAAGTGGAGGTTCGTTTTGCAGTAGCCCGATGACCCGTTTAGGATAACATCTGGACAGGTAGTCGTCGTTTCATTGGCTAGTCTTCCGAAAGGCCTTCCCGGTCCGCCTTCCGTGTTTAGAACCGGCCATCCTGTGCTCTGGGTCCCATTGAGCATGTCAAGGACCCATGTCCGAGCGTATGTCTCCGCGGTCGCGTTGGACCATTCAGAATAGTGATATTGGTATTCGAAGTAGGCATGCAAACTGATGAACAGTCTCCCCGCTGGATCGTTTACAGTTGGATAGGCTTTCCAAGAGTCAGCGACCGGTAAACCGCAGCTGAGACTGCAAAGGTTCTCGATGACTATCCAATGATCGTCTCCTAGGCTTCGAGCCTGATCTACCCACTGCTGGTACGCAGAATTAACAATCGATATGGAAGCAAATGTTGCATTGGGCTCGTTGAGGGGTTCCCAGATTATTCTATCATATCTACCCGTGAATTGGTGTACGACAACGTCCCAGAAGCTGAGCCAGCATGAGGTACTGCTACCGGTTTGCAGGTCATCGTACCCGTGGTAGTCTACTATGATCCAGAGCCCATAGTGCGCCGCTATCTCAATGGACCTGGACAACTGGCTTGCGTTATACGTTCCGAAGAATCCATTGCGATCGGTGCAATATGGGGCGAAGCTAGCCCTGTAACCGTTGAACCCTTTCTGAACGAGCATCCGGGCTTGCATCTCCATGTCACTTGCATTCTCACCTGGGAAGACCTCACCCGCTGGACTAGAGTGGCTAAATCTGCCACTCTCCAAAAGCCGGCTTCCACCCCACCCTGTCACGATCGGAGGGGTCTGCATTGCATGCAATGCTGAGGCTTGGGTGAAGAGGAGTAAAAAGACAAGCAAACCTGTAGGCGCCACGATCTTTGCTGCAAGGCTCGACCGCTGAGCGCGACCCAATTTACCTAGCCTACTAGGCGAGAGGCGACCTTTCCGCAGGGCGGGACATAGGTATCCCTTCCACTGTTATTACCAACGCGCTTCTCCAGAATAAGCATACCGGGGTATTTGTCCGGCCCGTCTACAAGAGCCTAGAAAGTAACACAGTCGAAGTGATCGCACAATGTGACATAGCTGACCGCACGGGAGACTACGTGGAACGAGACAAGGAGCCGCTCGAGTAGAATCCAATGCCAAGGATCGCAGTCCTCTCATATCGTAGTGCAGGTTACTGGATTCGACTCTTACGACTGAACTTAGGAGCTTGAACTTAGATTTGGCAAGTCTCGGCGTAGCATTGGAAGCTGTTTTGTGTTGGAGCTGCGGCAAGTTGGTGGAGTTCAAGATCGACCTCACGTCACAGGGTAACATTTACGATGACGGTCGCCTGATGTGATAGCGTCCCGCTGTTAGCATTGATGGTGACCGTGTAAGTTCCAGGTATCGCTAGGAGCGATGCGGAAACCGACAGCGTGGAAGTAGCTAGTCCATTTCGAGCAACGGTCACGGTAGCCGGATTGAGGGAGGCAGCAGGTTCAGCAGGGGAGAGAGATGCAGTTGTGTCTGCAGGCGCGACCGAAACAGCGAGGTTCACCGCTCCCGTGAAGTTGTATATGCTCTGAATCGTTATGGTGGCCGTTTGGGATGAGCCAGGCGTAAGAGTCAAGCTTGTTGGGTTGGCGGAGATGCTGAAGTCGGGAGGTGGCATCGTGATGGCGAGTGTCACGAGTAGGGTGTGGGTCACAGATCCGCTCGTCCCCTTGAGAATAACCGTCCAGAAGTTGTACACAGGCGCGGACGGGAATGCTTGGATTGTTAGTGTTGCAGTCGCAGATCCGCCCGAAGACAGTAGTATTCGCTATTTTAGCCGTGACGGAGGCTGAGAGTGTCACCGTCCCGTTGAAACGGTCGAGACTGTTTATTGTGACGGTTGCTGTTGAGGATGCGCCTTGCTGGACACTTAGCTTATTGAGGTTCATTGATAGCCCGAAGTCTGGCGTTGGGCTGCTGGAGAATCTCCAGGCTGAGATGGGATGAATTTCCCAGCCGCTGAAACTGTGCCATGAATTGTTGACGTGATCATTGTCCCAGTAAACAAAGCCCTGAATGTCAAAAAGCTGGTTGGTAACGGGCGGGTTCTGCGAGGCGATACCTGCCGATTTCCAGGCCTGGTCTATCTCCATGTGCATTTGGCAAAGATAGAGGTCCGGGCTGGCGCACTTTGGATCTTGGAAGTTGAATGTTGTATCACAGAAGTTCCCATTGGGATATTGGGCACAGTCCTCGACGACGTAGGTTAGCGTGAGCATTTGAACACCATGGATTTCCACGAACGTTGCATTTCCATTCACGGTGCACGGTGGGGAGGTAGACCTCTTGTCGGGTACGCCAGGTATGAAGCCCCCTCCTCCGTAGGCTGCCCCACCGTTTGCATTTCGCTGGCTACCGATTACCCCTTCAATGCTGGTTAGTATGGCGGTGCACCCAACGGCTGGGTTCCAGGACGGGAGCTGGCCGGGAGGGACAGTGGTAGCCTGGGCAATGAACGGGCGCGCCGCTAACAAAGCTCCTAACCCGACTAGAACGACTAGCGCTATTGCGGTCGCGACTGATCCTGATCGTGTTCGTTGTGCGCGAGAAACGGCTATCATTTCAACTCCCACAGGCGCAATTAGGGTCTAAGCCGGTTTACAGGCGTTTGCAACAATTGGTCGCGTTGACCAGGGTAGATTGACTCGCGCATCAAGTGCGGCGCGATTTCCCTAGTCGGCATTGAAGGTGGACTCGCCCTCGGCGCCATCAAAGAGGAATTGACTTCGAGATTCTCCCTTACCCATTCTGGCACAATTACCGCTCGAAGGAGTTGTTGCACCGTGACATCCCTTCTCTTAGCTTCAGATTCTAGTATCTCGAACGTGCCGTCTCCCACAGATAGTATGAATTTGGCCATTGTTATGCTCCCGGCCCTTCTCGAGCAATCTTGGCTTCAGTATCCCTCGGCGTGTATTCATGACGTATTTGTCGTGGAACTCCCCCTTCGACCATGACGATGATATTGTAGTCTACACCGACTCCTCGAAGCGACTGGACGAACCCGTCAAACTCGTCCAGTATCTCCTCCTCTCTTCGGGCCCAAGTTTGTCCCTTCAATTTCATGTATGCCGTCCACCTATAGTTCTCCTGGATCCTGTCTCTAGTGTCGCTCATCTGTCATCCCGCCATTGTGTCAGTCGGGTCAATGTCGATTGAGCAGGCGCAGCAGTGTTCGAGACACAGCCGGCAATTATCACATGTTAGACTGGTGGTTTCTAGGCATGAGTCGCAAAGATTCGAGTCCAAGTCTTGATCGAGCATCATCACGACCCATTCCTCTTGTCTACTCTTCCTTCGACTTTGAAGTAGACATCTCGATCGTTCATCCAATCGCCACGTACTTGTTCGTCAGCGATGTCAGTGTACACCCCATCAAGCCAGACTCTTACGTCCAGTGCCTTTGAGGAATCTATGAGGTCTACAAGGAGACCTTTCAGGCGATCGCCTGCCTCAGGTTCTCGAACTTCCGAGAACGGAAGTCCTTCCCGTTTTTCGTTGCTAGAGAGCATCGCATCCATCGTCTATCTATCGCTACCTTTCGCAATTTTTCCATTTAACCACGACGTTTACAAAGTAACCTCTCCTAACACACTGTGGACACCTCGCTCTTGTCGTCGGAATTCCAGATCATGCTTTGAGAGAAGTGGAAGGAGGATCTGGTCCTAACCACGTTTCCAATCGAGAAAGCCGGTGAATTGTCTCGGCTAGATGAGCAGGACAGCTTTTGCTGGTTTGGGTAAAATAGGAATTGCAAAAGTTCATGGTAACCATAGACGATAAAGTGTTCAACTGTCTTCAGCTGATAGTGAAAAGGGCGAAACATTTCCATTCAGGAGCTCTTTCGAACAATCGTCATTCCCGACTGGATTGAACGCAACATGGTTGAAGAGCCTCAGCGGCCCCGCGAAAACCAGCCTATCTACTCTCAATAGGCCATGACGGCGATGAACTGAGACAGTGGATCACGGAATATGATCCCTTTGAGTTTCTTTTCAGAGGACTTAATAGAAAAGAACGAGATCAGAACTAGTGACCGTAGGAAGCTTTCTAGCTCCGTCCTTAAAGCCGCTTCGGTTATTCGATCGGCTTCTCCAGTTTGCGAGCCTTGCGATCGTCCGATTGAGTCGCGCTGTCCTGCTGCTCATCAACTGAGGGGGTTCTTGCATCCTCCTCGGTGTGCATCCGGATCCATCCCTGGGTTTTCTGCTTGTCCTTCTTCGGTTCACTAGTCGAGCTTTGCTTATCTCTTGTAGTTTCTCCCATTCTTGGCCCCCGGAAAGCTGGGTATTAGCGGAGTATCTCGCGTTCCATTGGCCGCGCTTACTATTGGACGAGTGATGGTCGCGACTATCTGGCCGTCTGTCTCTTGGGTCTCGACTTTTGCTTCCATGAGTTTGAAGAGGGATTGAAACATCTCGCCGTAGAATGCCGAGACCCTTGGTCCTCGATCATGTTTCAACACTACGGTGTCGGTCTCTCCATCGATGGTGTATTGGAGTCTGAACGCGTTTCCATAGCTGCCAATCATCTCCAGGGCTTTTAGCGCGTTCTCTGGGTTGAACTTCTTGAACCAGAATAGGACCATCTCGGGAATGGTGTTCGCGCCTGCCTCTCTTCCTAGTTCCCGTGCTTCCTCGTCAGTGAGGATGCTGAACACTTTTTCTACCAAGGATGTGGGAACTTGGATGAAGCCGAACTTGCCTGCTTTGTCCTCCCACTCTACAAGCTTCCTGAGGGCCCTGTTGGCGAGGAGGTTGAAGGAGAATTGTTCTCTTTCAGCCATCTCGACGATGCCAGCTTCGACATCTTCATCTAATCTAAGGGTCCTGGTTACGCTCCTTGAGCTCGAAACCAGTGTTGGTTTGAGCTGAAGCGTGGTTCGTGTCGGTGCTAAGGTCATTTTTGCTCCGCAAGAACCCATTTGGTCGTTGCAAGCACTTAAGTGGTACGTCTCTCTTCGCTTGCATTCGGCAATCATGTTGGCTGTATGCACGGCATAGTTTTGCGTCGAGTATGCAGAGAGACCGTTTGCAATATATTGCGAGCGGGGTGCTGGTTTTCTCCCCTTTCAGTGGGAGAGGCTTGGGGTGTGATAGGGAGGGGCCAAGCTTATCTTTATGTGTGCACCTGAGTGCAGATGCCATAGAATGTGATAGTCTGTAATGACACAGATTGAAAACGCTCTGAAGACTGAAACTCGCCGGTCTCCCGACACGGTTACCAGAACATTCCGGATAGACCGCGACGTTGACAGGAAGATGGAAGGACTCTCCTCTGAAGGAAGAGTCAGCATGAACCAGATGGCTAACAAAGCTCTGAGAAGGTACGTTGAGTGGGAGGTAAACGCCGAAAAGTTCGGAACAGTCACAACCTCAGCCAGCACGATCAGAAAGTTCTTCGACTATCTAACCATCGAGCAGGCCAAGGAAATGGGAAGCTGGTGGGGCGAGAACCAGGCCCCAGGAATCATAACCTTCTGGTTCAAGAAATTCGACTTCGACAGCGTCCTGAAAGCTCTAGAATTCCTTGGCGCCCAGTACGGCCGAGCATTCACCTCAGACTATGCATTTGACGGCAGAAGCCATACTCTCATCGTCAAACACGACATGGGACTAAAGGCCAGCGTATTCTACGCCGAAGCCGTAAAAGCCGCATTCTCCCACCTCGGACTAGGGACCGACATATTCGTCACAGACGACCAAGTCATCGCAATAAGCCCACCCGATCCCGCCCATCCGCTGAACAGGTCCTACGAAGGAGCCGCCGACCTGAAATATCCAACAAGTGCCACAAGCAGGCCAATTCCGAAACTTCGCAAAGGGCAACGAGCCGACCCCGATAGCCGCGATAGCTAGGAAAAATTGACGCGACGCAAACTCGGATTATCTTCCCAGCAGAGGTCAACCATCCGATGTCACTTCTTCCGTTCAGAGCAAAGGGATAGATCCAGCACCGGGTTACGGTCGAGCTTCACTATCCAACACATAGAGATTCAATCGCAATTATGGCGAAAGTGGTGACATCTCTGAAGTCTAGAACATTTTTGCGACGCCTTAGAAATATCGAAGGTGTAAATCCTCGGTTGTTTCGTGACACTCTCTGACCTAATCGTCTGTATCCACTCTTCTCTTTCGAGGCGGTCATCGGATTCAACGCCTGTCGTTACTGGTAGGAGTTGGGAAGGACTAGAATCCGTGACGAGCGCTATACAGGAAGGAGGTTGCCTGCAATCAAGACCATGAGACCCGAAATCTGTTGGCCGCGGCATCTCCAAAACGCAATGTGACATAGTGGAGGACATTGCATGGTTTGCACCGAACCTCCAAATCTTCTACCAGACGTTTACCAGTCGCGATCGCATGGATGAAATCGTATCCGCGCAAATTGTGACCCTCTCGTCTACCTCCACCTCTGATGTGATTGATTTCTAAGAGCCGTTCATCGTCACAACCGCAATTTACACATCTCGGACCGCCAAGCCTAGCGAGCGCCAGTTTTCCAAGTTTTGCACCATATTCAATTTGGTACGACCGCTGTCTTTCTGGGTCTTTGTACGGCATGGGAAATGGTCCACGGAAACTACACTAAAAGTATCCCTGTCCAAAATCCTGGCGGTTCAAGGGTCAAGCTACCACGCTACTGGCGCGAGGGGGTGGTTGAGGTTCGACCGTTCCCTGCCAAGAAGAGACCGAGTGTCTCTGAGGCGCTAGGGCTCTCAGGTGAAGCCGTGAAGAGGAACCCGACGACGACGGTAATCCCGGGAGTCGATAAGAGCAAGGCAAGCCTATTCGAAGACTTGACAGAACCGAAGTATCGTATTCCTCTATTGCTGTTGAGAACACCGGTTTAGGATAGTCAGAGCATCTTTGCTACGCTTTGAAAATAGCGAATGCCTCTTTTGCCGTTGAGGGCGTGGTCTAGTGCTTGGTCTACGGCGTCTTTGGGTGTTGGGGCGGCCATGACTTTCACTGTTTTGCGATCGTCTAGGTAGCTGTCGGCGATCTTGTCCGCTGTTCCCCCTGTTCCTTTCAAGGCTACTATCGGTTTTCCTTTCTGGTAGGCGACTAATGCTTCCACGTAAGTTCCCGCTCCTCCTCCCACTACGATTGCAGAATCCGCAGAGTAGGCGGTTACGTAGTTCCGTGAGAATCCCATTCCAGTCGGGACGATGATATCGCAATAGGGGTTCGCGTAGCTCATGTCTTCTTGTGGGAGAATTCCGACGACCATTCCACCTTTCTCCTTCGCTCCCCTGCAAGCAGCTTCCATTACTCCGCCAAGACCCCCGGTTACGAGAACAGCTCCCCTAGATGCGATTTCGGCGCCGACCTCCTTTGCAGCAGCGTAGGTGCTCTCGGGACAATGGTCCGCGTCGGATCCTATTACGAGAATCTGTATGAGGCGTTTGAGGCTGGTCAGTGGGGTTCTCGATGCTACTCCTCTAAACAATTCATCATCACTCTTTTGGAAGGATAGGATGCGACTACACGCGTCCAACCCAGCCGCTGGCTATGAGGTTGGCGTAACCATTGCTCTAACGAGGAAGGTTTTAATGACAACCGGCCGGAAACTCGACCTTCCCACACTCATAGGTCCTGTTCATGCCTGACTTCAAGCCTGGAAAAGTCGCACGGGTCGCAGGCCCCGTCATCGTCGCCGAAGGAATGCTCGGCGCCCAAATGTACGAAGTCGTCCGAGTAGGCGACCAAGGCCTCATCGGCGAGATCATCAAAATCGATGGAGAGAATGCCACAGTCCAAGTCTACGAAGAAACTGCTGGCCTCCGTCCCGGCGAAAAAGTAGAACGCACAGGCAAACCACTTTCAGTTGAACTTGGACCCGGAATCCTAGGCCAGATCTACGACGGCATCCAACGCCCACTTACAGTTCTTTTCGAAAAGACTGGACCCTTCATCAAGAGAGGACTTGCCCCCTCCGCCATAGATCGATCTAAGAAGTGGCACTTCGTTCCCACCGCGGACAGGGGAGTAGAGGTTTCTGGTGGCGATGTTCTAGGGACCGTCAAAGAGACAACTCTAATCACTCAACGGATAATGGTTCCGCCCAACCAATCCGGAAGGATCACTTCGATCGTCCCGGAGGGCGACTATACGATCACCGAGCCGATCGGCGAGATGGAAACCAAGACGGGACCCATCTCGTTGTTCATGATGCACACCTGGCCCGTACGAATCGCCAGGCCCTTCAAACGCAAACTCCCGTCCGAAATCCCACTCATAACCGGCCAGCGCATCATCGACTTCTTCTTCCCCGTGGCGAAAGGAGGAACAGCAGCAGTTCCCGGACCCTTCGGCAGTGGAAAAACGGTGCTCCAGCAAGCACTTGCGAAATTTGCCGACGCTCAAGTCATCGTCTACGTCGGCTGTGGCGAGAGAGGAAACGAGATGGCTGAAGTTCTCGAAACCTTTCCGACACTCCTTGACCCTCGCACTCAACAACCCCTCATGAATCGGACAACTCTAGTCGCGAACACTTCCAACATGCCGATTGCCGCCCGGGAAGCAAGCGTCTACACCGGCATCACAATCGCAGAATACTTCCGCGATATGGGTTACGACACTGCGCTAATGGCTGATTCCACGAGCAGATGGGCCGAAGCCCTCAGAGAAATCTCCGGACGTTTAGAAGAGATGCCTGGTGAAGAAGGGTATCCAGCCTATCTCGCGTCTCGCCTCGCCGATTTCTACGAACGATCGGGCCGACTAGAGGTTCTAGGCTCGGAATCCAAACAAGGCTCTATCAGCGTAATCGGCGCTGTTTCGCCACCTGGCGGCGATTTTTCTGAACCGATTACTCAGAACACTCTTCGTATAGTCAAGGTTTTCTGGGCTCTTGATTCCGAGCTTGCCAAGCGACGCCACTTTCCAGCTATCAATTGGTTGACAAGTTACTCTCTCTACCTCGACACTCTCGAAACCTGGTATCCGAGGGAAGTCGGACCCGAATGGGTCGACTTGCGAAAAGTAGCAATGTATCTCCTCCAGCGAGACGAAGAGCTCCGCGAGATAGTCATGCTCGTCGGTCCCGACGCCCTCTCCGAGGGACAACGGGTAATCCTGGAAGCTTCGAAAATGATCAAGGAAGACTTCCTCATGCAGCAATCCTACAATCCTGCTGATAGCTATTGTGACAAGACGAAAACCTACAACATGATCCGGATAATCCTCCACTACTACAACCTGATGCAGAAAGCAGTCGACGAAAACATTCCACTCCAGAAAGTTCTCGAACTGCCTGTCAAGAACGATATCAGCCGCATGAGACTCACTCCGGCGGACAAGTTCACAGACTACTCCCAGAATTTGAACGAGCGTCTGGATCAAGAATTCAAGATGTTAACAGCACCGACTGCCAAGGCGAAATAGGATGGTCTCGCTCGCCGGTCTCGAATACCGAACGGTCCGAGAAATATCCGGACCCCTCATCTTCGTCGAACAAGTAAGAGGAGTAGGATATGGGGAGCTAGCAAGGATCAGGACCCCCAACGGCGAAGAAAGGAGAGGCCAGGTCCTAGAAGTCGGCGGAGGAGTCGCAGTCGTCCAGATCTTCGAAGGAACATCCGGGCTCGACGTTTCCGCAACAAGTGTCCGTTTCACCGGTGAAACCGTCAAACTTCCCGTCTCTCAGGACATGCTCGGCAGAATTTTCGACGGTAGCGGCAGGCCTACAGACGGCGGTCCAAGAATTATCCCTGATGATTATCTCGATGTAAACGGCAGTCCCATCAACCCCTTCGCCAGGGAATATCCGAGAGAGTTCATCCAAACAGGCGTCTCTGCTATCGACGGGATGAACACGCTTGTCCGTGGACAGAAACTCCCTCTCTTCTCCGCGTCCGGGCTCCCTCACAACCAAATCGCTGCCCAGATTGCCCGTCAGGCCAAGGTCCGAGGCACGGACGAACCATTCACAACAGTCTTCGCGGCAATGGGCATTACTGCCGACGAAGCCCGCTTCTTCAGAGACGATTTCGAGAAACAAGGCGCCTTCGACCACGTAACTATGTTCGTCAACCTCGCAGACGACCCTGCTATCGAACGAATTCTCACCCCGAGGCTCGCACTAACAGCCGCCGAATATTTCGCAGTCAAACTCGGAACCCACGTCCTCGTCATACTCACCGACATGACCAACTATGCCGAAGCTCTCCGAGAAATCTCCGCAGCCCGAGAAGAAGTCCCTGGACGTCGAGGATACCCAGGCTACATGTATAGTGTTGATGGTAGCCGTAGAGTTGTTCTTCGAGATCCTGAGGGCTCTGTAAGAATCGTTGCTCTTAGCGAATTCTTCAATATGATTGAGGGTCCCATCCGGAACGACGGAGTCGTAGAAAGGAAAATCATCAATGGCTGGCACGCCCTCTCCACGACGACCGATGGTCGAAGCGGATTCCATCCGATCAGACATATCGTTCGGCATCCCTACAAGGGTCTGCTTACCCGCATCAAGACACAACTCGGAGAAACAATCGTAACTCCCAACCACAGCGTCTTCGGTGCAAAGGAGGGGCAACTCTCTGCCGTGGAAGCCGGGCAGCTTGGAGTTGGCGACTCACTCGCCCATGTGGCCAAAATCCCGGAGGACTGGGTTTCCAAGGAGACCGTTGAGATTCCAAGCGTCAAGACACGGTTCCACCGAGAGATTGCCGTAACTCCTGAACTAGCTAGGTACCTTGGCTACTACGTTGCCGAGGGTCATTCCTCTCGGTGGTACGGTCGTAAGCACGGTATATGGCTGCACCAAGTTCTCATTACCAACAATTCGACCGAGTTCATCGATGATGTAGCAGACTGCTACACGAGCGTGTTTGGAAGAGCCCCGCCTACGATTCACATTTGTGATAAGAGGTCGGGAACGTGGAGAGTGGGAACCCAACGAAAACACGTGTACGACTTTCTCAACGAATCGCTCGGATGTGGTCACCGCGCTTCTCACAAACGGATCCCTAGCGCCATTCTATCAGCCCCTAAGCCAATCCGGGGGGCGTTCTTCAAAGCATACTACGATGGAGATGGATTTTCGCAAGACGCCCGCTACAAGACAAAGCAGTACTGCATGACCACGATAAGCCCGGGACTGCGTGATGATCTCATTTTCTTGTGTCGTACGCTCTACCCTGACCGGTCACCCTCACTTACACCTGCAGTCGGAGGAAGAGCTCACCAAGTCTACCTCTCTACATACGTGAGAAGTCAGACGGCCTCTCTAAACGACACTGATTGTGTGAAAATCAAAGAGATCGAGCAAGTTGAACCAACAGAAGAATGGGTCTACGACATCGATGTGGAAGGATCGGACAACTTCGTAGATGCCTGCG
>VBBQ01000021.1:20755-36778 GCA_005888755.1 Candidatus Bathyarchaeota archaeon
GGTCTTCTACTTCTCCACAACACAGATCTCTCAACAATCTACGAGCGTGCCGGCAGACTGCACGGTAGCAAAGGATCCATCACCCAAATGCCAATTCTAACCATGCCAGGAGACGACGTCACCCATCCCATCCCCGATCTCACCGGCTACATCACCGAGGGACAGATCTACATCGATCGAGGATTACACCGGAAAGGAATCTACCCACCCATCGACCCCGCACCATCTCTCTCGCGATTGATGAAGGAAGGAATCGGCAAGGGCCGGACTCGAGAGGATCACCGGGAAGTATCAGACCAGCTCTACTACGCATACGCCGAAGGGCGAAGCTTCCGTGACCTTGTCGCTGTCATCGGTGAAGAAGCGCTCTCTGCCCGAGACAAGCTCTACCTAGGTTTCGCTGACAATTTCGAGAGGAAGTTCATCAATCAAGGACTCTACGAAAACCGGGACATCGATGCCACCCTCGACCTTGGCTGGAATCTTCTGAGCGTCCTCCCTGAAAGCGAGCTCAAACGGATCGACCCGGCGACGATCAAGAAGTATCATCCGAAATATCGCGGGAAGACGGCGTAGTGTCAGAGATCGTCGCGGGCGCTCGTCCAACCCGGATGGAGCTTATCGCCCTCCGGCGACGACGACGCATAGCACAGCGAGGCGGGGACCTGTTACGCGAGAAGTTGGACGCCCTGATGATTGAGTTCTTTCAGTTCGCCCGAGAAATCACCGCGCTACGCCAAAAGACACAGGATCTGTTGTTCCAGGCTTACGAGAAGTTCACCGAGGCCCAGATGCTCATGGGCTTTACGAGAGTTGAAGAAACATCCCTAACGGTTCAAGATCGTTTTGACGTTGACGCGTCAACTCGAAACGTCATCGGCGTCTCCATTCCATACGTCTCAGTGAAACTGAAATCTCTAGAAGGATTTCCTTATTCCATGATCGGAAGCAGCGCCAAACTCGATGAAGCAGTCGCATTAATGACGGAGGCCGTCAAGAACGTGGTAGAGCTGTCTGCAGCCGAGGCCGCCATTCGCAGATTAGCCGAAGCGATTTCCGCCACAAAAAGGCGAGTCAATAGCCTGGAGAACATTGTCGTCCCGAGAATTGAGAATACCATCCGGTACATCGAAATGAGTTTGCAGGAGAGGTCGAGAGAGGATTTCTTCAGGTTGAAACGAATCAAGACTCGACTGGAAGAGGAAGAAGAAACACCTTCGGTCCATCAAGTTGCAGGATAGATCGCTCGACCGCTTTTCCAAGTAACCAGCACTGACATGGGATAGGGGCTCACCGCCCGTTCAGATAATTGTCGGAATAGTCAGCATAATCATAGGCGGAACCCTCGCCTCCCCTCTCCGACTACACAGCTGGATACTTACCCGTCACACTAGGCGCTATTGTTACGGCTATCGGGTTCTACCGAATTTCCAAAGCTAGCGGCTGAGATCAACCCTTCGCCGGCCGGAGTCATCTTGATGGTCAATCAAAGGACTGCTCGGCTCGTTCCTTCAAGGCCTGATTCATCTCTTCAAAGCCACGCTTCGTATCCCTGTCAAGGCTCTTTGCCATGAAGGGAACAAGTAATCCCGTGAACTTCTCGTGCTGAACGAAACGGACCCCCTTCTCATCTAATGCTTCAATCGTGAAACTGTGTTCGCCGTTAAACAGTCCCGGTATCAAGAGTCGCCCGAGCCAACTCATCTCACGGTTCGTCTCAACATTGACCATTTTGGGCTTGAACGACATCACCCTTCCCCCCGTGGGCCCAAGCTGGACCTGAAGCTGCGCTCCAGTCCTGACCTCGCCACTCATCTGTCGAATAAACGGGTTCCACTCGGGAAACTTGGCAAAATCAGTCAAGATCTGCCAGACCCGGTCAGCAGGCGCCTCAATCTCTATCTCAGCCGAGACCTCTTTCATGTCTAACCCAGCCCTAAAGGGCAGAGGAAGCTGAAATGCGTTTCGGACACGAGTGCTCGTGCCCCCTCGATAACTAGGAGAAGACCAGCAGAAGTGGTGCTCGTTCTCGTCACTTCTTGCTCTCTTTGGCCTTAAACGCGCTCCATCGGAAAAGCAACCATAATCCAGCTGCCATGAGAATGACAGCAATTAGGGTCATGATCGAACCCAGTCCAAGCCTGAGGACAAGGGTTAGAGCTAGAAGGACCAAGCCAACATCGCTGATTACAAACGCAACCAGACGCGGCCGACGTAGGTTCACGGTTCAGGTCCCTAGAGTAGTTCCCAGCCCCTCTTCTTCACAAATCTCAACCAGAATCCTGCGATCAGCGACGTCACTATTGCGGTCAGTACGAGGGCGACGAAGAACGTCTCCGATATCAGCCCCATGTCAAAGGCGACAGTGGCAACTACTATTCCGGGTCCACCTCGAGCGTTGAGAGCTATAGCAAGGTTGATGCTCGGCAGCCTCTTCTGTTTGACCAACCTCCCTACCACCAGCGCACCCCCGCCCTTCAGCGCGGTGGAAAAAATCAGAAAACCGAGAAAGAAGAGGATGTCAAACGAGTGAATCAGGTCGAGCTTCAAGCCAACCACGGCAAAATAGACAGGCGTGAACAAGGCCAGGGATATCGATTTGACCTGGGCCTTGGCGAGGGCGAAGACCTCTTCCGGCATCATTCCAATCGCAATGCCAGCTAGAAATGCGCCGAAGACAATGTTCACGCTGAGAAGGCTCGCTAACGCGACCATCGAGAAACAGAGAAACAGAGCGTACCTGGACGGGTGATACTTGACCAGAACATCAAACCTCGACCTCAGGGTATAGCGGATCAACCTCGGCAGACCCAGCAAGGACGCGCCAAAGAACGCAACAGTAACAAACGCAGTGTAGCCGATCAGGGACAGTGATGCCGAGGCTGAAGTCCCAACCCCCGTGGCGACGGCCAACGCCCCGAACTGGATAACATCCTCCACCGTAGCAATCGCCAGTACGATCTTCGCGAACCGCGTGTTCATGATCCTCAGATCGATAAAGATCTTTGAGATCACTGGAATCGACGTGACAGAGACACCGATGCCCACGATGATGGCTAGTGAGAGCATGTTTCCGTTTGGTCCCGAGTATGGCGCGAAATTGTAGAAGGAGGGAACGAGCATTCCGATAATGAACGGGACAACAGTGGCCCCAACGAGGAACGAGGTAGCGATCTTACGATCTTCCCTCGAGAAAGCTCTCTGGATCTCGAACCCAGATATGAACATCAAAAGAACCAGTCCGAAATAGGAGATTACGGAGATCAACGCGCCTTCTGAGGGGAACGCGCCGAAGACCCAGTTTTCCACATCAGGGGCAACGTAGCCGAGAAAAGTTGGGCCGAGAACTAGCCCGCCGAATATCTCCCCGATCACCCGGGGAAGCTTGGCTTCGTAGAACAAGAAACCGAAAGAGTGTGCCGTGAACAGTATGAGGACCATTGCGAAGAAAAATCTGGTCAGCTCTAGACTGGAGAGCGTGATCGCGCTAGCGAGACTCAAGGAGTCTCGACTCTACATTGAGAATTCTCTAGGATCGACTAGGAGGGTTACTTCTTTCAGAAAAGACGGCGAATCAGGCGATTGACCATTGACTGCGAATACTGCGTGGAGATGAACCTTGAAACGTACACTCTTGGTTTCTCCGAGAAAGTCCATCCGTACATCGCCAGGCTTCCCCTGGCTTGTCTTCTCGTGGACCAGCTTTAGCATAGGGTCGCGACGTGGGAACCAGTCTAGGACGCTTTTGCGGAGCGTATCAGATGCCGAGTTGATCGCTATGCCCTTGTGTTTTTGGCTGAATTCTTCCATCAGAGCCTTACGGGATTCCTTCGTCACATTCTCAATGTAGGTGTAGGTCTTCTGGAGGACCTGGCTCCCCTTTAGCATATCAGTCATCCTTCGCGCGTTCTCCTCGATGCCTCGGATTTGTTTGAGGGGGTACTCTTCATTCGTATAAGAACTGAAGGTTAGGTTTCGGCAAGGTCAGTCAAGAGAGGTGAGAATCCGTGAAAAAGGGAGGCAGGTCGAGAGAAGTGATGAATTGCTTGGCTGGAGTCACGCTAATGGTTACGGTTACTGAGAGACTTATGGGCCCGCCAACGCCAGTCACGGTGACAGAATAGCTTCCGGTTGGGGTGTTCCTTGCCATGTTGATTGTTTGCGTGGATGTCCCTGAACCTCCAGACGAGAAAGTGACTGATGTAGGGCTCAGTGTCGCTGCTGGGCCGTGCTTGACTATTGGACTGATTGCTCTCGAGAGGCTTACCGTTCCCGTGAAACCGTTGAGGCTCGTGATGGTGATGAGGGACGTGGCGGAGGTTCCAGCCCGAATCGTTAGGCCGGTCGGGCTCGCCGCCATGAGGAAGTCGGGTGTGTTACTTCCTTGGAAGTTGGCGATCTGAACGTTCTCAGGAACGAGATTCGGGTTGGCGACGGTAACACAGAGACTGTCGTTGCTTGTGCCGGAGCATCCCGTTGAGTAGCCTATTTTTTCGGTCGAAGAACTGAGGACTTCATGGGTTACGCGAAAAAAAGTTCCCTGTTGCTGGTCCGGGGACGATATAGCCTTGCGCTGCAATGTAGAGATGAGCAACGCCTGTGGTACTGTTGACAGCAGCTTGCGCAAGAAGAGGTTGGTGAATCAGACTCCCGCTAAAGTCGATGCTTAGCGGGTCAAGGGTGGACGCGTTGGTAGCGACGTAAATGTCGAAACTGTTGATGGAGTCTGAACCCTAAATATTCACGGAAACAGTAACGTTCGTATCCACGACTCCATTAAGTGTAGGGGCAGATGCTGGGCAAGATGTCGATGTTGCATTGTCTATGCACACGGTACCGACCAACTGCGCATGAGCTGACAGGGGAGTTGCTGAAATTGCCAAGAAAGCTGCTAGCATGAGTACGATGGATGGCAAAACTACCTTTGTCTTTCTCAAGAATTACACCTTTGTTTTCGCATCGCTTCAGATAATCATGGACAGAAAACAGTTTGGGTGATAAGAACAAACCGCGAGTTGCCTGCTTAGTGTACTGCTCCCCATTCGTTGCCGCAGGTATCGCACCGGTACAATTTCGCCTTCCCGGAACGCTGCTCCCTAGCAGACAGCTCTATGTTCGTAGACCCGCACTTCGGACAGATAGTATGATAGATGTTCATCTTCAACGTATCAACAATGTAGCAGGATTTTGAGTGGTCGTTCCAGAACATGCACAGGTCGCGCACGCAGACGGATGCCATTAGGGGGCATATCATCTGGTTGAACTTGCTAGTAGCGGACCGAAGAATCCGGCGAAACGTAGGGTCCCGCATGTCAAGGAAGGGTTCTATTCTCGCATCATCTGGAGGGTCCTGTTCAGGTTCCTGTCTTGCTTCGCTGTCGGACCCATCTTCGGCCATTGACCTACCGTCTCCCCCGTTCGTCCGCTCTCGCAAAGGGCAAACCACGTAGCTAAGGATGCTGTCCCTTTCAAAACCTGCAACCAGTCACAGTGATGCCCCGCTGGGTCCCTTTTCCTCATCTTGGAACAGCGAGGGTTACAAGAATAGCGGCGATAGCTCTTTTATTGCGGGCTGAACATCCACTCTCTCAGAAGGATTTCTCGGCATGCGTGTTCGCCTCGTTGGCTACGAGCCTGACCTCGAAAGGGTCTGCGCCGCCGCCATGCGATCATGCTACTCTCCCCATCCCGGCTATGAGCTCTTCACGCACACGTCACAAGACAAGGTGTTGGATGGAGAGAAAATCTTCGACGCGGAACGAATAGGTGGGCTTTTGAAACGTGCGCTCGAGCTAGGACACTATGACATTCTTGAGCATAACAGCATAACGTGGCTGGCTGAGGCTGATGAGAAAGACATCCTATTCCTCATGGAATCTTCCAAGTTCTTTGAGACAAGTCAGATCGACGAGCAAAGATGGCTCATCACGACAAACCTCCGCGTACTAGTCGAACTAGCCCGCGGCACAAACCATCTACCTTTGACGAAAGAACTTGTTGGTACTCTGAGTGAGGCCGCTCCTATAATCGCCTCGGCCTTATCGATGCCTAACACAAAGAGTTAGCGATTGAATGACAAGTAAAGCGATCCTGTTCAGCTACACCAACTACCCCGAACTCAACGCGAACTTGGAAGGGGCTGGGGTGAAGATGAGCAAAGACAGCATGCTACGTCACGGGAGTTTTACGTTCGACCTTCAAGGTATAAGCAGAGCAGCAAGCCACCAAATAGTCAGACATAGAATAGCATCCTTCTCGCAACAGTGCTACGACCCAGAAACGGAGATACTAACAGTAGACGGTTGGAAACACTATCACGAGCTGCGCCATGACCTTGAGGTAGCCACACTTAACCCGATAACGTTCGAGATCGAGTACCAAATTCCAACGTCGTTCTTTCTCTACCCCTACGAGGGTCCCATGCATCGATTTCAGGCGAAACAGGTAGACTTGTGCGTTACACCCAATCACAAGCTATTCGTAAAAATCTATGGGCGCACCCGCTGGGAATTCCTTGAGGCCTCGATAGTCGCCCAGATTGGACACGGGTACATCGAGTTCAAGAAGGATGGATTCTGGTACGGCGAAGAGGACGAGCCGAGCCTAATCATTCCTGGCGCGACCATCGTGAAGCAATATGCTTCAGGACAATCAGCCTACCAAAGACTGGACATCACTGTTGATTATCACAATTTCCTAGAATTCCTTGGCTACTTCATATCTGAAGGGTGCGTATGCGAATCGCCTCAGCGAGGCGGGACGAGGCACATTATCGAGATCGCGCAAAAGATTGGAAAGACAGCAGAGAATATTGAATCCTGTGTCAAGAATCTGCCTTTCGGTGCTTATCGGTCTATCGACAAGTACGGCTGCATGAGATGGCGTATCGAAGACAAATCACTTCTAGAGTTTCTCAAGCCTCTTGGCAAAGCCCACCAGAAGTTCATTCCTCGCTGGGCATTGAATCGAAACCAAAGAGACCTTCAGCTGCTATTCAAGGCTCTCATTGAAGGCGACGGCTCAGTTGACCAGAGAAGCGGGTGGACACGATACTATACTACGTCTAAGCGTCTAGCTGACGATGTCCAAGAACTCGCGTTCAAGCTTGGACATGGCGCAAATATTTCCTATACAGAACCGAGACCACCACGCAATCCTCTAGGATGTTACACGGTTAGTATTATCCAAAATAGGAACACTCCCTTGATCCGTCTTGATCGCACGACTTCAAGCCACCATGAAGTTGTTCAGTATCATGGTATCGTCTGGTGTATGGAGGTCCCGAACCACATTATCTATGTGAGAAGAAACGGAAAGACTGTGTGGTGTGGAAATAGTCAACGGTACGTGAAAGTCACGCGTAGCTATGGTTACCTTAAGCCGCCTGGGGTTCCGGAAGAACTCAGCGTCCCTGTCGAGATTCAGGGACACAAGCTAGAGCTGAACTTTGAGGATGTGATGGACTTGACCCGTCAAGCCGAGGAGGGACTAGTAGCGAAAGGTATCAAGGCGGAGGACAGCCGATACTTGCGGCCCAACGCTGCAACCACGAACATAGTCATGAGTATGAGCCCACGCCAGCTCATCCATTTTTTCAATCTCCGCTGCGCCCCTGACGCTCAATGGGAGATCCGAGACCTTGCATGGTCGATGTACGCCGCGGTCCGGCTTGCAGCTCCCCAAGTCTTCGGGCCATTGCCTGCGGCAGATGAAAGTGACTACATCAAGAAACGGGTCTTAATCGTCGACGATCTAGTTCGAAAGGGCGAAGACGGATTCTCTAAGACCACGCCTGGAGAGCTCTTCCAGCTGGAGCTTCAACCCATGCTGGAACTCGTCCATCCGGTTGAGGCTTTCGTTCGCCGGTACTAGAACAACGACTTCCTGCAGCTACTATGGCTTAGGTCCCGTTGCGTTAACGTGTTTGGCCCAGATCTTCTTTTCGCTGACCAGGAATCTAGCTCCAAAGGTGAGCAGGATGCTTGCAAGGTTGGCCGCGTACAAGTACGAAATGCCTAGTGCGCTTGTCAGGCCCCAGAGAAGGGGGATTCTTACAAGGAGGTCAGACGAGGAGACCATGTTGAAGAGCAGAAACCTGCCCGCTATCCCGCCTGCCCCTGCTCTTGATCTGAAGACTAGAAAGTTGTTCAGTGCAAAGTTGACGAGAACGGCGGCTTGGCTGCTCAGAACTGCGCTCAGCAGATAGTAGGAGACCCCGTAGAAACCTGTCAAGAGGAATAGAACGTACTGGTTGAGGAATATTCCTAATCCGCCTACGAACCCGAATTTGATCAGTATCCAAGCGATCGAGCCTCCAGTCCTTGGATGCCTGGGATTAGGAGGCGAGTACATCCCAAACCCCGACGAGAAGCGCGGATCTCTGATCGCGGACGAGTAGAGAGACCCTTGGTAGTATTGCCGTCTCGCCAATACCTCGTTAAGGGGGTTGATGGGTCGAATCTCTGAACTCAAACGCTATCGGTCAATTCTAGCTAGACCCATTCCGCGCGATATAACCGATACTCTCTCAGTCGAGAATGATGAGCAGAATCGCGTGGAGTACGAAGTGTCTTGGACTATAAAATTTCCGACACGGAGATTGACAGAGAATCTACAGTTCGGAGGAGGCGGATATCATCGGCATGACAGGAAGCTCTTGTCCTGGCTCCACGAGTTGTTCAAACTCTCGTCTTGCCTTGTCCATCTTTGGATAGATGACTTCTCGGAACCCTGTTACTGCGAATTCGTTCGGCCTGTAAGGGTCGTTGATTACCCTCAACGCTCTGAGTGCCAGATCATAGTCTGTAGACGCAGTCTTGAGATAGAAGCCAACGACGTCGTCTTTGTACCAGTCTCGGAACGCGCGCTCCTTCTTGTGCCATCCCCAACTATCCAGGATGGTCCTAGTCCATTTCATGTGCTTGAAGATCCTCATCAACCAGTTGTGAGCAAGCCACTGAGGCAGGTCAAACCGGACCTGTTTGCCGAAGACTTCGAATTCTGGCCTGTTGATATGTTCGTATGTTATCCTGTCACCGTTCTTATCGTCAACGTTGTACCGGATCTTGTCCCGGTCCAGCTTCTCATCATCAGTCAACAAGTGTGGAGTGTAGATCTCGTCCTTGATCGCCATTACCTTGTGCAAGTCCAGCATCGCTATGTTAGTCGCGGCGAATCCTTTGTCCGCCCTATCGTTCCTGAATACCTCTAGGACCCTGTCCACGTATTTCTCGGCGTAGGAAAGGTCTCCCCACATTATGAGGTCGTAGACTCTTCTCGCAATGCCGCGGTTGGTGTCCTCGTCGAGACCCATCGTGGCTACAGTACTCATTACTAACCGCCTGTATTCGTCTGCGGTCTTCTTTCCTTTCCAGAACATCCAGTAGGAGTGCGAGATCTGCTTGGCCTTCATGTCAAGAATGGACTGGTAGCTCTCCTTTGCCCCGAATAGCGTGAGTATCCTCTCATCTGCTACGATGTTCTTGAAGTCGAGAAGCTCCGGCGACACGACCATTTTCCGGCCCAGCCGAAACGCCTCCATATTCCTAGCCCTTTGGCTAGCGGGGACGGTTTCCATTATTGCGTCAACGAGGTTCTGTTCGCTGACAGGTACGAGGCCCTTCTGGAAGGCAGCGCCGAGAAGAATAATGTTGGTGAAGAGCTTGCTTCCGAAGTAGAGTTCGGAGATCTCGCTGATTCTTCCGCCGAAGTATTCGTCAGAGTTTGTGTGTCTTCGAATATTCTCTTCCGCGTCTGGAGGATAAGTCATCATCCCGGCGAGCATTGGGATAGTCGGGACCACGGTGGTGTTCACCACTGCGGTCGTGTGAACCTGGCTGGCGTATACGAGACTTCTCTCCGCCTCGAGCAGGTCAACCCCCATCAAGAGATCAGCCTTTCCGTTGGGGACGATGGTTGAGATCTTGGCCATTCCATTCGAGTAGAGAACGTGTGCGGAGACTGCGCCGTTTCTGATTGCGAGTCCTTTCTTGTCGTTGAACCGGACGTGGTATCCTTCTTTGGTTCCAGCTCGAGCCAGAACTGATGACATTACTCCTACTCCCATGCCGCCTACGCCGCTGATGAATACCTTCCAGGTATCTTTGAATCGGTGTGGAGCAGGCTGTGGAATATTGTCGAGCGGTATGTTCTTGACCCTTGATTTCGGCGGCTTGTTTCTAGTAATGATTACTTTCTCGAAGGATGGGCAAGCCATGACCTTCGTACAGTACGTGTCGGATACGCAAATCGACTGGTCAATACCAATCTTCTCTCCATAATCTGTGTCGATTATTGTGAGTCCTGGGCAGCCTGTGTTTTTGGTGCATTCTCGGCAGTTCTCGCAGACTTCCTGTGAGATGTTGACGAATGTTTCTTTCTTGACGAAACCCTGTCTCTCGATGATCCTGTTTCTCTCTGATCGCTTTCTCTTGTGAAATGTGATGCCGCATTCTTTGTCGGCAATGATCACTTTTACACCCGGTTTCTCGAACACTTTGTCCAGTTCTTTCATGTACTTCTCTCTGTTCGACGGGGGCATCTTCTTCACGTAGATCTGTCCCTGGCCCATGGCACGGACGATACTCTCAATATCTTGAGGGGTTGTCTTGTCGCCCATCAGATTGTGGCCCGTCTCCGGTGTTGGCTGATGGCCTGTCATTGCGGTGTTCTTGTTGTCGAGGATGAGATAGAGTATGTCTTGTCCTTCTTTGATTGAGTTGGATATGGCGGTCATTCCTCTCCAGAAGAAAGTCGAGTCTCCCATCAGGGCATACTGCTTGTTTGTTACGAACGGATCCATTCCGGACCCCGCAGCTCCCCCCAGTGACATCGCCGTTAGGTTGTGCATTTCCCCGAACGGAGGGAGGAACGACATCGAGTAGCATCCGATGTCGCCGTGTGCGAAGATGTCCTTGTGTTCAGGGGTATCTCTTAGAGAATGAACGGCGCTGAGAGTTTCCCTGTGGGGACAACCTGCGCAAAAGCCTGGAGATCGTGGTGGGACTAGGAGCCCGTAGGCTTTGATTTCTGCAAGAAGATCAAGCTCGTTGTGAATCTTCTTCTGGTCTATATTGGCTGCGGGATCGCCAAGTTCCAAGAGCAAGTTTCCAACTTTCTCAATCAGGTTTGACGGAGTGAGGCCGCTCTCTTCAGGGAATCCATCGCCCTGTGGAAAGAACTTCCCCCAGACTTTCGGCATGCTGGAGAGCCTTCCCTCCTGCACCAAGTCGTCCAGGATGGTTTTGACCTGGTTCTCTATTGCAGGGCTTTTCTCTTCAACAACAATAATGTTCTCTACTTTCTTGGATAACTCGCCGACGATTTCTGGCTCGAGAGGATATGTTACTGCGGGTTTCAGGATTGGGAACTGTTCGTCTAGTCCGAGCTCCCAGAGAGCCTGTTCCAGATAGCTGTAGGATATGCCTGCTGCGATGAAGCCGATCCTATGCTTTCGGCCATCATCGTACAGTATCTTGTCGAGCTTATGATCTCTAACGTATTCGTGGACTCTGGGGAATCTTTCTCTGATGATTTCCTTCTCTAGGTCCCATGTGTTTGGTGGGATGCTGACTCTTCGTTTGATGTCAATTTTCGAGATATCGAGGGTAATTGGATTCTTGAATGTGATCTCTGAGGGCTGGTTTTCTGAAAGAACAACGCTACCTCCGCCTTCGGCAAGATAGGTTGTAATCAGATAGCCCACGACAAGATTGGAATATTGGGAGAGTCTGAGTCCTTCCCCGATCCAGTCCTTGACCTCTTGTGGAGTGCTGGGCTCGATGATAGCCATCTTGAGATGCTCCATAAGCTGGCGGCTATCACCTGCAACCTGAGTGCTGGAAGCATGCGGGTCGTCTCCGCAGACGACGAGTGCTCCACCTCTCTTCCCGCTCAAGCCGAGTTTGTCAGCGTAATTGATGATGTTGATCGGGTCCGCAGCGACATTGAGGCCAACGCTCTTCATCACAGCAACAGCATTGACGCCGACATCCAAGGCGCCGTTAAGTGCGGCTGCGCCTTGGGACTCGTCGTTCGTCATTTCTGCCCAGAGTCCGCATTCTCTGAGAATCTCGGCGTTCTCTTCTAGAATCGTGAAAACTTCTGCGACAGGCGAGCCTGGGTAGCCGGCCATTAAGCCGACTTTGCTCTCAAGCGCTCCCTTTACTATCAGCTCGTTTCCGTTGAAAGCGTTGATACCGGACCCTTGGACAAAACGTTTGTCCGACATTGCATCACGTGGGTATCCGTATAGAATGTTCTAGTCGGGCTGTAGATAAGCCCGTTGTTCAGTTTGTAGACAAATAATCCGACAATCGTTTGAATGCCCCTGTATCCGCTGTTAGAACGTTCACGCCTTCAAAACGTTCATTTCTTCTCTAAACGAGCTCCTTCTATCTTCACGATATCTCGGTCGGCTCGACACGGGCAAGTATGAAAAACCCTACAAATACCCTATCCCTGACTGAGCAATCGCCTGGAAAAGGATATGAGTTGAGAGCGCTCCTTCTTCTCGCCATCCTTCTTGTCTCAATAATATACTTCGACTCTCCACTCGACTCTCGTGCTTCCTCTGGAGCGGTTATTCCAACCGGGGGGGGCACATGGGCAACCTCTACCATTACTATTGTAATTTACCCGCAGCCGAACGCGCTTTGGTTCAAACCCTCATACTCATCGGACGTGGCACGTGCCATTTCTCGCTGGACGGAATCCATCATAGCTTACACCGATGCTCATGGGTCAAGCTACCTCCGCAAGCTTGGCTTCCTTGCCTACATTTCCGGGGTTAACCAATCGATTCCTGCGAATCCAGACATTCAAATCGAGTTCATTCAGACGTTCCTGGGAGCTCTTTACCCTCTAGGTCTAGGAGTAACAATAATACCTCAGCCAGTCAACGGAATCTTTTCAGGCCAGACCACGACACGGTTGGCAGCCTACGATCCAACAAACACGACGCAGCTAACCGATAGCGACATGATCAATATCGCTAGCCATGAGTTTGGTCATGCCTTAGGTCTCGATCACGCAACCGTCTCGGCAACGGACGATGGCACATTCGAATTGATGTTCATGTCGTATGGACAGGCAGTTGGCAATTCTGCAAATTCGCTGGAGGCGCCTTCAACCCTGGATATGTTCGCGCTATCTTATGTCTACGATTGGCTGGCGAATTATTCTATGCCCAGCGGGGGACATCCCAGGACGCTTCTTTCACTGCCACCCGGAGTCGCCTATTCGTCTGTGTATCCCTATGCGGAGCAGATTCAGATGCTGCAGAACTCTGTTAGCCAGTTGCGACTTGAGATCCTGATCGTGGCAGTTGTTGCGGGTCTTCTTCTCGCACTGGTCTTGGTGTTTGGCATTCTCTTGTCGCGGAGGAAGCCGGCGCCACCGGTGCCCTATTCTTGGGGACCGGTTCCGACTACTCCAACAGCATAGTATTCTGGGTTTTCGGAGACGTCGACGCGTCGTTTCCTGCTATTGCGATAGTAACATTTTTATCTCGACACGTGGTTCCAGCCCACGAGGAAAATAATGACCCCATCTAGACTCTTCTTGATGCTGGCAATCGTATCTCTGGCGGCAATACCATTCCTTGCGCGACCGGTCGCGGCCGACACTACTACGGGCACTCCAGGACAGCCGAACCAGAGCTGCCAATCAGTGTTTCCGGCAGGAACCTTCACGCCTCCAGGGTTCAACACTGACGGATTCAACCATGCAACGAACGTCTACGCTGGCTCCGGACAGAATACTCAGACTCCGGCAAACTCGCATGCTGTCTCGCAATACGACGTCGCATGTTTCCAGGCCGGTCAACACTAGAAACCTTCCAACCCCTCTTTTTTCCAATCATCGGACAAGGGGTAAATCCGACCTTCTATTATTCCGTCTGTCCATTAGCGAAATCACGGTCAGATCTAGGACTGGGAATTGATAGGCAGTTGACGGTTTACGTGGCTATGTTGCGAGGAATCAATGTAAGCGGGCAGAAAATTATCAAAATGGAAACCCTCCGCGCGTCATTCGAGGCGTTGACGTTCAGCCGAGTCAGAACCTATTTTCAAACTGGAAACGTGGTCTTCGAAGCTTCGAAAGGCACCGTTGACAATTTGTCTAGAAAGATAAAAGAAAGGATTCTGGGCGACTACGCTTTTTCGGTTCCGGTGATTCTGAGAACTTCAGCCGAGATGAAGAAGATTGTTAGCGACAACCCGTTTTTGATGGAAAGAGAGATCGATCATTCAAGGCTGCACGTGACATTCCTTGCTGAACTACCGGAAAAGGCCGCTTTGGGAAAACTAGATTCTTTGAATGGGGACCCGGACCAATTCCGAATTAGGAACCGAGAAGTCTATCTTTATTGTCCAAACGGATACGGAAGGTCCAAGCTGTCAAATTCTGCCTTCGAGAAGTTGCTGTCTGTTGAAGCGACAACTCGAAACTGGAAAACCGTGAACATGCTTGTAGAGATATCATCAGTATAGGAATCGGCAAGATGATTGGTCCTAGTTTTTTGACAATGGGTTTTGGTCCAACACTCTAGTCGATGGACTCCCTCTTGAAGACTATTGGTTTGAAGCAGAAATATTCCGATCTATATCCCGATATGACCGCTTCCTAGGCCAGTTCATTTTGGAGATGGGACGACAACCAATGGCACACTAACCGTGACACACAGTTATGACAAACAAGCCGTGTATTTTGCAAGACTCTTGGGAACAGACAGCCTTGGAAGGACAAACTACACCCTTTCAGAATCTCGCGTAATCATTGTCAGAACGCCGCACGATCAAGACGAACATGCAAGAACTCTGATACTTCAGATAGAATCGCCCATTTTCGGCCCTGATTCAAGATCTGAACAGGCACATCTAGAAGGGGGATTTTCCACGCTGTAAACGCGGATAATTTCCGATTGACGTAAGCCCGGATTGTGTTTTGATCAGCCTGTCTCGCCCATTATCAATGCTAGACAGCAAGTGCTTTGGAAAGAACAGGGGGTCTTAGCGACTGCTCCTCGCGTCGCATGAGTGGTTGACGCGAAACTTTCGATCCAAGAAATCGCCTATTATCGGTCCTGACACCGAATCTGAGACCCATCCCTACACTGCCCGAGAGATCGTTCGTGACAGGCGACAAAACCGCTAGTTTCGCCCTGGCATCTAAGCCCAAACCGCGCCTTGATCAGCAAGACTCGCCCGGAAACTCTGCCAGACAGCAAAACCTCCCGTCAGGAAAGAGGAGTATTGCGCGGAGCAACCCGCGACACACGAGCGGTTTCTCCGGATTCCTTTCGATAAAGGATTGTTTTTGGGGGCGGCGTCCCGGCTGTAACCCACCTTCTGTTTTAAGCAGCATCTGTCTAATCGGGGAACCCGCGCCTCCAGCGGAGGATCATAGGCGTCTACTGCCCCTTTCACACCGTCGCAGGGACCCGTTTCATCCTCAATTCCCAGCCCTCCATCAGCGCTCCCCGGGAGAGGGCGTATCATCGTCATCCTGGACCGGGCAAGGTCTCGTTTCTGCGCCCCCGCACAGGCTCTCACCTGGCACCTCTTACGATCACAACGGTCTCCGCCATGTGGGTGGAGTTTCCTCAAGACCACCATCAATGGTCCTGTAACTGCTCACCGGCTCGCCGCCTATCCCAACAATGATCATAACGTGCTGTGCAGAAAGGCTTCGTTCTGATATCGCTCCGAACGTGGACCCCACATGGGCCCAACACCTTGTGCGATTGGGGATCGCGGGCTGAACGTCTCGACCGAAGTCTTGACGCGTACACCCCGATTCCATCAACCCCATCTTCTATGGGAGCACTCGTCACAGTCCCACAACGCCGTCACCAGCGCTGGAATAGTTTGGACTGGAATGGTTGCCTATTTTCGGGAGAGGTTTCGGGCTTAGATGCTTTCAGCCCTTATCCTCGATAGCGTGGCTGCCCGGCAGTGCCCTGTCGGACAACCGGTAAACTAGAGGCTACGATACCCCGTTCCTCTCGTACTAGGGGCGCCT
>VBBQ01000009.1 GCA_005888755.1 Candidatus Bathyarchaeota archaeon
AGAGTATCTCAGCGTTTTCGTTGCCGAACTCGTTCGACACTCGTCCCTTTGAGAGGGCTTCTTCCAGTCTTTTTTCCGCTCTCTCTAGGACTGGGCTGAAGTCTGGGGTTGCGATGTCGTCGATGGAGATGCCTAGTTCTTTGATGTAGTCGGAGGCTTCGTTGAGGAAGGGGTATTTGGCTAGGTCAGCCCTTGTTAACATCAGGTTCTTCTTATTCAGCCTCTATTCTGGGAGCGAGATAATAAAGAAGCCTTCCTTGCTGGGGCATTTCGAACTCGACTTTGATCGGCATGTTCGTGGAGAACTCGAGAGATGCGACTTCTGAGGCTCCTGAACCTGCTCGTATTATCTCTCCTAGATAGTTGAGGTTGTAGGTCGCCTTCGCCGGTTCCTTTACGTCTAGTTCGAGGATGGCGTCGCTTCCCTTGTCCAGTTCTATGAGGGCACTAGTCAGCTCGCCTGCTGCCCTAACGATGAACTTTTCCTGGTTTACTTCGAACTTGACGTTGTCGCTTATCGATTGGGCGTCATCGATAATGTCTCGTAAGCTTGCCGCCGTAATTTTGACTCTCGCATTGAACGGGACCTTTGGCGTTGGAACTTCTTCAGTGGAGGGTTCGAGGGTCGGAGTTATGAATTTCCTGACAATGCTACCTTTGAGAGTGATGTTGAGCTTCTTGTTCGCATCATCATAGACGACCTCAATAGACTCATCACTTTTTGTCCTCTTCAGTAGTTTGAGGAGGTTTGAGACGCTCAGGCGCAGTTTGGTTGGAGCCGTGCACTCGTACGTGTCGAAGGCTGTTTTGGGCCACTCGAAGTCGACCATGGCAATGTGGGACGGGTCCATGGACCGTAGTTTGATTCCGTCTGGTGATGCGTTGAAGTCGGCTTCTTCGATCAGGCTTGAGATTGCTCCGATTAGGTTGCGGAATAGACGAGCGTCGTTCATGGTGGCTTTGAACATGGGGTTTGCCGGCTTTTCCTTCTTGGCCGACGTTTCCGCTATTGAGCTTTCTAGCAATTCTAGCTGTTCTCCCGCCATGTGGCTCCGCAGTTGGTACATCTAAAGAATTGGGTTGAAGACTCGTCTCCGCCTCTCGTCTGGACGAGCCAGTAGAACGCCTCGTGATTGTTACACTTCGGGCATTCAGCTTTGGTCTTCGGAAGGGTCCGTATTTTCTGTTCTTCGCGTCCTATGACGACGATTTTCTCTCTCTCGTGGGCCAGTCTGCTGACTTGCTTATCGCCGCGGTTGCTTGTGTAGCCGCACTTTCCGCAGGCCATGAACACTTTCTTCTCTCTCTTGGCGGGTAGAAGCGTGGACCCGCATTTCGGACAGAACTGCAAAACACGTTCGCCTCTTATAGCCCTCGGCGACGAATTTATTTGTTGGCTTGGAAGCGTGTGTTTTTCCCGAAAAATCGAGATCTTGCGAGTAAGTGGGCTATGCGTAAGGGCTCAGGAAGTATTCCAGTTGTCCAGGTTGTGGAGAGTATTTCCTGAAGGGTCCGGGGCTGAAGGGAACTCTTTACCCGCAGCTCTTTCCCTGCAACATGGTATGATTTGAAGCCGTCAGGGTTTCTTCTTCTCGATGAGCCGATCTGGATTACTGGCAGCTTGGTCCACTTCTCGATGACCTTAGGGTCGATCCGTGCCTGGGGATCGTGCATCATGATCAACCTGAGTTCGGGAAAAAACCTCGTAACAAGAATGGCAGACGCAATTGATCTGCTCTTTGGAATGGGGTTGGACGGAAAGACCACGACTCCGTCTAGGTAAGCGCCACCTCTCACGATCGCACCCACCAAACGTCTAGGGTTGCATAGGTCGAGTCCTAGTGTCCTGATTTCTCTCTTGATGGTAAGCTTACGCGTCATGATTGTTTTCTAAGCTTGGATAGGGCTACATCCGCTAAGACTGCGAAGTTCTTGGTGGGGTCAAGACTTTCTAACTTGAGACATGACACTATCTCCTCAAGTGTGAGCATTTTCTGCAACCACACGTGTCCCAACAAAGCCTCTAAACTGTTAGCTACATCTCCCCTGCCTATCCGTTTTGGGAGACGCTTTCTCAATCCAGCTTTTGCCGCGGCATCTGCAAGGATCTTATCTTGGACCTTTATTCCTCGTGGTCGACCCGTGGTTTCTGTAATGGCTATTGAGTAGGCGAAGTTCAGAAGGGAGTCTCCGAACTGAGCGAGTCCGGTGTTAGTTAGAATCTTTCCAATATCCTCATCGTTCAATCAGGAATACCTTGAAACAATGAGCGATTGTTGCCTTTTGAATGTGTCAATTGAGGAGGATACTGGGTAGCGCGTTGAGAGAGGTTATTATCGAGTCAGCTCCTGCCTCGACTAATTCCTCTCGTGAATAGAATCCCTGGGGTAGCCCGATCGTTCTGGTACCGGCCCGCTTTCCGCCCAGCATGTCCACAGGCTCGTCTCCGACCACAACGCATTCTTTCGGGGCGAGGTGGAAGTCCGCGATGGCTTTGAGGTATGGTTGTGGCGATGGTTTGAACTCTGCAACTTGCTCTGGGGTAATCGCAGAGCGGAAATAATCTCCAAGTCTCCACTTGTCCAAGCGTCTTGTAAGCCGTGGTTTTCTTACAAAAGTCACTATGCCCATGATGAACCCTTTCCGGTTAAGCTGTTCCAGGAGTCCAACTAGATCGTCTCCTGGCCCCGTCTGATCCATTCTGGCATCCAGGTTCTCGAAGAATCGCGACCGGACCTCCTCGTCGCGTTCAAGTCCCTGTTCTCTGGCGAGAGAGACGGCGATTCCGCTTATCTTGATGGTTTCCGGTGCCTCGCCTGTTCTGATGAGGTTTCGGGCCAACTCAAGAGCCTCGTGACCCGTTACTGCGAGGTTGAATTCTCTGAGTGTCTCTTCGATTATGGAGATCCAGAGTCTCCAGTCCCCGTAAAGCGTGCCATCAAAATCGAAGATGATGCCCTTTGATGACAGAGGGGCGATCGCCCGGGCTTAGCTTTCAGCTTCGGCTGTTACCGCTGCACTGAACTTTTCTATGAATTCGTCAGTGTCCTGATGGACTTTTTTTGCGGCTCGTTCCAATGCTTTCTCGGCAGACGACTCGCCCTTCATTCTCAATGTTATGATTGGTCTCGTGAAGAGTGGGTGGGGAAGGTCGTAGCCTGCCCAGTCAACTGCTTTGTCTTCCAGGAGCGCGGCTTGCATGAGATGCCCGAAAGTGTGGCCTTCTCCTTCGACCTCGACTTTGAGGAATCCTTTTGATTTTTTCAAGACGTTAACTTTCAACTTGGCACGTTTCCTCCAGCACCGAAGTCTTCGGCCAACCTTCTTCTTTCAACGTTTAGGCATTGCGTACAACGGAGGATCCTTCCTGACAGTACAAGTTCGCCTCCGCACCGGGAGCAGTAGGCTTTGATCACGCCCATGTCCCGTCCGACGGTAGTCAG
>VBBQ01000048.1:0-1397 GCA_005888755.1 Candidatus Bathyarchaeota archaeon
GGATGAGCATGGCGGCTCGCCCCACCTCGTGAAACGCCCCGAGAGTTATGAGACGAACGTACCCTGCCTTGGTGAACGTTGGGCGGAAGATTCTCTCCCCGACATCTCGCAGGATTCGGCTGCGTTCTTCACTCTCCGTATGGAGAATGTGACGTGTGCTCGCGATAATCTTGGAGTGCAACGGTGGAGCTCGGAGAATTCTTGGGCGCCATCTGGTCTCCTTGACAACTTGCTGAAGAACAGCCGCCTCCTTGCCAATCGCGACTCCCGGCTTCTTGGCCTCCACAACAACTTCGCCTAGGCTGGGGTCGAAATTGATTGCCGTAACTTCGGCCTCTGCGGGTACGAGTTTGCGGATGTAGACTTCCGCTTCCCTCTCAGGGAGACGTATCGATTGGTCTGAGCGTATGACGATCCGCTTGTGGAGCAGGTTTACTATTTCGGTTACGACGTAGTTCTGTTCGGAGAGAAGGTTGACGTTTTTCACATAAATCGCGAGGCGTGGTCCTTCAAATTCGATCCTCGTAATTTCAGCGTCTTTCGGCATGTGTTCTACTATTGTCTCGCGTATCCTCGCAGATACGTCATTGTAGGTTCTAGTCATTCGTCTATGCTGCTCCTCGTGTATGATACGTTGAAGGGTGGTTGAGAACGAGGCTAGGCGTGGAGGATGTGTTTCTTCTCGTCCTCTGTGAGTTCTCTATATCCTTCCTTCGATATCACGGCAACATCGAAACTGTCGCCGCTTGCTGAATCCCGTTTCATGGCGGAGTCGACTGCTCTAACCACGATTGGGACTGACTCCTTTACTGTCATCGTGTCCTTCCATTCCGACTCTAGGACACCGTATGCAACTGGAGACCCGGAGCCTGTGGAGACGAATTTTTCCTCCATCATGCTTCCAAGCGGGTCCAGCATGAAGATGTGACCGCCAGTATCGTCCATCCCTCCGATGAGAGCTTGAACGCCCAATGGGTAGTATCGTGATTGAAAGAGTACATTCGAGACGAGTCTAGCGGCGGAATTGATTGGGATTGGTCTCGCTAGGTCGAGCTTGTACAGCGCGGAGTTCGCCCTAAGCATCTCGACGATAGCCTGTGCATCTCCCACGGTTCCTGCGATGGTCATCGCTATATGCTGGTCGATTCGGTAGACTTTCTTCGCGTGTTTGTGGGCAACGAAAGAGCCCATTGTTGCCCTGGTGTCTGTTGTTAGTACGACTCCGTCATGGCAGACGACTCCGATTGTAGTGGTCATAGCTTTCCTGCTCTCTGAAATTCCAACTTCACGTGTCTCCTATTTACCTGATATTAAAGACCACTTTCCGAGAAAACGGAAAGATTGATGCAGCCGCTTCTCCACCGCTTAAAAACATTTGGCGAATCCTTTTGTTGCTA
>VBBQ01000048.1:1410-2623 GCA_005888755.1 Candidatus Bathyarchaeota archaeon
TCCTAGCAGTTGGAGTCTTTCGCTTGCGCGGTGGTGGTGGAGCGGGGGCTTTCTCGGGCTTGTCCGACGCCTCCGTCTCGGGGCTGTCAACCGGTTTGCGTGACTCAGGAGCCTCCGGCTTCGAAGTCTCTTCCGTGCCGGTTGGGGCCGTGGCTCTCTTGAAGACCTCGCGGAAAGAAATTGTCTCTATGTTTGGGAAGTATTTTTGAAGATCAGAGGTGACTGATTTTTTGGCGACCTGAAGGCCACTAAGGTAGAAAGCTTCCTCGGGCACTTCGATTGTGAGGTCACTAATGTTTCTTTCAACGCCGAATTTCGCCTTGTCTACTTCGGGGATTCGTTTCGAGATTATGTTCAGGACTTTTTCGGTATCGTCTTCTACTACTTTTTCGATTGAGACTTCGTAGATCAGGGTTCGACCTGCCAGGGGGTGATTGTAGTCTACTTGGACGCGACCAGCTCCGACCGCTCTCACAGTCGCGGCTCTTCCGTCGAGTTCGATCTGTGCGCCTGGGCTTGGTACGCCTTGTTCTCGGAAGCGTCTTAGCGGGACGAGCCGCATTTTGGCAGGGTCGCGCGTTCCGAATCCTTTGTCCGGAGGAAGTTCGACTGTGGTCTGCTTTCCTATGTCTAGTCCTACTAGGGAGTCTTCTAGTCCCTTCGGAAGCCATCCTTCTCCGAGGATAATGAAACGCGGACCATACGTTGATTCTTCTCGGTGGAGGTGGGTGTCTTTCGCCACTGCGTCGTACGTCGTATCTACTGTTTCTCCACTCTCCTTTACTTTGAGGGTGAAGTTGACGAGACTGTCATTTTCCTAGTTCATCCTCGCAGGCAGTCTAGCCAAGGTCTTGCGTGCAGCTTCAAGGGCCTCTGACATCTTGCCTTTGAAGCCTAGGTCTGCGCTTGCTGATGCGACAGCACTTATTGTGGACATTATTTCTGGTGATCCAACGTTACCCATGATTCCTATTCTGAACATCTTTCCTTTCCATTTCTCTAAACTTGCACCTAGATCTATCCCATACTTAGTTCTGATGAGTTCTCTCAGCTTGCCATCATCAATGCCGCTTGGACAAGCTATGGCGGCGACAGTGTGAGATCGCGATTCAGGCTCTGCCATGAGGCCTAGTCCAAGAGCCTCCATTGAATTGTATACCGCGTCGGCGCAGATTCGGTGTCTCTCAAACCTGGCTGATAGTCCTTCTTCAAG
>VBBQ01000022.1 GCA_005888755.1 Candidatus Bathyarchaeota archaeon
AGCAAAGGTTGCACCCGGTTCCTCTGCTTCTGTCCATACTTGGAAAAGACGCCTGTCCTTAGTCGAAAATCGTTTCGCTTGAACCGGCTCTTAACATAACGACAGTCACTCTTGATCCTTGTTGCACTTGACAGGTCGAATCTTTGGACGGTCTGGTCTGTCGATACGACTGTCACATTGTCTAGGTTACGGTCTATCCCAATGTATCCCTCTGGCTTGATCTCGACTGTTTCTCTTGAGTAGCTTATGCTGAGCGACCGTCGGGTCAGAGTGACCGAGCGAACGTTTAGACCGGAGAGTGATTGGAGAGTGTGACTGTTCAGCTTAACGTAGATGTATTCTCGTGGTTTGACCGGCAGTCTGAGACATCCATTCTGTATCTTGAACCCGTAACATGTAGTCAACATCATTCTTTTCGCATATGGGAACCTTGTCTGCGGTTTCCTCTTCTTGGCCTTTCGATAGTTGCGAAGTATTCCAGTGGCTACGCTGATGGCTCCGAGTCTGTAGTAGCCGAGGATGTCACTGCTGAGACGATGATAGGATCTCAACGAGAGAGTCTTGAGGCTGGAAACGTTCTCTTCTATCCCAACCGCGATGCAGACGTTCACCACGCGCCTGAACTCGTCAAGGAGACGTAGGAGCTCGGGTGAGACCTGATGTTATTCCCTGACCGTCTTCAGGGCGAGCACCAGAGACGCGAAACAAGAGAGTCCGTTTCTTGTCTAGATAGGGCCGAGAGGATTGTGAAAGCATCGGGCACCCACAACCACAATTCAGACAAGAGTCAATACCCCCTCGACTTGACGAAGAGTTAGTAGAGCTGATTTAGGTAGAGATTACCGTTCCTCGATCATCAAGGGAGCTTGCACTTTTATACCCGGAACACTCATTTCTCTTTCTGGACATTTATGGCGGGGAAGGAACCGTTCGTCTATATTGACGGTGAATACCACCCCAAAGGCGAAGCTAAGATCTCGGTCTACGATCACGGGCTTCTATACGGAGACGGGGTCTTCGAAGGCATCCGAGCTTACAACGGCACGGTCTTCCGACTGCGCGAACACGTAGAGCGCTTATTCGAAGGACTACGCGTGATTAGAGTCAACATCTCTCTCACCAAGGAGCAAGTCATGAACGCTATCGTCGAAACGCTTCGACGAAACAATCTGTCTGACGCGTACATCCGGCTAGTAATCACCCGTGGCCGCGGAAACCTTGGACTGGACCCGCGAAGCTGCCCCAAGCCCTCTGTCATAATTATGACTGAACCGGTACTCCCGGCCCACGGCAAGGAAGCCCGGGAGAAAGGGGTAACCGCTGTCATCTCCAGCCTAAGACGCGACATGGTCGACGGAACAAGCCACGAGGTCAAATCTCTCAACTACATCCAGAGCGTCCTCTCCAAGTTCCAAGCGATAGATGCAGGTACCGACGAAGTGGTCATGCTCGACCACAGAGGCATGGTTTCCGAATTCCACGGCTCAAACCTGTTCATCGTCAAACAGGGAATAGTCCATACCCCAACATCAGCAGCCGGAATTCTTCACGGAGTCACAAGAGCACGGGTCATGAAGCTCGCCGAGGAGCTGGGATACGAGGTCCGCGAGAGAGATATTACGCCCTACGAGCTCATGACTGCTGACGAAGCCTTCCTAACTGGAACAATGGCAGAGGTCGTTCCTGTCGTCAAGATTCATGGAGTAGTAATAGCGGAGGGCAAACCGGGACCGGTGACAAGGGAGATTATCAGAGGATTTCAGAGAATAATCCAAGACCCGAAAGAAGGCGTCCCGATTAGAGAGACGATCGCGATCCCGGCCAAGACGAGAAGCTAGATACTTTTTCAAGCTCGAGATCGTTGAGAGCTTCGTTAGGCTAAGGCCCGCTAGAGCCTATCTTTCTACCTAGAATGTTCAAGTGGTATAGAATGTAGACCACCAGCCCGCCGACCGCGTCCATAGCTACGGCGCCGGCGACAAGGGTGATGTCGTTGACTATCCCTGCTTGAAGATATGCTGCCCATTGCTGAACAGCACCCCATATTGACCCAACCGCTACAGCAACGCCGATTGCCAGCAGCGCTCTTTTCTCAGCCGGAAGTTTCACCTTCAGGTTGAGCACCCAGCTCGAAACGACGATAGCCCAAACGAGATGGAGCAACAGGGTGAAGGGAGTGATGTTGAAAGGGTCGAAGAGGTTCAGAACAAATCCGACACCTGATATTAGTAGAGCGCTGGATGTTGAGACGAGAGTTATACTCAGCCATCTGGGAGTCGTGTCCAACAAGCGTTGAGCTGTAAAGGTCATTCTCTAATCCTCTCGCTTCTTCGTCACGACCACAGCGGATTGGTGAAGATGGAAAGGCAACGTGAAGCCTATCTTGTGCTGCTTCAGGAACAAGCTCAAACGGGGCCAGTGCTGCACTGCAACAACGGCTCCAACAATTCCGCCTGACAACGAGAGAATCGCATAGGTGGCAGTCAAGATTCCTACCGCCGTCTGGAAGGCGACAGACCAGAGACCGCTAGGAAGGCTCAGAAGATTCGTTGCTACCCATAATCCGATACTTGCCAGTCCTCCTAGGGTCCCTGCGAAGAAACCCGCGAGGGCCCCTTTCCAAGGTCCCTGCTTGATGATCACACCCGCAACCAGTCCCGCGACGAACGGCCCTATTTCGGGCAGGGCGACACCAATGATCAGGTTGATGAGGAATCCCACTCCAATCGCCAGCAAAAGATCTCCCTTGGTATCAGGAGGCGACTGGGAGCTTGTGGTACCCATTGCACGCTCGTCCTTAGTCTCAAGAACAGTGAACCCAGTTTCGTGATATTCTGCTCGTAACCTCAAGCAAACCCATATGGTTACATTCGGACGCAATTCCCGCGTGGGAGCTTTGAAGGGTGCAATCTTCGACTGGGACGGAACCCTCGCCCAGATTGACGATCGCGAGTTCTACTGCATCAACCAAACACTTACGGCACATCACTCAAAGCCCATAGATCGAGAATTTCTCGTCAAGAACTACTATCAGCGCGCGTATGAGATCGGCACCGGGCCGCGAATGGTGCTGGAAGCCGCCCTATCGCGAGAAAATAATGCCCGAGTCGACGTGGTCTATGAGACTTATCGAAAACTATTCCGGGACACTGTGGACAAGGCAAAGCTCCAGACAGGTGCACTCGAACTCCTATCCACGCTGAGGACGCAGGGATTCAAACTTGGGATTGCAACAATGCGATTCACGCGGTCGGTAGTGGCCGCCGAGCTGGACCTGTTGAGAGTCAGCCCGCTAGTCGAGGTACTGTTCACCCGAGAGGATCTCGGGCCAGCACGCGGAATGGAGTCGCTAGAGGAGGTCGTTGACAAGAGGAAACAGCTTGTAATGCGAGCCTTGGATAGGTTGAAGCTTCGCGTCGAGGGCGCGTTTCTAGTTGGCGATTCCTGGTGGGATGTGCGAGCGGGAAAGAAGCTTGGAATACGAACCGTGTTGGTGCAAACAGGATTCGCGCGCTACAATGATTTTTCGAAGGAAGGCGCTCACGTGACAGTCAATTCTCTCGTGGAACTCGAGGATCTGTTAGGGTCGAAAGGTTGGGAACTATAGAACGCTACGGTAGGACGAGCCGCGGCCCCTTGCCAGATACCTATCAAGCGTCTTCCTGGTGAATGAGTCTAGTTTCAGGTTGTATGCGGCGCCTGGATAGACCCAGATGTAATGCTGTATTTCATCCTGGTCAAGTTTGACCTGTTGATCCTTGGATTTGCAATAGAAATCGATGAAGATGAAATGTCTCTTCTTGTAGAACTCTGGGGCGAAGATTGCTTCTTGCACCAGAAGCATCTCCACCACTTCCACGTCGAGGCCGACTTCCTCTTTAACCTCTCTTCTGACCGCCTCTATCATGCTCTCTCCGACTTCGATGTGTCCGCCGGGGAGAGTGTACTTGTCGAACCATTTGTGAGACTTCGCCAATAGGATCTTCCCTTCGTTGTTGACAATCAGAGCTCCTACAGTTGGTTCGGGAAACACTTGCTTTACCGGCGTCTTGGTGAGGGCTGGTTGCTGGTCGGGGGAGGTCAATTGAGATCAGTGGTCGTAATCGGTTCTACTCCCTTCTTCTCAAGCTCGCGGAGGAGCCTGTTTATTCCGAGCCAGTCACTCGCAATATGCCCTAGAACGATCAGATTTCCGGAGGGCTCGTTTGCGAGCCTTGTGAGATCGGCTTCTGCAATGTGAATGTAGGATAACGTGCCTACGCCGTTTTGGAAGTACGTCTTGGCTATCTCGTAGCCTCCGTTAGTGTAGGCAGCGTGGCTGATCGCGATCTTTCCGGCTTTGTTCGTTGAGGAGCCCAACCGCACTTCGATCTTGGATACGGCTTTTCGATACTCAGGAAAGCGTCCGATTCTAGAGACGACATCCCTTACTATCGAATTTTCATCAAAGCCCTTCAAAGCACTCAGAATTATCTTTCGACCAATCTCATCACACGGACTGTGAATTGACACGAGCGGCATGCGAAGCTTCTTGGCGGCGCTAGGTGTCTGGTCGTAATTGTCAGGATGATGCTGAAGCTCTAGGACGCGTAGCTTTGGCCGAACGGCCTCCCTCGCGACTTCTTCTGGAACACCGGCTTCCCTCAGCTGTTCGATGTGGCGAAGGAATACCTTGTAGCCCTCAAGTCTAGCCCTTCCACCAGCCGGGTGGTGAGCGATGACCGCATCGCAGCCCAATTCGCGGGCCAGAAGGAGCTCGGCCACTCCGACATCGATTGCGACGAGAGGTTTCCGAACCTTCTTTCCTTTGACGTGAATCTCGCTGTCAGCGGGGACGGTCCTAAAACCTGCCAGCTTTAGCGATGTCCGCATTATCTGATGCGTGTCCATCAAACACTGTCATCCCTCACGGGATTGGAGGATCTAGGATCTTCCGCCCTTGGTCATCTTTTTGAGATCGAGAACTTCGTCAAGCTTTTCCTTTGGAAGAATCTTCTCTTCGAGAATCACCTGTCGTACAGACTTGTTCTCCGCGACGGCTTTCTTAGCAACCTTGGCCGCGTTGTCGTAGCCGATGTGCGGTGTTATCGCTGTCACAACCATCAGACTTCTGTCCGCGTAACTGTAGCATCTCTCGCGGTCCGCCGTGATCCCCGAGACACATTTCTCCGATAAGACCCTAGACCCGTTCGCTAGTATCTCTATCGACTGGAGGAGGTCATAGGCGATGACAGGCATCATGATGTTGAGTTCCAACTGGCCCAGTGAACCGCAGATCGCTATGGCCGCATCATTCCCGATAACTTGAGCTGCGATCAGGTTGACAGCTTCGGGAATAACTGGGTTGACTTTTCCCGGCATTATACTTGATCCAGGTTCTGTGGCAGGCATGTCTATTTCTCCTAGCCCGGTCCGCGGTCCAGAGTTGAGCAGCCGGAGGTCGTTTGCAATCTTCATGAGGCTGGTAGCGATGGTCTTCAGAAGCCCGCTGGCCTCGACGCAGGCGTCTTTTCCCTGCATCGATTCGAACACGTTCTCAGCTCTCTTGAAGTTGAAGCCGGTAAGCCTGTTGACTTCCTTTATTGCTACCTCGGCATATTTGGGGTGGGCGTTCAGACCCGTGCCCGTGGCAGTTCCACCGAGCGGAAGCTCTAACAGTGTGTCCCGCGCCATTTCCGCCCGCTTGATACCATGTCGGATCATACTGGCAAAGGCGCCGAACTCCTGGCCGAGTGTAACGGGTACCGCATCCTGGAGATGGGTTCGTCCAGCCTTGACGATGTCGTCAAACTCGACCGTCTTATTCTCCAGTGCCTTGGCGAGTGATTGTAAAGCCGGGATTAGTTTTCTCCCGATCGCTTCTGCTGCCGAAACATGGATCGCGGTGGGGAAGACGTCATTTGTTGATTGGCACATGTTCACGTGGTCGTTCGGATGAATGAGCTTCTTGTCTCCACGTTTTCCGCCGAGAAGTTCGATTGCACGATTCGCGATCACCTCGTTAGCGTTCATGTTGGTCGAGGTGCCGCTACCGGTCTGAAAGATATCAACCACAAACTGCTCATAGAGTGAGCCCTCCATGACCTCCTTAGCAGCGGAGACAATAGCCTCGCCCTTTTTCGGTTCCAAGAGCCCAAGCTGCATATTCGCCTTCGCCGCAGCCAATTTGATCAGAGCCATGGCCCTGATGAAATCTTTTGGTAAACGAATTCCTGAGATCGGGAAGTTTTCGACAGCCCTCTGTGTCTGAGCACCGTAATACGCGGAGTTCGGGACCTTGACCTCTCCCATCGTATCGCTCTCGACCCGGTATTCCTCAACCGTTACCATTGCTTGAGTCAACCAAACGACTCGGGGATTTGGCGGATTAAAAAGACTCTCTATCTACGCAAGGAACAGTACATCAGAAACAGCCTAGCGGAAGGGCTGGGCGCGAATTAGTTTCGGTTCTCTCTACGGTCTAAACAGACATACCCGCTCTGCTGACACGGGTTGCTTTCGGTAAAGAAGATTCAACAGAACAGCATCGTCCTACGCAGACAAACTGAACAGGTTACATCTCTTCTCAAACAAATCGATCACGACCGCAAGACCATCCGTCGCACCAATCGTCACTAATCTCCTCCCGGGGCTCGAAGATGCGATTTCCCGCGGGCAAGCTGTAACATTTACATTCCCAATCCACTTGGTCCCAACCACCTAGGGATCACACAGTGAGGCTAGTTAGATTTCAGCAGAAAACAGGAGAGAACAGAATCGGCGTCATGATAGGCGCAGACCATGTCACGGAGATGACCGGTGTGAAGTCCTCCGCGGAACCACTTCTCGACTTCCTTAAGGATCCAAAGGCAGAATCCAAAGCCCAACTAGCCGCAGATTCTGCAAAGAGGCATTTCGACGCGGGGAAACAAAACGAGAAGGGGTACTGGAACCTTGACTCAGTAACGGTCCTGCCACCCATAGCACATCCGACAAAGATCATCTGCATGGGCGGTAACTTCTCAGACCATTTGGCTGAAGGAAGTAGTTCGCTCCCGCCCTTTCCGATATCCTTCCTCAAATCACCCACATCACTAGTAGGTCATAGGGCGCCTGTAATCTATCCGAGGAAGGTCAAGCTTCTTGACTACGAAGTCGAACTTGCCACTATCATCGGGAAAAAATGTAAGGATGTTTCGCGAGAAGACGCTCTACAGTACGTTGCAGGCTTCTCAGTTTTTAACGACATCAGTGCTCGTGATATTCAGTTTGCCGAGATGAAGCGAGGGTTCTGCAACCTAGGCAAGAACTTCGACACTTTCGGTCCAATGGGACCCTGCATGGTAACTCCGGATTCGGCGGGAAACCCGGACAACCTTGGGATGGAACTTCGGGTGAACGGTCAGGTGCGTCAGCTATCAAGCACCAAGAATATGGTGTTCAAGGTTCGAGAACTGGTAGAGTTCTTCTCATCGATGACATTGGAGCCGGGCGACATCATAACATCCGGAACGCCATCAGGCGTGGCGATCTACAGGAAACCAGACAAAGATCCCTTCCTCCTCAGACCGGGAGATGGAATAGAGGCGAAGGTCGAAAACCTGGGACGCCTCCAGAATACTGTGGTAGACGCATCGCGAGCCCCAGACACTCCTGAGTTACTACGATCCAGAAACTAAACCTACCCTACCTTGAAGGCCCGCTCCTCGAGCCTCTTAGGGAACGAAGCAACCAGAGGTCTAGCGGTCTTGCTTCCCTCTTGGCCACGGGTCATGTAAGAGTCCCAGCCCATCTTGACGATATGGCTGAGTATAGCTGAGAATGTGGGCTTAGGCGGATCCATTCTATCGTAGTATCTCCTCATCTCATCGAGCAAGTCTTTCGGGATTCTAACAGAGTAGGGAATTGTTGTGGGCAAACTTGTAGCACACTACACTACACTACGCACTTCTCTCCTCAGCACAGTCGAGTGTTTTTGGTGGTGTTGTAACTCGCCCCTTTAATCGCGAGTAACGGGTATTGTTGCGATTAGAGGTGATGACTAGATGAAAGAGATCGAGATGAAGCGATATGCTAACAAAGATGTTGTGGGACAGGGGCTTGACGGGCTATTCATAGAAGGACACGTGGAAGAGAAGCAGGGAATCCCTCATGTTGTCGAGGAAGGCAACGATGGAAAGTGTATTCCATACGACCAGATCAGATGGCTGGCGCGAGCCTACCGATATTGCTAGCCGGAAGCCCCCCGAATTCTTTTTTCAACGCCCGTTCGTAGCGACCCGTAGGGCCCGTAGCTCAGCCAGATCACCTTCGCATATCTTCGAATGTTATAGTTGCAGGTCGAAGGGTAGACTGGAAGCCAGGAACTCGTGAGCGCGGGCAGAGCAGTATTTGCTAAGGGAAAGCAAAGAGAATTTCTCAAGCACGCAAAAGAATTGTCTAAGCTGAATTGGGAGCTTTTTGCCTCTCATATCGGAATATCCAGCTACAACGTTCTGAGAGCTACCTATCTTAATGAACGCAACACACTGCCTGTCGCCGTCCTTAGCAAGGCTGCTCATTTGTTCAAAGATGCAACGCTGTGCAGTCAGATTGTAGGTTTTCGCCCTGCGCATTGGGGACAGTCCAAGGGAGGGAGTATCTCTTTGAAGAAATGGCATGCGACAATGCGCAAGAAACCGAAGTCATATCACGACCTACAGAGCCGTCGCTTCCTCAAGGCTCGGTCCTATAATTACGAGACGTCTATGGCTATGAAGTGCGGTCTCTACACGAGTTGCTGGTTGCCGAGAATCTCATTGCCAATGGGGTCTCACACTGGTATGAACCAGCTTTACGCTGCGGAAACCACACTCTGTTTCCAGATTTCCTCGCAAACACCGTTTTCGGAAAGGTCCTGGTCGAGGTTTCTGGTTTTCGCTCTCCGCGGACATGGATACGGTTACTGGAAAAACTCCGGCTGTACCTGTCGTACAAAGCGGCAGATCGAATATTGGTCGTTCATCTCGAACAGGATAGAGAAACTGCGTTAAAGGTTGCCAGACAACTAGGTTCACTCGTTAAGATGATTCCTATCAGCGACATGGGAGATCTAATTCACACCGTTACAAGTTCAAAAGACTCACTCGGGAATGTTCGAATCATATCGATAGCACAGGCCCTCCAGGCTTGCCGCCGTATGAGCGGGAAACGATTTCATTGGTATCAACTGATTCAGAAAGTGCCCAAAGGAAGAATGGGTTGCTATTCTGGTCCGTTGTGGCCTCTCACGGGCCGACATTGAGAAGGTTCGAACGGTAACTGATCTGAAAAAGCGATTGATTGAGGCGACCCGCCTAGCCGATAGCAATCGGCTCGTTCCACGGCAAGCCATGGTCGAAATGATCGCAGGTGCTTATCAGAGTTCTGTGTGCCACCACTTCGGTTCAATGAGTAATCTTGTTCTTGCCGCCCTGGAGGAGCTGGGAAAAGCTTAGCTAGGGTTTGAGACTAATCAATTTCTGTGGGCCCGTAGCTCAGCCAGATCCCAACATGTGGATCCTGAATAGGTAGAGCACCGGAGGAGCGGCATCAAATGCTCTGGTGAGGCTTTTAGCCTTCAGAGGGACACCCGGCTGTCCCGGGTTCAATTCCCGGCGGGCCCGCCAACATACGGGCGTTTGGTTGTCACTGTTTCCGCTAGGATGGTTTTGTTGGCAGGGGTGGGAGCCGAGGCTTGTCAGGACCTTCGTAGCGGATTAGGCCCTTCGCTTCCAAGGTTTCTTGTAACTTGTTTACCGCGATATGTACTTGGATCTCCTTTTTCGCTCCAGTGCAAACCAACTTCCCGCTAGCAAACACAAGAATCACTACCTTCGGCTCGTCCATCCTGTAGATCAGTCCTGGAAACTGTTCCGGTTCATACATGGTCTTCTTCAAACCATATACTGCTTTTTCTAGATCAATGTGGCCTCCAAGTCCACACGATGCGACAATGTTCTGTATCATGATTTCTGGCCTGCCAAGGATCACGATTCCGTCCCTCTTCAGTTCGTCAACGACTTTCAAAACAGCCTGGCGTGCTTGGCGTTCAGATTTTGCCCCGGTGCACACCATTTTTCCGGAGCTGAAAATTAATGTTGCAGTTTTTGGCTTCTTGAGTCTGTAGACTAGGCCTGGAAATTGTTCGGGTCGGTATTCGACTCCAGGGAAGACTCGGACGATTGCGTTGAGGTCTATTCTCTGCTTCAGTGTGGCTGAAGCAACCACGTTCTCGATATTGATGAAAGCCCTGTTTTTATCTGACAAAATCCGCCAACACTCTTGTTTTGGAGCCCAAAGTTGTCCCGCCTTAAAAGGAGGTCCCTTATATAGAGACGATTGGTCGAAATCGCACTAGGGCTAAAGTGCCCATTTGGGCCTTTGCGGCAGGGTTTTGAGGTCTCGGAGCCGGCTGGAAAGCTACGTTGGTGGTCTCTCGGTCTTAGGGGATTTCTACCATAACTGAGCCGTCCTGCTCTTTGACATTGTAGGATTTTACTTTCAAGGTTGGAATAACGGTGAAAGCACCCGTGCGAACGTCAAACTTCCACCCGTGCCAGGGGCAGGTGACCACGGAGCCGCTAAGGCTTCCCTCTCCTAAGGGTCCGCCACGGTGTAAGCAGGTGTTCGCCAACGCGAAATACTCGTCCTTGACTCGAAACAGGGCTATGCTTCTTCCTTCAACGTTCACGACCTTGCTGAACCCGTCTGTTAATTCGCTTTTTTCTGCGACTCTAACGAACCTTGCCAAACCGTGACTCGTTCTCCTGTCTCAACCGATTTGGTGCTTCCCGCTGACCTCTACCATCTCTCGAGGTTCCGTTGGTGCAACTCTGGTTCTTGTATAATTGGTCAGCCATTCTTCAAGAGCCCGAATCTGGACGCTATCCGTTCCGAGGACTTCCAGTTCTTCCTTGGTTACTTTCACAGTTTTGAGAATAATATCTTCAATGTGAGATGCGTGGACCTTAGTGGGTGGTTTGGGATAGATTTGGGAGAGATACTCAAAATCCTCTTGGAGGTGTTCGATGAATAAAATGATGCTACTCGTAAGATGTGTGATCCTAACTTCCAGAACGTTGTTGTAGACGCCCAGCAGCATTTCTAGGTCAGATTGAGCTCCCTTCAGCTTCTCGATGTGAAGGGAAATAAGATCTTTTGACAAGCTCTTCTTCTCCCCCACCGCTGATGTAATGTCGATCACCAATGTGATGAGAAACGTGGTGAGGAAACCAACTCCGAGCTTAGATCTCAACCTCTCTTTCGCTAGCTTCTCGACCGGTTCAAGTTTCTTCCTGTCGTGTCTAGCCACAACACGGTCAACTATCAGGTAGGTTACGGGAATCGTTACCGCGAGTCCGATAAGAGCTGATATTAGGCTCAGGTCAATATCGTCAAGAGTTATGATCAGCGGCTGAACGACGAATCCGAGCATCGCTAACAGAAGTCTTTCAGATGATTTGTTCGTTCCCATACGGGTTCTTTATGCAACTTACCATTGAGCAAGGCTAAGATTCCTCATAGGATGAATGAATCGCGTTAGCGCTGCACCAGAACGTCGCGTAGCTCGTCGGCATAGGGTTCAATTGTTCTCGGTCCAAAGTCAAACGGCAACTCGGCAGCCTTGAATAATTCTGGCAATGGTTTCGACCCGCCTAACGCGAGAGCCCGCTGGTAGGCCGAGATTGCCGCGCTTCGGTCCTTCCGGTATCGTGTCCAAAGACCTAGCGCTCCCATGAACGCGATTCCATATTCAATGTAGTAGAAGGGGACTTCGAACAGATGCAGTTGTCGTTGCCATTGGGATTGGAGAAATTCTTCGTATCCGTTCCAGCTCTCAGCTCCACCGAATCTCTTCCTGAGCTTGACCCATTGGTTTTGTCGCTCTTCTCGAGTGTGGCTCGGGTGAGTGTATATCCAGTGCTGGAAGGCGTCGATAGTGGCGATCCAGGCTAGCAGCTTGACAATTGATGCCACGTGTTCTCGTTTGGAGCGGGCGGCGTCTTCCTTGTTGTAGAATGTTCCTTCGAGATGTTCTCCTCCAATGATCTCCATTGCTTGTGAGGCGACTTCTGCAATTTCTAGTGGCACGTTCTCTGCCCTGTATTGGTAGGGGAGTCCCTTGTCTCGAACCGCAAAGACGTGAAATGCGTGTCCTGACTCGTGCAATAGTGTCCATACATCTCCATCGCGTCCAACGGCATTCATGAATACGAACGGTAGCCTAATCTCTGCCAGCTCCATGTTGTATCCTCCGGGGGCCTTTCCCTTCCTGCTCTCGAGATCTAGGAGGTTCAGTCCCGCCATTCTCTTGAGTTTCGCGGCGAAATCAGGATTGACCTTCTCAAACACCTTAACACATCCATGTATCAGTTCTGAAGATGTTTTGAACGGGCGAAGTGCCGGGCGACCTTTGGGGTCAACGGCCAGGTCCCAGGGACGCAGTGGTTCGACTCCTAACCCCTTCTTCCGCTCTTTGTCGAGTTCGTGAATCAGAGGGACGATGTGTTGTTCTACGGCCTCGTGGTAGCGGAAGCAATCCTCCGGAGTGTAGTCGAATCGTTCCTTCTTCCGGAAGATGTAGTCTCTGTAATTGTCAAAACCTGCGTTTTCAGCGATTCTCTGGCGTAAGGCAATTAGCTGATCGTAGACATGGTTGAGCGTGTCTCTGTCTTTCTGCCTGCGGGACTCGGAGAGCAACCATGTTTTCTCTCGGACGCCGCGATCAGGTTCTTCCAAGAAACGTCCCATCTGTTGCATCGTCCTCTCCTGGCCTTCGTAGAGAACCGTCATCGCACCAGTGGTTTTCTGAAAAGATTGCGCGAGCTTGGTCTCTTCCTTTTCGAGTTCGACATTTTTCTCTCGAAAGAGAGCGACGTTGTTCTCCATTTTCCTGTCAAGGACAAAGTATTCCTCGTGTGGAAGACTTTTCCGAGCCGGGGTGCCGAGATACTTGCGGTCCAGCTGGGAGAATCCTAACTTCGCTTCCGGTTCTACGTTTTCGATAAAGAACAAGTAGTCTCTCTCGCGAGCGGGGTCATCGGTTTGACAAGTCATCCTCGCGTATCGAATGGATTGCTCTTCTGCAAGAGCCGATGCGAGTTCAGATTCGTCCTTGAGCCACTTTTCAAGATCAGATGCCGAATGAACGGGTCGACTCTGCAGATCATGAAAGAGCTCCTTCAGTCTGCTCAGATCTGTGAGGTCAATCTTGGAAGGAAGAAACTGGCGAGGATACTCATGGGGAAGGTGAGAATACTCGAAGGACAACGCTCTCTCCATTCTCAAGGAACTGGGGTTCTAATCTTAAAGTTAACATGGTCTTTCTTACTGCTCGCGCGTGTCCGAGAATGATCTTTGGGCCGAGTTATTCGTTAGAGCAACGAATTTTAACCCTGAGAAATCGTAGCTGATGGCGGTGATTGTCGACGATAGTAAAGCATCTTTCCGATGTTCTTCCGGAGCGGGTGGGCGACTTCAGGCGTTGGTATCTATCGAAGGCGGAACAGGGTCACCAGCTCGCGATGAGATATGTGGAGCTCACCGGAATTGTTACGCCTCACACGCATGACGTCGAGGAGACCATTTTCTACATCGAGGGCAAGGGATCCGCACGCGTTGGCGAGAAAGAGGTCCTGGTCAAACCAGGAACAATGATCGTGATACCCCCTGGGGTCGTGCACAGCTCTATCCGGGAAGGATTTGAGCCGCTGCGGTATCTTGCTATTTTTGTTGGAAACCCAGATCTCTAGTGTACGCGAGCCGGCAGGAGTTTTGAGAGAAGCCGAAGGTCGACTTAGAATGGAACAGTCAAAGATTGTTTCGCCCAAAGGCGGTCATTTTGGAATTGTTTATGCAAATGCCTCCAACCCTAGCGTCGGTCAGACTTGCCTGATAATTGCACACGGCGCGGGTGGACCAATGTACTCGCCGTTCATCACCTATTTCCACAAGGGCCTTGCCGAGAAAGGATACCTTACAGTGAAGTTCAATTTTCCCTACATGGAAGCTCGACGAAAGGTCCCGGATAAGAGAGAGGTCCTGGAAGCAAGTTATCGACAAGTCATTGAAGAGGTCAAGGCCAGCAAATACCAACCTAAGCGCGTGTTTGTCGGAGGCAAATCGATGGGAGGTCGAATCGCCTCTCAAGTCGTCGCGTCAGGAGTTGATGTCGAAGGATTGTTCTTCCTCGGTTATCCTCTACACCGACACGGTCAGCCAGAAATGCTACGGGATGAACATCTCTACCGGATCGAGAGGCCGATGCTCTTTCTTTCTGGGACGAAAGATCAATTCGCGAGAAGAGAACTCCTCGCTGGAGTTGTATCGAAACTAGGTGACAGGGCTGAGATTCATTGGATAGAGGGCGGTGACCATAGCTTCAACACGCACCAAGGGAAAGACGACCTACTCAAGAGCTACGATGAAGCGATGGAGACACTTGATACTTGGTTGAAAGCCCACAGGGTCTAGGCGTCTAAAACGGTTGGGTGGGTTCTGTTAACTCTTCGTCGGATGAGTTAACTTCGGGGCATCGACTCGGGGGATTACCGTAGGCGTCGGGTTCCCCTTCATTGCTTCAACTGCCCTGCCTTGCGCCTCGATGGTTATGGGAGGCCGGGAACGTGCGAACCTCA
>VBBQ01000023.1 GCA_005888755.1 Candidatus Bathyarchaeota archaeon
AGAACGCGGCCAGGAACCTGGCTGCGGGAGGGCTGAGGTTCAGCCCCAGCGGGCCTCCAGGTGAAGCAATGGTAGAGGAACGGGAACCGGAGAACGCGACCCTAATCCTCAAAGTTGATGGAGGCAAGTTAAGTCGATAAGCCACAACGACAATCCATCTGATGAAGACTTAACAGAACCCCTAAATCGTAATCTACTCGGACGTGGTTTGCGTGTTTTCGGTCTGGGCCGGTAGTTCAGCCTGGTTAGGAGCATTGACTCTCCGGATAGAACGTCCGCCTTACACGCGGAAACCCTCACGTGGGGGCCGTAGGGTCGGGAGTTCAAATCTCCCCCGGCCCACCAGACTATCTTTGGCTACCTTCGAGTAGTCTTCGTCTTTCTTCTCCGTGGGGTGCGTGCATTGAGGGATTTGCTTCGAGCACGTTTCTGGTACTTTGGCTCGTACAATTGCACCTCGACATCTCCAGGCATTTGGAAGTGGGTCACCAGCCCGAAGCTTTCATCGCTGACGCCCGTGGTGAAGTGGACGCCACGAGACTTCAATTCTTCAATTGTCTTCTTTATGTCATCGCAATAGAAGGAAATTGAATGGGACACTCCATCGGATGGATGGCAGCCCAGATCGGCTTCCGGCATGTCGAAGATCAGCCAGCCTTCGCCGACATCCGTGAAAGGGAACCTGAGCTTGTCGCGAATGAATGCACGCAGCTCTTCGGGCCTGGGCGTGTACAATAATGCGTGAAGACCCTTGATCAATTTCTATCTTCCATGTTTGTCCCACTCGTCTCCTAGATAGCTCTGGTCCCCCTTTTGGCTTTGAACGGATAAAAGCGTAGTTTTTGGTCTAGAAGCCAGCTGTTACCGCGAGTCTTCTTGTCTTGGCATAACTCGAACGCGCCCCAGGGTGTTTGGACGAGAACTTTTCCAATCTCTTTATCGCTCGACGAATTGTCTCCGGCTTCTTTGAGAAGGAAAACCTGAACCTTAGCCTCCCGTGTGATGGGTTGTGGAAGAAGCTTGACCCAGGAACCCCACCGACCCCAATCTTGGTGATCAGGTGCACAGCGAGGTCTCGGTCGTCCTTGAAACCCGTGTCATTAGTCGTAGTCCACACATAGTATGCCCCTTCTGGCTGGAAGACTCTAAATCCCGCATCATTCAACGAATCCACCAACATCTCTCTACCTTTACGATAGTTTTCTCGCAGATGATCGTAGTATGATTCAGGCAGCTGAAGAGCGGCGGTACACGCTTCTTGCAAGGGTGTTGGAGCGCAAACGGTGAGAAAGTCGTGAACCTTTCTTATCGCGGAGGTCAGGGGCTTGGATGCCACGACGTAACCTACACGCCAGCCTGTCACACTGAAGGTTTTGGAAAACCCTGAGATCGTGATTGTTCGATCCTCCATTCCAGGGAGGCTTCCAATGCTCACGTGCTCGTGTCCATCGTATAGGATGTGTTCGTAGATCTCGTCGGTAATCGCGTAGGAATCATAGTCTTGGCATAGGTCTCGGATCAGACCCAGCTCTTGACGTGACAGAACCCTTCCCGTGGGATTGTGGGGTGTGTTGATGATGACTGCCTTGGTCTTCCGATTGAAAGCCTGCTTGAGAGATTCTTCTTCGATCTTGAAGTCTGGCTCCCGCATTCTGACGTATCGGCATTTTGCGCCCGAGAGAATCGCATCGGGGCCATAATTCTCGTAGAAGGGCTCGAAAATCACGACCTCCTCTCCCGGATCTAGGAGACCGAGCTGGGAAGCGATCATACCCTCAGTTGTCCCACATGTGACAGTGATTTCGTCCACATTACAGTCGATATGGTTGTATGTTTTCATCTTGCGCGCGATCGCCTTCCTCAAACCAATGGTCCCGTAAGTGGTGGAGTACTGGTTGTATCCTTTGGAGATGGCAGTGGCAGCCGCTCGCTTGATGCTGACCGGCGGATCGAAGTCAGGAAAACCTTGAGCAAGATTTACCGCCCCGTATGCCTGGCAGAGCCGAGTCATCTCCCGAATTACAGATTCTGAGAACCCGGAGGCTCGACTAGAGGGCCCCTTTCTCATAATGCGGCCTTACCCATCGAGGCTAGTAAGGATTCCGCTCGCCACCGTGCTCTGAGTCGAGGCTAAATAAGCCATCAACCCCTGAGGGATGCCCACGCCGATGGTCTACTGCTCCGTCTTCCTGTACAGAGTCCCGAAGAGGAAAGCGGAGGCTTTCACTCAGGCCTTGAGGCCGATAATGAAATTGTTCCTAGACTCAGGAGCACTCTCGGAAGAACTTCTCCAACCAAAAGAAATGGAGGGAAAGTTCGGCTCAATGAGCCTTCCACCCGCCATTGGTATGTCCCAGGACGAAGATCTTTGGGTTGAGATAGCCCGTTTCGAAGACGCCTCCCACATGAAAGATGTCCACTCCGCAGTATCGAAGAATCCTCATCTGGAAAAACTCCATTCTCGGTTCGACTTGCTCATTACCGGAAAACAAGTCTACCACGCAGAATTCGAGTCGGTCCAACAGAAATAGCGGGACCAACCGTTTGGGATTGCGGAGAAAAAACGTCTGCCGTACTCGGCCTCTTTTCTCGACGGTAGTGATTCAGAAGCATGATAGCACCTCGAAATCTTATCCGCACGGAGATAGACTCTCGAACGATGTAATATCTCGCAAGAAGCGTTGATTCAGGAGCAGGTCTTGCATCTAGAAGCCGATGTTTGTATTGTTGGTGGAGGCGTGATGGGGGTCGCCACTGCGTATGCCATCAGTCGTATGGCTGAGAAGAAGATCATCTTGATCGACCGATACGGTCTCGGCAATGAATACTGCAGTTCCAACGATGTCAACCGAGTCTTTCGCTACGCGTATGGAAATGAAAAGTATTACACCAAGATGGCGATTGCGAGTCTAGGACTCTGGAGAGAGATCGAGAAAGAGTCCCGCCAAGAATTATTGATCCCTACGGGCCTTCTGATGCTGGAAGGAGAAGACCAACATGCTAACGAGTTCAATGAATCCAGCTTCAGAACGCTGACCGGGCTAGGGCTCGGCGCGAAGCTCTACGAGGGACAAGAGCTGAAGAAGCGTTTCCCTCAGTTCCGAGCCCGCAGGGGATTCTTCGACCCGCACGGAGGAGTTCTCTTAGCATCGAAGAGCCTGGAGACTATGGCGTCCCAAGCCCGGGCAAAGGGAACGAGGATTCTTGAAAAACACGTGACCGCGTTTCGGGACAGATCGGGCCTCGAAATAGAGACATCGGAAGGACAGACAATCCGAGCTCAGAAACTTGTCGTGGCAGTCGGACCTTGGTCCAACGGCTTCCTGAAAAATGGGTTCACCAGCATTACTCCGACAAGGCAACAAGTCGTCTATCTAAGACCCTCTGGGGACATCGAGAAGTTCAGGCCGACTTCTTGCCCGGTCTTCTTTACAGATCACCACTACGGCCTTCCGGCCGCAGGCATCGATGGAGTCAAGATTTCTAACAAAGAATTGATCGACCCCGTCGACCCTGAAATCGCAAGTAGACTGGTTGACCCGGAGCAAATTGAACAATCTAGGGCCGCGTGCCGGAAATTCATCCCCGACCTAGCAGATGGAGAGGTTGTAAAAAGCAAGGTGTGTTTCTATGATATGACAGCGAATTCTGATTTTGTCGTAGATCGAGACCCTGAGGATAGCGACATTGTTTACGGCTACGGTTTCTCGGGACACGGATTCAAGTTTGCTCCTCTCATCGGTAGATTGTTGGCGGAGCTGGTCCTTGATCGAGAGCCGAGCTTCGACCTTACTCGGTTCTCCTCCAGAAACTCTGACAGGAAGCCTCAGGTCACAAGAGGCCACCTAGGCAAGGGCGAGTAGCCCAGCCAATACCAGCGCTCCCAAGACCGCTTCGAGATGCATTACCCTGGCCTTGCGCCGGTCCAGCTTCTTCCATTCCTCAGACCTTACCGTCATTTTGGTTGTTGACTTGCCAAAAGCCATCCCGCTAGGTTCGTGTAGATCGTACGTGCCCCTGGAGGCGTGGAGAACACAGAACGACATCGTTCCCTCCAAAGCAGCCAGCAAGCCGACGTAGAACGGGGTGAACAGAAAGAGCCTGAAAACGGGAGAAACCGACCCTAGGGCAAGAACGCCAAAGCCGACGAATACGGCTATTATTCCCAGTCCTGTGGCTAGTCGTATGGCCCGTCCCCGGGCTCCGATATTGCACTTGCCGGGGGCATATTCTGGGGGCATTTTTATCGACTTTTTGAAAAGAGTAACAAGCTTCATTTGTGGCCCCCATCACCTATATGGGTACAGTTGGCGGGCACTTCCACGGTCTCACCGGAAAAGGATAACCAGCTTACCCCAGACAGGACCCCGCAGACTACGTATCCCGCGGGAGGGTCCGTGATGAGCCGGAGGAAGACCAGACCCCGAGACGAGGTGGGACACTATGTCTGCCCTAACTGTGGCAGCCCAAGCTTAGTCCGAGACGCTGAGACTGGCGAAGTCATATGCACCAACTGTGGATTCGTTCTATCAGATCCTACTGAACAGTACGCGGCACCAGTACCCAGGCGAACCGAGGAAGGACTCCTTGAGAGCCAATCAGGACCTCCAGGAAGATTTTCGGCTTTTGACAAGAACCTCTCCACTATCATTTCCAGAGCGCAGGCTTCCAACCGGTCGCTCAGCGCCGACGAGCGGCTACAGCTCTGGCGGCTCCGAAGAACACAACTCCGCGCATCTGCGGGATCATCAACCGCTAGAAATCTGTCCAGAGCAATGAGCCAACTCCGAGGATTGGCCGGACGACTGAACCTACCAGAAGTTGTCACGGAACGAGCAGCATTGATGTACCGAAGAGCCCTCAACAAAGGCCTCGTCCGAGGCCGACCGATAAACGGAATGGTTGCAGCTTCGACCTACGCGGCGTGTCGATTGACCGACGTGCCTCGCTCTTTGAGTGAAATCGCAAAAGCCTCAGGAATGAGCAGAAAGCTTCTCGCCCATTACTACCGAGCCCTGGTCCGATCTCTGGATGTCACCATGGCAATTGAAGATCCACTGAAACGAGTCTCGAAAATCGCATCTCGAGCAGGAGCAGACTCCCCAACAGAGATGCTTGCAGGGAAGATTCTACGAGAGGCCATCAGACTGAGGGTTAACGTCGGAAAGGACCCGGACGGTTTGGCAGCTGCGGCACTCGATCTGGCAGCAAGAATACGAGGATCAATGGTTATGCAGAGAGACCTCGCAAAGGCCGCAGGCGTCTCCGAGGTAACTATTCGGAGCAGGATGAGGGATCTGAAGGCAGCGGCGAAATCTCTCGGCCTCCCCGATGTCGCGTAGCAGTCACTACTCTAGTTCTACTTGGGTAACACGAGTCTAAACCCAGCTTGGCCCTCGCATAGCCTTCTGCAATAGGAGCGTGTTGAGCCAGCGTAGATGCTGGCGTAGGATAAGCCTAGAGGGCAGGAAAAAACGGAACCTTACGTAGCTGCTACCCTAAACATTGGAACAATCATAGTAGACGCTCTGATGGTTCTATTCCTCATAAGAGAACCACTATCCTATTTCCGACCCTACAAGGCCTACTTCGTAGCCATCTACGCTTTCTTCAATGCATTTCCAATCTCACAGCTAGTCCTGATATTTTACCCTGAGGCATACCTAATCAGACTCACCACTCAAGCCTTCTCCGCCTCTGCCGGGATCATAGCTACGTTATGGGGACTATTGGTTACCAAGCTGTACTTCTACCCTGAGAAATTCTCGTTGCGCTCCGCGCTTTCCAATCCCCTGAAGCCAATACACACTGCCTTCCTCCTCTACCTAGTTCCGATGGTAACTCTCATCATAATGACCATTGCAGATCCGACGTCTATAGATCCGAGCCCCAGCCGACAAGCGTTCTATGTCCTTGACAATACGTACTTTGAAACGGTTGGTCTGAGTCCTCTCCTGCTTACCGTCGCCGCAACTTTGATTTCGGCCTTCACTCTTTACTCGTTCGTAGTTCTATCTCGACTTAGATCGCAACTCAAGGACCGCGAGGTCAGAGGCGCGCTGAGAGTTATCGCAAGATGTTTCGCAACGATCGCAATAATGCTACTATTTGGATATGCCTTGTCAAGTTTTGGATACAGCTTACTAGGGCTAGTGAATCTTGTTGGCGTGATTCTTCTTGTTGTTGCAGTGACTGCCTTCAAGAGACCTACTTTTCTGAAAGCATTCCTCGGACTAGTCCCCTCTCTGGGTCCCAATCCGGCCGTGATGCGAGGCGACCAAATAATTCTAATCTATGGAAATGATGAGGCGAAAATTACCCCAATAGCTAGATTTGTCAATGAAGGAGTCAACCAACAAAACCGGGTTTTGTATTTCCACTCTAATGACGAGACGACTGCCCGAGAAGAGCTCTCACGAAACGGAGTGGATGTAAAGCATAACCTGACCAAGGGAGACCTTCGACTACCATCTATTGACAGTCTCTACCAAGGCGAAAACCTTCTCGATGAGGAAGCAGCAATCGGGCAATGCCAGGAACTAGCCAATGAGACGAGAGCCTTGGGCAAGAATGGGCTAAGGATAGTGATAGACTACGGCGATAGTACCAAGCGTCCATATCAGAAATTCGTCAACCATATCGCAGACCCCAGATGGGCCATTCCTGACCACTATGTGCAAGTAATGATGACTTTTGCGAATCGCGCCTTCGAGAATGAGAAAGCAACCCTTGACCTTCTGAAATCAAAGGTCCCTGTCATCGACCTAACCGAGTCGACCAACGTATTCTCTCGCACAGTTGGACTGTCTCACGATGAAATCGCCGGACGGAAAATTCTACTGGAATATGACCCTCTCTCAGGCTATGAAAAGATACTCAGAACCTTGGCCACAGAAGCTGCTTCCAATTTTGAGAGAGTAATTCTATTCACCAGAAAAGACAGCCCAATTCATTCGGCCATGGAAGATGAGCTAGGGTTGAAGATGTTCGTCCTAACATCAAGAGTGTCTTATCCAAAAGTCGAGAGCGAGAACGTTGTCCTCATACCCGCATTCGACAGCTCGCTAATTCTCGACTCGATGAACAAAACAATCGAAGCCTATTCCGCAACCCCCTTCACCATAATCTTCGACAATATTTCCCACCAAATCTTCACCCTCGGAACGGAAAGGGCGCACTCATTCGTTCGCCAAGGACTTGAGCTAATGGTCTCAGACAGGATCACGGGGGTCTTTCTTCTAAACTACCCAGCACACGACCCGAAAACCGTGTCAATGTTTGAGAACCTCTTCGATCTCGAACTAGTATCCAGGCCAGGAGCCCGTATACCCGAAGTCAGAAGGAAGCTGAGCCTTACGGCAACTTGACAAGCTCGTTCCGCTTGTTTGCAAGCTGTGGAACCAGTGAGTTCAGCTAAAATGACAGCAATTTTTTCTGTTGAATTCCATGGCACACGACGCGAAGAAGATTTCGAGCTTTGAAGACTTTTAATGTCGAACTGATCTGAAAGAGTTGCGCAAGGGGTCTCAGAGGAAAGACTTGATTCGATGCTCTCAGTAGCTAGACTTGTGCCCTACATTCCTCGCCTCGAAAAGTATGGTATAGTACGCTTTCATTATTTCCTTGCCTTTCAGCACACCATACCGATTATGTTGGTCATGCAATGAAATAGCGGTGAGATAGAGCCCCGCGAGCTCTCGGTAGACGCTCTCAGTTCCCGTCAGCCTCATCATAAGAACCCGGTGTAGCTCGATGAGGTGTTTGACATACGCATCGTCTTTGATTGCATGGTATCTGTACGCATTGGTGGTCTCTATTCCGAAGGAGGCTGGCAAGTTGAGCAGTCTGCACATCTTGGAAAATTCGTTGCGTATGAATTCCCATTTCTCATCGTGGACCCTAGTGTAAGGATCCGCATTATCATCCTTCAACTTACTCTCCGCGAACAAGGCGGTGATAAACGCCTCAGATGCCTTCATCACACGCTCGCTGTCGAATTCAGGAAAAATTGCATGAAACACCTGTGACCAATGAAGGACCGCGCGGTCAAACTCCATTTGATCCTGAGCAATGAAGCCGTCCACAGTATTCTGTGAGGCGATCTCTGCCAATTCTGTAATTTTCTCCTCGGAAAGATACCGATCCAAAACTGGAAAGATCGTCTCGATGAGGGCACGCTCGTTCTTTGGCGGCCTTATTTCCTCCACAAAGACCATAGCTGTTTGCTCGCCCAACTTTGCTTCTGTTTAGTTTCAGCTATGTCTCTGGAATATAATCGTCACCTACCTTTCATGTGAAAAAAGCTCTACGACCGTTTATATTCGCGGTATCTACCTTTTGGTAGAAATTTCCAGCATTTTAGTGAAAGCTGCTGTATTACCAAAAAGAGCGAATGGGAAGAGAAGGCGATCAGGCGAAGTGGTCTTTACTTGCCCAGAAAAGGAAGTTCTTCCTCAGCCCGAGGAAGAGAAATGACGCACCCACAGTCTCTAACACGCCCCCAACCGGTAGCAATCCAATAGGTGCCACGGACTCAGCAAGAAACGCCACGACCCCCACACTAGAGAATATTGCACTGAGAGAAATGTAGATCCAGGCCCTTGCTGCGACATTTCGCTTGAAGAGAAACAATGTTCTGAAACTGTAGTAGATTAGACCTACCGTCACTGCCACCCCAGTTATCGAGACGACCAGAATTGTAGGATCCAAGGACCTGATTCGATTCTAGCGATCACTTTTACTTAGAGGCCTTGTAACCCCCCAAACCTCCGCTAAGGGTCTTGAACTCAAAGCCCACACCGCGAGGGTCAAACTGTTAAACTGGAACTGAAGAGAAGAGGAGCACCAACATCATTTCCGGGAAAACCATTGACTGCTTCCGCTGATTTCACTTTCCTATTTGACCTAGGGCTTGCGGTCTTCGCTGCTCTAGGTTTCAGCTATCTCTTCTCAAAAATCAAGCAACCCGTCGTAGTTGGACAACTAGTCGCTGGAATAATAATAGGACCCTTCGGGCTCGGCCTCATCCAAAACCTCAACACGATTAACCTACTAGCTTCACTCGGAATCATACTGCTCCTCTTCACAGTCGGACTTGAGCTAGATCCGCTAGAGATCAAAAAGATTGGACCAGATAGTTTCATACTTGCAATCGTCGAACTGACGGTCACGTTCGTACTAGTGACACTTGTTGGGCTAGCAGTAGGCCTCACGCAGATCGAAGCAATCTTCGCCGCAGCGGTGGTTGCTACAACCAGCACGGCGATAATGAGCAAGATCTTGCTCGAAACAAAGAGTCTGCGAGCGAAAGAGTCTCACACCGTAGTGACCGCATCGGTAATCGAGGATTTTGCTACAGTGTTCATGCTTCTACTGCTCCCGGGTCTCGCAGCAGCTAGCAACCAGGTTCCTCCGCTTGACCTTGCCTTTGTGGTCCTGAAGGGAGCGTTTCTTGTGGGGGTCATTTTCGTGTTCGGTTGGAGAATCGCTCCATACCTCATTGATAGGATTAGTCGAGGAGATCAGGAATACAAGGAAACGGCCTTCTTGCTCGCTTTGTCGTTCGGGTTCGCCTTCGCCATTTTCTCGTCCTACCTTGGATTCTCACCCGCGGTAGGGGCCTTCCTCATGGGCTTGATGATCAGAGGCCGCCAGGCGCAGTTCGTCAAAGAAAAGGTCAGTCCCATCAAAGACTTGTTCGTCGTCCTTTTCTTTGTCTCTATGGGAACACTCATCAATATCGGAGCTCTCCTCACCGTCACACTCCCAATCATAGCAGTCTTGGCCGTCGCCATCTTCGGGAAGTTCCTCGGCTGCTGGACAGGTGCCAGGCTATCGGGTGCAAAAGACGAGGCCACGACCATAGGACTCTCGATGCTGCCTCGTGGAGAATTCTCTTTCATCGTAGCCCAGGAAGGGACCGGTCTAGGGATAGCCGCACAGATCCTCTACCCAGTAGCAGGCCTAGTTACCCTGATCAGCTCCATCCTATCCTCCATCGGACTTCGACTTTTCAAACCCAGCATAACCCCTGACGCCCCGAAGATCAAGATTTCTCAACAGCTCCGCCAACTGATTCGACCCCGAAATGCCGTTAGAGAAAAAAGTTGAAAATCCCCCCGGGTACTGGACTGTTACTCGTCGGATCGGGACTCTACTGGGTCCTCGCCGGTCCACTCATCGGCTGGTTCACCGTACTAAATCCTGCACAAATCAGTCTGACACAAACGGGACTAACCCTAGTCCTCAGCACAGGGATCGCCTCTTTAGTCTTGGGACTCTGGATCCTTCCAATAGATCTCGAAGAGCTCTCTAGGCTGTTCTCTAGAAATGATGGGTGGATATTCGTCATCCCAATCGAACTGGTCGTCGCCGACATCTACCTCACCCTAATTGGACTGTCGCAAGGAAATTGGGAACTGAACCCGTTCGTCGCGTCTGCAGTCCAGATCGGACCCTGGGCAGTCGTTCCCTTCGTCGTATCCTACATGGCCTTGTCGGAAGGATTGGCGCTGGGGATGTTGAGCATTGGAAAATGGTTGTTCGGCGTTGTGCGTCAATCAAGATTCGTGCCTTTCGCATTGATTTGCGGAGCCGCCTCCTTCGGACCGTTAAGTAACACAGAGTTGCTGGCATTTCCCGGAGCAGGTCCGGTCAGCTATTTTGTCGGCATGATAATCGGGATGATCGCATTATCCGTCGCGATCTTCCTCCATTTCAAACGGCTGAGTTAGTGAGACCGCTATGTCTGTGTCCTAGTTTTCCGCCGGAGGATGTAGACTATCCCCGCGACTACTGCAATCGCCGCGGCAATTCCTCCTCCTATGATGGCTGAGCTGGGGAGGCCTCCGACGCCTGAAGATGAGCCTACAGTCAAGGAAAGCGTTGTCGAATGCACCGATGAACCGCTGGTCCCTGTAACCGTCACCGTGTAGCTTCCCTGCGATACAGAGGTGGAATATGCCCCGGAAGGAACTGCGGACACGGTAAGGGTTGACGATATTGAACCACCCGACGGCACAGCCACGGATGGAGGGCTGAAGGTTACCTGAGGCCCACTAGAAGAAAGAATGGAAGTCAAGGAAACGGTTCCAGAGAACCCGTTAAGACTGGTCAGAGTAATGGTGGTCGTGCCAGATGAACCTTGAAGAATATTCAGCGATGACGGGCTGGAGATAATGGTGAAGTCAGGAGCGATCACGGTAACGCTCACACTAGTATTACGAGATGTTGTGCTGTTTGAACCGGTTACCGTAAGGCTGTAAGGGCCTGGGGTAGTACCGGCGGGTACGGAGACTGTGAAGTTTGACTTTGCCGTTCCGCCCGCTGGAACTGTAACCGGATTCACACTAAAGCTGCTCGGAATGAGGCCGGCGGGCGATGATGGTGACGATGATAAGGTAACCGAGCCAGCGAAATTGTTGAGACTTGTTATCGATACGGTCGAATTTGCATTCGCCCCCTGAAGGATCGTGAGGGAGGATGGGCTGGATGAAACCCCATAGTCTGGCCCCGGAACTATGAAAGTCCCAACCATCGAATTAAGATGTACCGAGCAGTAATACGTGTACGTCCCTGGACCAAAATCGACACTGAACGGGTAAATTATCGTCGTTGTAAATGTGGAGGAACACTTGTTCACTGAACAGTTGGGGCTGGGAGTGACCCCGTCCTTATGGACATCAATGACGAACGTGTGTGGTGAACTATCTCCACTTACCAGGGTCAAGAAAACACTATCTCCTTTGGTCACCGTTATTGCCGGGCCGGGGTTGGTTCCGTTCCAACCGGCATAAGCCGTGCCTGTCAGTTTTATGGAATGAGATACTGCGTGAGCCTTCGGAACGGCCATTAAGGTCAAGAAATTTGACGATGGAAGCGTTGAGCCGATCAGAAACAATGTGAGTATACAGATGATCAGAGCCTTTTGGTGCGACATGTTGAAACCTACTACATTAGTAGCATAATATTAACCGTTGCGAAGTTAGAACGGGAAACATTGCCACAGAAGGACCTACCCATATAGGGCAAGAGCACCAATAGAAACGTGTCCATCGGTAGGATTCGTCTCAAGAGCCCTTCATCCCACAAAACGACCGTCGGCTCGCCAAAGGTGGCCGCGAGGAAAGATCGCTTTCTCGTACAGGAGCATCATGCCCGGCGACTACATTGGGACTTTCGATTGGAACTTGACGGTGTCCTGAAGAGCTGGGCTGTTCCTAAGGGTCCACCCATTGAACCGGGTATCAAACGACTCGCGGTCCAAGTTGAGGATCATCCTCTCAGCTATTATGGTTTCGAGGGAACTATTCCAGAAGGCGGGTATGGCGCGGGCGAGGTAGAGGTCTGGGACAAAGGATTCTACATCTTAGAAGTCAGGGAGCCGCGGAAGTACCATGTTCTTTTGAAAGGGCGGAAGCTGAAGGGAGACTATCGTTTGATCAATTTCAAGGACAAGAACTGGCTGATGTACAAGGTAGCTGATGACCAAGGTTAGGATTGTTTTTCTTTCCTTCTGCACCCTTCTAGAATCTCGACTGCACTCCGTAGGTGCGGTATGACTATTGACCCACCAACTATCAAGCCGACGTTGAAGACCTCGAAGAACTCTGCGTCTGAAACTTTCTGTTCAACGCATTGGATGATATGGTAGGTGACACAGTCGTCGCATCGAAGGACGAGTGATGCGACGAGCCCCATCATTTCTTTTGTTTTCCGAGAAAGCGCGCCGTCGTTGTAGGCTTGGGTGTCTAGGTTGAAGAAGCGTTTGATCTGAAGGTTTCCTCTTTCTAGAATCTTTTCGTTCATCTTCTCTCGGTATGCTTTGAACTCCTTCAGGGAATGGCCATGCTCCACGTGTATCTCACCCGTGCCCGTGTTGTGGGGCGGGTTGTATTAGAACAAGCGGAGCCGGAACCGGAACATGATTATGGGAGACTGAAAAAACTCGGGTTATACTGGAGTAGGTAAATCGCGGTGGCAAGGATCCCGAGGATAATTATGAGATAGCCGATCGCTTCCAGGGCCCTTTTCGCGCGTGCTAGGCCAACCTCTGTAAGAGTTGATTGGAAACGGAATATTCCATGATACAAGGACCCTGCGACAGTCACGAACAAGAAGAGCGTCCCGATGTGATGATGGTTTAGGATAGCGCTGGTGGGATCTTCATTTGTGACGGGCCAGAGACCTAATGGATAGGCGATTCCGACTAAGTAGATCAATACTGGAAGTAGGAATGCTGCGATGAAGCCGCCCATCGAGAATACTCCCCAGAGAATTGCGTGTAAGCGGGCAACTTTTGGCATCGGGCGCTACCTCACGATGAATATCTGAATTACCGCGTAGGAGATTATCAGCAGTAGGACAATGTTGAGGAGTAACGCTTGCCAAGGTTTGCTCGTCGTTTTTCCCAACTTGATCGGCTGGACTTTGCCAATCAAATAGAACCAGGTGGAGGCGTGGTAGAGGGTGAACAGTAAAGCTAGGACGTTGAAAGCGATGATGCCTGGATTTCTCATCAAGGCGAGGGCGCTGTCTTTGGCTCCCGATGCAAACAGCGATAATTCGTAGATGTAGATGAGACTGAAGACCGCAACGAAGAAGCTCGTCCATTCCCTTATCATGTACTGAGTGAAGTGGCCATTTGAAAGCCACCATCCTGGCCCAAGCTTACGTCTGTACTCGGGAAACGGTTTCTCTTTGGACAATGCTATTTTCCGCCTCCTCGTGGCATTAGAAGTGATTTCAGAGCGTTTGTAGCTCCGAGGATCTTTGTCTTCTGAATCGCAAGCATGGGATCAACGCCCTTCGGGCACACAACACTACATTCTCCCACTAGGGTGCATTCCCAGACCCCTTCGATTTCATGCACAATTGGAAACCGTGCATCCTTGCCTTGGTCTCTGGAATCCTTGATGTATCTGTACGCAAGAGCGGTAGCAGCGGGACCCAAGAATTTCTCGTTGAGCCCGTAGACGGGACAGGCGGAGTAGCAGAGCATGCAGTTGATACATGAGGAGAATTGCTGGTAACGTTCCAATTCCTCTGCACTCTGACGGTATTCACCCTCTTCTGGCGGAGACTCTTTGTCACGTATTATCCAGGGTTTGATCTCGACCAGTTTGTGCATGAAGTCGTCCATGTTGACGACTAGATCTTTGATGACTGGAAAGTGTGGTAGGGGCTCCACCTTGATCGTCCGACCTTTGAACTCGTGGAGAAAGCTGGCACATGTGAGTTTTGGGACTCCGTCTACGCTCGCTCCGCAGCTTCCGCAGACCCCCATCCTGCATGACCAGCGATAGGTCAGCGTCCCGTCTAGATTCGCCTTGATGTAGTTGAGTGCGTCAAGAACAACCATATCCTTTCGGTAAGGCACTTTGTAATCTTGGAAGAACGGCTCTCCATCTTTCTCGGGTCGATACCGGGTTACCCTGACGGTTGCGACATCTTGGCTCATCAGTAGACGCGGGCCTCCGGTTTCCAACGCGTAATAGTCACCGGCATCGTGTCTATCCTTGGAACGGTTCCAGTCTCATAGACCACCAAATGCTTGAGGAATTGATCATCGTCACGTTTTGGATAGTCTGTTCGGGAGTGTGCGCCTCTCGATTCCTTTCGTGCTAGCGCAGCGTAGGGAATAGTCTCGGCGACGTCAAGCATGAAGTCCAGCTCTAGGGCGGAGACTAGGTCAGTGTTGTAGACCCGGTCCTTGTCTTCAACGACGGCGTTTTTCATTCTCTGTTTCAAGTCTCCGATCAGTCTACAAGCCTGTTTGAG
>VBBQ01000029.1 GCA_005888755.1 Candidatus Bathyarchaeota archaeon
ATTGTACAAGCTTGCAGTGAGACGTGACCGGGACTTAGAAGACCCATCCTATTTTGAAACGATTCGACAAACAGCACCTCCCATCGCGATCAGCCCGGGAAGCTTGGAGCGTGGGATGGACTTCGAGGGAGAAATTTCGCGGCTGACATTCAAAGATGTCGGGGGCATGGACGACGTCAAGGAACAATTCCGGATCAACATCATTCTCCCGTTGAAAAACCCCAAGTTGTTCCAAACCTACGGCAAGAGAGTAGGAGGTGGAATCCTACTGTTCGGTCCACCAGGCTGCGGTAAGACGTACCTCTCGCGCGCTCTAGCGGGAGAATGCAACGCTACCTTCTACGGAGTAGGAATCCATGAAATCCTAGACAAGTTCCTCGGAGAGAGCGAGAAGCACATGCACAATCTCTTCGAAACGGCACGACGCAACGCCCCCGCTGTGATATTTCTTGACGAAATTGACTTGCTTGGGCATAAGCGGACAGACGACAGCTGGGGAAGAGCCCTACGAGGAGCAACGAATGTCTTGCTAAGCGAACTGGACGAAGTTGGTAAGCCTGACAAGCCTATTCTGGTCATCGGAGCAACGAACACGCCATGGAGCGTGGATACCGCACTTAGGCGCCCAGGCAGATTCGACAGGATAATTTTCGTCCCTCCACCTGATCAAACTGCGCGGGAGGAAATTCTGAAACTCCATTTGCGCGAGAAGCCAATTGAGGACGTAGACTATGCCAAGACTGCGTCCAAGCTCGACCAGTTCTCGGGAGCCGACATTCGAGACCTCGTCGATCGGGCTGTAGAACTCGCTATTCGACGAGCAATGCGTTCGGGCAAAACTGAGCCAGTAACCAACCTCGACTTGTTAAGCATCGCTAAGGAGATGCGTCCGTCAACAATCGAATGGCTTGCGACCGCAAATGACTATGTCAGGTACAGCAATCAGAGTGGGCTGTACGATCGAGTGAAAGAGTACATCGACAAGAACTCCTAGCGGCGGTCCACCATCAGGAAGAAATGGGCGATAACGAGACCATTTTTCACAAATGGATGCGAACCAGCTCTGGTTCAACCTCCCCCCAGCACCATTCAAAATTGGTTATCTGGGCAAGATTCTTGCATTTCGGTAGTTCTAGACCGAAGTCTAAATCTAACCCTGTTTTCAGCTAGGACTTGTCACGTTCTCACCTGTAATATTAGAAGCTGTAGGTTTTTACAAGTCATCGCTGCTCTTCAACCATTCACCGAAGAGATTGTCTGGGAACACGTACGCTCCTCTCCCTCTTCTCACAATGATGCCCTTGTTCACCAAAAGACTGAGAGAATAGCCCACAGTGTCTTTATCCATGAACTGCTGGGCAGCAATCCCGCTCGGTTTGATATCTGAAGATCGAGCGAGTGCCCTGAGCACCTTCACCTCAGAAGGCGTCAAATCGTCAACGAATTCCTTGAAAGAAAGCTCGCCTTCCTTTCGAAGCACTCCATCAACTACACCTGACAATTTCTCGGAACTCAGATCATTGAGCCCTTGAAGCTGAATCTCACTCCCGAGTAGCTGAAGGTTGTATGGGATGCCACTGCTGATTCTGTAGAGTTGTTCCCTGACGGCATCCCTTGTGAACTTCAGACCTGGTAAGTAGTGTTGAAGAAACTCTTTGTATTCGGACTCGGAGAATGGCTCGATCTCGCGTAGTAGAAGCTGTTTGTAGAATGGAGCGCTCTGTTTGGCGACAAGATTTCGCATGGTCTGGCGATATGAGCCAGAAATCACGAGTTTCGTGCGCTTGAACCCCTCGTAGAGAGTCCGAATGAGCTTGATCATACTATCGCCGATCTTCTGGTTCTTTGCCCCGTACGTTAGATCCACCAGCGAAGGGAACTCGTCGACGATCAGGACTGAGTTCGTCCTAGTCATCTCTCCTAGATGCTCAATCAACGAAAAGCATCCAGTCAACGCATCGTCAACATCACTTGCTTCCCTTCTCACGTAGGATATTGAAACTTCGAGGTCGTCTGTGACCTTTGCTGACAACTTTAGGCTGTTTAGAAATCTCGTTAGGGCAGCTTTGCCCGTGACAAGGAGCTCTTCAAACTTGAACTTTGCGGGCAATCTGTTTCGGAAAGCGTTAAGGGCTGCACGATTCGCCACCCTGACAAATTCGTCTATCGTGTTCGGCGAGACACGCCATACAGACACATAAGCTACCGGGACCTTTCTGTTCTCTGTTAGTCTCCGTTCGACTTCTTTTAGGATACTCGTCTTCCCAATCCTTCGAACTCCGGAGAGTGAGTAGCCGATCTTGTTCCTGGATGAGAGTTGATTAACCAACTCTGAGGTTATTTCTTTTCTTCCTACGAAGTCATCCGCCAGCGCGGGCGTGAGTGTGAAAGCCAAGACAGATCGCTATAATTGTAAACATTACACGTTTTAAACTTTAAACGGTTATTGGGCACTGTAAAGTAGTTTGCTCCAGAGAAGCTCCTGTCTGTGCGACGACCGCTCTTTGGTGAGTTTTCATTCATGTAGACTCAGGCGAACAGGGCGATACGCTCTGTCTGAACGAAATTTGCCTTATATGTACTAGTAAAGTGGGGTCCAAATCCCACCCCCCGCACCAACAGGTTGGGTAGCTATTGGAAAAACATCTTTCCAAGTAGAGATTAGGGAGAGCCAGTGAGATGAGTCAAAGTGTTGGAGGCAGGGCTCGCCTTGACTTCTCTCCAAGTGACGATCATTACCGGAATGATCACACCTATCATGAAGGCTAGAACTATCAGATTCCCAAAATCCAGCGGAATCGTGTCTTGTATACCAGTTCGGAAGAGTATTCCCGCGACGATGAATATTATCCCGCCGTAAAATAAGCTGCGTGCCCCTGCTCTTGTGCCGAAGAGCTGGACTCGTTCTGGACCCCACCTCTTCGCGATTTGGAGGACACCGCCAAACACCGAACCGATTGCAAGCAACACTATCAGCGTGCCGAACCCAAATGCGGCCCCGGGTGCGAATCCAAGATATGCAGCCGGCATCGCTGGAACAGCGACTAGATAGATGAAGGTGGTGAATAGGCCTGTGTCGACGCCGAACCCGGCGATGAACCCGTGGATCACGCACCAGTGTGTAGGGACTCGTCTTGAGACTCCTTTCTCGTCATAATGTGTTCCACCACGAGTACGCAGGAATCGGGCCAATGGGTGCCAAGATGGCAACTTCCCGTGTAGTATCAAGTATCCCGCGATAGTCATGGCGATTCCCACAGCAACGTAGACAAGCGCGTTCAACCCTTCATTGAAGGCGAGATAACTAGCGAGGGCAAAGTAGACGAGCTGAGCCATGATCGCGCGCTGAAGCGTAAAAGCTGAGGCGAAGAACACGCCTGAGAGCATTCCCCCTCTCCCCGTCGCTGAGCCCACAGAATAGCTGAAAGTGATAGGCCATGTGTGCTCGTCCGGAATAACTCCGTGGAGTACTCCAAGACCCAGAGAACCCAACAGAAGAACGATCCATTCCGGGAGAGGAGGGATCACGGCAAGCGAGATGGGAATGGAATTATTAAGTATTTTCTGGAATTTAATAAGACTGATATAAGGGAGAGGCTGAAAGTTACTAGTCGTACGAGGACGAACAGATGCCGATCGTTAGCGTCTCCTTACCGAGTGAACTCATCGATTCAATGGCCGTGATTCAGGAATCGCAAGGATACGCAGGAAGGTCCGACGTAGTCAGAGCTGCGATACGCCTCCTGCTATCCGACACTAGGGAGAAAGGGTCGTTTGCTGGGCGGGTCACAGCAATTCTTGTGGTTACACATGACGAATCCAATGAAGAACCGATCACTCGGCTAAAGCACACCTACGACGACATCGTTCGAACACACATTCACAATAAGTTGGGCCAAAACAATTGCTTCGAGCTCTTTTTGCTAGAGGGAGAGGGGAAGAAGATCGCCTCAATGACTAGCGCATTCCAGAAGGAGAGAAAGCTGAGAAGCGTTAAGCTTCTCGTAATATAGGCATGGGCTAACGAAGGTTCGGTAGCTAGAAATCGTGCCCGCAAGACCGGATATTAGAAGAACCAGAGAGTCTCCTAATTTGCCAGCTGGATGGAATCGTTTATTCAGGAACTTACGACTTAACCTGCGTGAAACAGGGCCGCGAAGTAGATTACTAGCAGGCCGAGCCCGAGCAAGAGAGCTATCCTGATCGACTCTTTGGAGCTTCCTGGTTGCGTGTTGTCGAACAATGGTCCAGCGAGCCTTACGGCAGCGTAGATTGACGTTCCGGTTCCGAGGGCGTAGAAATAGCTGGTGTTGTAGGCCAGGTAGTAGCCACTGGCGGCACCGATAAGCGAGGGAATCGCGAACGTTATGCTCAACAGGAGAAGATCTCTCAGGTAGCCCGCGGGCCTCCGACCATGATCCTTGGCGTATGCGCAGTAGCAAGCACCTATCATCATTGGTTCAAGCGCCTTGTGCAAGATGTATGCCACAGCCGCGTTTAGTCCTCCTCCGGTAGGCCCACCAAATGCATCGAGCAATGCTGTGCTGGTTGTCTGAGAGGCGAGAGTTCCAAAAGCCGCTCCCTCGCCAAGTCCATGAATTCCCACTGACGTTGCTATCAGCAAAGGAATCGCAATTCCAAATTTTCCAATCGCTAGCTGAGGAGCGAAAATATTCCGATTACGATCGACCGAAAAGAACACAACAAGGCCGACCACAAAGAGCCCAACGGTTGCAATCTGAGCCAAGCTTGCCGAGAAGGCGTCAACAACATCAAGACCTGCTGAACCGCCTATCGTGTCGACGAAAAACCAGAGAAAAATGCCTAGTGCAAAGGCGGCTAGATACCTTGCCTTCAAGGCCTTCCCTGCCATAACAATCATGACTAGCCCAACGAAGGCGGGAACTAGAGTTGCTGCGGTCCACGGAAGGAAGCTATCAAGGAATCCTATCATGGCTAGCCTCGGTAGATAGTCACAAATTGAACTAAAGGGGGTTTGGGCCGACTATAGCTTAGAGTACCAAATGTAACAGATGGTTCCGAGCAAGGCGAAGGCTAGGGAAGGTCCTGCGAGAGTCGCGATAGACCCCAGTGAATCGCCGGCAGGAACTTGTGCAAAGGCGATGGGAGATAATTGCCTGAACGCCTGAATGGCCCATGTCATTGGGTTCGACGATACAATCGGGGCTAGAAAGCTGGGAAATACGCTTACTTGGTAGAAGAGGGCGCTGAGAAAGGACAGGTAGAGCTGGATTGCACTTCTGACGGTGACCCACGTTTCTATGCTTGAAGAGAACGCCGAGATAGCCATGGAGAGCCCGACTATTCCAAGCGAGAAGAGGCCTACTATCAGGTAGGCCACGAAAATTTTCGGAGTGAAAAGTATGTCGTACAGGTAGCATATGACAAGGGTCCCAGGGAACGTCGCGATCACACTTCTAACAACCCCGCCTAGGACCCTTGAGAAAGCGAGAACCGGCCGTTGCACCGGAAGAGTCAGAAGGTACGATGTCAGGTCTTTGATGTACTTCTCACGCCAAACGTCTCTGCCTGATTGGAAGGCCGCCACCATGGCGGTTATCAGATTTGAGCCGGGCGCGATAAAGAGGAAGTAGTTGGCGCCTTGGCCCGTAACGAGCCGGCCGAAGGTCGCGGCCGTCACAAAAAGGTCAATCGCGAAATTTGCAAACATTATCGCGACAAGAAACGCGTCGGAAAAGAGAATCCTCACATCCCGTTCGATGATTAGCGGGATGAGTCGAGTATTGCTCACCCGTATATTCCTCCTTCGAGACGGCGGAAATAGAACGCTGCGCCCAGCCCAAGAAAAATTACGACGAACGCTACCAGCCCTGCCAGGGCGGGAAGGTCCAGAGTGAACCCGACGAGTGACATCCGTGCTGTATCAGCGGCAAACGAAACCGGCGAGAAGGGAGCGAACAACGAAACATAGAACGGCATGAAAGTTATCGGATAGAGAGCCGTGCTTCCCCTCGACACAGCGAGCTCGAGAAGAGCGAGAACCACGTCGAATCTGTTGGCACTCTTCACGCTCACTGCCACGGTTATCGACATACCAGTAACGCCAAAAGCCAAGAGGAATAGAGCGAGAAGAGCTGTGAGAATCGACAGTGGCTGAGTAAATCCCCAGACAAAAGCGACGATTAGAAACATCGGTATAGTGTAGATTATCGCTCTCATCGCTCCGCCGAGAGCTCGTCCAATGATAAACTCCCTTCTTGGTATAGGGAGCGTTAGGAGATAATCGAGTACTCCTTCTTCCGCTTCTTCGAAGATGTCGTAGCCGATAACAAACGAGATCGACGCGATCGTCGCTACCACGCTCCCAACCGCGTAGTATTCGAAGAAATTGAGCCCTGGAATATGGATGAGTCCGCTAATGAGGAAGGCGAAGACAAAGAGCTGTATGATGAAGGCCAGTGCTCGGGTTATGATGATCCAAGGAGTGCGGAAAAGGACCGATACATCTCTGAGAGCCATCTGAACGATGAGATGGGTGGGCGATTTTTCGGCTATGGCGGTCTTACTCAAGCCGTTGCCCAGTGTAGGTGAGGAAGACATCTTCCAGACTAACCTCCTTCAGTTTGACGCTTTCGATCTTGAACCCTTGAGTGTTTAGAGTATCAACTATCTTAGGCAGAAGAAGTGTGCCGGAGTTTAGGAAGACCAGGATCTTGTTATCTTGTTTCTTGACATCATGGATCTCGGGGAACTTGGTTAACATGTCAGGCCTGAATTCGGACCCATCATCTAGTGTAAGCTCTAACACTTCTCCGCCCTTCACAGTTCCCTTCAACTGCTCCGGAGTTTCACTCGCAACCAGCTTACCCTTGTTCACTATCGCAACTCTCTCGGAGAGACGTTCAGCCTCGTCCATCATGTTCGTGGCAACAATTACAGTCGAACCCTCATCCCTCAGTTGGCGGATCATCTTCCACACCAGCAACCTGCTCGGAACGTCAAGGAAAGCTGTAGGTTCGTCAAAGACCGCTATGCTTGGCCGCTGAACAAGTATCTTCGCATCCTCCACCTTCTTCTTCATCCCTCCACTCATCAGCCATGTCCGCTTCTTGCGTGAATCCCAGAGATCGAGAGCCTTCAAAGCCTCCTCGACTCTCCTTCTCCTCTCGTCCTTGTCAAGCGTCGTGGTCATCTTGAGGTGCCAGTTCAACACCTCGAACCCACTCAGGATACCATCCACGCGGGGGTCCTGAAACGCGATTCCGATGAGTCTCCTAACCTCGTTAGGATGCTTCACAACGTCAAAGCCGTTGACCGTTATCGTTCCGCTCGTAGGGCGATAGACCGTTCCCATCATAAGCATCAGAGTGGTTTTTCCGGCACCGTTCGGTCCGAGAAGCCCTAGAATCTCCCCATCCTTGATGGTGATCGAGAAATCCTTGACGGCGTCAAGGCTGCCGAAACGCTTTCCAGTCCTCTCGAACGTTATCAAGGACAACCAGTCCTATGTTGTGAAACCGCAGGGAACACGGGCACGCAGTCTTGCACAGCGAATCGAATGGGGAGCCGGATAAAAACCCGCGACTCCGTGACGTACGCTTTTGAAGAGGCCCAGAGCAGGGCTCGACCAAGATGGACTTCACAAGAACGGTTCTTACCCGCAGAATGATTCGAGCCTTCAAACCAGACCCCGTGCCCAAAGAGAAGATAGCGCGGATTCTCGCTATCGCCCAACATTATCCTAGCGCTGGGTACAGTCAAGAAGTTGCGTTCGTCGTCGTAACCGACAAAGAGAGACGAAAGAAAATATGCGAGCTGAGGGATCTGAAAAGCAACCCCCCCGTTTTACTAATACCATGCGTCAGCGAGAGGATCGTCCACGATCGCTACAATGAACCTGACAAGATCCGCTCAGGAGGAAAAGAGATCGACTGGCCCGTCCCATTCTGGTATTTCGACGTCGGCTGCAGCTGCATGCTGGTTTTCTTGGCAGCTGCAAACGAGGGACTTGCAGCGTCATTCGCGGGCAGCGTTGGGATCTTCAAACCAGGACTCCTGAGAAAGGAGGTAGGCATACCCGAACACTACGAACCCGTCGGCGTTCTATCGCTGGGCTATCCAGACCCAGCTAGGGAGGTTCCCTCGCCGTCGTTGAAACGTGGAAGACGACCAGTGAAGGATTTCGTCCACTACGAGAAATGGTAATGTGCCTCAGGATCGGGCGAAGGCTTGGTAATCTTCACCCGACGGCGCTTTGTATATCGTAATACAGCCTCCGGTTTGTCTTTCCCTTGTTCTCCAGCTTCAGTAGCTGGATTTGTCCAATCTCTTTGAGATGAGATACGTGTAGTCCTCCGTCGGCTTGGCGGTCTACGCCTTCGATTTCGACAATTCTCAGCTGGGCTTCAGCCGGTGGCGCGGCCTCGGCAAGCTTGACCATGTCTGGGAGTTTGAGGGCTTCTTCTCGGTTCAGAAAGTATGTCTTGACGGGTGCGTCTTTTCCGATAAGTTCGTTTGCTTCTGCCACGTATCCTTCGATCTGGGTCCGGTCGAAGGATTCAAGGTTGAAGTCCATTCTAGATCGGTCGACATCAATCTGGTTCCCCGTTATTCGACAGTTAGCTCTCGTATAGAATAGAGAGCTTAGGAGGTGGCCGGCAGTGTGCATCTTCATCAGTCGATGTCTCCTCTCCCAATCGACCAGTCCCTTCACCTTGTCTCCGGGTTTCAGAGATGCTGGAGACTCTATCGTGTGGAGTATCTTGTCGTCGGCCCTTGTTGTCTCTTGGACCCTTGACGTGTTCAGGGTGCCGATGTCGCAAGCTACACCACCACCGCGAGGATAGAACAGCGTCTGATCTAGAACGACCACCTTGTCCTCCACCGAAACTACTTTCGCATAGAATTCTTTGGAGTAGGGCTCTTCCCAATACAGCTTCCTTGTAATTGATAATTTCCCCAAACGATTATCGTATAGCAGAGGGCTTTACGATTACTGCCTCTTTGGTGTTCTTTGACTGGTTGTAAACTTCCTGAGCCTCCCTCACAGTAGCTCCTCCGTGGACTATTTCTCGAATTGCTCGGATCATTGGCACGGGATGCTCGGACTGCCAGATGTTCCGTCCCATGTCTACTCCCACAGCTCCCTCTTGAATTGCGTCGCGGGCGAGTTGAAACGCGTCTAGCTCTGTCTCGAGTTTGGGTCCTCCAGCCACAACCAGAGGCACTGGACATCCCTTCACGACTTTTCCAAAGTCCTCGCAGTAGTATGTCTTGACAAAATGGGCACCGAGTTCCGCGGCAATTCTGCAAGCTAGCGCAAGATAGCGCGCGTCTCGTTTCTCCAACTCCTTGCCCACAGCAGTAACAGCGAGAACAGGAATCCCGTGTTCTTCACCCTCGTTGACAAGCCTGCCAAGGTTCGTCAAAGTTTGATGCTCGTGGGCTGTCCCAATGAAGATCGAGAGAGCCATCGCTGCTGCATTCAACCGAACAGCATCGCCGACCGAGGTTGTGATCGCCTCGTTAGTGAGAGAATCGCCGATAATGCTCGCTCCGCCGGAAACCCTGAGGACAATGGGTACATTGGATCTAGGATCAATGGAGGTCCGGAGCACCCCGCGGGTGCACATTATTGCGTCGGAGTAAGCTAGAAGGGGTTCGATGGTCCTTCGAGGCTCCTCCAGTTTGTGAGTGGGACCCATGAAGTATCCGTGGTCTACGGCAAGCATCACTGTTCTACCTGTCTCAGGCTTGATTATTCTTGAGAGCCGGTTTTTCATTCCCCAGTCCACGACGTGTCAGCTCAGACGGGGTTGCGGTGGCAACGGGATATTACAGTTTCTCCCTTTCATCGGGTTCTGATATTCCGATCAAGGAACGAGTTTCCAAGATGGTTTGGAAATGTTCATCGAATCATGCTCGAGCAGGGTCGAGAACTCGATACCTGAAATGACAGCCGGAGGCTACTAAATCCCTATATCGCAACCGGGCGTCGGGTGTCGTCAACGAACAGGCTGCTTTCAAGAGGCTTGTAGATGATCCGACAAGGCTGGCCTTACTTTGACGGATGGCCATTCCCGGAAAGATGGGTTCACCTAGACGGGCTAGCAATCCACTATGTGGATGAGGGCTCTGGTACCCGTCCAGTTGTAATGATTCACGGCAATCCCGCTTGGTCCTATATGTGGAGGCGCCTCGTCCCCGCCATCACCGGTTCCGGTCATCGAGCCCTTGCATTCGACCTAATGGGTTTTGGAAAATCAGAAAAGCCAAACCCTGACCTCCACGACTTTCCACATCACGCGAGAATAGTCTCCAGCTACATCGAGTCTCTAGGGCTCAGGAATCTAATTCTAATCCTGCACGACTGGGGAGGACCACTCGCAATGCAGTACGTCATACGACACCCTCAAAACGTCTCAGGTCTAGTCATCATGAACACCTTCCTAACATCCGACTATCGTCTTCCTCCCCAAGTAGCGGCGAAAATCACCCCCTCGATTATCAAGGAATCATCCGTTCATCCTGAGAATATCTCAGAGAGCGCCATGGAAGCCTACTGGGCCCCCTTCCCGGATGATGAAGCGAAGAAAGCCTACCAGGCATTTCCCAGAATGTTTCCTGACTCGCCCACACATCCCAGCTTCAAGCCAATGAAAGAGATAGAGCAGGGTCTCCCTAGGCTGAAGCTTCCGACCCTAGTAATCTGGGGAACAGGAAAATCGCCCCCGACCTACGCTGAGAGAATCGCCAAGATGATTCCAAATGCAAAGTTGACTCAGGTGAAGGCGGGACACTTCGTCCCGGAGGACGCACCGGATGAAGTTGAGAAGCTCATCCTAGGTTTCTTCTCCGATAACCTTCTTTAGCCAAGCAATAGGAACTCTCCATGAGGTTACCCTCACTAGGGTAGACCTACTGCCAGCCTAGTAACGTCTAGGTCGTAGCGAGAAACAAGTTAAAAGGTTCCCCATAGAACACGGCACGTTGATCCAGAATGAAGAACGACGCGTTACCGATAGAAGGAATAGACTACGTCGAGCTGTACGTTGGAAACGCGAAGCAAGCAAGTTACTTTTACAAAAACGGGTTCGGCTTTTCACCCGTCGCATACAGTGGACCCGAGACGGGAGTCAAGGACAAGACGTCCTATCTTATGCAGCAAGGCGATATCCGACTTCTACTCACCTCCTCCCTGGTCCCAGACCATCCCATCTCCAGGTATGTCATCACCCACGGAGACGGCGTAGCCGACGTTGCTATGCGAGTCAAGGATGTTGACTGGACGTACAAAGAAGCCGTTCGGCGCGGCGCCAAAGGAATACAGGCCCCTAAGATCCTCAAGGACGATCACGGTACCATAAGAGGCGCCGCGATCGCTGCCTACGGAGACACTGTTCACACCTTCATTGAGCGTCACGACTATCGTGGAATATTCGCCCCGGGATATGTGCCATTCCAGGGCAAGGCTGAATCCGTCGGGTTAAAACACGTAGACCACGTCGTCGCCAACGTAGAAGAAGGAAAGATGGACTATTGGGTAGAATTCTACGGCAACGTTTTCGGATTCACACAGCTAATTAGCTTCGACGACAAAGACATCAGCACCGAATACTCCGCCCTCCGCTCCAAGGTTATGCGCAACCCAACAGGGACAGTCAAGTTCCCGATCAACGAACCGGCCGCGGGAAAAAGAAAATCGCAGATACAGGAATATCTGGATTACTTCAAAGGAGCCGGTGTCCAACACCTCGCAATCTCCACAGATGATCTCGTCGCGACTGTGGCAAGATTGGCCGAGAGAGGAATAGAATTCTTGCGGACACCAGACAGCTATTACGCGGAGCTTCCTAAGCGCGTCGGAGGAATCTCGGAGAGGATAGATGATCTAAAACGTCTTGGCATACTGGTGGACAAGGACGAGAAGGGCTACATGCTCCAGATATTCACCAAACCCCTCCAAGACCGGCCCACACTGTTCTTCGAACTTATTCAGAGAAAGGGAAGCGAGTCCTTCGGAAAGGGCAACTTCAAGGCCCTGTTCCAGTCCATAGAGGCGGAACAGGCGAAACGTGGAAACCTGTAGCCTCAGATGAAACTGGTCGCCTACAGCACAAAGAAAGCACCGAACAAATCTCGTACTGGGCTGCTTTGGGGAGACTGGATACTAGACGTCGATCGGATTACTAGCGTAGCTGAGAAGCTGAGTATTCCAACTCCACGATCAATTCGAAACCTGCCGGCCGCGGCGACGATCAGGCAGATCTTGTCCAAGAACCCTAAACTCTTGAATGATCTTCAATCTCTATCTTGGCGGATCTTCAATAGAGTTCCGCCGGAGCATGTTCACCGCTTCATGACCCGGACTCAAGATGCCACAGTCAGGAGTCCGATTCCAGACCCACCGACTCTGCGAGATTTCTATGCTTTCGAAGACCATGTCAAGGCCGCCCGAGCACGACGAAGCCTTCCAATGCCCCAAGAGTGGTACGATTTTCCCGCCTTCTACTACTCAAACCCGCACGTGATCTACGGTCCCGAAGTGGATGTGCCCTATCCATCCTACACCAAGACGCTTGACTACGAGCTTGAGATTGCATGCGTAATCGGGCGACGCGGAATCGACATACCTGAAGCCGAAGCGGAGTCCCACATCGCAGGCTACACCATAATGAATGATTGGAGTGCAAGAGATGTTCAGGTGGGCGAGATGAAAATTGGACTGGGTCCAGCTAAGGCAAAGGATTTTGCCACCTCCCTCGGACCCTGGCTTGTTACACCTGACGAGCTGCAAGATCGGAAGACTGGTCCTGGCAAGTACAACCTCAAGATGACCGCCAAAGTCAACAACAGACAACTGTCAATGGGAAACATGGACAAAATGCACTGGACCTTTCCTCAAATGATATCCCGTGCCTCGCAATCCGTTCAGCTCCAACCTGGAGAAGTGTTCGGATCGGGGACTGTGGGCACAGGGTCTCTCTTGGAGCTCGGAAAGGACGTCCATCCTTGGCTTCGACCTGGGGATATGGTGGAGCTCGAAATCGAAAGACTTGGAGCGCTGCGAAACAAAGTTATACGCCCCGAGAAAAGCTCAGTGTGAACGAATTGCCCAGTTATTACAGCCTCGGCAAACTTCCTGCCAAGAGGCATACCCAGTTCCGAAAACCGGATGGCTCATTGTACCAGGAAGAGGTTTTTGGGACCGAAGCGTTCTCAGGTGTATACTCGACGCTCTACCACATCAATCCCCCCACAAGAGTGTCTCACATCAAGAAGCTGAAAGAACTCGCGATAACTCGCTGGCAACCTGACCTCCATCGTCATCATCACGTCCGCACCAAAAACTCGGAGCTGGCAAAGGACCCGGTCGAAGGACGACAGCCCCTCTTCTACAATGATGACGTATTCGTCTCGACAGTCCGACCTTCCCACGGGATGGACTGGTTCTTCAGGAACGCCCAAGGAGACGAGCTTTACTTTGTCCATGAAGGAAAAGGAAACATCGAATCCGTGTTCGGAATTCTCCCGTTCCACGAGGGCGACTTCATCATCGTCCCTCGAGGAACCACCTACAGAATGAACCTGGACGGGAAAGAAAATCGGTTCATGGTGACCGAATCCGCGGGACCTATCGAAGTTCCCAAACGCTACAGAAACGACTATGGCCAGCTGGTTGAGCTGGCGCCCTACGCTGACAGAGATTTCCGTCGGCCCGAGAAACTTGTCCCACACGGCGATTCAGGAGAATTCGAAGTCCGAGTCAAGATCGACAACTCCTTAATGTCGTACGTTTTCGACTATCACCCCATCGATGTTGTCGGATGGGACGGCTTCCTCTACCCCTGGATCTTCAACGTCAGCGACTTCGAGCCTCTGACCGGTCGCATTCACCAGCCTCCTCCTATCCACCAGACATTCGAGGCACCAGGGTTCGACGTTCTATCCTTTGTCCCGCGAAAACTTGACTACCATCCTCAAGCCGTACCCGTCCCGTACAACCACAGCAACATCGACAGCGACGAGGTCCTCTACTACGTTAGCGGAGACTTCAGCAGCCGCCGAGGAATCGAAGTAGGATCTTTCACACTCCACCGGAGAGGGGTGCATCACGGACCCCAACCAGGAGCTGTCGAAGCGAGCCTTGGAAAGGATTCCACTAATGAGCTGGCAATCATGATCGAGACCAAGAAGCCGTTGAAGGTGACGTCGATTGCTGAGAAACTGGACGATCCCAATTACCCCTTCAGCTGGCAAACACCCGTCAAAAAATAGACCAACCGTATTCCTCCAAGTCCGAAGCTGACGCTCTTGTCAAACCCTCAAGTCGTCGGCGGCGAGTACTCCTACCTGCCGATCGAGAGAGTTCACTTTGGACCCGACTCAATCGCACGGCTGTCTGAAGAGCTTGACAAGATCAGATCACACCGCCCACTCATTATTACTGGACAGACCATTGCTGAGAAGACCAGACTCGTTGACCATGTCGAGAAGGCATCAGGACGAAAGCTCGTGGGTGTGTTCTCCGGCATCAAACAACATGCTCCTGTTATTTGCATAAAGCAGGCAATCAGTGAAGCGCAGAAGGCAAGGGCCGATTCTCTGATCAGCCTTGGAGGAGGTAGCCCTATCGACTCTGCAAAGATCGCCGTCAAAGAGCTGTCCGAAAACTTCGCCAAACCAATCATGGCCCATATCGCGATTCCGACGACTCTCTCGGCTGCGGAATTCTCATTCTCAGCGGGAATGACTGATGACTCATCGAAAAGAAAGACTGGTGTGCGTGATCCCAGACTCGTTCCGCGTTTCATCTTCCTCGACCCAAAGATCACAGTTGATACTCCATCCTGGCTCTGGGCTTGTACAGGAATCCGGAGTCTCGACCACGCGGTCGAATCGATCTACTCCCCCAAACACCAGCCATATGTTGACACTCTGGCACTCGAATCTATCAAGCTCCTTTTTCAGAACCTCAAGTCCTCGACCAACAACCCAACTCGGATCGGGCCCCGTCTAGCCTGTCAAATTGCAGCATGGATGTCCTTCGCAGGAGTCCAAAGCGTCGGGACCGGATTGAGCCATGCAATAGGTCGCGTTATCGGCGCAACATGGGACATCCCTCATGGCATCACATCCTGCCTGACACTTGCCGAGGTGATGCGGCACCAGGCTCAGAAATATCCGGACAGGCTCTCGTTAATCGCCGAAGCTGAGGGACAAGACTTGAAAGGGCTTAGCGAGAGCGAACAGGCCATATCCGCGGCCGACCGAGTCGAAGAATTAGTCAAAGGCCTCGGACTCTCCAAAAAGCTCAGCGACTATGGAATCAGGAGAGAGGATTTACCATCGATTGCAAGAGACGCGTCCGGTCCAGAAGAATACTCAATGGCGCTACGGGTCCTAGAAGCAATATTCTAGCTGCCAGAAAAGCTGAAAGCCTTAATCCCAACACAGCCCGGTGACCCAGTTCAACCTCTACGAAGAAATTAGGGTTCAACTATATGCCAGGGCTAACTGAACGACTTCTCTACCGGGTCGCTAAGCGATGGATAGCAGGATACTCGCTCGAAGACGCGATTAGGGTCGCCCACGATTCGAATGACAGACAACTTAGGGTAATTCTCAACCGGCTGGGCGAACACACTCCAGATCAGAAGCTGATTCAAGGCTATACGGAAGAATACCTCAAACTTCTCGACCGGATGCAGACAGAGAAAATAAACGGCACAATTTCCCTAAAGCCGTCTCAGATCGGACTTGCCGCAAGTCCCGCGCTCTACGAGGGAAATCTTCTCCGTATAATAGAAAGGGCTGAAACCTATGACGAGTTTGTCTGGATAGATATGGAAAATTCGCCGTATACCACGGCGACGCTGAAGGCTTACAGGGAAATTCTACCCAGCCATCGCCAATTAGGAGTTTGTTTGCAGGCAAACATGAAACGGACCGAGACAGATCTCAAAGACCTCATTTCAGGCGGTGGAATAATCCGGCTCGTGAAGGGTGCCTACCCCGAGAGCGCAGAGTTGGCTTACAAGAAGAGAAGTGAGGTTGACGCGAACTACCTCAAGCTCATGACCCTGCTCTTCGAAGGAGGAGGCCGGTTCGCTATCGGGACCCATGATGCAAGGCTCATTGACAAGGCTAGAAATCTCGCAAAGGATCGGAAACGAGACTTCGAGTTTCAATTGTTGAAGGGTATCAGAGATGACATCAAGCCAGCTTTGATCGAGGAAGGATATCGGGTAAGCGAGTACATTCCCTATGGACCAGAGTGGTACAACTATAGCAAGCGAAGGATGCGCGAGCGTAAGCGGAACATTCTACTCCTCCTGCGATCCATCACCGGCTAGCCAGAACTGGAAAGACGGAGCAGAGCTTATCTACAGTTTCGACTTGCCCTCAGAATATTCGACGAGATGAGCCTGAGACACGGAGTGTTGTTGTTACGGACCAAGTGGACAAGAACTTTATTGCTGACCTCCTGGTCCTACTCGTCATCCTGATAGTTGTCGTTGGAGGTTTCACGCTTCTCCACACCACAGCTATCCTCTTGGGTGGGGGACTGGCACTAGTCGTCGCTGTTGCCGCCGAGTTTGTATGGTCTCGCTGAGGTTCCAGCGATTCTCGTTGCTCTCTTTCTGGCCCGTACTCTCCGGGCCTGTCTTTCTCGTTTCTTCTTGGAAACCCTCTCTCGGCTGATGCGGGACCGTAGCGATACGAGTAGCTTTCTCACCTCTCCAGCATACGAGTCTTTGGGACCTTTGATATGTCTATCCGCGAATACCGCAAAGATGAGGCCTACCCAGGCGATCCAGAGCGGAGGTCCATAACTGCCTGATGCCAGGGAGGGCACTGAGGTCAACAGGTCGACAAGTCCGAAAGTTGTTCCAAATCCTACGAGTTCCTTTCCTATCCTCAAATGGTGTGCATAGCACAGTACGCCGCCCAGTAGGATTGTGACTCCGCCGATCTGCACGAGTATTGCGAGGACTCCAGCTAGTACCGAGAACACAGTTAGGCCGTTGGACGAGAGGTTCTTGAATAGCGTAAGCCATGGATTGGATGCAGTGCCGGGCACGAGGTTCGATAAGACCGGCCTCGTCAAGGTGAGAATAACACCCGCAATCATGGCAAGGGCGCTGGAGTATCTGTTGTCGATGTTTACAAATGCCATGGAAGGGTCCCCTCAGCTCAGCTTGGATTCTTCCGCTAAAAGGGTAGAGATACCCTTCACGAGGACTGTGGGCTGTATTTCGTTCTGACCCATTCGATCTGAAGCAGCTTAGGCGTATTGTCTTTCAAGATCTGCTCAATGGCTGCTCTCAGTCGTTTCGTGTCTAGACCCTTGAAATTGTCAATCGTGCCTAGCTTTGTCATGGCCCTTCCGAGGATTGAGATGCAAACGGCTTTTTCATTTTTTTGGTAGTGAACGAGCGCTGCAGCGGTCAGGATCAGGCCTTGAATGGTGTCTCTTTCAACGCCTTTTGCAGGGTGCCAGATCTCCTCCAGGAGCTCGTGCGCCTCCCAGAATCTCTCCTGATTGAACAGATCGATTCCTTCTTGCAACGCTTCCTGTTCCCCTCGCGCTGAAGCACGGGGTTCAGTGGATCTGAGCGTTAGCACTTTTGAGATCTCTGCTTCGAGGAGATTCTTGGATTTGTTGAGATCGTCTTTCTCAGCGAAGAGGTCGAACTCGATCGCACTCGTGCTTATTCTGAGGTTTCCAATTTTCTCTGCAGAGCCCAGCAATTCTCGAACCTTCGCCTGTATCATCTTGACGTCTTTCGGTGTGTACCCTTGGTTGTTGGCTAGCCTCGCAAGATATCTTATCATTCTCGACCGCACTTTTGATACTACGCGAATCCCTGATCGCGGAGAAATTTGATTCGAAGGAGCTCTTCACCTGTCAATGAAGGCGCTTCAGAAGAAGCAAGGTTTTCACCCACCTGCTCAGGAGTCTTTGCACCTGGAATTACTGTCGATATGTCCTTGTGGTCTAGGATGAATCTCAGTGCTGCCTGTGCAAGGGTCCGATTATTCGATTCCAAGAACCTCAAGCTATCAGTTGCCATTGTCAGTTGCGAGATGTAATCAGGGGGGAAATTGTGTCGGATATCACCATCAGGGAAGGTGGTTTCCGTCTTCAGTTTGCCTGCAAGGAACCCGTTCGCGAGAGGCTCTCGGGCGATGATTCCGACATTGATCTTGGTTGCCTCTCGAAAGAGCAGGTTCTTGGCTTCCTGTCGTAGGATATTGAAGACTGCCTGAACAGCGCCTATCTCGGCGTTCTTCATCGCGAGCAAGCCTTCTTGGGGATCGTGGATCGATATGCCGTAGTGTCGGATCTTTCCGGAGGCCTTGAGTTTTTCCAGTGTCTTGAAGATCCTTCCGTCCTTGACGAGTTGGATTGGAGGATTGTGGAGCTGGTAAAGGTCAATGTAGTCGGAGCTTAATCTCTCACAGCTCTTCCCTAACGCAAACTCGAGATAGTCAGGAGTGAAATTCATTCGAGGGGTTCCATGGTAAAAGTCGCCACCTACCTTCGTGGCTATGATAACTTCTGATCGGTGCCCCTTGATGGCCTGTCCAATCATCTCCTCGCTGTGTCCATGGCCGTAGACGTCGGCTGTATCGAAGAAGTTGCATCCCAGCTCTAGCGCCCTTCCCAAAGCAGCGAGGGACTGTTTGTCGTCTGTGGAACCATAGCTATTTCCATGAGCGTTCCCGCCTATAGCCCAAGCGCCGAAGCCTACCTCGCTTACCTTGAGTCCTGTCTTACCTAGAACTCGGTACTTCATTCGAGTTTTCCAAGAGTGGCCGGGTAGGAGTCGATAGATTAACCTTGAATGCGTAACAATCCAGTCGACAGAACTCGCCCAAGCAGATCTTTTTTCTGTAACTATTTTTTTCCGTAACTTTTCTTTTCGCGTAACTATTCTTTTTACCTAACTAATCTAGGACCCCCCGGGGTGGTCGATTTTCCCGCGCCCCGCCCTTCGTGAAACAGCCGTTTCCGGCGTTGGGAGAGCCTTTGGAGGCGGGCGATGGACGCTTTGCAGAATCTTTGCTGTGATTGTGCATCTGGGTGCGTCTTGCACTAGGTCGGGGGTTACAGTTCGTTGATAGTCTACAAGCGGGGGTTACCTGTCAGGATGGACATTGGCAGTAAATACGTCGCCAAAGCCAACAGCAGCCTTCGCGCTGTCAGCGCTCGCAGGGATAATTACCCTGATCAGTGCCTTCATTGCCACCACAGTTAGCTCCTTGCTGATACCAGGAATCGACTCGTCAATGATCCTGGTATGGGGTAGCATTGCAGGCATACTGACACTCGTCGGTTCTTGGCTGCTGTACAACAACGCGGCTCAGAGGAAAATAGGATCAATACTCGTGCTCGTCTTCTCTGTAATCTCACTGAACTTTGTCGGATTGATCCTAGGCCTCATTGGAGGATTCCTCGGGTACACCTTCAAGGGTGCATCCGTAACAACCTCCAATACCTCAGGCCGTTAGTTTCAATCCGCCCTAGGCAAAGGGCGGACCTCCTTTCTTTGTCTACAAAAATACAGCCGTAGGCGAGGGACGATTCTATAATCCTTAAATCGGCTACACACAGGGTTCAACCGTAGCCTTGACCAGCACGGTCAGCCTCTCGGTTCTAGACCAGTTCGGCGGCAGCAAACTACTATCCCCCGAGAAGATCCGATGGATAAGACCAACGCCCCTGCCCACGAAACCTGTCGACCTCGCCTTCCGCGAGGCACTTGCCACCCCAATAGGGGCGAAGCCCTTCGAGAAGGAAAAGTGCTGGAGCCCCGCGATTATCTTCTCTGACTTTACACGGAAACACTCACCCTTCATCTCGCAACTCGTCAACCTAATAGAGCCGAAAACAGATGATATCAAAATCATCTGCGCCGGTGGAACACACGTTCCATCCGAGCCGGACTTCATCAAGAAAGTCGTCGGGGAAGACATCTACAAACGCTACCAGAAAAACATCAGAATAAGCTCTGTGAAGAACCCCGCGAGCAAGTACGAGTGGATTGGGGTTACCAGTAGAGGCACGCCTGTCGAGCTGAACAAGGAGCTATTCGACAGAGATCTTCTGATCTCAACCCTCAACGTTCAGCCACACTACTTTGCCGGTTACGAGGGAGGAGCCAAAGCTCTTCTTCCCGGTTGCTCAGGTCTCAAGACAATAACCACCAATCATGGATATGTGATAGGAAACCCAAACTGCAAAGAGCTCGCAATCAAAGGCAACCCGACCAGGGAGGACATGAACGAGGTGCCGAATGTTCTACGCGAATCCATGAAGATAGAGCATCGTATCATGGATTTCGTCCTCAACCAGGACGGAACGCTGGTCAAAGCGGCTTATGGAGACCCCAACCTTGCACACCAGCAACTTGCCGAGAACTATTCCCGAAGAGTCCACTCCGTCACCTCGCGCCCTTCCGCGCTGGTAGTCACGGCTGCAGACGGACCCACCGGAACGAACCTGTACCAGGCCCTCAAAGCCGCAACCTTCGGTGCGGGACTCGTGATCCCCTCGCACCACCCCAAGTCCACGGTGTTGTTACTCGCCTCGCTCGAAACAGGGGTAGGAGGAGACGCTTTCAAGGCCGAGATGGAAACGTATGGCAAGATGGACCCCGACAAGGTTATCGAGGACTTGAAGAAGAGAGCCAAGCTTGGAAAGGTTACGGAGGCTTCGCAAAAACCCAATCGCTTCTCGTTAGACGACAAGAAGACAGATTTCATTGTAGTCTCACCCAAGGCGCCTGTAGCTGTTGAAGAATTCTTGGACAAGACAAGGATCAAGTTCTTCAGATCCATCGACGATGCGCTGAGAACTCTTGACCAGAAGTTGTACGAGAAGGATGTCGCCGTGATTCCCTACGGCTCATCCACCGTTCCCCTGGTTGTATAGAAAGCATTCCAGGCTCACGCACCTGTCTGACTAGCTTAACCACAACCGGACTGATTCGGTCCCTCCATGATCTATGCTCAACTCGGAACAGGAAAGTATGTCATTAGGCTCGAATCCGGGGACGACATCCTCCAGTCCCTGCGACAATTCGCAACAGCCAAGAGACTGAGCGCCGGCCTTCTCGAAGGCATCGGCTCTCTGAGTAAGGTGAAACTCGGCCACTATGACTTCAAGACGAGAAAATACAGTTACGAGACATTCGAGGATGATCTCGAAATCCTAAACCTCTCTGGTAACATCGCCAGCATGAACCGCCAGCCCATCCCCCATGCACACGTAACCCTTGGTCGCAGAGATTTTTCCGTAATCGGAGGTCACTTGGACGAAGGATCATCAGCCAACATGGTAGAGATCGGAATATTGAAACTACCGGGAAAGCTGGTCAAAGCCAAGGATGACGAGATAGGGTTGAATGTGCTACAGTTAGCACGAAGAATATAGCCGGACGAATCGTTCACTCTTTCCCCTGTCCGGATCCGAACAGTTTCCTTCATAATCGTACCGGGAGGACCACTCAGCCTATTACACGCTCAACATAGGCCCCGAACAAAGACAGGTGCCTCTTTGCCGCGTAAGGTCGGGCTGCGAATGGTTCTGTACCTCTACGTGGCCGTTTTTCTCACAAGGATAGGATTTGGATCAATAACCATCCTCTTCCCACTCTATCTCCAGGCTCCGAGCTACATAATTGGCGTCATACTGGCACTCTACCCAATGTCTGAGGCAGGCTCGGCCTTACCAATCGGCCGCCTCGCAGACCGGTTCAGCCGCAAGAGACTCCACATCATCGGAATGATAATGATCACGATTCTTACAGCAGCAATCGGTTTTACCAGAAACCTGCTAAACGTCTCCATCCTCCACGCATTGATGGGGATCTCGGCAGCAACAGCAGCAGTAACGTCGCTGACGCTCCTAGGAGATGCGACGAAGCTTACCAATCGTGGGAAGAGCATGGGAGGATTTGACCTCGCAAACCTGGGAGGATACGGGCTAGGTTTCGGAGTCGGCGGACTCCTAGTCAACGTTTTCGCGGATAGGTTGTCTTATGCGTTCTGGGCGACTGCAGGGGTCTTCCTCTTCGCTGGAATAATGGCGGCGAAGTTTCTCGTGGAGCCGGTGAGAGTCTGGGAACTCAAGCAGCCCAAGATACGACAAAGAAGAATAGGCAGCAAGATTCGTCCGATAATCCCTGTCTGGATCGCTCAAACCATAATCTTGGGAATGTACTTTCTTCTGCCAAAGGCTTTCAGAGATTCCAACCTGGCTCTTACCCGCGAGATTCTGATCTTCCTGGGAGTTCTCGGGGGCCTCTTTGCCCTCGGGGCCATTGTATTCGGCCACATATCTGACAAGGTTGGGCGGACAAGGATAATGATCGTTGGTGCATTTGGAGAGCTTGGCTTCTTGATTGTTTTCGGGTGGTCGTTCCCTGGTTTCGTTAGGTACGAGCTATTCCTCTGGCCGATGTTCTTCTTGGCATCCGCGGTCGCCCCAGCAATTCTCGCGTACGTCGGCGACATTTCTGGCAAAGCCAAGAGAGGCTCGGCGAACGCTCTGTACAGCATTATTCTGAGCATCGGTCTTGCAATCGGGAACATCATCGGCGGTTTTGTTGCTGACCTGGGAATACAATGGATCTTCTACGCGGGAGCAGGAATACTCTTTCCTTCAATACTGGTGACGTCAACGCTCCTTCGGCGACGTTAGTAGGCAACCGTAAGAATCTTCTAGAAGGTAGCTTAAGGCGCTACACTGGCCAAAGAAATGCCTCTAGAATATGCCTGCATAGTCCCGCATGGGGGCGACATCATACCGCAGCTGGCGGTTCGGAGAACTGAGCACCTATTCGAGAAGACGAGAGAGTCCGTACGCAAGATTGCGAGAGACATTCGAGAAGTGCGGCCCTACACGATCATCATCGCAACTCCGCATAACCTGAGGCTTCAAAACAGCATCGCGATCGTGACGGCTGAGAACTCTACCGGCCAGCTGAAGGGCTCTGGGGGAAGAAAGGTCAGCCTGAGTCTAAGATGCGATCGAAAGTTCGCTCAAGACCTCCTCGAAGAGTCAACGCGAAAGAGCATGCCGGTTGTCGGCGCCAATTACGGGACTTCTGAAGGGCCGGCGTCAGATATGCCAATGGACTGGGGAACTCTTGTTCCAATGTGGTTTGTTGCGAAGGAAGAACGGGTCAAGGCGAGAACAGTCATAGTCACGCCGTCTAGAGAGATTCCGCTCAGCCAAAATATCGCATTTGGGATGGCGATTGCGGAGATTGCTGAGAAGAGTAAGAAGCGCATCGTGTTCATTGCAAGTGCCGATCAGGCTCACGCGCACAGGAAGTCGGGCCCTTATGGGTATCATCGCAGCGCTGTGAAGTATGACGAGTTCGTCTCACTGGCAATTCAGGAGAATCGCATCGAATCCATTTTTCGGCTAAGCAAACGATTTGTCGGGGAGGCGAAGCCGGACAGCCTCTGGCAGATGGCTATGCTAGCCGGCATAACAAAAGTCGTTGGGATGCGAGGCAATCTGCTATCGTATGCCGTCCCCACCTATTATGGGATGATCTGTGCAAGTTTCGTTCGAGCTTGAACTTCGATCTCGGCGTTATGCTCCTACTCTTTGGTCATTCGGTTCATGATTTTTCTAACGTCACTTTTCGTCTGAGGTGACACGGTTACCACGACAAGCCCCTCTGAAGGCTGTCCATAGACGACAAGAGCATTGTCAGGCGATTCGAGAACGGCCGGTATCGCCAGCAAGTCCTCTTCCCCATCCACGAAGATCACTGCTTCTCGGTCTTTCAGGGCCTCCCTGATCGTGTCCCACGCTTCACTTGTTATGACTCCCGCCGGGTTTTTCACTCTGTAGGTCCGCTCTGCTTTGATCTCGACTGGGCTGATCCTTTTCCTAAGGGTCATCTGGTCGACTATTCTCAGGCCGACTTGGATTCCGGCTGCAAGGGTCTCTCGGGAAACCACATCTCCAACGGTCGTGACCTTGGAGGGCTTGCTCTGCTGAACAATCACTTTCAGCTTTGGCATTGTTTCTGTTGGTGTGCCTGGGAATAGTTGTCCGAGAGGCGTCTTTAGTCGGACGAGGTCGGATGGAGCCGGTCGGAAGCTCGTCAACGCACTGCTCGTCGAGTTCGACGATTCAAACTCGCGGGAGCTGTCCGGTTGTCCTCCGGAGATTTTTGAGAGGAGATCTGGGGCATCAAAGCAGGGCGCTCAATTCGTTTGAAGGTGTCAACCAAGCGTGTTGCATATGCCCATTCATTGTCATACCAGGCTAGTACGCGGACCATTGAACCGTTAGTTCCGGTTGACAGCTCATCTACTATCGCGGAGTGCGGGTTCTTCTTGTAATCAATCGAGACTAACGGCTCGTTCGAGACCGCGAGGATCCCTCTCAATCCTCCAGTCGAGGCATCAGAGTACGCGTTGTTAACCTCGTTCCTGTTCACGTCTTTACTGCATTTGACGACGAGATCGAGGAGCGAGACCGTTGAGGTAGGCGCTCGGATTGCCGAGCAGGTAATCTTGCCCTTAAGGCGAGGTAGAACTTTGCCTATCGTCTGGCTGGCGCCCGTTCGAGTTGGAATGAGGGATTGGCCCGCTGATCTAGCCCGTCGAAGATCCTCATGAGATCCATCAAGCAGTCTCTGATCGCTAGTGTAAGAGTGGACGGTCGTAGCAAATCCACGTGCGACCCCAAAATTATCATCTAGGACCTTCAAGCAGAGAGCGAGACAGTTCGTGGTGCATGAACCCATCGAGATGATTCTGTGATGACTTCGGTCATATGTTTCCAAGTTGCATCCAGGTATGAGAGTTACGTCTGCTTCTTCTGAAGGAGCACTTACCAGCACCGTATGAGCTCCGTTGGAGATGTAGGTCTCGAGCTCCTCGCGTTGGAGCCGTTGTCCAGTGCTTTCAAGCACAGCATCAACATCGAACTTTTCCCAATCGATCTTTGATTGGTTCGTCTCGCTGAGACACGGTACTTTTTTCCCTGCGCACCTGATTCCTTCCGAGTCCCAGCCGACATCTAATGGGAGAGTTCCGTAGGTTGAGTCGTACTTCAAGAGATGAGCGAGTGTTCGTGGCGGAGAGGTTGAGTTTATCACGGACACTTCTATGTCCGAGCTGTTCTCCTCTAACAATGCCCGGTAGAAGGATCTTCCGATGCGGCCGAAACCGTTGACGGCTACTCGCAAGTTAGCAGTGTCTCCAATTCCAAGGTATGTGGTCGATGTTCATACCAGGGTTTGTTTGTAAGAGATGGAGCACAGTTCAATGGTTCCTATGGTTGTGGGACGAGGATTTCGTCTAGAGCATGTCCATCACAGTCAACTGGAGGTGTAATCTGCAGTAACTTGAGGAGGGTCGGAGCCATATCTAGAAGTCCCGCATCTAACTCTGGTCCTTGCCTTACGTTCGGACCGGCGATTCCCCAGAAGCCCTCGCGCGTGTGTATTGATGAGAAGTGTGGTGAAGAGCTCCAGAGTTCTGCGGTCCCAAGCCGTGGATTGACTTGGATCTTTTCGGTCTTGGTAAAGAGTTCGACGCAGAGGTCAGGGGCCTCGTACTGAAATGGTCCGCTGAACGTGTCATTTTTGAAATGAAATATCGGCTTGAGTTTCTCCCCTGTTTTGGGGTCGGTCAGCTCACTCATCATGTTACATAGCTTCTCGACTATGTCAGGAACGGTTTGAGCGGGTTGATCGTCTTTGAGTTTGTCGATGAGGTCGTAATTGACGTATATGTGCGCTTGGTGGCCCCCAGTCGAGAAGGCTAGTGTCTTGTCCCAGTCGACATTATCGATCAGCCCTTGGAGGGTTCGTTCGATGGCAGCGGACGCTGTGAGTTTGTGGCTGACGAAATCTGGTGTAATCTTGTAGATACTCGCTACCGCGCCTGGAGGCATGTTCTTCAGAACCCATCGTCTTAGCTTTGTGTACCTATCCCCTTTGTTTTTCACTGGACCCTTGACCGTGAGGAGGCCGTTGGATTCCAAGTACTTGTTGACAAATAATGCGGAAGAGACAGGTGCTGATCCATGATCGGAGAGGAGTAGCACATTGGTGTTCGCCCCGACTTGGCTTCGGAGTTCTCCTATGGCGTCATCCATGTTAGTGTACCAGTCTCGCAACACGTTGCAGTATGGAGAGTCTGGGTTGTCCATGTACTTCCAAAAGTCGTGATGAACTAGGTCTATTCCTTGGAGCGTCATTACAAATAGCTCAGGGTTGTACCATTCGATCAGTAGCTTTGCAGTTTGTAAGCTCTTATCGTGTAACCGTCGAACAACGGGAAGGTATGCCTTCTCCCCTCCCTTCATCTCTGTAGGTTTCGTCAGGGGAACGTCAATCTCGTAACCCCCTACTGCGGAGTTGACTCTGTCCATCAGCTCCGGGGGACTTGACCAAACTTTGCGTGTTGGGACGGGGAATCCTGAGACCATGAATCCGTTTACGGGATAAGGTGGGTACGTCCCTGGGACGTTGAATACTCCTACCTTCATGCCTCTTTCCGAGCAGATGTCCCAGAAGCATCCTATGTCGGGGGTGGTCCGACCGAACTTTAGGTGCCTGTCTCTTCCTATGTATGTGAAGCCGAATATGCCGATTCTTGCGGGGTTCTTCCCTGTTGCGAAGCATTGCCAGGCGGGAACGCTTTCGGGCGGAACGATCGACTTGAGAATTCCATGGGTTCCGGTTTCAAAGATCGAACGAATGTTGGGAAGCCTGTCTATCCATTTCTCGATGAGATACGGGGAGGCTGAGTCGATCCCTATGACTAGAGCTTTCATCAGTTGACTACCTGTTGGAATAACATCTCTTCCGTGGGGGGCTTGTCCTCAAAGACTGCTTTGATTTGTACGAGCATGTGGTTCCAGACGGTCGAGGCGGGGTCGCTTGTGTTGACCTTGCTGAGGTTGAACTCTTCGGCGATTTTTCTATAGAGAAATTGTTCTTTGCGAATGAACTCGGCACTGTGCTCGGGTCTGTCCATCAGAATTCTCTGCTCTGGTGCATCAAAGACAAATGAGATGTCAGGGTGCGGAAGGAGTCTCATCAGCAACATTTCTGACGGAACCGTCATGCCGTTGTCTCTGAATCCTACCATGAGATCATACAGATACCTGTCCGATACGACGCTGTATCCGAGCAAATGGCGGAGCCGTATTCCGCCGACTAGGATTGGGCAGTAGATGAAGAGCAGGTAGAGAGACCAAGCAATTCTGGTTGGTGTTAGCTGCTCTAATTCGTTCGGCTCGACATGAAGTATTCTCGCAACTCGTCTGACGATGAATCCGAACGGGTCAAGGAGGTCCTGGTGTCTCAGATAGGAGAACTTGTATCCTGATCTATTGAGAAGGTAGTAGCATTTTCCCGCGTTAGTGGATTTTCCAGAGCCGTGGGTTCCGCTAAGTGTTAGCAGGATCTTCCTCATTACCAGACGCCGCCTCTTCCGCCAGCTCTGAACGCGGCACTGATGAAGTCAAGTATTATGAGCGGTGGGGCAACTAGGCAGGAAATCGAGCTCCTCCATCTCGCGCTGGCTGCGTCTCGTGCAGCTTTCAAGAGAAAAAGCATGATAATGGCGGATGCGGGGATCCTGTAGGGAAGGACAAGTCTATCGCGTCTGAGGAACGTCAGTCTATCGTTGCCGAACCTTTCCTGCGCTTGTCGCTTCAACAACTGGAAGCCAGGGTTCTCAACCCGACATGCTTTCAGAAAGCGTTCTATTGACAATAGATAGAAGATGAAAGCATCGCCTATACGGGCGTTGCTAATTTTCTCTATGACCTCTTGAGAGTCAGCCGTTTCAATCAGCTTCAAGAAGTCCAGTATGTCTGACAACTTGAGGAAGTTGTGACGGAACATCGCGTGAATAATTCGTATTAGTACCCTGTCTGAATCCGAGGTCATCCACACAACATGGCCTTCAATTGATGTCTTTTTTCGATGAAGGAGCACCTGGGTTGGGTCTAGGTGGGTCTCGCCGAGCTGGCTGATCGTTGGGTAAAGCTCGAAGTCGTGCTTGTAGCCTGGCAGAAAACAGCTGAATTTCCCAAGTAACCTGTCGCAATGAGTTAGTCCCTGGGGCCGGACTCTGTATTCATTCACCAAGATCTTTTCCGCCTCCGCCAGTTCGGAAGGGGAAGCAACGAGGAGGTCAATGTCGTGTCCAATATCAGGGAGGGAGTCGAACGATTTTATCGCAACGAATGAAATCCCGTGCTTTGCGAAGACGCCGCTCATACGATCGTAGAGATCAAATGCTTCGTCAACGTCTTTCTTGGCTTCGTCAATGACGTTTGAGGGCAGATGGATTAGGTCGGCCGCTCGCAAAAGCACTTTGTTCTTCCTGGCTAGCTTCAACATCCGACCTTCGTCCCTCACGGTGATCCTGTCATTTCTCAGGAGGGCAGTGGCGAGGAGAAGTGACTCGGCCTCTCTCCTGGCAGTTTTCACGCCCCCTATTTCCTCCAGAAAGTTCAGCTTCATAGATGTTCAACCCCACGAATTACTAAGAGAGACCGGAAGACCATTACTTGTACCATCTGTCGAATTTCATGATCGGCTTTGTCTGAAAAGTTTAGCGCATAGATGACAGGGAAACCTCCAAGATAAATTACCGAGATCATTCTGTACTCCACGGGACGCGGCTTCCTCGAAACTGTTTGCGCAACGAGTTCTCCTCACGGTCGTATTTATCCAATTCCGGCCGTCTATTTCGTGGAAAGCATGATGATATCTTCGGATTTCTTTGTCATTACAACGATTGAAAGTGACTATTTTGTCTAGGAAGGGTTAAAACTCGCGAATCGCATGTCCCACGATAAGGTAGCCGAAGAATGAGCAGAGAAACAGTCCTCACTGCAAATCCCATTGGCGGGGCCGAAACCGTACCGCAGGTCAAACATGGATTCAAGATTCCACTGATGAGGCCCGTCGTAGACGAAGAGATGCTCCAAGCGGCTCTCTTCGCTTTGCAAAATGAGAAACTGGTTATGGGAGAGAGTGTATACAAGTTTGAGGAAGAATTCGCCCGATACTGTGGCACTCGATATGCAGTGTCAACCGCCTCTGGTACCGCGGCTCTTCAAATCGCCCTGCAATCAATGGGAATAGAACAACGCGACGAGGTTGTAACCACCCCGTTCTCGTTCTTCGCAACATCTAACGCAGTAATCCATGCAGGCGCCCAGCCACGATTTGCCGATGTCGAAAACGAAGGGTTCAACATTGATCCTGCGAAGGTGGAGACGAAACTCACAGCGATGACTCGCGCCATCATTCCAGTCCATCTTTACGGACAACCTTCAAGGATGGAAGAGTTTCGAGACCTTGCCGAGGACAAAGGAATCAGCATCGTCGAAGACGCCTGTCAAGCTCACGGTGCAGAGTACGACGGAAAACGAGTGGGTTCTCTTGGACGCGTAGGTTGTTTCTCTTTCTACACCAGCAAGAACATGACGGTATGCGGCGACGGCGGCATGATCGTGACCAACGACGAGGAACTTGCTGATTCTGCTCGAAGCTACAGAGACTGTGGCCGAGCGTCGAAATATACAATGTCCCGGATCGGCTACACTTCGAGGCTCAACACGGTAAACGCTGCCATCGGAAGAGTCCAGTTGAGAAAGTTGGACAACTGGAACAATGCTCGGAGAAGAATAGCCAATCTTTACCGAAGAGAGCTGGAAGGTGCCCCCGGCATAGAACTACCCCCCTTAGAGACTCCCAAGGAAACATCGGTATATCACCTGTTCGTAGTTCGGAGTCAACGCCGAGACCAGCTCGCCAAACACCTTGAGACGAACGGAGTAGAAGCAGCCATCCACTATCCCGTGCCGATTCATCTTCAAACCTCATACAGGACAAACTTCGGGTACTCCGAAGGCTCGTTCCCCATAGCGGAGAGGCTTGCGGGACAAGTCCTCAGCTTACCTATTCACCCCGCCATCACCGAGGAAGAGGTTAGGACCGTCTCCCGGCTCGTTAGAGAGACTGCAAACTCGGAATAGAAAAGAGCACTAAGGTGAGCATGACGAGTCCTGTCCGAATCGCGGTCATAGGCGCTGGTTACTGGGGAAAGAAGATAATTCGAGAGATCCTGGATGTCGGCCGGTCCACTGGACGGGTCCAGCTCCATGCTGTCGTAGATAACTCGCCGACCATGCTAGCCCAGTGCGAAAAAGAATTTGGACCGTCGGATTATCGCGTGGACTACCAGGGATTGCTAGATGACCCTGAACTGTCGGGAGTGCACATTTGCACCCCCAACTCTACCCACTTCGAAGTCGCGTCTAGTTTCCTAAAACATGGAAAGAACGTGTTGGTAGAGAAACCTCTGACACTCAACTCGAAGGAGGCTTATCAGCTCGTCAAGATCGCGCAAGAGAACAAGAAGGTCTTATGCGTAGGACACATTCACAGATTCAACAACGGAGTAAGAGAACTCCGACAGGCCATTAATAGCGGAATACTCGGGGAACTCTACTACGTGCGGTTTGGATGGACGGGCTTCTTACCTCCCCAAGGATACCGGGAAGTTATCACTGACCTTGCGCCCCATCCCTTTGACATATGCAACTATCTCCTAGATATGTGGCCGAACAAGATTACATGCAGAGGAAAAGGGTATAGGACCAAGGAGAACGAGGAAGTTGCGTTCATAACGGCCGAACACCCGAGCGGGTTGGCTGCTCAAGTAGAAGTGAGCTGGCTAGACAGGGAAAAGCGTAGAGACGTTACAGTTGTTGGCAGCAAGGGTATGGCCTACCTAGATTGTTCGGAGCAGAAAGGGCTTCTTCACGCCTCGAACAGTACGGAGATCTCTATCACGCCCAGCAACACGATTAGAGAGGAAGTTACGCACTTCGTCGATTGCATCTCAGGCAACCTGAACTCCAAACCTTTCTCCAACCTCTCAGACGGGATGCTAGGGGCCCGGGTTGTCAGCATCCTGGAAGCTGCACGGGAATCTCTCCGTCAGGAGAGGACCGTGGAAGTCCAGATGCCCCTGGCCGAGGAGATACGTGCAAAGTGAGGAGACGCCCAAAATACTCAATTCTCAAGAAAACAAAACTCGCCCAGTCATCCCGAGTTTATGACCAAGTAAACCTATACGGCTGCACGATCGGAAAGAACACCAAGATAGACGCGTTCGTTTACGTAGAGGAAGGCGTAACGATAGGCGACAACTGCAAGATTAGGCCATTTGTCTTCATCCCGACTGGAGTAACTATAGAAGACAACGTGTTCGTGGGACCGAGCGTCACCTTCACCAACGACAAGTACCCGAAAGCCCATGGCGAATGGAAACTCCTCGAGACACGAGTTAAGAGGTTCGCATCGATTGGTGCCCGAAGCGTAATCAATCCGGGGGTAACAATTGGTGAAAACGCGCTCATCGGCTCGGGCTCAGTTGTAACCAGAGACATACCGGACAATGCTATCGCGTTCGGGAACCCTGCGCGAGTTGTCAACAGAAAGGTACCTCTTCATGTTACATCAACGAGGCCGAGGAACACGAGAGGGTCCTTGCAGGGTTGAAGACGATAGCCATAATCCCCGTCTACGGGGAATCGGACGCGATTGGTACCGTTCTTGGACGGTTCGAACCCGGCTACGTCGATGAAATATGCGTCGTCGCAGACAAGCCGGGCGTTGTGACACTAGGAGCGATTGAAGAAGCTGGCCGGCGAATACGAGTTCCGATCAAGACCATTCAGAACCCTGTCCGGAATGGAATCGGTTATGCGATACGACAGGGATACAAGTATGCGCTCGAAAACAGATTTGAACTTATTGTCATCATGGCAGGAAATAGCAAGGATGACCCGCGCGAAATCCCTCGGTTAACGACTCCTATCTTGGAAGAGGGATACGATTACGTTCAGGGCTCCCGGTTTCTCTCGGGCGGCCGGCGAGAGAAGAACCCATTCTTGAGAAGTATTTTCACCCGGGTGTTCCCCTATGTCTGGTCCTTCATGACAGGGGTCCGGTGCACCGAGGTAACCAACGGATTCAGAGCGTACAAAGCCTCAATCGTAGAGGACTCGCGCATCAACGTATGGCAGAGCTGGCTTGACAATTACGAGCTTGAATACTACCTGCACTACAAAATCCTCACGCTAGGCTACAAGTTCACCGAGAGACCCGTCTCAAAAGATTATTCGGCAATGAAAGACAAGAAGTATTCCCACATCTCGCCGTCCAAAGACTGGTGGCAGATCGTAGGGCCACTATTCCTACTCAGACTAGGAGTCAGAAAATAAGTTGAACGAGAAATTCGCCCCAATCGTTCTTGCTGGGAACAATGATCATGACTTATCCATTTTGAGGGAATACGCCGAATTCTGGAAGGTGCCTTACACTCTCGGAAATCAGTTAGATGGAATATCCCTCCTCGTCACTTCTAGCCTCTCGAAGGCGGTTGACAAGCGAGAAGCCGGTCCGGTGATCATTTCGTCGACAGGAATCGAAGGCGCAAAAGAGATCGCTCGTCAATTCGGGTTGACCGTTTCCATCTACGAAACACTAGTTCGCTTGCCAGTTGCGCCTGGCGCTTCCGTGTCAATGCAAACCAAACTTTACCGATTCTCGGGGCCCAACCTTGAGCCCGTCTTGACAGATGGGGACACCACCATCCTCTACAAGATCGGTGGATCAAGGATCCATGTTCTCTCATTGGACCTCGTCTCGAACTACCAGCAGCTAATGTACGATAAGATGGACGAGAACCCGAGCTGGAGATTCCGTCTCCTAACGAGGATGCCCTTCTCCTATAGAGCAGTCCCTTCTAGCATCAGAAACAGGTTCTTCAAAGCGAAAGAAAGCATTACAGGGTTAAGAGAAGAGGCTCTTGGCCCCGTTGAATGTCTAAGGTCAATATTCCTTGCAGCTCTAGTAATCGCTTCCGGGAATACGATTCCGACAATTAGCTTCTGGAGACGAGGCAAATGCTACGCGCTGGCAATCAGCCATGATGTGGAAACACGAGTCGGACTTGAAGACGGCGCTGGCCGGCTCGTTGAAGTTGAAGGAGAGCTGGGAATGCGATCAACATGGAACATACCGAGCGATCGCTACCCACTGTCCTCGCAGCTGTTGATTGCGCTCGCAGAGACCGGTGAAGTCGGAGGACATGACACGAAGCATGATGGCCGATTGCTCTTCGCGAGCGTCAGAGACAAGGTAGACAGGGTTAGACGTTGCAGGGAGCGGCTTGAGCTTCTTTCAAGAAAGGTGGTTCGAGGGTTTAGGGCCCCGCTCCTTCAACACGGTCGACAACTTGTGGAAGCGCTTGGAAAGGCGGGATACGAATACGATTCATCAATGCCCAGCTGGGAGCCCTTGTCGCCGACGTCGTTGCAGCCCCATGGGGTTGGAACAGTTTTCCCATTCCTGGTATCTGGTCTTGTCGAGATTCCAGTATCGATGCCGCAAGACCACCAGCTCATTAGAGTAGGAGGGTTGAGCGTTGAAAGGGCCGTTGACCAACTCGTTGAGGTTTCGAGATGGATCAAGAAGATTGGCGGGGCTTGTGTTCTCCTCGTACACCCGGATTATGAGTTCGGTCAAGAGAGTGGCCGAGAGGAATATCGTCGTCTTCTCGAAGCGTTTCGATCAGACCTCACCTGCGATGTCATGACCCTAGGGGAAATGGCCAGATGGTGGGTCCTTCGACAAGAGTCACACATTGACGCTAAGGGAATGATTAGTGTGCGTTCAGGCGAGAGTAGAGATCGGATCGATGAACTTGATCTGCAATTTGTCACGGGCTACGGCTCGGAGGGGTTCAAGGTGGAACGCCTCGGCGATACCGGTGTGATCGAGATACCCAGGGGCTCGGGGAGATAGGTCGTGGTGTCCAAGTGACCTTCATCGTATCTGCTTTGGAAGGGCTCTACTACGCAACGATAGGCATCGTCATCTTAGCGTATACCCTTTGCCTTGCTTTGCTGTACAGGAGTTCTGCAAGACCTCCCCTCCGGAGAATGAGTCAAATTGTCCCGACTGTTTCCCTGGTTATTCCCACCTACAACGAGGCTTCAGTGATCCGCCAGAAGCTCGAAAACGTTCTCCAGCTTGACTATCCAAGAGACAAGCTTGAGGTGCTGGTGGTTGACAGCGCGTCCAGCGATGAAACCCGAAGCATCGTCAACAGGTTTGCAGAGGAGCATCGGCGCGAGATCAATCTGGATCTGATAGAACAGCCAGTCCGGCGCGGCAAGAGCGAGGCGATAAACGAGGCCTTGCGCAGTGTCCGATCCGAAATGCTCGTTCTCACTGATGCCGACGTCTCCTTCCCACCAGACTCGTTGTGGAAGTTGGTCCAGAATTTCGAGGGATCTGAGATCGGAGCCGTCTCCGGTGTGGAAGTCCCAGTCGGAGGAAAGTCACTTCTGACTGGCATCGAGGCGGACTACCGGCGGGTATATACGGCTATAAGATTGGCTGAGGCCGAAACTGATACTCCTTTCATGTGCGAGAGCGAGCTGTCCGCTTACAGGAGAGAGATTCTGGAGCCGTTGCGTCCAGGGACCGTCTGTGATGATGTGGAACTCACCGTTTGTATTAGATCAAAGGGTTTCAAGGCCATCTATGCTCCAGAAGTCTCGTTTTTTGAGACAGAAGCCGGCGATGTTAGGCCCAAGCTTCAGCACAAACTGAGGAGAGGAATGAACAATCAGCATGCTCTCCTCCAGAACTCGAAGGTTTTGTTTAACAGGAATTTTGGCAAATATGGTACATTGGTCTTCCCCTTCGAATTCTTCGTCCACATAGTTTCACCAGTACTATTGACGATCTCATTGTTCTTCCTTCTTGTTCTCGGGATTTTTTCGCCTGTCTCTGCTATGTTCGCTCTTCTTGTTACTGCGATATTGTCTTTGCCGGCTATTGTGATCATGCATTCCTTGGTCAACCGTTTTAATGAAAGCGATGTTGCCTTGCTTCACGGGACGGGGTCGTGGATCTTCGGGGCAGCGGCGTTCTTGGGCTTCCAGCTTGTCTTGCTGGTTGGTTTATTGAAGCTCGGTTTCAAGGGTCCCCAGCTGAACTGGCAACAGGTCCCTGGGACCAGGGTCCCTATCGCGGTCGAAGCGTCAAGGTAGACGTCGTGCGAAGCACCGGAAACCACGGAAAGAGGCCTGCTCGGGCTCGCAGACCCGGGCTGTTGGTCGCTTTCTCAGGAGTAGATGGTAGCGGTAAGTCGACCCAGGTTGATCTGCTCGAGGAGAGCTTCGAGAAAATCAATGTGGGTGTCCTGAGGATTCGAAGCCGCTGGCGGCCGGTTTTGTCTCTCCCCTTGCTAGTAATCATGAGAAGGTTGGGATACGCGAAAGTGCATCGGGCAGGCGGAGTCTACATAGTCGAGACGCGGTTGCCGAGCAGAGGTGGTCTGACATCTCTCTGGTGCATCCTCACACAAGTCGAGAATATCATAAAGACCGGTGTGAAGCTTGTTTTTCCGCTCCTCCTAGGCCGGACGGTAATATGTGACAGGTATGCGCTGGACATGCTAGTGGATGGAATGGCCGGGCTGCATGACGCGCCGGGTCATACGAGACTGGGGTTCCAGCTTCTGCATCTCCTTCCGAAGCCGAACTTCGCATTTTTCATGGACATTGACCCTGAAGTCGCGTTCAGGAGAAAGCCGGATCTTCCAGGCTTGGAGGATTATGTTGAGAGGCTTCGGCTCTACCGCGATCTAAGTGCTCGCTGGGGCGTTACCATCGTTAACGCACGAGTCTCTGCTGAAACAATTCATAGAAGAATATGGAATGTCATCTATTCTAAGCTCCCCGAAGGCGCGCTAATGGGATTTTCTGAGGAAATCGTAGGACCGATACCCCGCGGCAACGTCCGCTAGGATAATGTAAACTGTCAGGACGATAATGTTGTTTGATGGCTGGAAGAAGGGGCCCAATCCTAGTAGCACACCAACGGTTATGGAGATCAGAACGCTTAGGAAAATGCTGAGAGCTATTTTCTCCAAAGTATTAATCTGTCCCCTAGGGAATACTACCAAGACGGTGAGGAAACCTGGAATGATGCCTAGGACCCCTAGACCGAACACGTTCCTAAGAAACAGAGCAGCCCCTACCTGGGCATTGGATAGGACGAGAGATAGTTCTGACACGGTGACGATGATCACGAGATAGAACCACCACGTATTCCAGATGTCGATGAGATAATCCTTGAACGAGGTTACGTTCTTCATGGACAGCTTGATTGTTCCATCGGACTGCAATTGTCTGATCAGCGATAGAAGTTCCTCATCGATGAATTTGATACCCTCTTCATTCAAGTATTTCTTGAGAGATGCGAGAGTAGAAGGATGGTGCTTCCTAACAACGTCGACTAGCTCTGCTCTCGTTAGTCCGGGCAAATCCTAAAGCCTAACCCTTGCCCGTCGGGCCTGAGACCCAGATATGCGCTTCCGTCATCGGGCCCTTCTGGGAATTCTCCTGCTTCTGATATTCTCTTTCTCGGTTACTAGCGAGAACGCGTCCGGACAATCATCCCAGGTCGATGATTCTCGGAGCAAGCTCGTCCAAGCATTTGTGCTGGTTCAGCAGGCCGATCTGCAAGGAGCCTCTCCAGCGCAGATCTCTTTGTTGGCCAACAACCTCAATCTCGCACTTCACTATGAGGAGAATGCGACTGAGCTTTTCACGAAAAACATAACGGCGTCCAACATCGAAGCCACCAAGTCTGTGAACCTTTCTAATGCCACATCAGTCCAGGCGCTCGGCGTCGCTAGTACCGCTCAAACGCAAGCACTCTACGGCCAGGTCGCCGCATACTCCACAGCAATTGCGGCCGGATTCCTCTCCGCACTGCTAGTCCTAGAGTCCCATCGCCTCAACGATCTTGTGCGAAAGATGAAGTTGCGCCGAATGAGAATCGATTGAGTGTCGGCTGTGATGCAACGAAGGGTCGCGGTGATGTTACTTCTGTTCGTGAGCTTCAGCCTAGTCTACAGCTCCATCGCATATTATTCGCTGAGTCGGCCTCCTGCTCAGGAGTTCATGGCCTGGGGAGTGTTCTCCTCCAGCAGTTCTCTCTCGAACTATTTCTCAGGGGCGGGGGCCAACGTTACAGTCGGCGAGACTCTGAACTGGCATTTTGCCGTCACCAATCAAATGGGATCCATCCAGTATGTACAAGTCGTCTACCGCCTAGGCAACAGTACAAGCGCTAACCCCAATGCGACGGTGCCTGGAAGCACTGTCCCGCAGGTAGGGAACAGCTCAATCTTCATTCCGAACACGCAGACTGCCCTAGTGAATTTCACTTGGGTTATTTCCTCGAGGAATATCGTAGGCGGGATGGTGTTCATCACTACGATGATTAATGGCCAACAGGTTTCCCCTTCTGTCGGTGCGGTTGCGGGTCAAAGGTTCAGATTCTTCTTTGAACTGTGGACCTATGACGTGGCGTTGAACTCGTTCCAATACGGCTACAAGGGGCAGAATTCGAGGGTTGGAGTTCCTCTCCAAGTCTGGTTCAACTCTCTGTGAGAATCTTTGCGTCTTCATCCCAGCTCCTGGTTCACATAGATCTGGTCGGTACCTGTCGAGTATACCAGGTTGAAGTTTCGTATTACAGTAGTTGTATAGTTGTTCCTGGCTTGTATGTAGAAGGCCGAGTTCGATCCGAACCTGAGCGCGTAGAGGTTCTGCCAGTAGCTTGTCATTACGATATAGTTCGCCGAATTATCTGATGTAGTGTAAGTTAGGTTAAACCCGGGAACGGTCGGGTCGGTACCCGGCTTGACAAAACCTCCAGCCTGATTTGCAAGATTCTTCTGCTCCAGCCTAGGCTCTCTTATCGCCCCGCCGATTCCAGCGTAGAATCTCCATCCGTCCTCGTCTGGATGAAAGAATAGGAGAGAATGTCGTTGCGTCAATCCCGCTGATATGTTTGATACGTAGAATGATGACCCCGAGATGTACTCGATTGGATCGACCCCGTATCTCGTGAGCGGTATTATCGCGGAGAAGAGAACCATCATTATGATGAACCCCACCCTCACCAATCGGAAGAGATTCCTTCCGCGCAAGGTGAGAACGGTTCTCTGTTCGAGAAGCCAGGCTGTGAGAATGACAAAGGGGAACAGGGCGAAAAGATAGCTTCTCTGGAGCACGTCAGCCCGACCGAAAACGGCGATAGGAATGGTTGATACAGACGCAAGGAAGAGCCCCCCCAGGAACAGTTCTCTAGGATGGAGTCTTCGAAATAGGGCAAAGTACGCGAGTCCTGTGGCCCATATTATTGCAGAGATTCCTTGCTCGGAAAGGGTCGTTAACCCATAGCTATACGATGGAACTGCTGGGACGTTCGAGGTCTGCGTTGTGATTCCCAAAGGTAGTCGCGAGAAGGATATGAGAGCTCTATCCAAGATCGAGGTCTGGACGAGGTTTCGCGCGTCGACAGCTACAAGGCCCCACCAGAAGAAAACCCAGCCAATGAGAACCGCGAGTGGCAAGGCTATTTTCAGGGTTTGCAGCTGGAATGTACGCCTCGATTTGAGCAGAGATAAAGCTAGGAATCCGGCAAGGCCGAGACTCATGGCGAGGGGCGTTTCAGGGTGACTGGATACGAAGATGGGGGTTGACGCCAGACCCAGCGCCGTCCAGAGCCTACGGCGGGGTTCGTCTTCGATGATCTTTAGCAGCAGGAATATCGCTCCTAGATACAGGATGAGCTCTAGGCTCTGGGGCGAAATGTGAAGCTGGAACCAGAGCCCGCCAAGAAGGGTCGCTGAGGCGATGGAGGCATACTGGCCGCTGTGCATTCTGACTATGACGTATACTAGGAACACGACTACTAGCGCTAGGCCGAGGGGGTAGAACCTCATCAGCTGAAAGGGATCGATTTCCGCCACCGATACCAGCTGACCGATAAACGCGAAGACACCGGGGAACTGGTGAACATACCAATTAGGAGAATTCAGCCATTCCTGATAGTTGAGAAGGTCTAGGGCGTTTCCTGTATGATAATAGGTATCTAGGAACCTCGGGTCCTGATACGTGAAAGATGGGAGACCGATAAGATAGAATACAAGAAGGAACAGGGCGCCCATGTCCAGTCCGATCTTGATCCGTCCTCGAAGAATGGATCGGGTGAAGAATAGGGCTAGTGTTGCCGCGAGCCCCCACCAGTAGGTGAAGGGTAGATGTGAGTAGTAGTAGAAGCTGTTCGCGGTAAATATTGTGATTCGCAAGGTTGAAGCAGTGATGAACCAGAGAGAGGCTGCCTGAGTAGCGAGCACCAATATTATGATGAAAGTCTTTATCTCAACTGTTTCATAGATCGGTTTCGATCTAGAAAACGGCGGCGGTCTCTCGTTCTCGGCCCCGATCTCGGGTTCCGGTTCAATCAATGCTTTGTTGATCGGTTCGACCCTCACTTTCCGACTGATCTCTGGACTTTCCAGCCGTATGATCCAAAGTCCCGTAACAAGAAATAGCTCGGTGACCACTCCCGCCACAACCCATTCGTTTAGCAGGACGAGACCTAAGGGAAAATTCTGAGATAGCCACGCGCTCAAAAACCCGTTCGAATGGCTTTCGAGAGACATCCAGTACAACAAGAGAGCTATGACAACAGTTTGTGAGACAAGGAATATCTCTGTACGCCGAACATGTGACAAGTCTGTCCTTAATTCCTAAGCCCGTTTGTGGACGTTCCGGTGCCCACCGCTACCTGCCCAGTCATTCGATGGGAAAAAGGCTGCTATAAGGAGTCGTTCGGATCGTGCGACCGTTTTGTATCGATAGCAACCTTAGGGAGTAGAATTATCGAGGGAAGAAAGCAAGATTCTAAAGGACGATCAGCAGTCGCTCGGTTAGGTGGACGCAAGACATGTCCCGCGACGATCACGCTAACTCTGGCCGGATCACCGCGCAGGGCCCCCTCAAGGACCAGCCCTGCCCCCTTTGTCGCATTTCGCAGGGAGAAGTCTTAGCCGAGTTCCAAAGGTGGAAGCTCGTTCGTACCAAGACGATGAAGGGGCACAAAGAGCGCTTGATGCTATTCCACAAGGAACACCTCCGGACACTCGATGAGGGATCAGTGGGGGAAGCCTACTTGTTGTTGATGAATGCTGGTTCCAAGTTCTTTTCCTACACCGACAAGTGGGCCATATTCGAGCCCGTGTATGCTACAGTGCCAGACCATTGGCATCGCGTTGCTTCCGACCTAGACGAGAAGGCGCAGGATTACGGGCAGATTCTCAAGACTCCTAGGATGATCATCGACAATCACGATGGGACAATCTCAAGAATGCATCCGGACCGGGACCAAGAATCGCCCGCTCCCTCCAGTAATCCTTTGTGAAAAACCCATTCCGTCTCATTTCCAGAGGGGCCTATTGGCCAAGGTGGAGGCCAGCTGGCGAAAGTTGAAAACCCTCATGTCCCATGTACCGGTATAAGTTCCGAACAGCTCAGCCCGGCCCCGTCTAATGTCTCTGAGAGGGTCGTCGCAGACTATTCCGGCATTTCCCACGGTCTTTGCCCAGTGGGCGTCGCTCCCCGCCGTTCCAGGGAGACCATTTGCTCGCGCCAGGGACATAGCTCTCGCGTTATCGCGGGCCCTGTTTGCCGCGTTGAAGACCTCAACCCCGTCCGTCTTCAGGCATTCCTCACCGAGAGAAGGTCGGACCCGGCTTGAAAACGGGTGAGAGGTTATGGCAATTCCTCCGAGGTCGTGAATCTTCTCCACGGTCTCCTCTACACTGAGCCTCTTGGGAACGTTTGCTTCTATGCCTATCGCGAGTACATGACCAGACCGACTTGTTATCTCTGCTCCCGGGATCACCTGGAAGTCCTTGTACCCTCGGGCAGCCTTTCTCCCGACTAGCCCTCCTGTTACGCTATCATGGTCTGTTATTATCATCCCTTGGAGGCCTCTTCTGATAGAAGCCTCAATCATTTCCGTCGGCGTGTTCAGGGCATCGAACCTGCGTCGGCGCATGTTACTATAGACAGTATGGCAGTGGGTTTCCCATTTCAATCCGGAGCCTTCCTGCTCGTTGCTAGGATCTAGCATATGGTTGAATTTCCGTTCCTAGAATAGGTTTGAAGATGCCCCAAAGGCTCCCACTTCACTAATGTACTAGCCGGTTTATCTAGCCTGTTCTGAGCGTTGGTATCTGCCAAAGGCATAGTGTTCAAATCCCGCGACCACGAAGTATCCTGTCGTAGCAACTGTTTGAGTTCCTCCGTTGATCAGGGCTGTTGAGAATTGACCTTCCTGGTGCCTAATTCGACCAAGACAAGCGCGTTACTTCTCTGCTCCTTAGCGCTTCTCGGAATATGGGCTCTCCCCCACTTTCCATTACACGATCAACCGGCCAGCGAGCACGCGGATCATGCTCTCGCGATTTCAGTTATTTCGCCTCTTCTAGGGGTTTCGAGCGTCAGACTTGCTCCTAGTCAAGCCACCACTCGGGCATCGATGCTTCAAGGATGGGGAGGAATTACCTTGAATGAAGTCGTCGGCAGTAGCATGGTACAGAGATTGAGTCAATTAGGCTACAATACTATTCGAGTAAGTTTTGGAACTGCAACCGGTTTTCCATGCTTGGATGGAGATCTAGGTTCGTGGGATCCCAATCTGTTCTACAGTGTACTGCAGACGGCTCAAGCCCACAACATGACCGTGGTTCTTGACTATCATGGTTACAATAATCCGGACGACGTCGCCTTTCAGCTCTGTTGGCTGAGCTTCTGGAGCGGGGTTCTGTCTACTAACTGGGGGTACAGCAGGATAGTTTGGGAACCGATCAATGAGCCTGCGGGCTCGGTTTCTATGTTATCCTCAGCGTATCAGGCATGGATTACCCTAGCGAGAAGTCTCGGCGACAAGCACTGGATTGCGGTCGAGAACACCATTAGCAACGGAGTGTGTAATTTTGACCCGTTATCAATTGTAAACTGCTACCCCGTGATAACTGACCCTCTGAACGAGACTTTTCTATCAATTCATCCATACTTGTTCTATGATATCTGGCTAAGCAACGGCTACGGAAACTGCAACACTGGCAGCACGAGTAGTTGGGGCAACAGTACTGCCGAGTGTGTCGCCAACATCTACAACCAAGGAATGCTTGGGGCAAGTATCGCCTATCACATGCCCGTACTTGACACTGAAGGTGGAGCTGTTTACTACAGTTGCAACAACGTTTGCGCTAGTCCACCTGACGCTGTGGGAACAGATGACGCTAGCTACTCGACAACTACACTCCACTTCATACAGTATCTCACGAATCAAATGCAATCGGAGAATTTGGGATGGATCTGGTGGGAAGCCGGGGAGGGGTCTTGTTGCGGCGCTTTGGAGACTTGGGGAAGCCTACTGAGCTTCCAACCAATAATCCCGCCAGAATCGCACGATCACCCTCCAACTCTCCAAGCACCGAGTGGACTGAGCGTCGTCGCCGGATCCGTATTGTCGTTCCAAGTCAATGCTTCAGACCCTAACATGCCTGCCCATGATCTGACATTGTCGTGCATCGAATGCCCGGTTGGAGCCAGCTTCCCGGAAGTCAAAGGCCCCAGCCCTGTCAGAGGGATGTTCACGTGGACGCCCAGTGTCACCCAAGCAGGTCAATCCTACAATATCACATTCACAGCGACTGATGGCGTTCGGAATTCAAATGCGATTGCGGTTGTAACTGTCTATCCGCCGAACGGACATCTGCCCAACATTCCTAGCGGCTCCTCGCTCTTCGCCTCGCCGTTCGTATGGCTTGCGGTCGGCGGAGGTGCGGGACTGGCAGTAGTTTCAGCAGTTTTACTGTACCGAAAGAGGAATCTGTAGTGACGATGACAGAGGCGAGGAACTGGAAGCTACTCTGTACCATCAGAAGGACCATGTACGAGAGGCTGCGCATAAGCCTCGTCCACCTTCTGCCGCCGGAGGTGCAGGGAGTAGGAGCAAATCAAGCGGCTTATAGATCTCGGTTCGAAACGGGGTAAAGATCCTCGTCTCAGCATTTTTGCTTGGAAGAGATGTGAACCTTGACTGGCTATTGTCTTGGTTCTCCTTTTGACCAAGAGCACAGTAAGAACTGTGATTGCCACAATTGCGGCGGCGACAGAGGTTAGGAGAAGAAGAGACCAGTTAACTGGTGGCGAGGTGTTTTTTGTAGGAGGTGATGTATTGTTTGTCGGATTGCTCTGGGGTCTTATCACGAAACTATCTGAGAATTTGGCCGTGTTTTGAGTATTGTGGCTGAAAACTGATGGAACCCATGTGAAGGACACTTGAGTCGCGTTTACGGTCATCATGCCAACGCCGTTCCCCGAAGCCATATCCATAGGGCTGCCATTGACCCAGCAACAATCTGCCGGCGTTATCGTCAGTGAACCTCTTGCGCTCATCGCCTTGGCGAAATAATTGATATCGGGACGGCTGAAATTTAGTTGCTCGTCGCGTTGGCTGAAGACGCCCTGGATGACTTCTACAGTTCCTTTTCCGCGGGTGTAAACACTCGATGACCCATCGTTAGCAACACACGTGGGATCATATTTGATTCCAACTGTTGAGCCCGTAGGAGGTTCACTTGAGCCTAGGCATGTTAGCTGCTTTGAGCGAGCGTAAATGTGGGCATGTGCGTTGAGCAGAACGTCAACGCCATGAGACATTAGATAGGATTCCAGCTGAAAGTTGGGATTGTGTCCGTTGGGCATACCATTACCCTCACAGCCGGTCGCGAGGTCGGGACTGAGACATGGCTTGTGAAAGGCGACGATAATCCAGTGACCCGCGGCTTTCGCGTCGGCGATAACACTAGTCAACCAGTTCCAGTGCATATCCAAATTTGACATTCCGCAAACCGAAAGAGGACAATAGTTGAAATTGACATTGGCAGTGGGATCAGTAGAGTTTCCAACGCTATCTGCCACTGTAATCGTAATTATTCGCGCTATCGGGTTCGCTGCTGGATAGTCAAAGTATCCTTCTTTCCCGTAGCACGTGCTGCTTTCTGAACAAAGTCCAGAGCCTACGAAGTTGATGTATCCGTTCCCGGCCGTCGCCGTCGAGTTGAACGCAGAGAGTGGCAGACAATTATTCGCAATGAATGCGTCTATGTACCCGTCTTTCTGGGGCGTGGACGGATTGCCATCGTCATGGTTCCCAGTGATGAAGATGTAGGGGAAGTATGGATTGCTAAGCCTGTTCTGAACGTTGGCTTTGATAAAGTTGCACCAGTCAGCCTCGTTTCCAGTTGGCGGGTAACCCCTCGAAGAGCCATTATAGCTGATGTCTCCGAGGGCTAGGAAAAAGTCAGATTGTATCAATCGATTGCTCGAATTAGATGGGAGCAGCGACCCAGAATAGTACCCACTGTCCCCACCGAAATAGAAAGTAAAACTGACAGGGGGGGTAACCGAAACCTCATGCGATGGTGCTGCAAAGGCGACGACTCCGAGCCCTAGAATCGCAATCATTGAAACCCCAATGAGACGACTTCGGAGGCGAACAAGGGGCCTTTGACGCAGCTTGAGAAGCAGATGAATTCCTGAAAGGAACATAGCGAACAAAAAGACGATCTCGCTGAGCGGAAGTCCGGGAGAAGGTGATGGTTGGGATTGGTAGGTCACTGGACCAACAATTGCGACTCCCGCTCCTGTGTGAGCGTGGGCCGATGTAATTAGCGCGACTGAAAGAGGTAATAGTAGGCCCGCTAGAAAGGATCTTGTTCTCACTAGCGTATCACAGATAACACCTGATTCCCTTCCAGTCTTTTGTAGTTTTTGCAAACGGAACACACTATCGGGCCTCCCGCTTCTTCAAAAAGTCCAGGGAGAGAAAGGATCCCTGCAGTTTTGAAAGCCTCCTGTAAAACAAGCACGTTTAACCATCCAACCAACACCCGGAATTTCCAGCTATTCACGATTGTATTGACGTGGATATCCTTCTATATCTTCTGCATAGGATGAGGATTATCCATGCTTAAATCCACCGAACGGGGCCTATCGGCGCAAGCAGTTGCTAATACTCCGCAGCAGAGTTTTTCTCTTCAGCGTCTTAGCGGTGCTACCTCTCATCCTATCGGCCTTCACGACCTCACCAGCTACTGCGCAGGGAGCTGGGGAGATAAGTTTCGTATTCGCCGCCTCCGGAGATCTAAACAGCCCGATAAAGGGGGCCGGTTCTGACAGTCTGCGCTCGCTAAAGTCCCTGAACCCTACCCCTGACTTCTTCCTGGGGCTAGGTGACCTAAGCTACAACGCAAGCTACACTGGCACTAAATGGTGCTCGGACTTCAAAAACCAGTTTAGCAACATTGAGATCATCCCGGGATACCATGATACTGGAGATGATGCAAATCTCAGTGATACTTCTGCAACTCGAAACTATCAGAAGTTCATAGGTTCGACACCTCCGCCAACCGGGTGCCCGTACACAATTGACGGGGTTTCCTCATTGCCCCCGTGCGAACGTTTCGGCTGCGACTACGGTAGGGAGTACTACTTCGACTATCCACCCACTGGTGTCCCCATCGCAAGGTTCGTGATGCTGAGCCCGGATATCTACAACATTACCGGCAGGTGCTTTGCAAAGTGCATCACGAATTCCACGAAACAATGCGACTCCTTCAGTGATTGCTGGAACTACCGCCAGTCTGATCTGAAAGACAAGGATTATACATACAATTATACGAATTTTGGAAATCACTATAATTGGACTCAGACAGTCATTGAGAATGCTCATGAAAACGACGAATGGGTCATTGTTGGGGTCCACAAACTCTGCATAAGCGCGGGCAGTGAAAACTGCGAGATCGGCACCGACCTTCTCAACCTCCTCCTAAGGGAGAAGGTTGATCTGATGCTGTCAGGTGACGACCACGCGTACGAGAGAAGCAAGCAACTATCCCTGAACTCTACATTTGTGAATGGCCAACCAATCTGTGATGGCGTTCCTCTTAACCTGAACACATGGGCAGTTTACAATCCAGGATGTGTAGTCGACGACGGGTCAAAGGGCTTCTACTTGCCAGAAGCTGGCACCGTGATTGTGATAACAGGTACCTTCGGCAGGCCTCTTTACAGCGTCAATGACACCTTTTCGAACGCGGACTGTGTCGGTTGCAATGCGGCCGAAGCTCCTTACTTCGCCAAGCTTATGGGACAAAATACTCCAGGGAACAGTAATGGGTTTGTCACTTATGGAGTGACCGGCAAAAGGGGAAATGAAGGGAGAATAGATGTGCAAACACATTTCGCGGGCTCCTTTCAAGACGCGTTTAGCATAACGCCACCGCCTGTATCAACAGTAAAGTGGTCGCCCGACAACCCTAGCGCAGGGAACATGGTGTTCTTCTCCACCTCGACCGCTGGTGGAGTCCCTCCATACCTGTACAACTGGAGCTTTGGAGATGGGGCCACGGCCACAGGTCCCACTCCAACTCACGTCTACGCGTCAATTGGCTACTTCAAAGTGATCGTAACCACGACGGACTCCGCTGGAAACTCTAGAACAAAAGGACAACTCTTGGGGATCGGTTCTTGGAATCCTGCGGTCCCTTGCAGCCCGACCCTGTCTACCTTAGAAGAGATGCTCGGCTCGGTAACCGTACGGAGAGTATCATCGAATCCGAACTCCACGGGAGCCGACTATAGCGGTGGGAGTTTCCAGCTGGAAGGCCACCTAACCTACGGTGCAAACCCTTCACTTTGGCCTTTTTCAAAGAGGCAACTGTACCCATTTTCCGCTCCACTATCTTCACCCTGCTCAACTCCTACAGGAATCCCTGCCTTCATTGAAATCAACAGCCTTACTGTTTCCTCGTTGGCCGTCTCCGATTGCGGCATCCGCTTCGATAGCTCCAACGGCGGCGATTCATTCCCCAACGGGCAGACCTTTTGCTCCACGACCTTCAGTCTCGCAAGCTCCACGCCCCCTTGTCCAGCCTGCTACATGCATCGGATATACGCAGTAATAGACCGAGACTGGAAGGCTGAGGGAATTGCACCTGCCTCGCCTGAGCAAGGACAAACAATAGACGTTCAAGGTTTCGTCTATTGGAACCCGCAGTGGGTGGAGCAGCCTTGGCATTCCTATACCGGTTGGGAGTTGCACGTAACTGCATGGAGAATATCGACGACTCCGATTCCCGCTCCTGCTTCACTCTTCTCAGGTAATGGATTGTGGTATGTCCTTGGGGCCTTGGGGATCACCGTGGTGCTCGTGTCAGCCTACGGGACACGATTCCCTACCCGCATCAAAACATTCGTGAGCCGATCCAAATTGGCTGCTCATCGACGACGTCAATTTTCATGTTAGTTACGTCATTTGACGCGAGCGACCTAGCCAGGAAAACTAGATCAGCAGGGTCCAAAAATCCTGATTCCCACCTCGCTCGCATCAGCTTGAGCGAAGTTGAAACCCCTTAAACAGAGACCTTTCGAAATCGTTAGCAACAGAGAGAATGATTTGGGAAAGAAAAGCCCTATACGCCTAATATCCCTTTGTGGCTTCATGTGCTTATATCGAAAATGGAGGTGTGAT
>VBBQ01000024.1:0-723 GCA_005888755.1 Candidatus Bathyarchaeota archaeon
CCATGGTACCCTCGATCTCCGGCGACACCGAGATTCTTGACACTCCTGAGTGGTGGATGGGCAAAGGCTTCGATGAGATTGTAGACTTCAGGTATAGTCTGCTTCGAGGCTACAGCAAAGCGAACGTAGCAGACGCTCAGAAGGGAGGCAGACTAATCGAGACCCTGCAGGACGTGGCCATGATGACAAAACCGGTGGACACAGAACTCGTCCTTGCTCGGCCACCCAGAAAAATATTGGACATGCGCGAGGATTCCCAGCCCTTCGGTCCCATTGCACCCCTCACCTCCTTCCATGCCGGTAACTCATCCGTTGACAACAGGATCGAGAAGGCGTTCTATGATAGCGATCTCGCAGCCGATGACGCAGTTCTCCAGCTCTACAGAAATGGCGTCTTGGTGACCCGAATTCAGCGAGCGTTCAGCCTCGGGATGTTTGGCGAGAGCAAGAGACGAAAGCTTGTCCCGACACGATGGAGCATTACTGCAGTCGACAGCAACCTCAGCCTCAAACTAATGGCTCGGGTAAGATATCATCCCCTCATCGACGAATACCGCGTCTACAAGTACACCTACTTGGACAATATCTACGTGGGAATTCTAACTCCTGAACATTGGAAGTTCGAGTGGATCGAGGCTTGGTTTGAGCCTGAGCTTCTCGCGACTAGTTTTCCCGATGTGAACATGGTTGAGGACGTGGAGAAGAGCAGCTATGTTTCTCCGA
>VBBQ01000024.1:784-15088 GCA_005888755.1 Candidatus Bathyarchaeota archaeon
CTTGATTCGATTGGGAGACAGGCAGGGGCAATAATGTTGAGGGAAATTCATCCAGGCTACATAATGCCCGTTGGGGTTTGGAATGTTAGAGAGAGTCTGAGAGCGCTACTGAAGACGCCGTTCGAAACTTTCGACTCCATTGACAACGCCATGAATCATGTCAGCAGCATATTTGAGATACCGAAGCGTGGCTGGATGGAAACCTCGGCCCTTCTCCAGAACGCCTACTTCCAGCGGAAGATTAGCCAATTCAACTAGGCATGATAGCGGTCTTGCCCGTCTTTGTGTAAAATCTCGTGATGGCGATCTCCATTAATCGATCCCTTGTGGTAAATGCTTAAACAAGACGGTTTCTAACTTGATTCCGTGATTTCTACCAAAGACCTAGGCGAAGAACTGGCGAAGATATCCCTTGACCTTGCAAAACGAGACAATGCGACTTATGCCGAGCTAAGACTCGTCAACACTCGATCTGAAGCCGTTACCGTCGTCAACGAGAACCCGGCCAGCGAAGAAACGGGCACGATTGGCGTTGGGATACGCGTACTTTACAATAATCTGGGCTGGGGGTTCGCTGACACCGATGAACTGGAACATGAGAGCATAAGAGAGACAACCAAGAAGGCACTCTCCCTCGCTAAGGGCGCGTCCAAACTCGGGATAAGAGTCACTCGAGCTTCTGAGCCCGTTCATGTCGACAAGTGGGAAACACCTGTCAAGAAAGACCCGTTCCGCGTCCCCACCGAGACCAAATACGAATATCTTCAAGATACTACCAAGAGAATGAAGGAAAACGACGTTGTCGCCCGGAGGGGCCAGATGACGTTTGATTATATCGAGAAGTATTTCGCGAACTCGGAAGGATCCAAAATCTTCCAAACTCTCTCTTACGCGGGCGTATCCGCGATCGTTGCCGCAAAAGGACCCACCGGAGTCCAGAGACGATCGATTCAGCAGAACGCTGGGGGTGGTTACGAACTCGTGGATGAGATGGACCTTCCGGGTCAAGCCTTGGAAATTACAAAAGACGTTCTAGCACTCACTCGCGCGCCAACGATCAATGAAGGAAAATCGGACATTATCTTGAGTGGGGATCAAGTTGCGTTGCAGGTGCACGAGTCCTGCGGGCATCCAATAGAGCTCGACAGGGTTCTAGGGTATGAGGCGAACTTCGCAGGCCGAAGCTTTCTCCAACCAGATCAGCTCGGAAAACTCCAGTACGGATCAGAACACGTGAACATTGTAATGGATGCAACCCTCGACCATGGAAACGGGCTTGGGACCTTCGGCTACGATGACGAAGGAGTCAAAGCTCAGCGAAAATACGCAGTCAAGAATGGAAAATTCGTAGGATATCTCATGTCCCGCGAAACCGCTCCTCGAGTAGGAGAGACCCGAAGCAACGGGTGCATGCGAGCCGAATACTACAAGCTCCCAATAATCAGAATGACAAACGTCAGTCTCGAACCCGGCACCTGGGACTATGACGAGATGATCGAGGATACACGCGATGGTTACCTTATGGTCACAAATTATGGCTGGAGCATTGACCAGAAGAGGTACAACTTCCAGTTCAACACTGAAAAGGGATACAGGATAAAGAACGGAAGCATAGGCGAAATGGTCAGAGGACCGACGTACGCCGGCATAACACCGGAATTCTGGAACTCTTGCGATGCAATCGCCAACAAGAAGAGCTGGGTGTTATGGGGTACACCGAATTGCGGAAAGGGCCAGCCCGGCCAGACTATGATAACGGGACATGGAGCCTCACCTAGCAGGTTCAGAAACATCCGCGTATTCGGAGCATCATAACCATGTCACAAAAGATGGAACACCAACCCGTTTCTCTCCGAGAGAGAGCTCACCAGATCTTCACTACTGCGAAAAGTGTGGCAGGAAAAGCTGAGGCCGAGATAATACTGGTGTCCCGAGTTGACGAGTACCTTCGATTCGGGAATAACGAGCTCGCCCAGTCACAATACAGCACGAGCAGAAACCTGTCCGTAAGGGTCGCGTCCGAAAAGAAACAGGGAAGAGTCACGACAGGCACCCTGGACAAGGCGTCGATCGAGAAAACCGTGGAGAAGGCGATCAGCCAGGCCCACAATTCACCTGAGGACCCGGATTATCTGCCGATGCCCGGACCCCAGAAATACCATACAGTCGATCGGTATAGTGAAAAGACTGTTGAAGCTCCGGCCGAATTGAAAGCAGGCTACATTGGGTCTGCTATCGATCTGGCCAAGAAAAACCGTCTTCTTGCGTCAGGGGTTCTCGGGACCAGCGTCGAGCATGTGATGATGCTGAACACTTCAGGGCTGGAGGCATCCTATCGAGGATCAGGCGGATATTTCTCGTTGACAATGGACGCTGATAACGGCAACCAGACCGGATACGCTCTGTCAACCTTTGGCGACATCGGCGAACTGGACCCGAACAAGGTCTCCCAGACAGCCCTTGAAAGAGCTAAGTTGAACAAGAGCCAAGCGGAAATAGCTCCTGGAAAGTTCGACGTCGTTGTCGACCCATATGCGTGGAGCGAAATGTTGCTCTTCTTCGCTGTATCCGCATCCACGGGTTACAGTCCTGATCTTGGAATGCGACAGTACAAGGAAGGAAGAAGCTACTTGTCAGGTAGGCTCGGGGAGAAAATCCTCGGCGATAATATCAGCATCGATGATGACGTTTATCATCCAAGCCAGGCGGGCCCGCCCTTCGACGGCGAAGGCTGCCAGAAGAGCAAAGTGTCGCTTATCGAGAACGGCGTCTTTCGAAACCTCGCCTCCTCCCGAATATCCCAGCACCGTTACGGCGCAGTAGCGACAGGCCACGAGCTACCTTTGCCAAATCCTCTTGGTGAACTACCGACTAACCTAGTAATTCGCGGCAGAGGAGCCACCAAGACCTCGGAAGAGCTAATTGGAGAACTGGACAAGGGGCTTTTGATCACCCGATTCTGGTACGTCCGGGAGGTGGAGCCGCAGACCAAGACCGTGACGGGCATGACAAGGGATGGAACGTTCCTAGTTGAGAATGGTGAGATCAAGAGACCAGTGAAGAACTTGCGGTTCAACCAGAGCCTCCTAGAATTGTTCAGTAAAGTCGATGCGGTGTCGGAGCCAGTGAGAAACTTCTCTGAGTTTCAGCAGTTCCGGATCCTCCAGCCCGGTATCCTGGCGAGGGACTTTAACTTCACAAGCGTCTCTCCCTTCTAGCAACACTCCACCTTAGCCTCGAGGGACTTCCCAGGGACGCCGCCTGTTGGTTCTAGAAAACTGATACTTCGCCCTTAGAAGCCATTCCACGTGGATTCTTGACCTACCGTAAGGAGTACGTTCTCGGCATTCTTTCCTTGATGCCTCTTCTCGCCGCGGGCACCTACAAGGGACTAGGCTGGCTCATCACAATAATCGCCGTATACGTTGGTATCCCGGTTCTCATCTGGAGCCTAGTTGTTGATCGTCTCGTGTTCCTGGTTATCGGGATTATTCGATATTTCCGCGAGTCGTCTGGTCACATGTACTATTTTGAGAGACCGGTGGGACCCCCAGGTTTTTCGCGCCGGATTATGAGGGATTTCCGGGTTCTTCTTTTCGTATTCGTCCTGTCTGCTACGATTGTTCCGCAGATAACCTCGGTTAGTCCGGCGAACGTCGCGATTGTCAGCAACGAGTTCGTCTACGTTGCCATCTTCATACTTGCGGTCCCGTCCTCCGTCCATGTTCTCTTCTGGGTTCTCGAAGACTCCGGGTTGAGGTGTCATAATCCGAAGAGGGTCACTGTCACGGCTCCTGGGGCATGGATGTCGAACTGGTTGGCGTCGGTTGGAAGTCTGGGTGCGTTTCTGACCTTCGCCATATCTCTGGGGGGAAGCCTTGACAGGGCAATCTCGCTCACCACCACCCTGCTCGCTTCCCTGCTGCCGTCCTGCATCCTCGCGCCAACCCTGTTCTATCGACGAGTAGAACCCGGTATTCTGGCTAAGGTTAGAGAGAGCAAGACTGCTATGGCGATGAATCGTATGTTCGCCCCTCCTGCCCCTCCTGCGGTACCGCCATCATTTCCTCCCAGCATGCCAGCTCCGCCCAGACAGACCCCGACCGCCACCTAGCATCGTCAGCTGATCGGCGATAAGACTCCCGCGATCCTTCGGAGAATCACAAAAGTCGCCCAGAATCAGCCCTGACTCCGAATCCAAGCCCACGATCTCCAGAACTTAATTTCCCACGCTGATTGCAAGGGGAATACACGGGGTTCGAGAACGGCCGGACAGGCTGATAACGTGTCGGTCTCAAGGAAACAAGCCCATAATCCCGCCCAGACAGAAAAAAGGTTGCGAAAAAAAAGTCATCCAGACTGCGATAATCGCCCGGCGACACAAGACCGGTGTGGTGGAACAACGCACGATAGGAAATCGCCTATTATCAGCCCTGATTGCGAGAACGGGAAGGGGGTCCTAGACTTCACTCGAAACGTTCGGGAGAGGGCTAACAAAACCCCTCTTCTTGCCATCCGACCCCAGCCCAGATCACGCCCTGGATCAGCCTGTCTACCCCAGTATCAATGCCGGACAGGAAATTGTCTCAACAAAGGAAGGGGGGTATGTTTCAAGCGTCTCGCGACGCGAGAGTGGTTTGTCCGAGAAAGAAGTCGCTCTATGATACTGTGAAGGTAGTAGTTGTGACAACAGGTGTTATGCCTACCTCCAAGATTCCTCCAATGGTCACGCTTGCGATGATGTCGATGCTGAGCGTGTAAGAGCCTGAGACCCGGACACCCTGATCAATCGACAAGTAGATTGTGTGAGTCCGCGTTCCTATTCCACCACTAACATTCGTGTTTCCTAAGTCAACTGTCGCCCCTGAAGGATTAGTGAGTTTCAGATCTACCTTGATGGTCGTGTTGCCGTTCGAGTTCACATTTGTATCACTCGTTCTGAACATTCCTCCCGACCTGACCGAAAAATAGTACTCGTATGCTGTAATCAGCGACACGTTCGCAGTCGCCTGCGTTGCCGACAGCGACCCTGTAGTCTCCTTGAACACTACCTTGGAAACCGGAACCATCAAGCCGCCCGCCAACGCTGGAGGAATCACCAGGACAATAGCAGCAATTACGATCACAACGAGTGCCACAAGTCCCTTCCTACTCTTCTTCTTTGCTGGCGGAGCTGACATTTCTAGGAAGCGACTTCGCTACAAGCTGAGGATTTTAGACTTGTGCAGAGACGAGAACGCGCCTACCAGCGCGTCCTCTTGATTCCCAGCAAATACGCTCCATAATTCGTTCCCAGATGAATCGGCGGAGTCACCAAGACCACAACCAACACCGACCACCAACTCAACGGAAAGACGAGTTGTCCGAGGATTAGGCCTCCGAACACGAAATCCAGCTGGTCCACAACCGGCAGCGGATTCCCTGGCTCGATCCCGACACGCCTCTTGAAAAACGCGCCCAGCAGATCCCCGAGAACCGTTCCCAACGCGATCAAAAAGCCCCCGAGCAAGAGATGACTGTCGACTGGTGATTCTGCAAGTCCAATCGCGGAACCCGCGATGATCCCAGCAAACAATCCGCGGACTGTCTTGTGTGCACCAAAGATCCTCTGACCATCCAGAAAGTTCCTTCCCGCATCCAGCGGAGCCCCACCACCGAAGAGAAGAGGCGCAGCGTTCGCCACGTAGGAGGGCCCAATGAAAAGTAACGCGGATAGAACAATTCCCAGACTGGATCGCCCTAGATCTCAGCCCGCTCCGTCAACCAGGCACCGTAATGAACCAAACGCTACACATCCTCCAAACCGGTCTCGCCAATCCTGAACAACGCCCGAGAACTCCTTGCGTCTCTCCCATCTATCTTCTCTAGAAGGCATTCTCTCACATCACGTCTAGGAGTCGGACGCAATCTCAAGATCAGATACGACCAGTGTCTCAGCGTCCTCGTCGCGACAGGCGCAATTAGCCAGCTCCCACCGCTCGGCCGGCTATGTACCTGCCCAGTCAACAAGATAGTAAGCTCAAATCTCGAGGCAAGATCAGAGAGATAAGCCAGCTGCCTGTTCAGCTCACGATTCTGGACAAAAACCGTCCCAGGCTTCTCGATATCAGCACGATAGAGACCTGTCACGGAATCAACAATCAACAACGCCGGTGTCTTAGACAGCATCACCTCCATGCTCTCCGTGATCCGGCTCTGCTCCCGAAAATTCTCAGGCTGAAACACGACAATGTTCTCAGCAAACTCCCCGCCCCGATCCAAGGATTCGAGCCTTTGAACCGAGAAGGAGAGATCGGCGTCAACAAAGAAAACCTTGAAGCCCCTCGCCGAGGCCACCAGCGCGGATTGCATCGCCAAAATCGTCTTCCCAGTCGACGCCTCCCCATAGACCAGGTTGATCCGTCTCAGAGCAAAACCCCCCTTCAACAACCGGTCCAGACCACTCGTCCCAGTGCCCAGCTTTTCCATAACCAAGAACCAACTAGTCTGGAGAGACCCGACAATTGCCCAGATTGAATAACTCTGCCTAGGAGGAAGATACTTCCCCGAAGTCAGGCTCTCGAAGGAGAGGACCCTTCTCATTGACGGTCCGGCATCCATAGTTCTCGAGGAAGGAACAGCAGCGTCTCTTGCCGCCCCAATTCGCACTGGCGATTCACTGGTCGTTTCAAAACATCGCAGAATCCCCATAGAGACAGATGCTGATGCCATTTTTCAAATCAGAATAGGAGAGCCCGGCTCTTACAGACAAGTCAACGGCTCCACCATTCCGTGGAGCTGGCGAGACGCAGCTGAGGCGCTTAGACATTCGCGAGGATTAGCTGTTATTCTGGGAGATGTCGACTCTGGAAAATCCACACTCTGCACGTACCTCGCCAACACCTGCCTAGGCCATGGAGGTCAGACCAGTATCATCGATGGTGATGTTGGGCAGGCAGACATCGGCCCACCAACGACCACCAGCTCCTCAACTGTAACCAAGCACATCATCAATCTCCAAGAGCTGAGCCCTGAAAGATCCTATTTCATCGGAGACACCAGCCCCTCCTCAATCCCAGACAAGCTCGTACAATCTATTACACATCTCCGAGACAAAATCTCAACCGGAAGCGAGATCACCATCTTGAACACCGATGGCTGGGTGAAAGAAGATGAGGCGGTCGAGCACAAGCGCCAGCTCCTAGACAGCTTACGACCAGACCTTGTCCTTGCTCTAAGCCTCGATCACGAACTCGATCATATTCTCGAATTACAAAATCGTCCAACCCTGCGGCTCGAAGCCTCAAGCTTTGCCCTGACAAGAACAAGAGAAGAAAGGAAGAAGGCAAGGGAAGAAGGATACAGGCGATTTCTCAAGAACCCCAAACATCTGGATCTAAGACTTAACACGATCAAGCTCAGAATGTTCAACGCCCCCCAACAGCAACGACTCGACCAACCCACAACACACAGAGGAACAATTACCGGACTACTCGACGAGAACGGAGAATTATTGTCGATCGGAAGGATCGAGCGAATCGGAAACGGCATCGTCCGTATCACAACAAGCACCGAGGAGACGCCGAGGACTGTTGAGCTAGGAGCGGTCGTTCTCTCTACAAGATTCGATGAGATCGGATAGGAGCCCTAGATCGAGTAAGCGTCAGGAATCGAGTACACATAAATCGTGTGCTCGTTATAGTTCTCCTTCCTCGAAGGCTTCCAGCCATTGATCATAAAATCATGGCTAACAATCCTCGAGCCAGGCCGCGCCTCGGATCTCAGCTTAGGCTTTAGCCGTTCGTTAGCGTACGTGGTAAGATACAGTGTGATCAGGGTCGCGTCCTTTAGGTCGGCCTGAAACAGGTCCTTGTTGAAAATGTGCACCTTCTCCATTAACTTCAGTTTCTCAACCTCCCCGGATGCCTGCTTGAACAAGTCCTCTCTAATCTCATAACCGACAGCAGACTTGATCCCAAAATCTTTCACAGCCGTGGTCAAAATGCGACCGTCGCCACACCCCAGGTCGCAGAGAACGTCGTCCTTGCTCGCTCTTGCAACCTCGAGCATCTTTTTGACAACATCGTGCGGAGACGATACAAATGGTGCACAACTCATGAAAGCCACACTCTCGTTTGAAGCAAAGTCCAAGCACGATTCAAGCTATTTTAACTCTCCCTCTCCAGAATGTTATCATCGAACCCATCGAGGAATTGTAAACCTCCTTCTCTCTACTCTGCCAGGGTTTCGAAACATTCCGCTAACAACCAGTGTTTCAGATACAGTACACTCATTACGTTTGATAACCGTGAAGGAGGCCGAGATGAGTTAGGCGTGCCGCGAAGGAAAGAAAAACTCACGATCAAGTCTCCGAGAGACGAGTTTGAAACAACCGACGTTCAGACCCGGCAAGGGCACGACCCACAAGAACTCAAAATATACATCAAACAACTATCAAAAGCTCTGAAATTCCTACCATTGGGAAGCCGAGCTTACTATGCTGTCACCGGAGAACTTCTTCGAGCAAGTACCCAGCTGAAGGCTGTGGTCCCAACAGGATCTGCGATGAAGGGCGAACACTAGCCTACTGTTTTTTCCTCGAAGAAATGATCGAAGGTACGAGGCTCGAATCGCCCCATTGGGCGAGCTTTACGAAATAACTATAAGCCACAGAGCCCGCGAGACCCCGAAAGCGTTCCGTCATGGCTTCTCAGACGCTCGGGGACACCAGGATACACGAGCTAACACAGATCCAACTAAAAGAACCCGTCCTGATTCAGGGCCTGCCCGGACTCGGCTATGTAGGAAAGGTTGCAGTCGACTATTTTATCGAGAAATTAAAGCCCAAGAAAATGGGCGAGCTATACTCCAGCTACCTCCTCTTCCCGGACGGCAACCTAGGCATCAACATCTCAGAAGACGGAACATACTCTCTACCACGATACGAATTCTACGGCTATGGCGAGCAAGATCCCAACGTCATCCTCCTCACCGGAGACGCCCAGCCAAGCGTAACTGGACAGTACGAAGTCGCAAGCATTGTCCTCGACTTTGCCCAACGATTCGGATGTAAGGCCGTCTACACAATGGGTGGATATGGCACCCGCTCCGGAAACGACGTAGGAGCCGTCTATGCTGTCGTCGGAGAAGCCGCGCTCGGAGAACGTTTGAGAAAAATGGGAGCAAAACTTGCAAAAGGAGGCGCAGTCACAGGAGCTGCGGGAGTAATACTTGGCATCGGCCGACAACGCGGCATGCAGTGCGCAGGCCTACTAGGTGCAACGACCGGAGCCTACCCGGACTTGGAAGCAGCAAGGGCCGTAATCCAGATGTTGACTGGACTGGTCAGTATTCCAGTTGATCTGAAAGAGCTTGATTCGGAAATTGAGGACCTGCGCAAGAAGATGGAACGCTTCAGACACGCAGAAGTTGAAGAGTCCAAGGAAGGCGAGGAAAAGCCCGAAGAAGGCAAGGACCGCTACATTACCTAGCCGAGAAGGCCTTCCTCCCTTCCCACTCTCCGGATCAGGCTGAGGGACCCTCGGGGTTTCTTTCCATTTATAGCAGGAGAATACAAGAAGTGAGTTGAAGGAGATTTGCTGGAAGCAAGTCTGGAAAGGGATGGCGCAATCCACAAGGTGAGCCTTCTTCCCGTAGAAAACGCGGTTTTAGCGTTCTTTTATGACGATATATTCAAGATCGGCACTTTGGCAGTCTCGACTCCAGGCTTGCGCGAGGGAGGACCAGCAACCTCATCTGTTCTTCTCGGCGGGAAATACCTGATCGCAGCGAGGGCCCTCTCGGAGAGAGTGGCTGCAATCTACAACAAGATGAGCATAGTGTCGATAAACACGAAGCTCTCAGAAGGCGAGGCGCTCCGCCTCTACGCGAGCCTTCTTGACAAGGCTAGGTCTGGCACAAGTGCTGACTCAGCTTCCTCTAAAGGTTGAAGAGGAAACCCACTGCGATTGTGATCACTGTGACAGTGAAGGTAATCGCTGCCACAGCGTCATCCAATCTCTCAACACTCATCGGAACGTCATCCTACGAGCAATTATTGAGAGAATGTTCTGAACAGTAGTCGAGTATGTTGGCTTGTTATTCGACATCTTACTCACTCCAGAAAAGCAGAGGCTAGGCCGACGTTATCCTCTATGTAACAACGCGACCTCCTAGTTGTCTTCCGCGATTCTTTAATAGGAAAGAAGAGATTTTGGCGTGTTGTCTGTCGCGTGCGGTCTCGCCTAGAGCCTTGGCTCTAGAATAGATGGAAAACTAGCGCCAATTGTTGAGCTTGTTTGAGCCGGAATCCTTGCCCTCGACGCCGTTGAGTCCATTGATCCACTCGGGTACTATAACCGCCCGGATCAGTTCTTGGATGGTTATTCCCCTTCGTTTCGCAATCTTTTCCAGTTCGCGGTAAATCATGTCGTCAAGCGTTTGCATGAACTTAGGCAGTATGGACACCACGGTTTCTCGGGATATCAATGTCAGTTCAGGGGTTGAAATAAAGTGCTGATGTAACTTGTAGAATTCCAAGGAAGTGACAGGATTGAGGCGTTGGAGGATTAGAATCAGTTGGTTATTTTTCCGACGTAGAGACTTCTCCAAGGATCTGGCGGGCTGCAGATTCGACTCTAGAACGGTATGATTCCTTCGTGTAGACTCTCACGAGGTTCATGAATGTCTGGAGAACGCCCGCTATCCTGGAAATCTCCAATAAAGGGACTCTCTCTTTTCTTCCACTAGGAGAATGACTAAAGACGGGTATGTCCACGGATGGCAAGGTGCCAGTGTCGTGGTACGGAACTGAGGGTAAGGTGGGTACGTCGATGACGACGTCTTCCCACGCAGTCTTCGCTTTCCTAGCTATCTGTTTTTCGATGTCCCCGCGAACGCGTTCGTCTGAAATGATGTTGGACCTCAGCTCTTCACCGGAAAAAAGGGTGCGTTCATATGCGCATTTTAGAAGCCTTCTATGTTCCAGATCCTGCATTATCTTCTCGGACTTCCTGCACTCCTTCAGCCCTGTCCATACTTTGTAATCATCAAGCTTGAGATAATCCTCAGGCCCATCAAAGTCCAACAAATGGAGCTCATCTCTTGCCACTTCCAAGGCCCTCACCATCATAATCTGAACTGCCCGAGAGGCCTTGTGGAAATATATCGTTCGAAACGATTCAAAACGTGCAAGCAGGAAGCTCTCAAGCGTCGCGACCGCTGAATCGTCGATGGACAAGCTATCATCAATAACATCCATCGCGTACAGGAGGCGATGAACATCGAAGGAGCCGTATCCTGCCCCTGTGTGAAAGGAGTCTCTAACGACATAATCCAATTTGTCGACGTCAACGCTGCCGCTAATTATCTGGTCTAGGTACGGCCGTTCTCTACTCGCCAATTTTCCGACTGCCAATAGGCACAAAATACTGGCATCGAAGCCCGCCTCCTCGAGCCTTTCAGCTATGTCCGTCTCCTTTACGAGCCATGGAACAAAGTCCTCGTGACGCTTACCCAGATATTTCGCCAAGAGGGGCTCAAAGACATGCGAAAAGGGGCCGTGCCCAATGTCATGAAGTAACGCGGCCAAACGCAATTGCTCTCGTTGATGTCGAGGGAGGTCTATTGGAAGGGCCTCAGCCAGGGTGCCTGATAAGTGCATGGCACCGATGACATGCTCGAATCTCGTGTGATTCGCGGCGGGGTAGACAAATTCTGAGCCAGCCAGTTGGCGGATGCGCTTGAGTCTTTGAACAGGCTCAGTATCGATAACTGATCTTTCAGTCTGGCTGATTCTGACATAGCCATGAATAGGGTCTTTGATGAACCCGCCAGATTTTTCCGCCAACTTTCTCTACCATGCCGAAGAAGGTACTATGTAGTTAACTTCTCATTCAAATATTGAGAAGTCTCTTTTTATCCAAGCTATTACGATTCTCTAAAATGGCGGGGTATCCAGAATTGGTTCAGGATAAGATCCTCTGCTTCGTCTGTTCAGTGAAAGGTATCGAGACCACATTCCCAACGTATTACGAGTTGCAAGATCATCTTTACAAGGATCATGATATGACGAAGGATCCAGCAATGGAAATTTTCACCAAGCAAAAGTCGTTGGCATCGAAGGCGTCTCCTACGAAGTAATCACGCTGATGCCTAGTCCCTCACCTCTTTCCAAGCATAAGCGCATTTGGCTATCCTAATCTCTCTCGCGAAGGCTAGAGAGCCGAGTTGAAGATAGCTGCGACTGCTTGCTAGCTGAACGGGAGTATTGATACGATAGGAACTAGGAGTAGGACGCATATGATGAAGGTCAACATGCTCTGTTGAGTGCTGAGTCCCGCAGCGTGCTTAACCGCGAACACGCTAGCTATTCCTATCCAAGCGGCGCCAACGGCCCGGATGATCTCAAAGAGAATTGTTATTTGACTGGACATCAAGATGAAAAGAAGTCCTGGAGCCCACGAGAAGAAAAATGGGCGGGATAGGCCCCAATAACCGATTGTTCTCCGGAAGAGTCTTGTAACGATCAGGAAGGTAGTGCCTGACCAGACAAACGCGATGACGAGGGCCGAGAACAAACCTATCATTGTAATTGTGAGAACGTCAAGTAGAGATGTTCCAGCGAGGAAAAAACCAAAGCCGGCACCGTAACATAGCCCGATTATTGCCACAACGAGAACGGACTGGGCAGTGGCGCTTGGATCATCTCTGAGTTCTCTGAAGGTCTCTCCGTCAAACCTTGCCGCTCTCAGCATCCGGGATCCCATTTTCTTGAGATTGAAGTCTTGTGTAGTATTGAATGGCCCGGTCATTTTGTTGGTCTCGCTTTCCAGTTTCCCACTGTCGGCACTTATCAAGTCACGGGAAATTATCCCTGTCGCCCTCGTGTTATATTGAGAGAAGGTATTCTGCAAGATTAGCTGATACCTTGTCAGAACTGATTGAAACAGGCTCTAACAAAAATGTCGCGCATCTAGATTGTCATCTGGATGAAAGCGAGGATTAGCAACCCTACAACCGACGTCAGCAGCGCACGTTGAGTGTTGAAACCCATCGCACTTTTCAAGGCAACGAACTCTGCGGAGATGATCCATGAAGAGGCAATTACGGCTATGGCTACTATGACAGGGGAGAAGGGTATCGCGATCAAGAGGAATAGGATGCCTGGTGCTGTGGAGAAGAATAAAGGTCGGGCGAGTTGCCAATAGCCTGTTTTGCCTTGGAACAATTTTGTTCCAACCAGGAAGACGGTTGCTGACCATACGAAAATGGCGAAGTCTGTTACGATCATGTTGGCTAAAGTCTGTGAGATGACAAAGTTTGGTGATAGAGTAGATTTCTGAAACCCGTTAAAGATGCTGAATCCAAATCCGTAGGATATGCCAACCAAAAGGAGGACGGCGACCGCCTGCCCAGTTGCGTTCTTGTCCTCTTTGAGTTCGCGTAACATCTCCCGGTCGAACCTTGCGACGTGATTGATTCGTGATCCGAGCTGTCGGATCTTACGTCCCGTGATAGGGCGTTCACCTCGCTGCGACATCTTCCCTGTCCTATTCCGGGCCCAGCCTTATCAACTAATAGTAGGAAAATGCCGTCTGCTCGGTGGCTGATAGCTGTCTCGGCTCACGTTTGCGCTGAAAGAGAAGCACGTCGCAAAACCGGGGTTCATGGTTGTTGCGATGCCGGACTTCTTTCTGGACTATGTTCTCGCTTTTCCAGGCGAGCTTGACCAGATAGCTAGGGCTATGGTTGATGTGGCGGAGAGAGGCGGCGGGAATCTCCTTGGCTGGAAGCACCTGGTTGGTAGAGGCGGAAACGCCTCCAACTTTTCGGCCCAGCTCTCAAAACTAGGCGTCAACGTTGTTCCTGTGATCGAGACTGACGAGTTTGGGAAGATGGCTCTCGCTCAATTTCTGAAGGACGTGGATCTGTCTCATGTTACGAGTACAGGATCGCTTTCGAGGACCCTCGCTTTCGAGGCTGAGCACTCGGGGAGACGGGTCAATATTATGGCAAGTGATCCCGGGTCTCTCTCGAGTTTCGGCCCTCAGAAACTGGCAGAAAAAGATAGGGAACTGATCCGGCAGGCTGATTTTGTCTGTGTTTTCAACTGGAACCAGAACCTGAAAGGAACCGAACTTGCTGAGGAGGTCTTTCAGATCGCTAGGAATGAGGGGAGAGGGGTGACTTTCTTTGACCCTGGAGATCCTACGTCGAGGGCGAGCGAGATTCCGAGGCTCAACGATCGGGTTCTCTCAAAGGGGCTCGTTGACGTTCTTAGTGTCAACGAGAACGAGCTCACCCAACTTGCCTCCGCGGTTGGCG
>VBBQ01000030.1 GCA_005888755.1 Candidatus Bathyarchaeota archaeon
TTCTCGTAATTGCAACATCGCCTGCGGAAGTAATCGTTCAACTGATTCTCTCGATTGGCCTTTTTTCCAGTCATGCCAGGCTCACCAACACAAGACCCATGAACTCTTACGTTGACTGTCCACAGCAGCCTCAACGGGACGACTAAAGCCTCCTGTAACTGGAAACCTAGCCAAGAGGTTCTGCAGAGAACAGGCCTCTAGCAAGTATACCTGCAACCCGCAAAGGTTCAGGCACTCGCGAGACGAATGCCGAAGCTTTCAGGATTAACCTGGCTTCACGAATTGAGCATCCGAACTGTTCAAAGAACACGGGACCTTCACTAGCCATTGTCCGAAGTTTGTGTACTCGACCCAGTGATCTGATCAGTTCCCATCTCTTCTCCCAATCAGGAAAATGTTTGACCAGGGCACGCTTCACAGCCCTGTTATCCGGCCGGGAACCTACAACCACAATCACCGGCGCCTTGCATGATTTCTGGATCTTCCAAGGGTCGATGAGATTGAATCCTCCGAAGGTTACGCCGGACAACAATACTGGAATGTGGAAGGACCCTCTCACCAAAAACTCGGCCATCTTAGTTGCGTCGAGCCCGTCAACGGTAATCCAGTCAGCTCTGAATTGATGCAGGTGAGGGCCTTTCATCCAGACGGCTAGGAGAGGAGCGTGTCGGACCTTGTCATCGGTTTTCGGCGGAAACGGGCCATCATCTATTCCAATACATCTAGAGACTTGTTTGATGTTTGAGGACGCTCCGTGGAACAAAGGTAAGCAGCCCACGAACCATCTCGTCAACGTTGAATGAGGCGGTCACTGACCGAGCTTCGACGCCGAGCCGTATCTTCTTTGTGCGGCCGTACCGGCCGAAACTTACTACTCGCGCGTTTAGGACGCCCATGATGTCCAGCTCGTTGAGCAGTCCGCTGACTCTTCGCTGGGTGAGGGGTTCGACTGAACCGGCGCTGCACAGCTCGCGGTATACCTCGTATACGTCGCCTGTTACCGAGCTCTCTTTCCTAGTATTCTCCAGCTGCATTACGGAGATTAGTAGGATTCGGGAGTGGAGTGGGAGGGATGACAGGGCTTCTGTCACACGGTCATGTTCGACTTTCTGTTGTGCTTCGCGGACATGGTTTTCGCCGACACGTAGCTCGCGTGATCTTTCGGCAATCTCAGCGGCTACTCTGAGGAGATCGAGTGCGCGTCGTGCGTCACCGTGTTCTCCTGCAGCCAGGGCCGCGCAAAGGTGGAGAGCGCCTTCATCTAGAACTCCGGATCGGAAGGCGAGTTGTGCCCGTTCCTTCAGAATGTCATGTAGTTCGTCTGAGGTGTAGGGTTTGAACACGACTTCCTCCTCTCCTAGCGAGCTTAGGACTCTCGGGTCCAGGAAGTCTTTGAAGTGGAGGTCGTTTGATATTCCTATGAGCCCGATCCAGCCTTCTGTCAGCTTCTCGTTTATCCTGGTTAGCTCGTATAGTAGACTATCGTCTTCGCTTCTCTTCACCAACGCGTCTATCTCATCCAGGACGACGAGGAATGCGGAACCGCGTGATTGGAGAGCGCTTCGGAACCGGTCTAGGAGCTCGCCTACTGCGAGTCCGGTAAATGGGACTTCTCGACCGAGAGATCTGCACAGGTCGGCAATGACTCTGTAGTTTGTTCCTGCGAGACGGCAGTTGACGTAGCTCGTATCGAGGGCTCGTCCGTGTTCGCGAGCCTTCCGCTGTAACCGATCTAGAACGAATTTGGTCACGATTGTCTTTCCTGTTCCAGTTTTGCCGTAGGCGAAAAGGTTCGACACTCGATCTTTTGTCAAAGCTGGGGCGAGCACGGATCCGAGCCGGCGGATCTGCTCTTCCCGGTGAGGAAGCGTTGCGGGCATGTAGTCATGTCTGAGGAGGTTTCGGTCACGAAAGACCTCACCTCCCGCCAGAACCCTCTCGAAGATGAGATCCAATCCTTGCTGTGACAAGCCTGAAACAGTCCGGTTTTCTGCGAGCCGGCTTCCAGTGGAATTAAGGGTTCTCGTACAATGATTTCAACTGGACAAACCAAAAACCCGATCATCGCTCCAAATAATTCCTGCCTAGAGACAGTTTCCCTTCAACCAGTCCTGCGTCACGAGATGCGCTGTGCAATACCCCCCTCGTTTTTCTTGAGAAGATTTGCTGTCTGGCATTGATAATGGGCGAGTCTCGTGATTCAGGGCAGGGTCTGGGCTTTGACCACAGTGCAAGTTAACGTGTAATCTAGGTCAGTTCCCGAACGATTCCCGGGCAAGTCTGGATCCCGGGTCCCAGATCATGGATCAGGGCTGAAAACGGGCGATTTACGATACAAACTCGCGACATTTTGTTCGTGACAATCTCCGGAGGGTCGAGCGGCTGGAATAGACATTGCACTTTGCCATCGGATCAAAGCATAATGCGCTTGAGAATCCCAAAGATGTAAGACCTGGGAAGCCGGTTTCATGCAGTTTGACCAAAATGACTCAATTGTCGGAACGAACGAACCCCAAGCTGAAAGGACTCAGGGTCTCCGTTCAGTTCAGCAAAGAAGAACTGCAGAAACGACGCTATTTCTTGCCTCCAGCAACAATAATCAGTTCCTACGCGGGGAATGATAGTGGGTCGGAAACGGTATTCCACGTCCTTCAACTCGACGGTGCAACACCGTTCACACTGAAAGACGAGCCTGTGGTCGGGAAACCTAGACTCCGCCGACGTTGGATTTTTGCTCGCTCCAAAAGCGGAGCCTTAGAGAATTTCCTTGAAGGATCAGCTCATTCCGAAAGAGTTGACGTTGTACTCTACGTGAAACCAGACGATTGCCTTCCCTGCTCAGATATTCTCGACATTCATAATGACATTCTAGAAATCTGCTCCGGAGTTATCGCGTTGATGCCCGAGGAGAAGCGCGGTCGAACGAGCAAAGTGCCTCGGACGAGCATAGGTGGAAGGACGCTCACGATTGCAGTGGATAATAGTGAATGGCTTGATCTTGCTCCGAAGGTCCAGTTGAACAGTGTAATAGAAATCCAACTTTGGATGGGAGCTAATCAGCTTCTGAACCAGTGGGGCAGCAATAGCTCAAGCAAAGAACGTCAGCAACTAGGAATCGACGTTTCGGGAATCAATCCAGGGTTGAAACTCATTCAGCTTATACAAGAAACCAATCTGTACCACTTCGCAGGAATCGCAAGACGAGTTCTGTCGAGAGAGTACTTCGACCCAACATGGCAAAGAGACAAGGAAAGGCGCGAAATTCTGCTCGACTGTGGATTGCCGATAATCTTTGAGGAGATAATTGACCCTGGTGAACCGGTTATCCACGTTCAGAAAGATGGAGACGCCTTGATAGGCTTGGGCTATCTATTCGGATCGATCGCTTTCCCTGGAACACGATTCCGAACCTTTCTGGTGGGAAGGGTGATTGGGATTTACGGACATGGACTTTGTCCCTCCTTTTGTTCTGCTGGACGTTGAACTTATGCCCTCTTCCACGAAACCAGAGATCAGGGTCGGTTATTATTCCAAGGAGCAAGAATCGCTCAAAGGGATTGAGCTTAGTGGATATTTCCCCCCAAGCTAGACTACAGGGCGGGGGCCCGGTCGCGAGCCCGGTCCTTAGCCGACCGCTTTCTTCACGAGCGCGGCGATCCTTTCTTCTTCGGCGGCGGTTAACCCCTTCAGCGCGAAGGCGGTGGGCCACATGGCGTCTTCGTCGAGGTTCGCCTTGTCGCTGAAGCCGAGCGTTGCGTACCTGGTTTTGAACTTCTGCGCTGCTTGGAAGAAGCAAACGACCTTGCCGTCCTTGCCGGCAGTGGCATATGCGGGCATCCCGTACCAGAGTCTAGGCGAGAGGGCTGGCGCGGTTTCCTTGATGATAGCATGGAGCCGCTTGGCCATGGTGCGATCCGGTTCCGGCATCTCGGCGATCTTCGCGAGCACGGCGCCTTCCCCGTCCGCCTTGTCCGCCCTCAGCTCTTGGATGCGATCCTTCATCGCGCCGTGTTCCTCGTCCGTGAATCCCTTGAACTTCTTGCTGGTCGCAGTGGTGCTCTTGGCGGACTTCTGCGTGCCCTTCTGCGCAGGTTTCATGAAATTCTGTTCGTCTTCAGAGATTAATTACTTTTCACGAGTTCATCCCTTGCGTTTCAATCAGCTTCGTCGGGCCCTTGTTGTAGGACAACCCCGGCCACGATGGCTAATGCGCCGAACCTAGAGAAGAGAGTCAGGATGCATCTAACTACAACCAGCTGAGGCACTCCCCGAGATATTGAACCAGGATCGAGCGGATACCATGGATAGCTGCCTAGGAACGAATATGGTAGAAACAAAGACGCTATTGGTAGGGAGCTACCCAACAGGTTCGCCAGGCCTCGAAACCGCAAGACTCTCGGCCGGTTCAACGGCTTGACGAAGAGAAGCGATACTAGCAGAATCGGGAAAAGCGTGAACACTTTTGCTCTTGGGTCTCTGCCTATCAGCCATGCGGGCAAAGCAAAGGCGGAGAGCGGGATCAGAATCACTATTGCTAAGACGTGTTTTACCAGGAATTTCAATAATTGAAAATCATGATCGTTCGGACTAAAAGGTCAAGTGTTGTCTCTCTCAGATGACACTGCGTAGCAATTCGCTCAAATGACACGAGTCCCACTTCTTTGCAACTGAATACTTTACTCAAGAGCAATACTTTACAGTAGTAGAACCAAGGTCATCGCAAGGGTGGTTTGAGATCGAAGTAGCCGATGGAAACGCGCCGAAGAGCCAGCTTCCAGACTTTGACAGCCTCTGGGATTACGACCATCCAGGCGCGACTGAGAGGAGGTTCCGCGAACTTCTCCCCGCGGCATTGGACTCGAGAGACTTTCCGTATCTGACACAGCTTCTTACCCAGATAGCAAGGGCGGAAGGCTTGCAGCGAAAATTCCAGGACGCTCATAAGACGCTGGATCGCGTCGAAAAGGCCATGCTCAAGGCAGAGGCGGACGATAAGACGAGGGTCCGGTATCTGCTCGAGCGTGGAAGGGTCTTCAACTCGTCCGGAAAGCGGGACGAGGCCAGGCCCTTGTTTCTTCAGGCATTAGATCTCGCTGTCAAGTCCGAAGACGACTTCAACGCCGTAGACGCCGCTCACATGATGGCGATTGTCGAACCAACCGAGAAACAGTCGGAATGGAACCTGAAGGCGTTGGACATTGCCGAGAATTCCGCGGATGAAAAGGCGCGGAAATGGAAGGGCAGTCTCTACAACAACCTAGGCTGGACCTATTTCGAGCAAAAACAGTATGAAGAATCCCTGCTCATGTTCGAGAAAGCCGTGGAGTTCCGGGAAAAGGAGGGCGATCCGAACAAGATCATGATCGCAAAATGGTGCGTTGCCAAGTCTCTTCGGATGATGGATCACACGGAAGAAGCTCTGGAGATGCAGCGAAGCTTGTTTGAGCAGTATCAGGCGGCTGGCAAGAAGAGCGGATACGTCTACGAGGAGATCGCCGAATGCCTTACGGTTATGGGTCAAGAGCAAGATGCTCTGGGATGGTTTGCGGCTGCCTACGAGGAACTCTCAAAGGATCCACGGCTCGCAAATGAGCAAGACAGGCTGAACCGGCTTAAAGAACTTGGAAAAGTTGGCCGGCCAGAAACACCCGGAAGTTAGGGCGTCTTCAGAGAGAGAACCCCGTGATCGTGTCGATTGAGGAATTAGGACTCGCGGCTCTGTTCGCCCTTGCTTTCGCCAACGGAGCCAACGATGTAGGAAAGAGCGTGGCATCGTTGATGATGCCAGGACCCTCAGGCTCGCCCCCGAGAAAGCGTAAGCCACTCATCTGGGGAGGCTTCTTCACTGGCATTGGAAGCGTCTCTGCAATTTTGATCTCAGGTAGACTCTTCACTGTTTTCACGCCCCAGAGCCTTCTACACACTGCGCCTGAATCGTCTTTCGTTTTGGCAGCGCTTGCTGGCGCGACGTTATGGATTCTTGCGGCGACTCTTCTCAGGTTGCCAGTTTCCTCGACGCACGCGATCATAGGCGCTCTGGTGTTGTTAGCGGTCTACCTGTTTGGAGTATCAGTGATACAATGGGAGTTCCTGCTGTACAGGGTGGTATTGCCCTTGGCCGGGGGACCCATAGCTGCGCTTGTGGGAATATACATCATCGATAGGCTGACACGTCGAACCGGGTTGCCAGGTAAACCACGGCCGCGACTTGCCAGCATTGAGCACTGGGCGTCCGGGGCCGCTGTTTCCTACGCGAGAGGGATTAACGATGCTCCAAAGATGGCGGCTCTGGGAGCGTTCTTTCTCCTCGCAAATCCCTCTGAGGCAGCCTGGGTTCCATACTCGATTGTTGCAGTAGCGGTCTTGCTCGGCTCACTGGTACTCGGTCATCGGGTGGTGGTGACTGCGATTGGCAGGCATGCGGCGCTAGATCAGGTTCAGAGGTCGAAGGCTGGGGCGGCCACGGCTCTAGTGGTGTCAGCGGGGGCAATCTTTGGGGCACCCATGTCGACGACCCAGGTTCACGAAGGATCCAACGCTGGGATCGGTGGACGCCAGAGTGTCATCAAATCTTCGCTTAGATCAATGCTCTTGCCATGGCTAGTGACTCTGCCCGGCGCTGGCATACTCGCTGTTGCCGTGTCTTATGTCGTGGCAATGATCTAGCATATGATTCTGCGGGGACGGGAGGCACGAGATACAGAACGCCCTTAAGATCACTTTCCGATTTTCTTGTCGATCGGGCTGAGCGTTCTTGGCATTCGGTATTCTCATCGATGTTCCGCTGATCGTGGGAGGGTTCCTCCTTATGTTCCGTTTCAGGAAGAAGCTTGCGCTTGACATATTGCGAGTGAAGCTTCCCCCTCTAGCACTCTATCTGATGCTGTCTGTTCCATTGATAATTTTCGAGGAACAAATTGACTGCATGCCCGCATGGTGCGGCACGGTCGCGATACCACCTACTCTTCCGTTTATCCTCGTTGAAATGTTGGTGCTTGGAGGAATAGTATTGTGGCGGCACGCCAAGAATGTCTCACGTGTTACCCTCTACTTCAGCATCTTTGGAGTATTCTGGGAGATCTTCCTCGGAGGCCTTGTTGGAGCTCCCCTAATCATCATCGCGCTTCTGGCGCCATATGTTGGAGTCGGTTATGCGTTCATATCGATGCTTCCGCTTGAGGTCCTGATTGGAGGAGTGAAGACTCCCAGCGACGGAAAGACGGTTCTCGCAGTTCCGTCCTTCCACCTCTGTAGAAGTCTATCGCTCGAACTAGATGAACTTCAGTTCTGAAGGAAAGAAAAAAGAAAAATGGGAAGATTGGATCGAATGGTCTAGTGCTTCGTTATCGTTAGTGTTATTGTGGTTGAGTGGGTGAGGCTGCCGCTTGTCCCGGTTACCGTGACGGTAAACGTTCCCGTTACCGTCATCCCACCGTGGCCGTTGAAAGTTAACGTGGACGTTCCGCTTCCGCCTGAGGTTACCGTTACACTGGTTGGGTTGAGGCTTGCAGTAAGTCCTGCTGGTAGCGCACCAGTCGACAATGTGACAGTACCAGAGAAACCGCCTAGCGATGTTATTGTGATTGTTGTTGACGCTGATCCGAACCTATTCATCGTCAGGCTGGAGGGTGATGCGCTGATGCTGAAGTCTCCTGTTACGGGAGCGGTAACCGCTAGAGTGTAAATGGCGCTATGGGACAGGGTTCCGCTTGTGCCGGTGACTGTTATGGAGTAGGTTCCTGTCGGAGTGCTAGTGGTGGTTGAGATCGTCAATGTGCTCGTGTAGGTGGGTGTTCCGCTTGTCGGGTTCACGGTGGCTGTGAGGCCTGCGGCTGATGGACTGATGCTTGTGCTAAGCGAGACTGATTGGGTGGTTCCGCTGACGAGGCTGACTGTTACGGTCGAGGTTGTGCCTGATCCCTGGGCGACGGAGCCGCTTGTTGGATTGAGGCTTACGCTATAGTCGAAGGTTCCTGGCGCGCTGAATGACGCGATTTGTCCGATGACCGTGTTCCAGTTCTGGAATGTGGTGGACTTGCGGTATTCGCCTGCGACCCAGAATGTTGAGGACGAGGTCGGGGTCGGGTCTGTGGCGGCGCCGAAATAGTCACCGTAACGGCCGCTAGTGTCGGCGGTTGTGCCTGCTCTGATCACGGCGGCTGATTGTAACGTGTTCAGTGGATCGCTAGAGGCTCGTCCCGTGGCCATGGCTGATGGAAAGATGCTGCTGGATGACCTGCCGAAGGAGACGACAAGTTGTCCCTGATAGCTTGAGACTGCTGGGTAGAAGTAGTACTGGCCACTGGCGGAGAAATCGAAGTCCTGCGCCTTCGTTGCCGTTGCGCCTGAGGTTGTGGCCTGGACTAGGCGTAGACATGTTCGAGTTGCAGAGTCACCGCTGGGGATGCATGCATCGTTCCATGAGGCCCATAGGCTGTTTGATTCCCAGACAACGCTCTCGACACGGTTATCGTTCGTGGCCAATGTCGTGCCGGTGCCGGGTTGCGCCGCATTCGGCCCGATGACGCTCGTCGCAATCGAGAAGCTGCTGGAGCTGACTGTTACAGTCGCAGGTGGAACACCGGTTAGAGAGACTACTGTCTCGGTATTGGTCTGGCTTGTCGGACTTGGGATGCATGTTCCTGTACAGTCGGTTACCATGTAGAAGGTCGTGGACGAGGAGAGATGTTCTGCGGGATGCAGTGAGAACATGTTCGAGTCCGGCGTGTTTGTAGCAAAGTGGATCGTTGAGGCTCCGGCAACAAGCTCTGACTTGTTGAGGACCCAGTAGTGGACGCCGATGAAGGAAGTGCCGGCGGTGTTGAAATCGTTCACGGAAATTACGTACTTGTCATCGTTGGTTCCGGTGACAGGCTGGTCAGGAAGACGCCCACTGTCCGAGACGGAGTAAAGGTTGAAAGTGCCTGTGGGATCGTTGCTTGTCGAGACAGCGAACACTACTCGGCTGTTGGGAATGTCAATGATCGACGCGAACCATCGCCCACTGCTGGAGTCATAGGAGACTTGCGGGTCTGACATTGACGAGGCGGGTAGGTTGAAGAAAGTGTCGAGACCGAACGTGGCCTTGGCAACTGCTCCAGCTTTCGTGTAGATTATGCCGGCAAGGTTGACCATCTCGAAGACATGGTTTGGCCCAGCACCGACAATTACGTCTGGAGGCGAACAGCCACAGGGATTCGGTGATCCACCTGGGGCTCCCTCGAGGATGAGACCCACGGTGGTGGTCAGTGGTGAGGGAGTGCTTGGTGGAGTTGCAACGGTTTTTGCAGCCTCGTCTGCTGGGACATAACCGGTTTGTGCGGCTTGCGCTTTGGCCTGATCGAAGGCTTGGAGGCCCTGCGAGTGCAGGGGAGCCTGGTTCATGTTGACGCTCGATTGGTCTGTCTGCGGGAGAGTACTCACATCGACAGTGCCGATCAGACTGGTAGTTCCCGGCGTCAGCGTGATAGAAACGGCTGCCGCTCGGGGTGATGCGGTTGGAATTAGAAGGAGAATGCTGGCGAAAAGGATCAATAGTACGCGACTATTTTTCATGAAAACCGTGCCGTATTCGGTTTCGGATTTAACAGTTCCGGAATACCTGATCATCGGTGTCGTGGTCAGAGTGTTGTTGTGTGTGTTCATCGCAGAACCTGACGTAGATTTTCGAATCGTAATTCTGTCTTCTTCTGATTCCTATAGTGTTTCTGTTATTTCTATGGGCGAGACAGCAGGTTTCGTCTCGCTTACGAGGTTTTCTATTATGACTGGTTCGATCGGGTCGGAAAGGTTGAACCGGAATATTTTCGAGTAGAAGTACAACTCAGCCTCGTAGGATCTTTTGATGTTTTCTGCTCGCCGAAAACCGTGCTGCTCCCAGTCGTAGGCGATGTAGGCTACGGGGAGGCCCTTCGCCTTAACCGCTTCAAAGATCTTCTCGGACTGGTCTGGAGGCACGACCTTGTCTTCAAGTCCTTGGAACAAGATTAGAGCTGAGGATATGCCGTCAACATGGTCTATCGGTGATCTCGCGCGATAGATGTCGCGGCGTTCGGGATAGGGTCCAACTAGCTTGTCGAGGTATCGGGATTCGAACTTGTGGGTGTCCTTCGCTAGGAGTTCTAGGTCGCTGACGCCGAAGTAGCTTGCACCAACCTTGAATGTGTTCGTGAAGGCTAGGGCGCAGAGGGTTGTGTAGCCTCCAGCGCTTCCTCCGCGGATACCAAGTCTCTCTGCATCAGCTTGTCCACGACTGGCCAGGTATCGGGTGGCGTTAACGCAGTCTTGAACGTCAACGATTCCCCACTGATCGTTGAGTCTCTTCCGATACTCTCTACCGTATCCGGTGCTGCCGCCATAGTTGACGTCTACAACCCCGATTCCCCGGCTTGTCCAGTATTGTATCTCGTATCGTAGGGTGGATGGGCTGGCGCTAGTGGGCCCGCCGTGGCTTACGACTAGGAGAGGAGGCTTCTCGCCCTGGGGTGCTTCGTATTCAGGATTCTTTGGAGGATAGAAGAACGCGAAGGCTGTTCGTCCATTCTCCGTGGGAAACTCGATCGCGTTTGGAATCGAGATGTACTCTTTGCCGACGGTGATCTCTCGGGATCGGTGTAGTATCTCCGTCTCTCTGGATGAGAGGTCTATCCGTACTATGGACGAGGGTTCCGTGGCTGATCCTCCGATCAGAAAGACATGTCCGTTTTTCGTGGCTAGGTTGCCCCGGTCGATCTGACTGATCGACGTCTCTATCGGTTCGAGTTTCTTCTTCCTAAGGTTCAGGCTGGCTAAATTCCATAGTCCATTCTTCGTGTAAGCACAGACGATTCGATCTTGGGACTCGAAGACGAAGGTGTGTGATCCGAACCCCCACTGGGGGAGGCCGAATTCAGCCTCCATCGGGTACAGCGGTTCGACCTCACTGTTGTGCCAGCGGTGGAGGTTCCACCATCCCGTCCTGTCGGAGCTGAAGTATAGCTCGCCGTCGGGTGACCATTCTGGCTGATAGATGGACTCGTCCAATCCTCCCGCAATCTTTTCCGCTTGTCCTAGTGAGCCGTCTGGTTTGACATCAGCAATCCAGAGCTCTGTTCCGTCCCAGGGCATGTTGGGATGATTCCAGGTGAGCCATGCTAGCTTGGTCCCGTCGGGGCTGAGCCGTGGGGTTGAGTAGAAGTCGTTTCCGGAGAAGAGGATCTTGCCCTCGCTCTCATTCTCTGGATCAAGGCTGACGATGGTGTTGACGGCTTGTGGGGTCTTGAGAGTATGGTCTTCGCGTATCGAGATTATGCGGTTTCTCTTTTGGTCGAATACGCTATCCGCGTATCTCATGTCTACTAGGGGTGTTAGAGGCCGAGGGTCACTCGCCGGGTCTTGGCGGTAGAAACGCTGGTCGGTATAGTTGGAAAAGTAGACTGTTCCGTTCTGGACGAGGTAGCATCCGCCCCCGTACTCGTGAACTCTCGTTCGTGCACTGAAGCCAGTAGGGGTAATATCCGTCAGCGTGCCATCTGGTTTTCTCTGGACAATTACGTTCCGGCCCTTGTTCGCGGGACGAAGTTCATTCCAGTAAAGATCCTTGCCATCAATTCTAAGCTCGTCAAGACCGACATAGGTCGAGGCGAGGAGATCCGCAGTAATGGGCGATTTCCAGGAGCCGTAGGGGGCGACATTTCGAGGCATCGGAAACACTGCCTAGTCCTAGCAGGTCTGGAATAATAGAGTGTCTAATATCCCAACAAACGATGGAAGTTGGATTTAGGAAAAAACGAGGGGTTTTTTGGGTATCAGTAGCGCGGTTGCGGAGCTAGTCTGGCTGGTTTGAGGACGCACCGGAGATTACAAGGACTGAATTCTGATTCAGATCGTTAGCACAGCTGCTGGATTTGCAAATGTAGTATTCAGCCACATAGATTAGCTCGGTTCGAGGATTCACTCCTACATCAATGGCCCAGGCGGGAGCTTTGATCGTGGCGGTGACAGTGTTGGTCCTGCCATCAATTACGGAAACACTGCTGCTGTTGCTTGTACCAACGCTGTTCGCTACGTAGACCATGTTGGATCTCAGGTCAACGCCTACTCCGTATGGTTGAGGCCCGACTGGAATATTGGCTATCACGGTATTGCTTGAGCCGCTTATGACTGAGACTGAGTTAGATCCGCCATTTGAGACGTAGACCATGTTTGTCCAAGGGTTGACGTCAATTCCCAAGTGGTAACTAGCGCCAGTTACAGGAATGTTGGCGATGACCGTGTTGGACTTGCCGTCTACTGCCACAACGTTGCTGCCGGAGCCGTCACCAACATAGATTCTGTCAGTTCTGATGTTCACGGCGACGGGCCGGGCGGATCCTATGTACGCTGATAGAGGTATCGTGGTAGTGACCGTGTCTGTCTGTCCGTTGATTACTGCTAGGGCGGCGGGGTCTGAACAGCCCACGTATACGGTGTTCGTCCACCAGTTGACGGCCACGTTATTCGGGCTGCCGGAGCCGCAGACGGGTATGCTTGTTGAAAGAGTGTGGGAGCTGCCGTCGATTACCTGGACGGTGCTGCCTAGCGAGTTTGTCACGTATACTCGGTTGGTTACTGGGTTGACGGCGACTTTGAAGGCGGATGTTCCGGTTCCTGTTGAAATTGTGGCAGTGATGGTGTTGGTGGTGCCGTTTATCACATCGAGGTTGCCTTCAAAGTTTCGCGTGGTCGCCACGTAGATCTCGTTGGTTAGAACATTGACCCCGACTCCCAACGGTTTGAAGTCCGCTGGGATTGTGGTGACGACCGTTTGAGCATGGACCATGGGGGCAACTGGCATCAAGACAACGATGGCGAGGATGAGGAGTGGAAGAATCATCGTTCTAACAAGCTTTCTTTGCCTGTTCGCTATAGTTGACAACATTGTTTTCGGTTTGCGCTTTACCCCTGATAATATTAACCCTGCGGAAAATGGCTATCAGGATATTGCTCACGATTTATTTCTCGCTATGAAGGTCGACGTTGAATCCCCGGTCATCTATTGAGTCATTTCTCAATAAGATAGAAACCGTTCTAAAGAGCACTAGTCAGAATTAGAGACGATACGAAGCCGTATCGCCTTGCTGGGCATCATCGTGACACGAGTGATCTAGCAGTTTCTGTCCAGTCACCCTTTTATCAAGCCACGACAAATCATCGTCGACAATGCAATCTGTTACTAGCAAGGTGAAACCTATTCCTGAAGGTTATCATTCCCTCACTCCTATAGTGAGTGTCGAAGGAGCGTCGAACTTGATAGATTTCCTCAGGCAGGTGTTTGACGCGGAGGAAGAAGAGAGGTTCACCGGGTCCGATGGTCGAATACGTCACGCCGAAGTGAGGATCGGCGACTCAATCATTATGATAAACGACGCAACCCCAGAATTCCCAGCGGTTCCTGCAATGATCAATGTGTACACGGAGGATGTTGATGCGGCCTACAAACGGGCGCTCGGGGAAGGTGCAACTTCGCTGAGGGAGCCGTCTGACCAGTTCTACGGAGACCGGACAGGAGGCGTCAAGGACCAGTACGGAAACCAGTGGTGGATCGCCACACATGTCGAAGACGTTTCTCAGGAAGAACTGGAAAAGCGAATGAAGGCCCGCGAATCCCAATAGACAGTCCTATTACAACTGTTTTTGAAACGAGTTTCATCTGGGCTGGGCAGGACCCCCCCGGCCGGAGCGCCGAAGAGGTCTGGTCGGTTTTAAGAAGAGTCTAGTGGGTTAGGGATAGGACCTCTTCACGCAGTTCCCGCGGGACGCCCTTGTTGAAGTTCTTGGTGGCGAGTTCATTTATTGTGTCCAAATGGGTTTTCGCTTGGGCCTTCAGCACTGAAGCTTCGTCGGCTATGCTCTTGATTCTTGATTCCAGCGATTGCTTCGAGGTTCGGGCTCTAGTGTATTCTGCTCGTAGTTCGGATCGTTGGGATCTGAGTTGCCTCACATTGGGGGAGCGTAGAATCTGACTTCTCGCCGCAAAGGCTTCTTTGGCCTCTTTCTGAATTGGTCTGAGTGACCCGTTTATGATCCGTTTTGCTCGCTCGAGTGTTTTTCTCGCCTTTTTTTCTCCGAGCGGTAGCCTGTTTGTTTCAATGGACTCGCATACTCCCTCGAGCGAGTCGGTGAGTTCCGGATAGCCGTCGGATTCCTTGGCCAATGTCGTAAGTGGGGCTTTCACATATCGCGTCAATACTTCTATCGCCTGTAGATGGACATGCACCTCTCCTCTCTGATGCAGCGACAGAACCTTTGTGAATAGTCCGCCCAGTCTGGACATTTCTTCGTTCAGGAGCCTCTTTCTCAACGCTTTGAGTTCCGCTTCTTTGGCGTTGAGAGCTCGAATCGCAGAATTAGATTCAATCCGTTCGATCGCCTCTAGAAGCGAGCCCTCGTTGTGGATAAGCTGGTGAATCTCTTTTTCCAGCTGGAGGCGGGAATTCTCAAGATTCTGTAGCGTCGTGAGATGCTCAACAATGGTCCTGGAGTGTTCTTGTATTTGGTCACGGGTCGACGTGATGTCTCGGGTTCTTGTCCGGAACTGGGACGTCTGGTGATTGATGCGTTGCAGCCCTTCTATCTCAGCTCTGAGCCAACCTCTCTCCGAAGCGTAATGTGAAGCCATCGCTTTTACCGATTCGTTGTAGCTTGAACCAGCCGCTCGTAACAGCCTTGTAATGCTCGTCTCCAGTTTCGATATCGATTCGTTGGGACTTGATTTCAGAAAGTCACCAGATGCGGTGACGATCTCTCCGGAGACGCGGTTTAGTGCCATGGCTGCTCGGAGCCGGCGGGAATCGCCTAAGCCAGACATGTCATATTTGGTGTTTCGAATGAATTCTCGGCAGCGACTTTCCAGAGATGAAGCTAGGGAAAGCGCGGCCTCGGCTAATTGTCTTGTTTTAGCTTGAACAGGCTTCAGCTGAGGGTCGATCACCGAGCTCGTCCAGTGTTGGAGAGCCTTCTCGACATCTGCAGCCGTCTTGCCCTCTTTCATGGTTCATTGAAGTACGCTCTGACTGTGGTTGAGGAGGCGGAGCCGATCTGGAAGTTGCTCACCGAGACGACTATTCCTGAGCCCGGCCAGGCTTGCGAGGAATGCGAGTAGTTTGAGTTCTTCGTCCCGGTCAAGCAGATTCATTCCTACCCTGGCGTTCTCCAGATAAAATCTGGGAACTTCGGTCTTTGTAGCTTACGCGGGCATGTTCCCTGAGGGCGCTGTCTTAGTTTGCATGGCTATGGTAGTGGAGGCCTTGTCGGCGCTGTCTGCGAAACTGATCAGATAGGTCACTATGACGGCCAGTAGGAAGGCGTTGGTAAGGTGGACAACAACTGCGACGCCTGATTCGAAAGAGAACAATCCCAGTATTCCTTGAATGACAAAGTCGACGATAGAAGCGAGGGCTACTTTGAACAGGGTGGAATTGACACCGAAATCTCTACGCGCCAGGATCGTCGCGACTATCACCACGATGAAGGTTAGTGTGCCCCAGACGAGGTGATACCTGACATCCCAGCCTAAAACGAAAGAACCGCCTCCAAGAATAACCTGAACGAATATCATCATTCCTACAAGATTCGCGGTTATCCGGGTCTGCCGTGTATGTTGCAAGACTGTAGAGAGCGTGCTTTCTCAGGATTTCAGATTTTCCTATTTACGAACTCAGCGCCGAATTGCTGTTTGGTTGTAGGCCACCCATTTCTTTGGAAAAGTTTGCACCAGTTCCTTGGAGAAGTTGACTAACGTCTCTTTCGAGTGTTTCGAGGCTCGTACGAAAGTTGAAAGTGTACAGGTGCTTGGTCGTGTGAATGTACAGTCTACTTTTCCTGAATATTCTTCCGGTCCCTGCTGCGCCAAAGCGGGTGATGTCGGAGTATGGTATGATGTAGCTCTTGTATTTGTCAAGTATTAGTGCAGTAGGCTTGTGTTCGTAGCGTGCCCAGCCTCTTTTCATTATGTGATAGTCCGGGGTCCTGATTGCCCCGGCAATCTGGCTATACTTGCCGAGGAAAGCTACTATGATCAGATTTGTCGCGAAGACCAGTCCGCACTGGAGTGGTCCTTTCTCCGATAATGCTACTGCGGGGAGGACTCCTATGACTTCTTCTTTGAGGATCCTCTTGCCTTCGCTCTCTGGAAAAGCGTCGCTCATGAATCTGTTCTTGCAGTCAGTGAGGGCTTTGTTCTTGCATATGGCAGAGGATGGACGATGCTTGGGGTCCACTTCTCTCCCCATCTCCGGTAGCCGGACAGGACATCGCCTAGGTCTCGTCCTTTCTCTGTGAGGCTGTAGACGACTGAGAAGGGTTCTGTGCCGGTTACTCTTCTCTCAACGATTCCCATATTCTGCAAATACTTTAGAGTTCTAGAAAGGGTTCGCGCGTTAAGATCGTCAGGCTTTCCCTTCCTCAATAGATCGTTGAATCGGAGGGGTTGTCGAGGAGGTAGTATGAGATGAGGATTCTCCACTCTGAGCCTAGCTTCCTTACCGCTTTGATGACCGCGCAGATGTCTCTCCTGCACAGCTCGCTTTTTCCCGATATGATGCTTGAGATATCAGGTTGGCAGCTAGGCGCAAGCTTACTCAATGTTATCTAGTGCAACAAGGTTAGCCCGGGATATAAGCAGCAAGGGGACACAAACGTTAGTTGAGGGCTAACCTCCAAGAGAGAACATGTCTGTTCTAACTAATGGGAAATAGAGGTCACTTCGGGGTGGGGTCATCGTTCCAGATGTCGACGATGCACTTCCATGCATCGTTCTCCATTCGCCAGATCGTCACGGCTTTGCCTCGCAATGTGATGCGATTGCCATTCTCGTCGTTGAACGAGACTTGGTTTGTCCCAACACCGTAGGCTAGGTCACAATCTCGGGCGATCGTAAACTGGGTCGTTTTCCATTTGATGCTGAACCCAGGGGTCTTCAAGCTGGCTGTCACGTAGTTCCGAATTGCATTCTTGCCGATAATGGGCGCCTGTCCTGGCGGAATAACGATCGCATCGTCGGCCCAAAACGAAACAATCTGTTCCACATCGCGTGAAGTTGAGGCCGCTGCGGACCATGCCGCATCGACCCGCTCAAGATCGGCCCGCGCCTTATCCATACTTCGTCTGTCCTTCAATCGTATCCTTCCCATTCTTGGCCAGAGAGGGCTCTGATAAGTATAGAGCACAGGAAGACTGACACCATAGCTGAGAAGCGCAAGAGCCGATTGTCTCTGAACAATGGATCCGCGGACGACGAGAGCTGAAGACAAGCATCAACAAAGAACAATAAGCTGTGCGAGGGAAAGACAGGAAACAACATGATCGATACAACTAAGCTTGAAGGGCTCCAGGCCGTTCAAGGTTTTCCGTTCCCGATTCACACGAGTCCGGGCCTTGAAACTCGTGGCCGTTCGATCGCGGAGCGATGCACACGGGCATATCGTTTCCTTAGCAAGATCCTCGAGTTCGAGCCCAAAGCGAGCCTCCTCGTACTCTCCCCACAGGACTGGTCTGGGCGTTCCTCCCACCCTGTGTACGGGATGCCGAACTACGAAGCGGGCAATCTGATTGTGGCGGGAGAGGAAAGCAGTTTCTGGGGAAGCTTCGTCGAGATGATTAAGGAAGCATCCCCAAGTCTTCTGAAAGAAGCCCAGACTACTTACGGCTCGAACGGAAGAATTGACCTAGCACCGTTCTTTGATCTGCTCGCGGTCCACGAACTAGCACACATCTTCCACGACCAGGTTCCCTTTCATTTTCCGCGAGCCTGGCTGACTGAGTTCTTCGCGAATCTCTGCCTACATGCCTACGTCGCTTCGGTGGAACCCGAACAGCTTCCAACCCTAGAAACCTTCCCACGTCTAATAGTCGCCTTAGGGCCTCACAAGTTTCGCTATCGAACTCTCGAAGACTTTGAAGCACTCTATACCAAGGTAGGACCCCAAAATTATGGTTGGTACCAGTGCCGTCTTCATCTTGCAGCCAAGAAAGTGTACGATGCTGAGGCTATTCCAGCCGTTCAGAAGCTCTGGAAGACCTTCGTAATAACCGATCCGCAGCTGGTGGAATCGTTGAAGAAGATCCATCCAGAGATGGCGAAAGTCCTTACAAGTTGGTCCCGCTAGAAAGAAACGAATTCGATGGCTCAAATGATTAGGTTATCATCGAGAACGATATGGCTACTCTGCCCGCCGTTGCGTCGCAGATTGGGCACTCTCTTGCATCGGCTTTCATCGCGCCCCACAACGCACGCGTTTTACCGGTGAACCACGCAGAGGTGCGAAGCTATGTTTCGTAGTCCAATGAACTCTGATATAGTCTCTAGGACAATTGGAGTGGGTGGATGATTATTTGACGCCTGAGGAGGTCGCGAGAAAATCCATTGATGCTTTCAACCGCCATGACCGGGCGGCTTATGCGGCGCTAATTGCACCAGATGCAGTGGCTTATGACCCAGTATACCCAGAGCCATTGCGGGGCAAGAACGCGATAATGAGGGACTTGGATGCATCTTTTGCCGCGATTCCCGATGTCCATTATGAAGTCCTGAAGCTTCTAACCAAGGATAGGGATGGTGTGATCGAGTTCAGGATCTCTGGGACACATACCGGCTCAATTGAAGGGCCTTCGGGATCTATTCCCGCCACCAACAACAAGGTCAGCTGGACTGGAGCCGAATTCGTCCGAATCGATTCCAAGGGCCTGATTGTCGAGGAAAGGAGATACTTTGACTCACAATCTTTGCTAAGACAATTTGGGTTGGCAAAATAGCCTAGCTTTCGACCAACCTGTCATACCATGATCGTCCCCGGACGATGCATTAGTGTCCACAGACGTTAGTTGCAAGCTAGTTTTCAGCATTGTTCTTACGTCGGGATTACAATCGTAGTATTCCCTTTATGCTGTTGTCTGGACTGAGGAAGCGAAACCCGCTTGCAAAATGGATCTATGCAGATTCTCTGGGGAATCGGAATTGTGCTGCTGTTCTTGGGCGTGCTTCTTGATCTAGGAACCGGGAATAGTGTGTACGGAATTCTGGGACTAGGCGGGGTCGTGCTCACTATATGGTGGGTCGCCCTTAGGGGGATCGCTCTTAGAGCTCAGAGATTTTTGGCGGCGCGGACAAAGATAATGCTCAGCCTAGTCGTGATTACTCTCGGCTCTGTCGTCCTCTCCCTGGGAATCGTCTTGAGTGTTCTCGCGGGGAACCCGTCAACAATTTCACCGTTTCAGTTGGGTGGAATATCTATCTTCATGCTTGGGCTCGCCATTTACATTCTTTCCTTGGCCCTAGCAAAACCAGGTGCCTGAATCACAGTCTAGTATTTTGTCCTGATACAACTATCGAACATATTCATTATCTCCCGAAATTCCCGAAGATAACCTTCGGGTCCACAGTGGACCCAGGTTTCCGCTCAGAATTATTAGCGCCCACCTTAGACTGTAGTACACGCGTAGAATATTCTTGGAAGCAGCGACCAAGAACAAAAGCGGCGCAAAATGGCCTGTGATGCCAGGAACGTATCGGGTGGGCGATCCCACGGGTCCGGTGGCTGTTTGTGCGCTTACCTCAGAACGTTTGATTGGCACGCTTGTTGCGATTCCCGGAGTAGCCATTGCGGGCATGGTCTACACGGCGAATCTCGGAATTACCCGGATTATTGTCAACATCGCGTCGAATCCTGCGATTCGTTTTCTGCTGATCTGCGGCAAAGACTCTGCACTATTCAAGCCCGGACAATCTCTTGTTGCTCTAGCTGAGAAGGGCGTTGATGACAGCCGTCGGATCATCGATGCAGCTGGTTATGATCCGGTCTTACCATCGATAGACGCGGAGCAACCTCGATGCTACTCGGTCTCTTGCGTGACGGACTTGTCACACAATTGAGCCACGCGGGCTACTTGGGCGAGGAACTGGCGAAGGCGCAGACCGCATTGCAGTTTGGATTACGATACGATCAGGATAGACCTCTGAGGCCACACGAAACTCCGGCTCAACCTGTAGCAGGAGGGACCAAAACTACGGCGTCGGCGCCTCCGAAGATACCGGCAGTCCCGGTGCTAACTGTGAAACAACTAGAGGAAACTGTTCCAGGAACGTTGGTGGACCTGTTTTTCTCAGTGACAGATTTGCCAAGGGAACAGGTTTTGGGAGGCGTGTTCCTCCTACCTGATGAAACGGGGACCAATCGGACATTCCCTCGAACATCTCAGCGTCTCGAGGTTGAATGGGGTCCAACGAGCAAGTTGATCATGGGCGGAGCAGCTGATCTAGTTGTGGGTGCTCTCTTGCGGATTGTCGGTAAGTACGACCAGAATAGTCTGGTTCATGGAGAACAGCTTGTGGTCTTGACTCGCGTGGCTAAGGTCCTAGGACGATGATTGGAAGAGAGGTGACAGTGTGAGTATGTCCAACGTTGTGATAAGATCTACCGAGAACGGGCCGAACCTCGTTATTGTCGATGGAAAAGTCGTTCAGGCTTGGTGCCGGTGCGGCGGGTCCACGCTCATGCCTTTCTGCGACGGGACGCACGCACGATGTCAAGGTTCGTTAGAGAAGCCAGTGGAGGACCGGGCAGTTGAGTCGGGTTGCGGAAGCTGGGTTCTTGCAAAAAACGGTCTAGTACTCATAGGCTGACGAAGAGAGGAACACAGTAGCCATTACGCCCGATCGCCTGCTCGTCGCAGTGTTCTCGCTATGACTGGCCGATCTGGCGCCCGGATTAGATCCTTGGCACTATTGTTTCTTGGGCTTGCTCTCACCTCGACCAGTCCTGTATGGGTCCATGCAGATACTGCGCCTGCCGGAATATTCAGAATAACGTTGATGGTTCCACAGCCGAATCAGGCCCGACAGAGCTGGTCGCTGCTCGTCCAGAGCAACCTTCAGGCGCTGGGCATCGATGCCCAGAGGGTTGTTCTTGACTGGCCCACGATATACGATAGGGCGCTTACGCCGGGCTCTGATGTTCTCGGGAGAAGCTACAACAACGGTGGTTTTGATGCGTTATTTCTCGGCTATGCTCTCGGGATAGATGCCGATCCATGGTCTTACTATCACAGTTCACAGTTTGCTCCGATAGGTTCCAACTATTATCTCTGGAATAACAGCCAGAATAACCAGCTGACCAAGCAGATCAAGGAAACAATCGACAAGACGCAGCGGTTAGACTTGGTGAAGCAGTGGCAGGCGCTCGCATATGACCAGCAACCCTCCGCCACGATACTTTACACGAAGGAAATTGTTGCTTTTGATTATACCATGCCGAATGCCCAGTACGTGTTCAGCACCTACCACTTTCCGTATTGGCCGCCGATCGAGCAATTGTCGATGATGGGCGGGTCTATGACAGGCTCGATTACCCTTGCTCAGACCGGACCGGCTCCGTCGGAGGGGTTCAACCCGACACTGAGCAGTTCCTATTACGACCAGACAGTGTACGGAGCAATGTTCAGTGCGATGGCGCAGAGGAATGATACGATCTTCAAGAATATGATTCCGCAGCTGGCGGCTGGATGGTCTGTTGCCTCGGATCAGAAGACATGGACTGTGTCGTTGCGTCCTGGGGTGACATGGCATGACGGGGTTCCGTTCAATGCGACAGATGTCAAATTCACATTTGACGCGCTTCAAGATGATACTCTGGCGGCGGACAATGAGGCGTTCATCAAAGGGATAGTCGGCGGAAAAAGCGACGTAACAATCGTGGACCCATACACTGTAAGGTTCACTCTCCCGAGTCCCTACGCGTACTTCGTGGAAAACGTTCTCACTACACCAATTATTCCCGCCCACGTGCTGGGGAGTGTTCCGTACGCAGACTGGAGGACGGACCCCTTCAACACGGGGATTGGTGGTGGGCCTGTTGGAACGGGACCCTACAAGTTTGTCAGCTATGATCCTGCGACCGAGACAAATCATCTGACAAGGAATGACAACTACTTTGATTTTCCCGAGAACGGGAAGACTGCTCTTCAGAATAGGGGAGCTTTCGAGGTGAAGGACTATTACGTCAAACACATACCGAGCTCCGATAACGCTGTTTCTGCCCTCAAGACAGGCTCGGTAAGCGTCCTCGACGCACAGTACGCTCTGGAGACCCAAACGAGCTTTCTCGCCACCTGGCCGTCGAACCAGTGGACGTCTTATGACGCGTTCGGGGTCCAGGAGCTCGGCTTCAACATGAAACACCCCATATTTGGAACAGGAGTCAATACCCCGCTAGGCCTTAATGATCCTTCGAAGGCCTCTCTTGCCGCCAAATATGTTCGTCAGGCTATCAGCTACGCGATCCCGAGAGATCTGATAATACAGCAGCTTCTCGCCGGATACGGTAATCCTGGGATAACGACTCCGGTCGTGGGCAACTACCGGACGGGCTTCGCTGTCACCGACGGGTTCAACACGGCTCTCACCCCGTACAGTTTCAACCTCACAAAATCCCGGCAGTTATTGCAAGCTGCTGGCTTGTTCCCGGCCGCCCCTCCAAGCATTTGGGAAACCTGGGGGTTCGCCATCACCGTCATGCTCCTGGCAACAGTTGTCACGCTTGCAGCACTCTACACTGTAGAGGTGCGGCGAAACCGTCCCACCCGCTCAATACCACCGACACTACCATCGTCCTCACCGTCCCCGAGCAGTCCCGAGCGCCCACTTTCCACCGGTTCCCCAGCCGAACTTCCTTTCAACAACCCGGGAGCCGCCATGGACCCATAGAAAGTCTCTGCAGTCGTTCCAATCGCCCGGAGACAGCTGTCCTTGAATGAGGACACACATGACAACGAAGATCACGAAATCGAAGTTCGCTAAAGAAAACGGAGAAAAGATCTAGATTTTTATTCGCCTAACGCTCCAGTTCAGTAGACGTTGAGTATCCCCGAGGCGGGCACCCAGCGACGTCCTGCTAAGCCGGTACACGTAGTAGTATTTGGCCTTTTCAGCATAGTCTTTGGTGGGGTCGTAACCTTTGCAGTACTAGCCCTTGCTGCTATCGCCAGCATTACACAGGCTGATCCTTGGTATCCTTTGGTGGCTCTCACCAGCATTGGATGGGTCATATGTGGAATCGGTTACTTTCGGGGAAAGCGTTGGGCTTGGGCAGGTTCCATTCTGGTGTACGGAGGGGCTTTGGCAGCCAGTGTTGCCGAAGCATTCCTTCGTATACTTGTCTGGGGAATATTCATCGAACCAATAATCCTCGTCTATTTATTGGTACCCAGCGTGCGGGCTTACTTCTTCCGCTCTCCCTGGCTCTCCCTTGGAGCGGCTGAGACAGAGATTACTCCCTCTATTGGCTCTCTGCCGATCGCTGATCGCGAGAGAAACCGTCTGCACATTGGCAGCGGCGCAAATAAAATTCTCACCGGAGTTCTAATGCTGGCGATCGTATCTGTCGTCCCTGGTGTCGCACTCTCTGTGCATACAGTCTCGGTAACTGGCGTAACTCTCAACATTTATCCTGGAAACCCTGACAATCCGTGGTTCGGCTCTCGGCGGACCGTCAGTACCTCTATGTTCACCTGGGGACATGGTCTGATGGGATTCAGCTTCTCATTGGTCGATTATGACCCCTGGCAAGGGCATTCCATAGATTCGATCTCTCTCAAGACACAGGGCTTTGTCCTCTATTCACCTCCCCTTCCCATTTCTGTGCCGGCTCTCGGAGCGGTTGCCCTATCGATGCGGCTTCAAGCTCCAGACTACGACTACTACGGACCGATAACCATAGAAATCCAAACCTCATAGGGTTCGTTGTCAGCACAAAGGTTCATGAATTCTTCGAGAGGAGTTAGGCAATTGATCGGCTAGCGGGTTGTGGCCGATTACCCACGCTCTGATAGCAATTCGAGATATGAGTGAGCTAGAATTTTTGTAACGCTTACGAGGTCGGTTATGCGTACGTGTTCGTCTATTCCGTGAATGTTGCTGTCTTGTCGTGTGGCGCCTAGCACGGCTACGGGTATGCCAAGGTTAGTGACAACTGCCATATCGGTAGACCCCTGGCTTCCCGCTAGCGGTGTGTCTCTTCCCAGAACTTTTCTCGCCTGTTTTCTGACAACTTTGACTAGCTTGTGGTTGGGATTTGTAAGCATCGGATCGTATCCGAGGATCTTCTTCATCGACACCTTTGCTGGACTATTCTTTGCGAACTCTCTAACGACCCTATTGATCTCTTTCTCGACTATTGCAGCTTTCTCTTCTGGTATGAATCGTCTGTCGACTAGTATCTCGCATGTGTCGGGTATGATATTGCCTTTCAAGCCGCCTTTGATCATGTTCACGTAGAGGCCTGGCCGCATCTTCTTGGTCCCATACATCGGCTCCGCTGGAATCTTCGATCTTCTCTTCCCGATTTCCTGACCTAGAACTTTCAATTTCTCGATCAAACCAGCAGCCTCCTCAATCGCGTTGACACCGGTCCAACCACGGCCCGAGTGAGCAGCCACACCCTTGACAGCGATGACAAACTCGGAATCTCCCAGGGCTGCGACATGGAGAACTTCTATACCGCTATCACTGGATATGCAATAATCGATATCCTTCGTAATCACGCGTTTATCGACTAGATAATTCACGCCAGTATAGCCGCCCACTTCTTCATCAGTTGTGAACGTCGGAATAATCGACCCGGCAAACTTGGCACCAGTCTCCACCAACGCCTTCAACGAAAAGATAGTACACGCGTCCGACCCTTTCATGTCAGCCGCTCCCCGCCCATAGATCTGGTTATTCCTGATAGTCGGTTCGAACGGGTCGTTGGTCCATCCTGAAGGGTCCGCTGGGACAACATCCACATGCCCGTTGAGAAGTATCTTCGGACCGTCACCCTCGCCCTTGAGAGTCGCATACGTATTCGGCCGCGGACCCTTAAGCCCGACCTCAGGGCTAACCTTTCTTTTGATCGTGGCCTCGGGAATATAGCTCACAGAAGGCGTAACACCCAGCTCCTTGAGCTCCCGAGCAAGAACCTGCGAGATCTTCGGATAGTTCAGACCCGGAGGAACAGTAGTATCAATACTGACGAGGCGGCAGGTAAGATCCATCAGGTCCTTCTTGTGAGCGTCAATCCAACGATCAACCTGTCTCAGGACAGTTTGAGAGGCCAACGGATATCGTTTGGATCTGGGCCCCACTCGTTAATTGTTCTTTCGGACCCTTGCTGAGGCACGCTTAATTCTTGGAGCCTCCAATCTCTGTAGTCGGAGGAGCGAAAGCGTGGACCTCTTGGGACTCGTTCTCCACGGTGTGCCTATTCTGGTCCTGGTTCCTTGCATCGTCTGGATAGTGAGATTCAACATTTCCCAGCAGAAAGGGGAACGATTGACCCTCAAATGGCGAGACATGGACCCGGTCAGAAAGACCGTAGCCAGTCTCATATCTGTCTGGATTTGTTTGAACCTGTACTTATCGGTCGGAAACGAGCTCGCTAATCTCAATGTATTAGTTCTACCGCTTGGCTCGATCTACTCTATCTACGGGCCTATTCTGGTATGGGCATCAGCCTCTTCTATAGTGGGGCTGGCTGTCCTGCTTTCAATCAGGTTCCCCAGACGCCCCGTTATTGCCTGACTTTTCTTTTGATACCAATTTGGAGGGCGCTGCTGGCTGAGAGAGCGGCGATCTTGGATGTTCTATTCTCGTTTAAGGCGAGGCTAGGTTACAATGTTCATTGTTCTTTTCGGTAGATGCTTCTCGATTTCCTCATCGAGCCAGCGTCTGACCACCGTGTTACTTCGCATCGTGTCCATCGTTACCTTCTCGACCCCATCAAGGCCCTTGAGCCAATTGTGAATCTCCTCGGCCTCTGAAATGTTCAGGCAGAGCATGGCATAGATCGAAAATCCCTCGGCGTCAACAAACGAAAACACGAGCCTATCCGTCTTGACACGCATAAGTTTGTCGACCTCCGCCTTCTTTGCCGGATCAGGACAGAAAATCAGAAAATCACAGGCAACGCCTGGATACTTGTCGTAGTCAAGCATCGGCAACAGATAGAAGGCCATGCCCTTCGTTAATGGCGTTAATCGTCTTTTCACTGTCCGTGTCGACACCCCGACCTCTCTTGCTATTTCAGAAGGGCTTCTTCTAGGGTCCTTCCTCAACGCCCTCACAATTTGCCAATCTGTCCCTTTGAGTGCCCGACTAAACGGTGGAAAACCACCCTTCCAAACAATCGCCTGTTTGCTCTGACAGACCGATTTGAACGTCTGAATCTTCTCAGCTAGATCTCGCTTGTCCTTGTGATAGAATATTACTCGCAAACCCTTGCCGTGAAAATTGATCATGATCACGACGCCGTCCATCTGTTCGATCTGAGAAATCACCGAACTCTTCCTGTCTTCCTTGTCTACAGTCAATTGTGCGCCCGCAGACTCGAGGCCTACCACGTGAGGGTTCAGAACAACCTGCCAGCCTTTGAGGAAGCCGGACTCACGCGCCCGGCTTATTCTCCTTCTAACAGTTTCCTCATCAACTCCAATCTTCGCTGCAATGCTACTGTAGGACTCCCGGACGTTCCATCGAAACGAACTGGGACTAGTCAATTCTTTTACTATGCGAATGTCCAGGTCGACCGGGCGCTGCAAATCTGCAGAACTTGGTCCATGATCAAGGTCTAAAAAAAGTGTCCGAAAACCGGCCCGGACTTAGGCGTTCAGCTATGAACTGCTCTCAGCTTGTACTGTTCTGCAAGGAGAATCAGATCGATGAACCCTCTTCAGTTATCCTCCAACGTTCATGACTCTACAAAACCCTCGACCCGTAGCCGCAAGAAACTCTGGATAATAATCGGAGCAGTAGCTGTCGTCTTGATTGTAATTGCGAGTGTAGCCTACGTGGCAAACCGGCCCGGCACGGCTCCTCAACCACCAAACGGTCCCAATGTCACAGTATGGGATACGGGCTATTGTTCTAACAGCGGAAACTGTGGCTACAGTCCCACAACCAAGAATGTAACTGCAGGAACCACCTTGACTTGGACGAACACCGGGAACCAGGCGCACACTGTCACAGAATGTACCAGTACAGACTCTAGCACCGCATGCCCTAGTGGTGAGGGTGCGAACACTTTGACTTCACGAAGCTTCGACTCGAACACTCAATCCCCATCCGGGTTCACGAAAAACCAGCAGTACCAGTATACAATCAACCTAAGCCCAGGCACTTACAATTATTATTGCACGTTACATCTATGGATGCACGGAACCATAGTGGTCTCGTAGACAGGCTGGGCAAGAAGCACACTTTAGGTCGATCGGATCCGCGATGCGATCCCGCAAACTGACGACAATTGTTATTCTTTGAATTGATAGTAGGTCTGATCATCTTTCTCGGAGGAACGGCTCTAACTGTTCTCGCAACAGACAAGATCCTAGGGATCATTCACGTCGGGCTCGGGTTTCTCGCCTTTCCAGTGGCGTATGGACTCTGGAGGCGGGACAGTTTGGCCTGGAATGCCGCTCTGCTTCTGAACCTTGCCAGTATTCTCTACAGCACTGTCTCTGAAATAATCGTGGTGAATGGAGTTTTGCTACCAGGTAATGCACTCCAGGGCTCAATCGGTGGAACAATCGTGGCAATCATAATCAGTCTCGCAATGGTAATCCTTCTCGCTCAAGAAAGACTTCGACCCCAAATCCCAACACAAGGATAGGCATAGCCAGACGTCAACTTGGTCGTTAAGTATCGCCACTCGCTCTAGGTCATCTATTCTCCAAAGAGGGTCGACGCCACGGTCGAGATATCCATCGAGAACCTAACGAAACACTACGACAAGCTTGTGGCTCTGGACAACGTCAGTCTCAAAATAGCTTCAGGCGAGGTCTTCGGGCTTCTCGGACCCAACGGCGCAGGCAAGAGCACCATTCTGAAGATAATGGTCGGGATCCTCAGACCAACCACCGGGACGATTCGACTTGGCGAACATGACATCGTGACAGACCCGGAAAAGGCGAAGAAACTCATTGGATATTTGCCGGAGAATCCCAGCCTCTATACTGGGCTAACGACCTTGGAGTTTCTTCAGTTTGTAGGAAAGATTAGGGGAGTAGCAGATGATCTTCTCGACCAGGAGATATCCGACTCTCTCAAGAGCTTCGGGTTGGAGGAGAAGCGTAACAGTCTGGTCGGTAGCTTGTCGAAGGGTATGAAGCAGAAGGTAGCGCTGATCGCTACGAGTCTGCACAGTCCCTCGGTTCTTGTTTTGGATGAGCCGTTGACGGCGTTGGATCCGAAGACTCGGGTCTCGGTGAAGGACTGGATAGGTAACCAGACAAAGCGTGGCGTGACGACGATCCTCTCGACCCACGACTTGGACGTGGCCCAGACGCACGCGGGGAGGATCGCCATAATCGATCACGGGAAGATTGTGGCAGTGGGAGACGTTGAGAGTCTGAGGAGATTGGCCAATACCGCGAGTGATGCGAGATTGGAAGACGTGTTTCTGCGATTGACTGAGGAAAAGGGCGAGGAGCCAGCCCGACATTGAGCATCTCCGGTTCCGTCGGAACTATCGGCGTTCTCATGCGCTACTGGGTTAAGGGACGCTTCACAAAGGGGGCGATTCTTGGCCTCGTTGTCGGAGAAGCCTTCTCAGTAGTCTTCATCCTCTTCGGCAGTTCCACCTATCTCTCCTTCTCGAACAGGGTTGGCTTATCGACTGGTCTCTCGGAAGTCGCTCTAAGCATTCTACTCGCATTGTTTCTTGTCGGTTTGATCCAGAGCGGTTTCAATGGGAGTGGGCTGCCGGTGAGTTCAAGCGATGTCGATTATGTATTCACTTCACCAGTTCCCCCTCGGGAGGTCTTCGCCGCCAAGGTCCTGTTGAACTCGCTCACCACCGTTCTGTTCGGGTTTCCCCCGATCCTCGTGCTCTACCTGAGATTCTCCGCATACTACCATACACCATGGCCTGCTGCACTCTTGGCCGGGCTAGTCACTCTGATCTTTCTAGTAATCGGGTTGCTGCTCAGCGCGGACATTACACTCTCGCTCGGGCATGGGCTTGGAGAGAGGAAGAAGCTGTGGAGGAACATCTTCATCGTACTCGTCATGGTGCTAAGCCTGCTCCCCATCACCCTGCTTATTCCCGGAATCCCGTCGGGAATAGGTGAGGTCGCTCGGGTCCTGCCTAACGGCCTTGCAGCAGCGGTAAGCGTTGGTCTTGTCAGCGGGACTACAGGAGGGCTCGCGTATCTCGCGGACGTATCGCTGTTGTTTGCCTGGCTTGGAGGGGTATTGATCTTGGGTGTGAGAATGTCGCGCCAGCACTTCTACGACCTCCTCGAAGTCTCGGTGCCGGGCGGAGAAAAATTCGACAAACCCAACCAGGTCTCTCGGTTGGACCCGAGAGGAAAGTCGATCTGGTCGATCGTGAGGCTCAAGGAGAAGATTCTGATCAGCCGGACGCGGGAGGCGAGGGCGCAGTTCATCAGCGCCGTGTTCCTCTCAGGCTTCATGATCATCTACGCCCTGTCTGGCTCTTTCTCGTCATCGCCTACTTCGTTTCTCTTCATTCTCTTCATAATCGGGTCCTTCGGGTCCGGAACGGCGTCTCGATGGATAGAGAAGGAACGGCTCTGGATCTTGAAATCGTCACCTGTCAGCATGCGGAGGTACGTGAAAGAGGTCTATCGGGCTCGGGGTGCCCCCTTGTTGCTTTATCTGGTCCCAGTGATTGTAGCCGTGGGCGTCCCGCTGGTCCTAGGAGAGTTGTCTCAGCCATCTCTCTTGCTAGGTGTGATCTTGGCACTTCCAGGCGCGTTGGAGATTGCGAGTATCACTATGGCAGGAGGGATGTTCTTCGCATCGAAGTATGGACAGAGCTCCACGGACGACATCCTGTCATCTCAGCAGCAGGAATTGGCGGACATTCGAAGATTCCTCTTCCAGACGATCATCAACCTCGTAATGGTCTCGCCAGTAATCCTGCTGGTCTTTGTTTCAGAGACTCTCGTCACCATACTCGGATCAGGCTACCTTCCAATCCTTGCAATCGGACTCGTAACGGTCTCAATCGCTTTCACCGTTCTCTCAATCAACTTCCTCCTGAACAAAGCAGGAGACGCGGTCAGCAAGAGAGAAGACCTCTAGCCCGTTCCAAGTCATGAACCGCTACCTTCTGCTAATCTATCTAGTGGGCGCGCCCATTGTTGCGCTAACCACTCTGTATGAGCTTGGCTTCGCGCATTTGTGGTCAGGCTATCCGTTCGTCTGGGTAAATTGTCTGCTAATCTTGAGTATAGGCCCACCTTACGGTCAGTGCGGTTACTATTTCGATTGGTTCGCCCTTTTGTTAGACGTGCTATTCTACACAGTTTGGGCGTATGCGCTACTCGGCAGCTACAAACTACTACGGATCGCCAAACATGGTCCCGCAACCTCACCCCCGCGAGCCCTCCGACAGGACTTCGTCGTGAGAAGCCGAAAATTGCAGGGCAATGGGCTCTAATATCAGACAGACAAGTGGTTACCTATGAACGCAAGAGTTTCAATCAAAACGTGGAACTCGTCTTTCACGACAAAGCTCGTCCGGCCCGAAGGAGTAGGCACATGGACCTTTGCGCCCATTCCCACCGATATCTCAGATCATGCTGACTTGAAGGCCAAGACGCGAGTGAGGAGCTTGATCGATGGAGTCCCACTCAGTTCGTCTCTGATGGCTGGAAGCGGAGAGCTCTTCATTGTGATTGCGAAGGAATTGAGAGACAACAATCCGAGAGCAGAACTGGTCGGGATCTTCACCGACCGCGTCGTCCAGGGCACCGCCAGCATCGGTATCGGCGGCAACAAGGGCATCGGCGGAACCAACGAAACACAATTCGGCCACGAAGAGACCCTTAGAAAACCAACACTAACACTAGACGGCTACACGCTGGTCAATAACGGCAGGATTCAGCTCTAAACCGCGATTCCTAGGCATAATCTCCCAATTTTCCCATTTTTTCTTAGAGTTCTCTTTGAACATCGCCCAGAACCTGACAATGCGAAACAAAAGTATCATCTTATATCCAGATGACGGTCGGCAAATATTCTGATTCCTCGTTGTCCGTCAAGACGAAATGGAATATGGAAGCGGAATATATCCAGAGCTGTAACTGTGACTGGGGATGCCCTTGCAACTTTGACGCGCTTCCCACACACGGCAGCTGCGAAGCACTAGTAGCCTACAGAGTGAAGAAAGGAAAGTTCGGCGAGACCAAGCTCGATGGTGTAGTTTTCGCCGAGGGTCTCTGGTGGCCGAAAGCCATACACGAAGGAAATGGTATAGGAGCATTATACATCGACGAGAAAACTAGCCCCGAGCAACGGAAAGCTGTAGAGGCGATTTTCAGCGGCAAGCACGGAGGAGGGGTCTTCGAGATCTTTCCCAAGACCTGGGGGAAAAAACTCCCGACCAAGGTCGTTAAGGTCGACTTCCACTACAATGGGTACAACAGCTGGTTCAAGGTCGACGGAATTGGAGAAGTCCGCTCAGGATACATTTCAAACCCGGTAACGGGTGAAAAATTCAAGGGACAAGTCGTCCTTCCAGACGGAATCAATTGGAAGAAGGCGATGGTGACGAACATCAAGAAATGGTGGATCGGAGACAGAGAGATTCATGCTAAACATGATAACCGGGCGGGCTTCGTCACCACAGTCAGGTTTACCGACAAGGGCTGCATCGGATAAACAGAACGCGCTCGATCTACCGAGACAATTCCAGCCATGCAGGTCCGCACAGTAGCCACAACACTCCGCACGCTCCCACGTGCAGCCTACGTCCTCGGCGCGACACTTGGAGCCTTATCCATTCTCTCTTGGCTAGTCGTGGCCAGCGCCAACATGCCCATGGCCGGCATGCTCGACCTCTCAGCCCTCTTATTGTTCACCGCAATCTGGGGAGTAGGAATGGTGGCCATGATGTTTCCATCCCTCATCCCAATGGTTTACACAGTGGCGGTGTCCGCGCGAAAGTCTCCAGAAACCGAGACCCTCTCCATTCCACACAAAACAGGCGTCTCAACCAGCTCAGGTCTATTCATTCTCGCGTACGTTGCCATCTGGACCATCGTAGGCGCCGCCTTCTACCTCGCAATCTCCGGCCTTGTTCTCATAGGCTTGTCCACTAGTATTGCCGTCTTCGCCCTCTGGGCAGGGCCGAGCATGATCCTTGTGGGTCTCTACCAATTTACCCGGTTCAAACAAGACTCGTTGATGAAGTGCCGTAGCCCTATGACTTTCCTGTTCACAAGGTGGCGCACGGGGAAGACCGGGGCCGCGTTGATGGGGGCCGACTACGGACTATTCTGCACAAAATGTTGCTGGGCCCTGATGGCCGGGCTGTTGACGGTAGGGGCGATGAGCCTCCCTTTGATGGGGGTTTTCTCAATAATTATCTTCGTTGAGAAGATAGTTCCATTCGGTGCGCTAATCTCGAAGCTTGTAGGCGCAGGCTTCCTCACCGTAGGCATTTTCCTACTTACAACAATATTGTAGATCAGAGTCATCGAGAACGCCTGCCGCCAGGTTCCCAGCTTCCGAGTATGCTTTATGTCTCGATTGCTTGTTCAGCCATTCCGGCATTGTCAGACGTGTCATATCGCACTGCAACAGTGGAAGATTTTCCCGGAATTCTCGGTCTCATTAGAGGATCGTTTGACGGTGTCTTGCGAGAGCACGGATTCTTCGACTCATCACCATTCGCATCCCCTAAAATGCCAGCTATTCCTCAACAGGGTTTTCCCTGGTTCGAAATGGGGTTGAAGGAAGACAACGAGGGATTCTGGATAGCAGAAGTAGATGGGAAAATGGCGGGAATAACGCTGAGTTGGGTCCGAGGATCATTATGGTATCTCGCACACCTATTCGTCTCGCCCGCGTATCAAGGTCTCAACATCGGACAGAACCTCATGGAGAGAGCGATGAAACACTGCAAGGACCCTCCTATCACTAATCGAGCCTTGGTGACCTTTGCTTACAATCCTGTTTCGATATCCCTGTATGCTCGTCACGGGATCTATCCCCGTGAACCGCTCTACTGGATGGAGGGTCCAAGCCAGCAGGTGAAGACTGAACTTTCGAATTCAAAACTGCGAAACGAGAGAGCTGTCGACTTTGAAAAGAGCCGAAGCGTTCTCTCGCGGATCGACGAGCTCACCCTTGGATATCCTCGCGAGAAAAACCACGCGTTTCTGTTCAGCCTTCCCAGTGTTCGATGCCACCTATTCTCCTCAGGCGAAAAACCTGTCGGGTACGCGTATGTGTGGCAGAATGGAAGGGTAGGCCCACTCGCGACCGTGTCGCACGAAATGTTTCGTGATGTGTTGCGATCTGCTTTCAGGCTGGCAGCTGAAGGAGCTCCGAATGTGGGTATTGCTGCGACAGGATCGAATGAGCAGTTGATGCAGGTTGCACTGGAACAGAAAATGAGAATACTGGACAACTACCTCTTCATGTCCTCAAAACCCTTCCCCAACTTCTCCAACTACGTCTTGTACCCGACAGGCGCGATGCTCTAGAATCATAAGCCTCTGACTGTAGGTCCCTTATGGAAGGCCGAAACCCCTCGTGCTTACTGCGAATTCTTAGAAACCGTTTTATCACTCGAGAAGCTTCCCCGTCGAGGCCTCGGAACTTGCAGGTTGTCACTTCTAGAGGGAGATCCGATATCACTGAAACAGCAGTCAAAGAACTGAAGGAAAACATTCGGGGAGAACTCCTCACATCCGACTCGCCCGGCTATGACAAGGGGCGAGTTATCTGGAACGCTATGATAGACAAACGGCCAGCGATCATTGTGCGGTGCGCTGGAGCTGCAGATGTAATACATGCCGTGGATTTTGCTAGAAAGCACGATCTACTGGTCTCCGTACGCGGTGGCGGCCACAATATCGCCGGCAACGCCGTATGCGACGGAGGACTAGTAATCGACCTCTCGCCGATGAAATCGGTACGGGTAAATCTGAAGGACAAGCGTGCATTTGTTGAGCCAGGCGCGACCCTTGCGGACTTCGATCACGACACCCAGGTCTTTGGGCTAGCCACGCCCCTAGGAATAAACTCGACCACGGGCGTGGCCGGGCTCACCCTCGGCGGCGGTTTTGGATGGCTAAGTCGAAAATACGGAATGTCAGTGGACAACCTCGTATCAGCGGACGTGGTGACAGCCGACGGAAAGCTGGTCCGAGCAAGTGCGAGTGAGAATCCGGACCTGTTCTGGGGAATACGCGGTGGCGGCGGGAACTTTGGCATTATCACATCCTTCGAGTTCCAGTTGCATTCCGTTGGTCCCGCTGTGTTCAGCGGGTTGATTGTTTTTCCCTTCGACCAAGCCAAGACGGTCCTGAAGAAATACCGGGAGTTCGTCGAAAATATTCCAGACGATCTCTCCGTCTGGGTAGTCTTGAGAAAGGCGCCATCCCTACCATTTCTACCCGCCGAAGTCCACGGAAAAGAAATCGTCGTGTTCGCTATCTTCTACGCTGGAGATCCGGCCAAGGGCGAGAAACTGATTGCCCCCATTCGGAACTTCGCAAAAATCCTTGGCGAACACGTAGGCTCCCAGCCTTATGTGATGTGGCAACGCGCCTTCGACCCCCTGCTCACCCCTGGCTTCCGTAACTACTGGAAGTCGCACAATTTTTCGACCTTGACCGACCCAGCCCTCGACACTATGATCGAGTACGCGAGCAAACTCCCAACACCCCATTGCGAGATCTTTATCGGCCTCATAGGAGGCCAGGCCTCGCGGGTTACAGCGGATGAGACGGCCTATTCCCAGAGGGACGCCAAGTTCGTATTAAACGTACACGGCCGATGGGAGACACCAAACGAGGACCAGAAGTGCACCTCATGGGCCAAGGCATTCTTCAAAGCCTCCACACCATATTCCACAGGCGGGGTCTACGTGAACTTCATGACCGCAGAGGAGACCGACCGAATACAGGCCGCCTACAAACCGGCAGTATGGAAGCGTCTCGTAGAAGTGAAAAACAAGTGGGACCCGAAAAACCTCTTTCACATGAACCAGAACATCAAGCCCTCAGTCTGAGAACATCGACCGCGTGTCAGACGACCCCATCAACAATCCGCGCATACAGTCCTTAGCGGTTCGAACACTGTTTCGCCGCAGTGCTCGCAGACAAGAATTTTTCCGATGAACTCGTTATCAGAGCGGTATCTGGTTTCATGAGTTGTTGAAGTGTCACATGTCAGACAGAAGAGGACTGGCTCAAGACCACGTTCCATGAAACGCAGCTATCGCTGCAGAAGAGAATAAACAAGAGAGTAGGAGAAATCTATTTGTCGAAAACAGATTATAGTCCGGGTACCGCTCCGATGAGATGCCCTATCAGGTAGCCTGCGAATCCTGCTGAGAGCCCAATTATCGTCATCATCAAGCCGCCCCACAATACCGAGCCAACTGTCGTCCTCGCTTCGTATCACCTATGATAAACAGCAATGCTCCATTCACGATCACTGACGCGATTGAGCCGGAAGCTATTGTTGTCGTAGTTACAAAGAAAAACGGGATCAGCGGTATTATCGAGCGAAGACGGTCGAGGAAGCACAACTGCGAAGCTGCGCCTCGCCTCGTCCTTCTCAACGGGCGCGAGCTTGAGTTCGAACGACATCATGAATTCCTGCATCGCCCTCGGATTAGATGAGATGCCGTTTGTCATTGTCTCGAGTTCCGCGTCTTCGCAACCCCATCCCTTCAAAATACTCCGCGCTTCCTCGAGTTCGGTGGAAGGCCAGCGCCCCCATCGAGATCGACTCCGCACCCAGAGCCGCAAGGGCTCCAACGAATATTATTCTGACATCACCCGTAGCTGCCGAGATTCCCAACAAAATGCCTAGGACGTTGACAAGCCCATCCTGGCTTCCCAGGATAAAGTCCGACAGAAACGAGTGCGAAGGATGAGGCTCTTTCAGCGGCTTTCTCAGTTTGACACGATTTACAATTGAGAGTACGGAGAAACTCATCACTACGGTTTCCAGGTTTTCTCGAAAGAACTTAGAGATATTGGATTAGACTTTGACCGGGTTGGCCATAACCGGCACGATCTTTCGTCCAATCACGCCCACTGCAATGGATTCAAGCCCAGTTATCAGCAACCCTAGGGATAACAGAACGACAAGCGTGGCAAGCGCGAGTGCAGGCAAGGCTAGGAAGACAACGGCTAGAATGATGCTCAATACTCCAACGCCGACTGAAAGCCCCCTCAACGCTGTAGAGAAATGCTTTCCCGCTGCGCCCATTGTCACTCCTGCAACTCCACGCACGAACAAGGCAACGTAGAGGAGAAGGATCAAGGTTAGAACTGCGAATCCAGGCTCCGCAAGAACCACGACAGAAAGGACGAACGCCAATATTCCGAGGACGATGTTCGCCGCGCGCAACCAGCTAGGCAAGAACTTACCCATCGCTCCAAGGACAATATCTCTCCAACCCAGAAAGACGAGACCCACCGCGAGGAGAAGAATCAAAGTCGCAATGGCCACACCCGGATAGGCCAGGACATAGACTCCTGCGACTAGTGATACTAATCCAAGGATAACTTCTGCAGCTCTTATCCAGCTAGGGATCTTTTCTACAGCAATCATGAAAAATCCTAGAGGAGCGGTCTTCCGGATTGTACTTAACAGTATCCGACCATTTTTCCGATAAATCTCTCAATGCCTCTCGGCGATCGTCAGGCAAGCGAGCGAAAGCTTGTGGGTCCTCGCTTACGTTCAAAGCCCCAAGTAAAAACCAGTATGCCCAGACCGATAAACAGGAATCCTATTTGCCAGTTTCCTGAGGCGAAGAAGATTGCGGAAAAGGCAGCGAGGAATATGCCGACCTGAGTGCCTCTCTCCTTCCAGCTCACGTTGATCACGTCCTTCTCGATGTGCTCCCTGCCCTTCGATAGCAGTGTTGCGAGAATGATGAATGCGATAGCTGCGACGAAGAAGATCTCGGTGAGATTGGAAGTGTAATCACCAAAGGTCAGAAGCAGGCCCACTTCGTCCCCGATTAGCCCCGCTCCAAAACCAAAGACTATCGCTAGGTTACGGCCCAGCCAGACGTTGCTGAGAGCGATTCCAATCCAGCCAGCAGCAATGACCATGATGAGGCCGTACCAGAAGTGATGGAAGTGAATTCCATTCTGAACAACCACGACCTTTGGGTTGAGTGTCGCGAACAGTCTGGCACCAAGGAAGCCCGCGAGGAACGCCAGTGTTCCGTAGAAAGCCAGTCCATGTCTGAAGGTGGTCTGTCGGACTTCTTGCACCATGCGTGAAATATGAAAAACTCCTAAGATAAGGGTGGCGGAAAGACGGGCGAGTGTTTTCTATCGGCCCTGAAGTATTCCTCCATGTTCTCTGAAATCTTGGGCACCGGGGCCTGCGAAGATGTAGATTCCCAAACGCCTGTAGTGTTTCCGTATCCAGCCATCAATCGACTCGAACCACTTTCGGAATTCCACAGGCTTCTGCTCCAGATCCTGCTTGTTGCTATCAATGTAGTTCATGTCGGCTTGCATTCCACCTGGCATCATGATCTGTGAAACCATCCAAGAGCGCCAAAACTCGATAACGGGCGACTGAAACCCGTCAACCACGTAGTACTCCTTCTCCGGAACATGCTCGGTAACAAGGGGCATTCCCGCACCCGTATATTGCAGCCAAAACCTTCGAGTTGACTCCTCCTGCGACGGTTCGGGAAAACCGACAACAGATGTAAAGTCGGAACTAGGCGAGGTAGCTGGTAGAATCAGAAGGTTTCCAAGGGACCGCACATATTCTAAGAGCTGATCCTCGTCTTCTCTGGACATGTAAAGAACCAATAGCTTGGGCATGAGTTAGATCCCTCTTCGAGAGGCTAATTCCTTGCCTTTAGGTCTCTCCGGTTCTAGGTGATCGATAGTAAGGATATCAAAGCCCATGATGGGGCGAGATCCTCCGGATACGATTCTGCATGGGTCAACGTAGTGATAGCTCGGGATTGAATGTTCTACCTGTGGAGTCCCGCGTGGACTGCTTTCCTCGTGAAGCGATCCAAAGTGGGGGCGTTCAAAACTCTTGATTCATATGCCATGCGACCACCATGCTCAGTAGGAAAAAGCATGAAGTCGAAAATGTTCGCTCTTCTAGCGATCACATTGGTCGCTGCAGCATCACCAGCAATGATAGCGCTAGCCTCAGGCGTAAACCAAGCCGCCGCGCACGCCAACCATTCACCCGGAACCCCGCAATGCAACTTCACGCATCCAACCTCTCTTCCAAGCCAAGCATCAGCCAACGCTAGAGACGCGCTCGCTGACCGGTCATCTCACTGTCCCCCAACGCACACTACGCGGTAACAGCCAGCAAACTTCTCTCCATATCTGACCACTCTCTTTCCACAATTCTTCTTTTGACCCGACAGCATTATTTGGTTTTCCGAAGACTTCTCAGCCTTGAGATGACCTTCTCTAGGTCAACCTTGTAGAATGCTACGCCTAGGATCAAGAAGACCACTGACAAGAGGATGGATGTTTCTAGACGGGACAGTCCCGTCAGACCCGTGGCCGTGTACAGCCTTCCGAGCCCCGCATACTCTATCCCAATCTCCAGGAAGCTCTTCAGAACTTTCGCGGCGAATGTGACGATGAACATGCCGGTGAGCCTTGAACTGCTTGCCCCTGCTCCTACGTACAAGTAGTCGTCAAGTGGAAGCCCTGGAATTAGTGCGGTGGCAAAAACGACCGCGAGGCCCGTCTTCCGCTCGAGCATTCTCCCGAGGACCAGAACTGTCTTGTTTTGCGCCAACCTCCCCCTGAAACTCTTTCCGCCAGCATAGAGAACCAGCTTTCCTAAGGAGGCTCCAGCGGCTGTGACGAAAACGATCAGTACAAAGTTGCCGACCGAGAATCCGTCAGCGAGCAGTGCCGTTGTCGCGATTAGAGTGTACGATGCTCCAAAGAAAGGAGTCGCGTTCGACCCGAGAGACACGAGGAAAAGGAACAGGATCGAGAAGAGTCCTACAGCCAATTTTGAGCAACTAGCACTCTCTGCCTAGCGCCTCTAAGGGTTTGCGGATCGTGTCTCGTTTTTCTTGTCAAATCTGACTCTTCTCAGTCGGTTTGGACCCCACCATGCTCTGTGGCCTAGCACCGACATGATTGCCGGAACAAGATAGGTCCGCACAACCATCGCGTCTAGCACCACTGCCAAAGCGATCGCGAAACCGAACCCTTCGAGAAGACGGTTAGACGACAACAACAACGAACCGAGCGCTCCTGCAAGGATGAGCGCTAGAGCGGTTATGATTCCGCCTGTTCGATCAACTGCATCGACCACTGCCTGACGGGTCTCCTTGCCCTTCTGAGCTTCCTCTCGGATACGGGTTAGGATGAAGATGTTGTAGTCCATCCCGATCCCGTAGAGCAATAGAAACAGTACGAGCGGGATGATGAAGAGAACCCCTGACTGCAATACGTTGTTGAAGAAGAGAAGTGTAGCGGCATAGGCCCAGGTTATGCTCAATCCGATCGAGAGGATGCCTGTTATCGCAAGAGGATACGAACCTAGCACCACCAACAATACCAGGAATATGGCCGAGACAGTCAGAATTCTCATCGTGTTAAATTGACCAACGGTTTCGCTGGAAAAATCCAGGGTGGACGCTGAAGCGCCCCCGACGAGTATTGTGTCCTGGGCAAGGGACGGTTCCAAGGCTCGAAGGGTCCCGACCAGGCTTCGGATGTGGCTAACGGTATCGAGAGATCGCTGCGTGAAGGGTTCGTCAACGAATAAGACTGTCACCAACGCGGTCCGATTGTCCTTCCCGATATCTCTGAGGATTGCAAGCCTGTCCAGTGACGGCAGCGTTCTCATGTTGGTCGCGTTGACTAGGACCCCGTTGGGACGAGTGGGTCCAGTGACCGCCTTCACGTTAGACAAGTTCCCGATGCTCTGGCTCAGCGTTTCCAGGCTAGCCTGTGCAAACTTCGTAAGATTCCCATTAACGAGAATTGTCCCAGAAAACTGCATGAGCACTTGGGTCGGGCCTATCTGACCCGCGCCGAAGCTCTTTTCCAAAACAGCGAGACCATCGACGCTCTCAGCGTGCGTAAGACCCGCTGTGAAATCGTACGAGGTGGATCCGGTGAGTGATATGTAGATGGCGGGGATAGATATGAGAACGGTGAGTCCCAAGACTAGGGCCGGTCGTCTGACGCTGAAACTTGCGGCCCGCCTGAAGTATCCCGGTCTCTCAGATCTCTTCTTCCGCGCCTTGACGGCATAGTTCTCGAACCGCTTGCCTGATCTAGGCCAGAATATTCTATCACCCGCGATGAGGATGAACGAGGGGATCAGTGTGAGACTTACTAGAAGGGCGATTAGGACGCCGAAGCCGAGGCCGACGCCTATCGATTGCAGGAGGGTGAAGCTGCTTATCGTCATCGCTCCAAAGGCGATGATGACAGTGGTCGCGCTAGTGGCGATGCTTTCCCCTGACCAGGTCACGGATGTCTGGACAGCCGCCGCTTTGTCGCGGCCTTCGACCCGTTCTTCCCGATAACGGGCCATTAAGAAGATGGAATAGTCGGTGCCTACTCCGAGCATTATCGTGAACAGGAAAGTCGTTGTCGTGTCCTGGATGGGAATGATGTATTTTCCCATAAGGTAAAGCCCGCCCTCGGTTATGATCAACGCCATTCCGACAATGGTCAACGGGACAAAGGGTGTGGCGATCGCGAAGAAGAACAGTCCTGCCAAAATGAGTATCGCTCCGACAGTGACAGGCTCGATGAGGCTCAGATCTCTATCGCTGGCAAGAGAAGAATCGGCAGAAGTGGCAAGATCGCCTGTAACGTAGGTCTGAGACGGTTCTCCGTACCGTGATTTCAGCTCGGAAATGATATTCCGCATCGTGATCACGTTTTTCACAATTGGGTCGTTGCTAGCTGAAGCGAACGAGCCAGGCGATTTCGAAAAGTCAACCAGGACTAACATGACGGTCTTGTCGGGGCTAATGAAATTCTGAAGAACTCCCTGGACTAGCGGAACCGGAATCTGGCAACTTGATAATGTTGCGAGAATCTGGGTGAATGTCTTGGACCATAAAGTCTGGTTCGCCTGTACAGCGGCAGCCGGGGGAGAGGATCCGCTCCCAATGTAGCATCCTGTAAGAAATGCTCTGAACACGCTGTAGACCGAGGTGACATTCTCTACACTGTTGAGCTGGCCTGGGACAAGGAAACGTTGTTCCAGTCGGAGAGTGAAGTCCTTGGTTGAATCATCAGTAACATTCCCTCCCTGTAGGAGAATTATCGCACTCGTATTCGCTTTTGGCTGAGGAAACTCTTGGGCTAAGAGGTTCGCGGCCTTCGCCGACTCTGAAGTGCTGGATTGACCACCGCTAGTGTTGGAGGTAACAACCTTTGAGAGCTGTTGAGAAAGTGGGAGACTTGCAGCGAATAGCAGGATCCAGAATATGATTATCAGTTTCCACTTTCTATCGACGAACGATCCGATTCTCCCGAACATGGGAACTCGCGCTCCCACACTGGGTTGCGTGGATGCCATTCTCAGCGAGACAAGATAGCTGACACCCGCGGCAACTAATAGCAGACCAGCCGTCATCTCGAATGTAAGGGCAAAATTGTCAGAAACGTACTGTCGGAGGAAGAAATTGTTCTGGTAATTTAGAATGAGAGCCCAAAGCTCGCCAAGGGCAAGCACGAGAAGAAAGACAACGATCCCCACCAGGCGCGCATGAGAAGAACGAGGCTCGTTCAAGATGTGCACTCAAACGTCGAGATACTCGCGCTCGCGAGTTCGGAACTATTTACGGGTGATTGCGTTGGCCAACTACAAGGCGGAAGGAGATCGAGGGCAAGATTCAGAGTCAAACTACTTCAACAGGTCAGGTCATAATCAACTCAGGCCTCGTCTTGCCTACGGAGACAAAGAGTACCGAAGCTGCCGCTCTGGCTCAAACGGTTGTGAGTCAAGTTGAGCCTCGAACCTGGGCTGTATACTCTGGGCTCGTTCTCACGATGTTCATCTGGGGACTCGCGTGGCCTGTCGGACGAGCCCTCGAGATAGCAAATCTTCCACCAGTCTCTATAGCCGCGATAAGATACACAATTGTCGTCCCAATCCTATTCGCTATTCTCTGGTTGAGAGAGGGGTCTTTCAGAATCGACAGATCATGGATACCGACACTTGTGATAATGGGCGTCCTCAACACGACACTCTATCAGATCTTCTTTCTCTACGGGGTCAAGTATGCGGCTGCTAGCGACGACTCGTTAGTTATCGGATTCGGTCCCGTGTTGATAGCCATCATGGCCAGTTTCGTCCTCAAAGAGCGCCTGTCTGGGACCAAGGTTCTGGGATTCGCCTCCGGACTTGCAGGAATCGTCGCGATTTCCCTGTTCTCACCTAACACCGGCGCTGGGTTTTCCAACCGACTGCTAGGAGTGACCTTGGTTTTTGGGGGCGCCACTGCATATGCTCTGTACACGATAATTCTGAGAAGATTCATTGCGGCCAACCATAGCGAGAACCACGGCTCCCAACCTTCTTCGTTATCGATACTCTCATGGATCAGCCTCTTCGGATGGTTCTTCTTCATACCCTTCTCGTTACTAGAAGCTCCCTGGAATTACACATGGGATGCCGCCTCATGGGCGGGAATAATCTACCTGGCCGTACTGTCAACCGTCGTCGGGTATTTCCTCTACATTGAAGGTGTCTCAAAGATCGGAGCAGGACGGTCGGCAATATTTGGGAATCTTGTCCCAGTATTCGGGGTCCTCACGTCGTATCTTCTGCTCGGAGAGAGCCTTAGCTCCTGGACCGCAGTCAGCTTCCTCCTTATCTTCGCTGGAGTACTATTGGTTAATCGAAAGCCGAAGAGCTCCGGTTCCTGAGCCCATTTCTAATACTCTTAACTTCAAGAGAGCGCGAGGAGCGTTACCTCTCTTGGGCCTAGACCTTTCAGTATCATCCCGTAGTGCTGAGAAGCGTCTCTGGATCGCTCTCATCATATCCTCAGTAATTGCCATCATTGAGTTCACCGGGGGCTTTCTAGGCCAGAGCCTCGCATTGGTCAGCGACTCCGGCCATGTCCTAACCGACGTTCTAGCGGTTGGTGTAGGCATCCTCACACTGAGACTGGGACGGAAGCCTCATACTGCAAGACGGACCTTCGGCTATCATAGAGCAGAGATTTTCGCGGCCCTGATCAATGGGTCTGTCCTGATAGCCGCTGCCTTCCTGATAATTTTCGAAGCGTACCTGAGACTTCGCCAACCTCCAACGGTCCAAGGACCGCTCGTCCTAGCAATAGCATCAATCGGTCTCATGGGAAACCTCTCTAGCGCGGGCTTGCTGTCCCAGTGGAGAGGGTCCAACCTCAATGTCAAGGGCGTATTCCTCCACACGGTCGGAGACGTCCTCTCATCCCTCGCCGTGATCGTTAGCAGTCTGATCGTGATATTCACGGGGTACCTTGGAATTGACCCGCTCGCCGCAGCTATCATCGGTGTCTTGATCATGCGAAGCGCCTTTGTCCTCGTCAGAGACTCGACAAACATCCTTCTCGAAGCAACCCCCCGACAGATGCAACTAGAGACCATAGCCAAGACAATTCGCAGCGTCGACGGGGTGAAGGGAGTGCACGACCTTCACGTTTGGACCATTACATCCGGTCTCTACGCGCTCAGCGGACACATTACCGTAGGCACCGACAGCATCGGTCAAGGCTCAACAATCGCGGAGAAGATAGAAGTCAAGCTAAAGGAGTCATTCGGAATAGAACACGTCACCCTTCAAGTCGAGAGAGAGACGCTAGAGAATATTCAGGAACACGAATCTTCTACGATTTGAGCGATCTGTGTTGACTTTCCGGAAGTCAATTGGATGATGGCTTTCGAGGGACAGCGAGCGCGTTCAGCTCGTCAAATGTTATCGCACCCTCGACCAGATTTTCGTACGTTCCTTTCTCAAGCACTTCTTTGGCTGCTCGTTTCAGGAGGCCCATCGCGGCATAAGATGGGGTGGGACCGAAGCTCACACGGGCGACACCAAGTCTCTGTAGTTCACTGACAGGCGGGAGACCCTTTCTGACCATGACATTGATCGGAAAATCCAGCGCCTTCACGAATCTCGCGATAGAGGCCCCATCGATGAGACCCATCGGGTAGACACAATCAGCCCCTGCATCCCTGTACGCTATGGCTCGACGAGTCGCCTCCTTGAACCGCGCCTCTTCGTCACCGTCGGCAAATCTCAAGGCGTCCGTCCGAGCATTAATCACAAGCGGAATTCCCGTGGTCTCGGCTACCTTTCTGATAGCCTTGACGTTCTCGATCTGTCGCTCGACCGGGTGGAGTTTCCTAGTTGCATGAATGAAATCCTCGATGTTTACTCCAATGGCTCCAGCTTTGAGAATCGCCTTGACTGTCGCCAATACTTCTTTTGAGGTCTTTCCAAAGCCTGCGACAATGTCGGCAGAAAGTGGAACCGACAGGATCCTTGCGATTCTTCCAACAGCTGAGACAAATTCCTGCCTGTCGATTACTTCGCCGTCAGGATAGCCCAGGGATACCAGCATGCCCGCGCTAGACGTCGCGACCGCAGGGAACCCTGCATCTTCAAACACGCGCGCGCTCGGAACATCCCACGCGTTCGGAAGAACTAAGATCCGTTTCCCATGGTGAAGGGCACGAAAATCCTCTGCTTTTTCCTCTTGAGATTTCAAGGGCATCTGGGTTGACTCGTCCGTACTACGTCAACTTTGTTTCAATAATTCTCTTGCTATAGGACCAGTTCCTTTGGGACCATCCTCATGGCTTTCGCATGTGGGTTCTCTGGGAACAGCTCGGGATGTATCATGTGAGCTAGGATCTCAAGTCCATCTACCACCCTGGGGCCTGACCTGCTGAAATACGCGGACGCATCGACCGCATAGATTCTCGAGGACTGGAACGCGGGGATCTTCTCCCATCCTTCGTACGACGCCAGCACGTGGGCCTCTTCCATAACTTGACTTGTCTCGAACCCGCAGGGAGAGAGTACGACTATCTCAGGTTGGTACTCAACAACTTCGTCCCATCCAATTCTGTGAGAAGGCTTGCCGAGACGGCCAAGCCCGTCAACTCCTCCAGCGTAATCGACCATCTCGGGAATCCAGTGTCCGCCCGCCCAGGGAGGCTGAAGCCACTCCATAAAGAAAACCCGCGGCCTATGTCGTACCGTCTGCGCTTTCTCCTTTACCATGTTTATTCTTTGAAGCATCTGCCGAGCCAGTTTCTCAGCTTCTGCCAGCCTGCCCGTCATCCTGCCAACTAACAAGATGTTGTCGACAATCTCTTCCAGATTCGTCGGTTCTAGCGAGACGATCTTCGTATCTGCATTCAAGACCCGAGCCGCTTCCTTGACCTTAGTATAGGAAACGGCACAAACATGACAGAGTTCCTGAGTCAGAATAAGATCCGGTTTCAACTTCTCAAGAAGCTTCTCGTCAATCTCGTAAATGTCGCCTCCGCGCTGTCCCACTTCCCTGTCAACCTCCAAGCTTCTGTGGATCTTCTGGTGAATCGCCGACTTCGTCAAAACCGGCCGATTGGACGCTTCATGAGGATAATCACACTCATGGGACACCGCGACAACTTGGTCTCCAAGACCGAGAGCGAATGCGATCTCTGTGGCGCTGGGAAGTAGGGAGCAAATTCTCATTTTCGGACCTTGTAGCTCACTTCATTGTTCTCGGAAAGGATATATTTAACGGGCGGGTAACTTTGCCCGCTTCTCCCACCCTTGAGCAGCCAACTCAGCCCACCAACGGTCTTCGACCGACCTTCAACCAAAGCCATGATTGTATCAGTTTTCACAGCACTTTCCCTTGCGACCAACTATGCGCTCATTGGTTTTCAAAACGTCAAACTAATGGACACTCTGGTCTTCATCGTTGCATTCCTCTTCGGCGTTCGGCTTGGAATCGGAGTCGCCGTATCTACTTGGCTTGTCTATGGGCTGGTCAATCCCAACGGGGTGGACGGTCCCATCATCCTATCTTTCTTGATCCTGGGAGAGTGTTTCTACGCCCTCAGCGGAGCTATCCTCAGCCGAACCTCTGTCGGCCAAGAACTCTCGAAGGTGAAACCGACTGATGATAGCCCGAGAATTACGGGAAGAACTGGCGTCTTCCGAAGCCTCGGTCGACGAATTAGAATACTGAATCCGACCCGGAGCCTTGTATTCGCGCTGGTTGGCTTGCAAGCCACTTTTGGTTACGACTTGCTCACAAACTTTGCAAGCTGGGTCTTCTTGACCACTTCTCTCTATCAGGCCTTCATCATAGGCAACATTATCGGTGCCCCCTTCTCAGTTGCGCACGAGAGTAGCAACACAATATTCTTCGCAACCGTGGCGCCTGCTGTTATCGTTGCAGCCAGACGTATGGGAATAGGATTCCACGCAAGAGGTCGAGTCAATTGAGGGTCGGTTTCATCAGTCAGCACAAGGCATTCTTCTCAATCATCATTCTATTAGCCGCGATAATCGTCGCCGTCCAAGGTAGTGCTTTCTATTACTATCAGAAATCGAACAGCGCTTGCCCAAGTCCCTGCCAGGGATCCACGGTCACGGTCGAGACTCTGATAAACTACGGAAATGGAACTAGTCAATGGATTAACAGGAGCAACATACCTTCGAGCTGGAACTTCTACGACTTGACGAATAATATCACGACGGTTCAAGCCATTTATTATGGACCCCCGACCTCCGAGCACCTGGTGACTGGAATAAATGGTGTGCATAGCAACGGGCAATACTTCTGGAGCTTGTGGGCTGTATGCCAGAAATCTAAGGCGTGGATAGCGACCAGCGTTGGTGCCGACGCGATTCACTTTACGACCTATCATACGCTTGCTTGGTTCTACCAAGCGGCAAACTCGCAAGACTCGTCTAACTGGAACCCACCCGTCGCTGGAGCAGCGAAAGTAACTATGTGCTAGGATTCAGGTTTTACCGTCAGCTCTATCCTTCTCCATCTTGTCTTTCATCCTGCGGTTCGATGCTCCGTAGCCACCGCCGCCAGGAGTTGTCACAGTTAGAACGTCACCACTGTTTGCAGTAAGGGTTGTCTTTGAAGACAAACCGGTGATCAGGTTTCGCCGCACGATCCCATATGCGCCCGGTGATCCCGACATTGCTCCTGACAATCCCCAAGGTCCGTGGCGTTGTCGCTCTCCCATCAACGAGACGGTAGATTCCCCGGCCAACACCTCTGTGTCTCTCCTGATGCCTAGTCCTCCCCGAAACTTTCCTTTTCCACCAGAGCCTCGTACCAGTTCGTACTTCTTGATCCTCAGGGGATATGCTGATTCCAGGGCTTCTACAGGCGTGTTCAATGTATTAGTCATGTGACTATGAATTCCGTCAACCCCGTCTTTGCTGTGCCGGGCGCCGAACCCGCCAGCGATAGTCTCATAGTAGGTGAAGTATTTCCCGGTGCGTGGGTCAATTCCTCCGATGGTTACGTTGTTCATTGTCCCTTGACAAGCAGCACATACTCTTTCTGGAGAGATACTGGAGAAGGCCTTGAGAGTTACGTCAACAATTCGTGTCGACGTTTCCACATTCCCACCTGCCACTGGCGCAGGCGGTTCCGCGTTTACAATGGTCCCGGATGGTGCTGTAACGTGAATGGGTTTGAAGCAGCCTGCGTTTGCGGGAATCGAAGGATCAGTCACGCAGCGCACCACGTAGTAGACGGCTGACAGAGTGACGCTGTATACAGCGTTCAAGGGTCCCTGAACCTGTTTCGCAGAACCGGAGAAATCAAATGCTATTGATTGTGGACCAATGGTGACTTTGACCTTGACCGGGATATCAGTTGTACCAAAACCATCGTCGTCGAGATAGTCAACCGCCGAAGACGACTTTCTAGGCAACTCCTGAATCCTCTTGAGCATCAGCTCCTCGGAGTAATCGATCAATTGATCCATACCCGCTTCAACTGTTGAGGATCTCGATTTCTTCAGTAACTCTACCAAACGTTTCGCGCCCACAAGGTTCGCGGCCCGTTGCGCCCTGAGATCTCCCAATCTCTCGTCAGGCGTCCGAACATTCAACAAGACGAAGTCGAGGATTTGCCGGTTCGGTTTGCCCCTTGTCCAGATTTTGATAGGGGGAATGCGGATTCCTTCCTGGTTAACGTCTCTTGATAGAGCCGACATGCTTCCAGGCGCTACTCCTCCAACGTCGGAGTGATGGGCACGGTTTGCCGCAAACCCGATTAATCGCTCCTTGAAGAAGATCGGCGAAACCATGGTAATGTCCGGAAGATGTGTCCCGCCCCGGTACGGATCGTTGAGGATAATGTCGTCACCTTCCGAAAAGTCATCTTTGAACTCTTTCAGGACTGCCTGTACCGAGTATGGCATCGCGCCGAGATGGACTGGAATGTGTTCTGCTTGAGCTACTAGTTGTCCTGAGGCGTTGAAGAGGGCGCAGGAGAAGTCTCTCCTCTCTTTGATGTTAGGGGAGAAGCTGGATTTTCGGAGGACGACTCCCATCTCTTCGGCGATGGAGATGAGTGAATTCTTGAGAATCTCGAATGATATTGGGTCAAGATTCTCCATAGCAAGCGTCTAGTCTCGAGTGTTGCTTCGCTTAGCTTATATGGGAGGTTCCCGCCCAGAGCGGGTAACTTTGCCCGCTCAGAAGTACTCGCTACAAGCTGCAATATGGATCGTTATTCTCCTAACCCTAAGTATCGTCTCGCCAACGCACTATTCCAATGCTGCTACGACTTCTCAAACTTCCGCCGCAAAAGCAGCCTTGAATTGGCTGTCAAGTCACGAGAAAGCTGACGGGTCTTTCGAGGATTTTTCTCAAATTCCGACTCCTGGTGCGGCTCTTGCGCTTTGGTTGAATGATTCGCACTCAGCCCAGGCTGGAAGATCTCTTACCTGGCTTGCTTCTCAGCTTGACAACTCCTCAAGCTACGCGTGGGGAGAGGCAGACATTCCCGGAGCGATGCTCTACACCTTGGCCGTATCGAACAACATTGGGTTGCTTGATAAGTTCGCATTAGTGTCATCGGAGATCGGAGCTTACCAGCAACAGAGCAGCGGTTTCATCGGGTACTATGCGCAGTCACCGGACGGTAACTACGTACAGGTCGCCACAAGTGTCGACACGGCGATGGCTCTTCGGGGCATGTCTCAGTCCAACTCTCCAATCTCCTTGCAAAATCGAACTTTCGCACTTGACTATCTCGTGTCACTTCAGAACGTTGATGGAAGTTTCAATCTGACAAGAACGATCTCCCAGAGCTCTACAGACGCGCTAGGACCTGAGAGGATTAGCATGACTGCTCTGACACTCTTGGCACTGAGATATGCGGGAAAGTACTCTGCAAACGACAATACTGTGTCGAAGGCCCTGGACTTCCTAACCAATACGATTTCTAAGAACTTCACAACCACTGGTGATCACGAGGGGCATGTCTACGGTGCCGCGCTGTCTGCGTTGGCCTTTCAGGCGTACGGTCGAACCGTTCAAGCGTTAGCTTCAGTTGCCTTCATCCTGACCCAGCAAAAATCGGATGGCAGTTTTCTTGATACTGCAAGGGGATCTTCTCAGAAGACTCTTGATACTGGCTGGGTGACCGTTGCACTGGAGCAAGTTCAGTCGGGACCGTTATTCACTTCTTTTCTCCCTCGAATACTCTTGGTCGGGATCATCGTCGCAATAGGAGTTGTCGTAGTTGTCGGTGTTGTGGTTGCCTATCTTGTGCTGAGGCGTCGCGCGGCCATGCAAATGGAGCCTTCAGGAGCAATCTCTACCATCTCTACTCATTAGAGTAGAAAACAGGAACTACCAAACTCGCCTATTGTCAGCCTTGATCTCGAATCTGGAAGGGGGGTCCTAGACTTCCCTCGAATCGTTCAGGAAACGGCTTAGAAACCCTTTCTTTTTGCCATCGGACCTAAGCCCGGATCACGCCCTGATTAGCCCGTCTAGTCCAGTATCAACGCCAGACAGGAAAGCTCCCTCAAGAAACCCGGGGGGGGGTATTGCACAGAACATCTCGCGACGCATGAGTGGTTTCTTCCAGCTTTCCACTAGTATCGTTTGCTCGTGTAAGAAACGTAGAAACGAGTGTTCTTAGAATGTCCCGAAAAAGTGGGGCTTTGGTCTTTCCAGGAGCCTCGATGAGGCCCCGGTTTCTTCTTTTGGCTAGCTCGTACAGTTGTTAGTTGTTCGTGGAGTGCTTCGTGGCCGATGGGCCTTCGAGCGCGTGAACCAGGTTGACGACAACTCGCAGCGTTGGAAGCAATGCTATCAAGAGGAATATCAGTGGATAAGCCCAAGGCGCGCTGGTGAAGTACTGGCTGGCAATACCGTTGCTCACACTGTAGAGTATGACGATCGCTATGATCTGGAAGATGTACGCTAGCAATGGAACCCATGTCTGGTAGTTCTTGTACGCGTCCGAGACCGCTTTCGAGAGCTGTGTTCCGAACTTGAAAACGATCAGAGCCACGACAAGCCCGATCATGAATACAGCAATGTTCGCGATGGATATGGTGCTGCCTGTGATGTTCTGGCTGATACCCGGAAAGCCGAGCACAACCGCCTCGATAATCACTAGTACAATGACGCCCGCGATCAATCGTATGAACGCCGGCATGACTGGAGTAAACGCTCCCCACGTGCTGTTCGAGCCGCTTTGCGTATTGGTCATATTTTCTTCACTGTTAGAGCAACTTACCAAGCGCTATCCGATATTGCCCTGTTGAAACCAGCGCCACCAGGTTCGAGTAACAGCCTTGTTCATCCCAGGCTCAGATCGCGATAGAAACCGATCCATTCCGATCGACCACGTACCTTGCGCGAGGCGGAATCACCAGGGTTGAATCGTAGTCCTCAATCACGCACGGTCCCTTTCCCCTATTGGCAGGAAGCAGGGTGTTCCGCTGAAAGACCTGACACTCGACACTGCGTTCATCCGTGAACCAGACTCGTCTCCTCTGCACCGTGCCCTTCTCTCGTGCGAAACTGACAGTTACTCCAGAGGTCGTATCGGCCTTTCCTCGACCGGAGCTGCGAACGTTGACAATCTCGACAGACTTGTCCGGCTGAGAATACCCATACTGCGTCTGATGTCTCTGATGAAAATCGCGAACAGCAGATCGAACCACGTTCCTAGTAATAGTCCTGGTCCGTAGAGGAACTGATAATTCATAGGATTGTCCCTGATACCGCATGTCCAAGAACCTCTGATAAGTTACATCCTTCTCTTCCACCCCTTCTATTCGGAACAGACCTCTCGCTCTCCCTTCCATCCCGCGAAAGAACTTCTCAAGCTCCTTGATGCTGGCACTCTCTGCGTTTCTCAGTACTGTCTGGACAGAGTCATGCAGCGGTTCCGCAAGAAGGAGACCCATGCTGGACAGCAGCCCCGCAGCCGGAGGCACAACGACCTTCTCTATCTCTAGCTGTTCAGCAACCTCACAGGCAAACATCGGCCCCGCTCCACCAAATGCCACCAGAACCATTTCACGAGGGTCAAGACCCTTTTCCACCGTCGCCGCCCGCAACGCCTCCACAATCCTCGCGACAGCTATTCTCAGAACGCCCATAGCACCAGAAGTAACTCCCATTCGGAGCGGCTTCGCAACCAACTCCGCAACAGCCCTGTAAGCAAGCTGTGGGCTCAACCGCAGATCCCCTCCGAGAAGGAAGCTAGAGCTCAACCGGCCAAGAACAAGAGACGCATCCGTTAACGTCGGCAGTCTCCCACCTTTCCCATAGCAAGTCGGACCCGGCAGCGCTCCAGCGCTCTGAGGCCCAACATGGAGAACACGGGCATTATCGACCCAGGCAACGCTTCCACCACCGATCCCGACCTCAACAAGGTCTACTACTGGAAATCTGACAGGGTATCCTGATCCTTCAACTCGCCTCGTTCCGTGCAAGCGGCCACCAACCTCATACTCGTTGGTCACCTCGAATCCGTGACCGGACCATACTCCTGCCTTCGACGTTGTCCCGCCGACGTCGAGAGAGATGATGCTTTGAGAGCCGCTAGAGTAGAACTTCGAAGCCACCGCTCCAGCAACAGGTCCTGATTCTATGAGACGAGCTGGCTCAATGATTGCTTGGCGAGAGAGCACAGTTCCACTATTCGACTGCATTGCAAACAGAGGCGCGTGAACCCCGAGTTCCTTAATCCCTTGTTCCAGTTTTTCTAGGTAGTCTGAGAATAGCGGCTGCAGACAAGCGTTAACGACTGTAGTGCTGGTTCTCTCGTACTCTCGAAACTCAGGAAGAAGCTCCGAAGACAAAGACAGCTTCGCACCAGGATGCTCTCTCCTGAAAATCTCCCCAAGCTTCTTCTCATGTCTCGGGTTCGCGTAGGAGTGAAGAAGGCAAACGGCAACCGTTCCAATACCGAGTCTTCGAATCCTTCTCGCAACCAGAACGGTCCCTGATGTATCAAGCGGTTCCAGAATCTTCCCTTCATAGGTGATTCTCTCCTGGACCTCGAACCTGTATCGCCTCGGGACCAGTGGAGGCAGACGGTCGACCTGAAGATTGTACAGTTCAGGCCTGTTCTGGCGCCCGATCTCCAGAACGTCTCGAAAGCCCGCGGTTGTCACGAGAGCGGCCTTAGGAATGCTTCCCGTCAGAAGCGCGTTCGAGGCGAGCGTTGTCGCATGAATGACGACTCTAACATGCCGAGCGTCAGCCTTCTCTTTTTCCAACAATCTTCGGACAGCGTCAAGCGCTCCGACCGATGGATCCATCGGAGTGGTCAGGACTTTGATCTTCCAGACCCTGCGTTTCTCGTTTGTAGCCACGAGATCCGTAAACGTTCCACCGATGTCGATTCCTACCCTGACAGTGTTTCCTGCAACCATTTCCTTTCCCTGCCTTCTGACGAATCTCGCACGCTTCCTGCTTTGTTCGAGATTCGACAGGGTCACGTTCGGCTATCTCCAACTCTTAATATCGTTCCAGTTCATCGAACATGCCGGTTGCCTTCAGTAGTTAGATTACCATGACGATTCACGTTCTCCTGACAGCCGACAATCACCTAGACCCATCCGCGGTCCAGTACGGACCCAAGCGGTTCGAACGCAAGCGCGACTTCCAGCGTTGCTTCGAAATTCTGGTCAACTTCGCCCTGGAGAATAACCCCGATATTCTTCTTATCGGTGGAGATTTCTACGATGGCATTCTCCCCGGCAATCCTACAAGAGCGTTCGTTGCAGAACAGTTCAAGCGTCTACATGAGAAGAACATCAAAACCATTCTTGTAAGCGGCCACCACGATACTCCACGCAGCGCAGAGCAGGGCGCATCCCCTCTCGCTGTTCATGCAAGGTCCGGACACGTCTACTTCATACAAGAACAACATCCATCAAGCAGGAAGTTCAATTTTGGAAACGAAACTGTCAACGTGACAGGGATGAGCCTCAACCCATCTCTACCAGCTGAAGCAGATCCCCTCGTCGGTCATGAGATCAGGCGAGACGGCGACGTCAACATTTTCCTGACGCACTATCCGATCGAAGGCTTCGACGGCTACTTTGGACAAGAAGTCCACATCCAGAAATCATCCATCCCCAGAAACCTCCAACTGTTCGCCTCAGGCCACCTGCACAAACATCAAAGAAAAACCATCAACGAGACACCGGTCATCTATCCTGGAAGCACCGAGCGAGCCTCGTTCAATGAAGAAGGCGAGACGAAAGGGTTCGTCTGGCTCGAACTTGACAAGTCAGGAATAATCCAGCAAGAATTCCATCCAACACCTGCACGGCCTATGGAAACCCTTGAGTTCCAAGTCGCCGGCCAAGGAAGCCTCACACGACAAATAGAAGAAGCCTTAGAAAAGAGAATAGACGACGAAAAGATACTTCGCGTAAAAGTTTCCGGAAAAGTCACACTGAACCAGCTCTCTACCTACAAGCGATCCGCACTCTATACTTACGCAGAGGACAAATTCTTCCACATCGAGTTCGACGAAGAACAACTCAACGTACTCACGATGGTCCCCTTGGAGTCGCTTCCAAAAACTACTCCACTCCAAGAGCTAGACCGGACATTCCAGAATCTATTGACAAAAGCAGGCGATCAGGATAGACCACTGGTCCAAGAGGCCTGGAAGCTCACAGTTGCAAAGCTTCAGGAGGAGGGAGTCGACTGAAACTACTAAGCCTCTATGCTCACAACTTCAAGAAACTGAAATTCTCCCAGCCACTACCCTTCTCAGAAGGAATCTCACTAATCACCGGATTGAACGAGAGCGGAAAATCCACCATCCTCGACGCGATCCTATTCGCCCTCTTCGGCCGCATGATCCGGCCCAGCCAGAAACCCAGCAACGAAGAAATCCTCACCTACGGAACCGGCGAAGCCCAGGTAAAACTCGAATTCGCCATCGGCGACCTCAAGTACCGAATAGTAAGAGAGATTCACAAGACCAGACCAAACCGCGCACAGCTCTATGAGCTCGGGCCTAACGGTCGACAAAAGACAATCGCAACAACCGTAAACGACACAACCAGTGAGGTCGAACGCCTCCTGGGAGGCATTACCTACAACGAAATTGTCGCAAGCAGTGTAGTCGCCCAGAAAGATCTCGAGCGACTAATCAAACAAAGGCTCGACGACCGAAGGAAAGTTGTCAACGTTTTCCTAAACCTGGACAGTTTCAACAGAGTGCAGGACCAGTTTGATACGGAGCGAGCCAGAATCGAAGGCACGACCCGAAATCCGGGACAGCTAACCGTTGAACGCGAGCGTCTCCAATCGCTTCAAGAACAAATGAAGAGGTACAAGGAAGCTGAGACCCAACTCTCAACGCTGGCCGGAAAAATCGAAAAGCTCAGGCTCGAACTTGTGGACTTGGAAAAAAAGTTCGCGACCACAGACTCTCTGCACAAGACCCTGAACAAACACGATGAAGCGGTGAAACTCCAAAGATCTCTTCGGCAAGAGATTCAGGACAAGACGCGTCTTGCAGAGAACCTCCAGCGACAACTATCCGGTATTTCGTCTCAACGAGAGGAACTGGAGAAAGCTCGATTGGAACTCGAACAGTTCTCTGGGCTTTCCGAAATAGAGTCCCAACTCACTCAAGCATCGAATATGCTTGAAGAATATCAATCCGCCGAAATCCGCAGAGTCCAGTCCGAGGAGTCCAAAGATAATCTACAGGCCAAGATTGCGGAGAAAACGAAAGGCGTCTCAAGTCTTGGAAATCCGAAACCGTTAGACTCTAAGCCAAGAAGGGTCTGGACATATCTCATCTCAACCTCAGCTCTAGGCGCCGGAGCCATTCTTGCCTTCTTTCTAAGTCTCCCACAAGTCGCAGTTGCCTTCGGATCTCTGGCTATAGTCTCCCTCCTCTTACTAACACGACAGATAGTCTCACTTTCACAACAAGCCAACAGCTCGAGATACGAGCAGGAACAGTTAGTCAGGCTGCAGCTTGTCCGCTCATGGGAGAACGAGCTCGCGGAGAATCAGCAAAACCTTACGAAAATCCAACAGGACATTGCTGGAAGGTCCGAGACCCTTATTGGAACACTGAGTTCAATCACACGATACGCTGCCAAGATGGGAGCGGCAAAAGACCCTAAGACCGCTTTCGAGACCGTATCCTCACTATTCGACAACGATAGGCAAACGCGTCAATCTCTGGAAGAGAAGGTCAGATTACTAAGCCAGCAATTGAGAGAAGAACCCCAAATCAAAGAACGCCTCGACCTCATCCAGCGCGAGGTCAAACAGGTCGAGAAGAAATTCGCCGCTCCATTGCCGGAACTGCCAGAAGGCCTTTCCTTCTCCGACACGCTCCTTGAAGAGACCGCTGACTCGAGAGATATGCTAAAGGAATCCGTTTCGAGGAATAAGGCCCAGATCGAAGATTCGATTTCTCGACAGTTCGAACTACGCCAGCTACTAGAGGAGAACACGGGTCTCGATGACCAAGTTCAGACGCAAATGAAGAAGATGATGCTCCTAGAGAAGGACTGCGCGGTCGTCAAGCTGTCCGTCAAAGGACTTGAGCAAACATCGGAGTCCCTGCGGAATCGTGTCAAGCCCCAGGTCGAACGCTACATGGGGCTCATTCTTCCCGTGATAACCTCCGGAAGATACAAGGCCGTGCAGCTCGACGAAGACTACACTGTCAGAGTCTTTGATCCAGAGGCTGGAGAGTTCAAGCCCAAAGAAGTTTTCTCAGGAGGCACCGAAGACCAGCTCCTGCTGGCAATGAGGCTAGCCTTCGCCCTCGCCTTGATACCCCAAGCCAAGGGCCATAATCCAGAATTCCTATTCCTCGACGAACCTCTAGGCAGCTCGGACAGAATCCGCCGCGAAGGAATTCTCACACTACTCCACCAAGAACTCTCACAGAACTTCAAACAAATCTTCCTCATTAGCCACGTTGGAGACCTTGAAGCGGAGGCAGACACCATAATCCAGATGGAGAACGGTATGGTTCGCGAGGTCGTCGGGAGAACCTCTCCTTCCCGACAACCAGTCGTGGTCCCTGCTTGAGATCTCTTAAGATCGTTTGACTATCTGATATACACCGGAATGCTCGGCGATTGTAAGACCTTCAAAGCCAGTAAGAGAATCTGTTCAGCATTGATCCTGACGTCTCCAACTTCTGAGAGTAGAGATGTCCAAAGCATGTATTTGGTACCTTCGTTCTCAGTTGCTTGAAAGAATCCCAGACTTTCCAGGGAGGATGTTATTTGGTGGAATCTGTCCGATCTTGATGAGAGACCAACGGTTATCGTCCAGTCGCCCAGATTGTCAAGGTTAACCCCTACAGTTGCATCAGAGAGAGCAATCGACAAGCTAGAACCGCGCTTCAAAGAAGCATCAACCATTGTGGCCAGAGACCTTGGTTCTGCGAGCCCCGTGTCGAGTCCGGACTGCGGCTTCTGATTCTCTGTCATAGGCTCAGCCCACCATCAATACCAGGCTTAACAATCGTGTTACCCAGCAGGCTGCCACGAAGGAAATTCCTTAGGGTTCTCGGGTGTTTATATTGGGCTCCACCCTTTTGATAGCTTCTCGCGGGCAAGTTTGACATGTCCATGTTTGACCTTGACGACGATAGGCTCCTAGCTGAGATAACGGGGAGAGGTGCCCGAAGGATACTGATCCAGCTACCCGATGGTCTCAAGAATGAGGGGACCCGGCTTGCCGGTCTGATTCGAGGGAAGACAGGCGTCGACGTGTTTGTTTCCGCGGTGCCTGCCTGGGGAGCCTGCGACCTCTCCTTAGATGCTGCGGCTCGCTTGAAGGCTGACCTACTAGTTCACTACGGGCATAACGAATTCCTACGAGACAGTTCCAACGGAGTCCCAGTCGTCTACATCCCTGCAAGGAGCAATCACGAGGTCATTCCTGTTGTAGAGAAGGCGGCTTCTGCCCTTCAAGGTAGGAACGTAGGCCTAGCCACTACAATTCAACATCTGCACAAGTTGGCTGAGGCGGCAAAACTTCTAGAAGCGAAGGGGTTCAATGTTCATGTTCCTGGGCGCGGTCCATGGTCCCACCAGACAGGCCAGGTCCTTGGTTGTGACTATTTTGGACTCAAGAAGATTCAACCTCAGGTCGACTCGTTTCTGATCATAGGCAGCTACTTTCACGGTCTTGGGGCAGCTCTTTCCGTAGAAAGATCAACAATTCTCGCGGACCCCTACGATGGAACAGTCAAAGTTCTAGATCAGGATAGGGACCGGATAATTAGGCAGAGATATGCAATGGTGGACAAGGCCAGTAAAGCCGGCAATTTCGGAATAATCGTTTCAACTAAGCCAGGACAGAGCAACCCACAGATTGCTCTCTCAATTCTCAAGCAAGTCGAGGAAGCAGGCAAGAAAGCGGTTATCCTCTACGCGGATGAGATTTTACCCCAGAAACTACTCGACTTCACTGACATCGATGTCTTCGTTGATACGGCTTGTCCACGCCTTGCGCTAGACGACCCTGAAAGGTTTCCGAAGCCGATCATCACGAGAGATGAGATCATGGTTGCTATCGGGGCTTGGACTTGGGAACACCTTTTGGAGCGTGGACTGGTCCGCCTATAATTGGCAGAAAAACGAACAGTTTCCAAACGCCAACTGGAAATTCAGCTTGGAAGGCTGAAGATCTTTCAGACCCCCAAGTTGGGGCTCGAACAGTATCCCGTTTCTCCCGAAGTAGCGGCTGAACTGCTATACATGGCCGGATTCGAACATCGCGACTTGAAGGGTGAAACAATCGATCTCGGAACCGGAACTGGGCGTCTAGCGATTGGTGCTGCCATAACCGGGTCCATGAAAGTCGTTGGCGTAGATATCGATGAGACAGCTATTGCTTTGGCGCGAGAGAATGCGGTGTCGGCCGGAGTCAAGGTCGAGTGGCTAGTGTCGGACATTGATGATGTTGAAGGAAAATATGACACCGTAATAATGAACCCTCCATATGGGACGCGGTCTCCCCATCTTGATGTCCGATTTCTTGAACGCGCTTTCGAGCTTGCCCCTATCTCGTATTCAATTCACAAGAGTTCGACCAGAGATTATCTTAGGGGTGTTATTGCAAAGAAGAATCGGAAGGTTGACGCCGTGCGTAGCATGAGTCTATACATTCCCAACCTCTTCCCATTTCATCACAAGAGATGGGAGAACGTCAAGGTCGACTTGTATCGGATAGTATCCTAGGGTCCCTGATTCTTCTCCTCACTTGAGTCGGATGGTATTCTAAGGGACCCTCCTTGGTTTTGGACTCCCGGTGAAGGCATGCTCGGTGATGGATTGGAAATGGTTGTTACCACTGGTATTTTCGGATGTCTTGGACGAAGTTTGCCCAGCTGACGGCCCACCTTGCGAAGCAAGGCCGGTTGATTTGACCCGCTCGGCCTGGATTTGCCGCGCAGAAGTATGTATGTAGTCAGGAATGACGTCACTCCAAGTATTACTCCAGTCCAGACGTTGTCTGGTTTACGAGGCCCTGGAGATACTGGTTGTTGATGTAGTCCAGATAGAGTACGAGTCCGAGCCCTACGATCGCAAAGGTTTCGACCGTTACTGCGAGCTTTGTTGTCATTGGTATGGGCGGTATGAGTTTCTCTTCTGGGGTGATTGGCACTCTTCTTATCCGTCCTGGGGCCCACCAGTTGAGACGCTTCATGTGCCTCATTATTGATGGTACAAGATAGACTCGGGTGAGAGTTGCGTCGAGAATGACGACTATGAAGAATGCAAGTCCGAGCTGTTGCAGCATAGGTATTTCCGAGAGCATCATGGTTCCGAAGGCGCCCGCTGTCACTAGACCAGTGGCTGTGATTATGCCTCCAGTGCGTTCTACTGCAGTCTCGATGGCCTCATCATCTTTCGCGCCGCCAACCACATACTCCCTGATCCTAGTTACTAGGAATATGTCGTAGTCAAGTCCCAGTCCGAGCATTATCACAAGCAGCATGATTGGTAGTATCCAGATCAGTTCCATTCCAACGTAGGTGTGGAAGATGTAGATGACCGCGGCCATAGCCCAGGAAATGCTGAGAAGTATCGTGAAGATAAGCCGGAGCGGGGTGAAGATCGAGCCCAGAGCGATCATGAGAACTACGAAGACTCCGACGAGGACTAACGCTGTCATGTTGAAGTAGTCGGCTGCGCTTGAGTTGGCAAGATCTGCGACAGAAGCGGTTTCTCCCCCTACAAGCATTGTGGATCCAGCGAGCAGCTTGTCGTTGCCCTGCAAACTATTGATGTTCTGTCGGATTTTTGTGAGCGTGGTGATGGCCTGGTCCGTGTAAGGCTCGTTGGACAGGTTAGCCCAGACCATTGCCGATTTCCCATCGCTTCCGAGGAAGGGCTTCATGCTTCTGATCATTGCTTGCTGTTGAGCCGTGTTTAGCTGGCTGAACGATGAGTAGGGGATCGGGTCGCCTGAAGGATGTGTAAGCCCATAGACTTTCGACACGCCGGAGATCGACAATGTCGAGTTCTCTGCATAGGAGAGGGATCGCAGAGCAGTGACGTTGATCCAATTGTCGGTTGCGAGCAGGACTGGCGTTTGCACTATCGTGTAGGTTGGGGTTATGGTGCCAGGTCCGAAACCTTGGACCATGCTGTTGTAGCCGGCCCTGCTCTCAAGAGAGTTTGGAACTTGGGATATGAGGTCGTGGCTTGTCTGGCTGGAAAGCACCGTACTCGTAGCTGGTAAACTGACGGCCAAGGCGACGATGAGGATCAGCTTCGAATGCTTTGCCGTGAATCTTGCGGCACGGGCGTAGTAGCTACTTCCTTTGGCTTTCTTCTTTCTCCAAAGACCTAGCCCCCCGGGCCAGAATATCTTGTCCCCGAACATGGACAGAATCGCTGGCACGAGGGTGAGGGCGACCAGTAGCGCTATGGATATACCCATCATCACAGCAATCCCGATAGAGCGCAGCATTCCAAAGCCGGCAATAGCGAGGCTTCCGAACGCTATGACAACGGTTGCTCCACTCGTGGCGATGCTCTCGCCTGCCCATGTCACTGCCCTCTCAACCGCATCCTTCTTTCCTCTTCCCATCCGTCTCTCCTCAGCGTATCGGCTGACGAGAAATATGCAGTAGTCTGACCCGGCCCCGAACATGGCGACGGGCAAGAGTGTCAGAATCAAGAAGTGTACGCTGGTGAACCACGTGCCAATTACGTAGACTAGGCCGAAGGCTATGCCCACTGATATTCCGATGGCGGATACAGGGATTAGTGGGGCTGCGAGAGAGGCGAAGAATATGCCGACGATGACGACAATCAATAGGACGGTGATGGGGTCTATGCGTTCCACGTCTCTGATCGATTCTGTTTCAATATCATAATTGAACGCTGGAGCACCTGTGACGTAGACGAGGAGGTCGGTGTTGCTGAGGTTGTTCGCTTGTTTAACATCTGTTCTTATGCTGGCGATGCTGTTCTTGGGGTCCAGTCCGTTAGTCTTGAAATCCAGTATTAGCAACATAGTGTCGTTGGATCCCGAGATGAACTGGGTGTAGACATCGTGGCTTGGCTGGACTGGATAGCTCTTGATGCTGTAGTTTCGAAGAAGTGTCCCTGCAAGGGTTGTAAAATCTACGAAACCTGCTGAGGCGCCTAACAAATAGATCTGGTTGATGATGAAAGTTTGAGTTGGGGTTGCGTTGACCATTTTCGAGAAAGTGTTGATGACGAAGGTCTGAATCACGGTTGGGTCGTTCCAGTAATTGTTTGAACACGTGTTCGGGCAGAAGTTGTAGAGGTTGAAGAATTCGGCAGCGTCGACAAACAGGGTTCGAGATGACGCGTCAGTTATGCTTGACATGAAGAATGGTGTTGTGATGTTGTAGTATGCCGGTTGAGTTACGAGTAGCGGGCCTCCTTTGGTCACGTTCTGGGCTCTGGCTAATGGTGGCGCGACTATCGTCAGCTGTGTTTGAGTGTAGGTAGAAGCGGTGAATGTCTTGTTCCATGACTGGTAGAACAGGTTCTCGTATGCAAGAGCGATGGCGTGGTAGGCTTGGGGAGTTTGCGAAGATATGATTGGCCATGCGGACTGGTTGGCTTTCTGGTTGTAGGCGGCGACCTGTGCCTGTGTTATGTTGAAGGGTCCGGAGTTTACTAGGGTCGTCCACTGGGTTGCGTAGATTGCAGGTATGCCGAATTCGAGAGACGTGGCAAGGCTGGTCAGGTTCTTCTCTTGATAGAGCTGGAGGTGAACCAGGCTGGTATAGCCGACGAGTAGCTGGTAGTAGATATCGTAGATGCTTGTGACGTTGCTGAGGTTCGTAATGCTTCGGTCGTTATGGAGGGTCTTGTTGAACGTTAGAGTGAAATCGCGCACATCGTTGCCTCTCACATCCGTTGAGGTGATTACCACGACGACGCTACTGCCCTGGCTAATGCTGAACTCTTTGCTGACGATGGATTGAGCGATGCTGGACTCCGACGTCTTAGGGTTGTACGCAGTCTCAGTGTAGACGATAACGCTCTGAACTTGGAGAATGGCGGGGACGCTTAGCGCGAGGGCTACCAGCCAGATGACGAAGACCGCCCGGTTGTGCTTAATGATAGTACGGGCTAGCCTTGTAAAGAGCAATCCATTCCCTCTTTGAGGGTGTGAAACGAGCGGGGAACGTGCTGAGCGTCATAAAGCCGTACTGTAACCCTGAACTCTTTGCCGAGGCGAATCCGGGGCGTTGAGTATGTCTATATGGCGAAACTGAGCAGAATCTAGCGTAGGCGAGCGTGGATGAAACCGATAAGCCTCCTACTAGCCCAAACCGGTCCCAGACTTGGGAACAAGGAGCAAAATCTACGGCAGATCTCGGAACAAGCCGCTAAGGCTCGGAAGAAGAACGTTGATCTGTTGATCTTTCCTGAGCTACACCTGACAGGGTATACGATGCGGGACGAGGTCTCCCATTTGGCAGAGTCGATTCCAGGTCCCAGCACACGGAAGGTCGAGAGAGTGGCCAAAGAGTATGGTGTTCACATTATCTTCGGCATGCCCGAGGAGAGCGAGGTCAAGGGAGTAATCCACAACACAGCAGTGTTTGTCGGCCCGAAAGGGTTGATTGGGAGGTACAGGAAGATCCATCTTCCAACGCATTCTGTTTTCGAGGAGCGTCGGTATTATCGTCCGGGACATGAAGCACCAGTGTTCAAGACAGATATAGGAACCATCGGTTTGAACATCTGTTACGATCTCTACTTTCCCGAGCTGACTCGCCTGCAGGCTTTGCAGGGCGCACAGCTGGTCGTATGTATTTCCGCGAGCCCCGGGTTGCGGCGGAGGTTCTTCGAGGGGTTCTGTTTGAGCCGAGCGATGGAGAACGCTGTCTACCTCGCCTATGTCAACCGGGTTGGCATTGAGGAGGGATTGCAGTTCTGGGGTGGAAGTAGAGTAATCGCGCCGAATGGTTCCGTTCTAGCTCAGTGCAAGTATGATGTGGAGGAGTTTCAGACCTGTAAGGTGGATCTGGGCGAGGTTTCTCGGGCTAGAGTATTCATTCCAACGATAAAGGACCTGGAACCGGGCCTCTTTGACCTACTGAGAATCAAGAGTCGAGAAGCATAGAATCAAGGTTTCATGAAGGGCGGGGCGCGAAAATCGACCACCCCCGGGGGGGTCACTGTGAAAAGAATATTTGGGAAAATGGTTGGCGAGAATGAAAGGCTACGAAACCAAGTGTGATGTCGTCTAACAACAATACCGCGGCTTGGGGGTAAGCCAAGGTTCGCGCCGAGATCCTCATTCCAGTCATTACGAAATCTCCTGAAAACCAGGCCTAATCGGCGCTTGCCGGGGCTAACTCATGAACAAAACGGCACAAAACGCAATCCTTGGAATCATTTCAGCCTACAAGCTCGCAACAACCCTCATTAGCACCCTCAGCTAATGCCCGTATGGTATTTGCTCATGAAGGGTCGTAACTATCGTTCCCCGTCGGGCCAAGCATTCACCCGGATGAAATACATCCACGGGTCCCCTGCGCCTAAGGTTTCCAAGTTCAACATGGGAGACTTGTCCATGCAGTTCGCCCGGAGAATCCGCTTGGTGGCCAGAGAGCATGTGCAGATTCGTCATAACGCGCTGGAATCTGCTCGTGTATCCGCGAACAAGGTTCTGACCGACAGGTGGGGAGAAACAGGATACCGATTACAGCTGTGCGTGTACCCGCATATTATTCTCCGAGAAAACAAGATGATCGCCACTGCCGGAGCTGACAGATTACAGGAAGGCATGAGGCGAGCCTTCGGAAAACCCACCGGCAGAGCAGCCAGAGTCGAAAACGGTCAGGACCTCTTCATCATCTACGTTCCCGAGGATGGCGTCGAAACTGCGAAGAAAGCATTGGAAGTCGCCGGAACAAAGATGCCGATGAAAACCCGGATCATAGTCGAAGAACCAGTCGCACCGCCAATACCCGCAGGAGCCTAGCCATTGCCCAGGCCTGACGCTATAGTTGTCCGGCTTGAAGATGTAAGAAAAGACGACATTCCACTAGTTGGTGGAAAATGCGCAAACCTCGGGGAGCTAACCGCAAAGGGAGTTCACGTCCCCCCAGGATTCGCAGTCACCGCAGAAGCATTTCGGCGATTTTTGGAAGAGACAAAGATCGGCGAGATCATTCACAAGACTCTGGGAAGCTCCAACGGTTCCCGCGACCCGAAACAATACGAGGAAGCGTCCGAGGAGATCCGAAAGATTCTAGAATCGGCCATCATGCCCGAGGATATCGCAGGCAAGGTCCGAACCGCATATAGAGAGCTCTGCGAGAAAACAGGCGACAAAAATGTGAATGTCGCAGTCAGATCCTCCGCCACCAGCGAGGATCTACCAGACGCATCGTTCGCCGGGCAACAGGACACCTACCTCAACGTGCGAGGCGAGGATCAGCTCGTACACTATGTCCAGAAATGCTGGGGCAGCCTCTACACGCCACGTGCAATATTCTACCGGGAAGAGAAAGGCTTCCCGCATGATAAGGTGCTGATCAGCGTCGGGGTTCAGAAGATGGTAAAGTCAAAATGCTCAGGTGTTGCCTTTACTCTGGACCCGATCAACGGCGACCCATCCAAGATCGTCATCGAATCGACGTGGGGGCTCGGAGAAGCTCTAGTTGCTGGAATCGTCCGGCCCGACAGGTTCATCGTCGACAAGGGCACCATGCAGCTAATCCACAAAGAGATCGTCCCAAAGATGATCGAGCACATCCCGAACGATAAGACCGGGCTAACCATGCAGAGCGATGTCCCGGTTGAGCGCCGTAATGTTTCGAGCCTAACCGACGAACAAGTTATTGAAATTGCAAAGGTGGCCGTGGACATTGAGGATCACTACCACACTGCGCAAGACATCGAGTTTGCCGTCGAGCACGGAGCCACCGGAAGCTCGCTCTTCGTTGTCCAGACCAGACCCGAGACGTTCTGGAGCAAAATGAAGGGTCCAACTGGAGAGACCGATTCCCACATCGTTCACAGAGTCGCGGTTGTACACGGTCTGCCCGCGAGCCCAGGAATGCACGCAGGAAGGGCCAAGATCGTCCCGACTACGCTTGAAGCGGGACGCTTGATGAAAAACAAGGATATTCTCGTTACTCGAATGACGAACCCCGACTGGGTTCCCTACATGAGAATCGCAGGCGCAATCGTAACAGAAGACGGAGGAACCACCTGCCACGCAGCCATCGTCTCCCGAGAGATGGGCATCCCGTGCATCGTCGGAGCAAGGAACGCAACAAAACTGATGCAGATGGGACAAGAATACACCGTTGACGCGAAATCAGGCGTCGTCTACAACGGCCTCGTCGAAGAAATTCTCAAGGCAACCCAGCCCCAACATGAGATTCCTACCGTTATCCCGATAACCTCAACAAAGATCTACGTGAACATCTCACTCCCAGAACTTGCCGAGAAGGTCGCACGGGAGACACACGCGGACGGTGTAGGTCTCCTCCGTGCGGAGCATATGATGCTCTCAGTCGGGAAACATCCTCGACTTCTGATAGAAGAGGGAGGCGGGGAGAAAATGGTTGATGCCTTCGCAGAGGGCGTGCGAAAGGTCGCGACGCCCTTTGCTCCAAGACCCGTCGTGTACAGATGCCTCGACTTCAAACCTGACGAGTTCCTCGGACTTCCAGGCGGTGAAAAATACGAACGGGAAGCAGGACACGTTGGGCCCAACCCACTGCTTGGATTCCGGGGCACCTTCCGATACGTGAAAGAGCCTGACATTTTCCGGTTAGAATGCCGGGCAATCAAGAAAGTCAGAGAGGAATACAAGCTCACTAACGTCCACGTGATGCTGCCGTTCGTCCGAACGCTAGAGGACTTCAGGAACGCAAAGAAAATCCTCGAAGAAGAGGGACTGAAGAGAGGCCCCGACTTCAAGCTCTGGATCATGGTAGAAGTTCCAGCAACAGTATTGCTAATCGACAAGTTCGTCGACGAAGGAATCGACGGCATATCCTTCGGCACCAACGACCTGACAATGCTAATCCTCGGTATCGACCGGGACGACGCATCAATCCAGGAAATCTACGACGAACGCAATCTCGCCGTACTGCGGGCAATGAGTCATGTCATCAGGGTCTGCAACGAAAAAGGCGTGACAACATCGATTTGCGGTCAAGCACCATCGAACTACCCTGAAGTAGTCGAGTTCTTGGTCAGAGAAGGAGCCGTCAGCATGAGCGTAAACCCCGACAAGGTCATCGAGACAAAATTCTTGGTGGCTGCTATCGAACAGAAGCTGATCCTTGAAGGAATGAGAAAGATGCGTCAAGCCAACGGGGACCAGGGAGCTATGCAGCCACGCTGGCCCAAGTAACCCTAGGACCTATTCAGGATCTTGTTCGAACAACTCGTAGACTGGGTCAAACAGAACTACGGCGACGCTAAAAAAATCGTAGAAGTTGGAGTAGGTCACCGGATTGACGTGGCACAGCGAATTTCTGAAGCCCTCCCACATGCAGAGATACTCGTGACCGACAAGGATGAGTCATGGGTGCGCTCGCGAAGACCCGGACGGATCAGAGCAGTAGCAGATGATGTCTTGACTCCAAACTTCAACGTATACCGCGGTGCATCTCTCATGTATTCCCTCAATCCACCCGGCGAGATCATGCCTGCACTTGAGAAGTTGGCGGATAGAGTTGGCGCAGACCTCTTGGTAGTTCCAATAAGCGACGAACTGCATGAGCTTGGAGAGGACAAGTGGCAAGAACTGGTGATTCGTGGGAGAATTATCGGCTGGCTAGTCAACAAGCGTATTTGATCTCTAAGGGTTTCAACTAGTAACAGAAACAAGCCTCCTTTGGTATTAGACAACTAATAGTGTAGACCTCGGCTTCTCGTAGACTCTCGAGACTACTCCCTTGAGTACATGGTACCCACAGGTCGCGGAGAAAAAGGGGCGTGTAGCCCGGATTATCAGTTACCTCAAGGCGCATCCTCTGCTCTGCCTGCTGATTCTGAGCCCAGGAATCCCTGAGTATCTCTCAGGGTCAAGCAACATGGCTTTCTTGGTCCTATCGCCTCCAGTATTCTTCCTCTTTCTCGCTGCGAACCTTGCACTCTATGGCCCAGGTGTCATATTGATCCGTGAGGCCAAGATTCACTGGAACAAAGGATGGGCGTCTGTCTTCCTCCTGGGCGCCGCCTACGGGATTGTAGAGGAGGGGCTAGCCTTGCGAACTCTGTTCAACCCAACATCTTCAGTGGTAGGAAATCTAGGTGTCTACGGACACTGGCTCGGAGTCAACTGGGTCTGGACTGTCGGACTGGTGATCTTCCATTCAGTCTTCAGCATCGGCCTGCCAATTTTCATCTTTGGACTAGCTTTTCCAGATCTGAAATCAAAGAGCCTCGTCTCAATAACGGGGATACGACTCAGCATACTCACCTTAGCTATCGACTGTATCCTCCTTTCGTTACTGGTCAATTATTGGCCAGCTGAGATATGGGGTCTGCTTCTACTCTCAAGCATTGTCGTAGCATTGCTCGTCGTGGCTGCGAAGAAATTGCCTGCTGATTTTCTGAAGACTGTCAGAGCAGAGCCGAGGTGGAGGCCTCGCGCATTCTTCCTACTCGGAGCAGCATTCTTTCCAATATGGCTGCTTGCAGGAGGCTTCGCAGCGAGTGCTAGCCTCTTCCCACCCGTAATCGTGGTTTTCGACATCGTTGTCTCGCTGTGGATACTTCGGCTCGTCTTCAGGTCGATGGGAACCAAATTGAATCAAGCCCACAAAGTCGCGTTCGCCTTCGGACTGGTCTCTCCTATCATGATCTTCGGCATCGCGGCCAGCGCATCCTTCCCACTCGTCATGATGAACGACGTGCTGGTCATTCTATTCTCTAAGAAAATGTGGACAAAATGGAAGGCATGGACATTCACCCAGCATTATTCGCTCATGCAAGGGCTTCCAAAGTTGGGCGGCGATGGAAGCTCTATGCCATAGCATTATCGGACCGCCGGTCAAGAACCTTAGGATTGTGTTCAGACATGGCGACGTCTCCGCCATAGTCTTTGAAGGCCTCTTAACAGAAGAGAGGAACGCTTGAACCAGCGCGCTTTACAATCGTTCTCAATGGGCTAATCGCAGAAATGCCCTCGACGTGCCTGAAGAACCTGTATATGCCCCAGATAGATTGAGCGGGAGAAGTTAGAAGGAAAAATGAGCGCCAAGAGTATGAAGACAGCTCTCAAGGGAACCAGTATCGAGGAGAAAGACGCGAAGGAGATTATTTCGGGGGTCCAAGCAATGTACGACAAGGTTCCTGGATTCATCCGGCCCATGCTACCAAGCCTGCCCGACATTCTCAAACGAATCCCTTCGAGCGCCGGAAAATATACTCTCAACGAGATCATCCAGCTTCTAGACTGGGCCTATGAAAGTGGACAATTGAAGAAATAGAGAAGCAGGTCGGAAATGACCCACCCGTCCAAGGACATCACTGGAACTTCCGGCACACAACTCTCCGGAAAGAAGATCGCACTCCTAGTGTCAAGCAGCGTTGCCGCGTTCAAAGTTCCCGAGATCGCGCGCGAGCTGATGAGACATGGAGCAGACGTGTATGCAGTGATCTCTCCATCGACCGAGAAGATGATCGGATCCGATCTTCTCGAGTGGGCCACAGGAAATCCAGTAGTCCGGGAGCTTACCGGCAAACTGGAGCATATCGCCCTTGCTGGAAAGAGTTCTGGACACGTTGATCTCGTTCTCATCGCTCCTGCAACCGCTAATACGATCGGGAAGCTTGCAACAGGAATTGACGATACGCCAGTCACGACGGTGGCTGCGACCGCTATCGGTTCAAAGCTGCCCGTTCTTATTGCTCCAGCGATGCACGAGCCATTGTATGATCATCCGATAGCTCAAGAGAACATGGTGCGTCTCAAGAGGATCGGGGTCGAGTTTGTCGAACCGGAGATTGTGGAAGGAAAGGCGAAGATTGCCTCAACGGCCAAGATTGTCCAGGCCGTCATCACGCGCCTCTCTTCTCAGCTCTCATCTCAGAGAAGAGATCTTGAGGGACATAGAGTGCTGGTCACTGCGGGTCCCACGATCGAACACATTGACCCTGTCAGGGTGATTACTAACCGGTCTTCAGGGAAGATGGGTGTAGCAATCGCTGAGGAAGCATGGTCAAGGGGTGCTGAGACAACGTTGATTCTGGGACCCGGCTCAGTCACGCCTCCTCCTAGCGTGAAGACTGTCAGGGTTGAAACCACGGACGAGATGCTTGAAGCCACGCTTCGTGAGTTGAAGAGAGGCAAACATGATCTGGTTTTCGCCGCTGCAGCCCCAAGCGACTATAGGCCATCAACCTCGGCTGGCAGAAAAATAAGCACAAGAAAGGAGAAGACTGTCGAGCTGGAGCTTGAGGCCACCCCGAAGATAATACGAGAGATTCGCCTTGCAAGCCCAAATTCATTTCTTGTAGCGTTCAAGACGGAACACGGCGTATCGAACGAGCAACTTGTGACAGAAGCGTTTGAGATACTCAGTGAGAAAAGCGCGGATCTCGTCGCGGCCAACGATGTCTCGATTGAGGGTGTGGGGTTTCAGACTGACACCAACGAGCTGTTCGTTGTTGACGAGCGAAAGAAGGTAACACATATCGCGTTGGCACCGAAACGCGATGTTGCGCGGCAGCTGCTGGACATTGCAGTTAAGAAATTGAAAGGCTAAGGTCAGAGGTCCTTTCGAACGTCGAAAAGGATTGTTCGAGCAGCAGCGGTGCAGACTAGACCTGTAGCGACCTCAGTCAAAGAAACGATTTTCCGGGCGGTCAAGCAGGCAAAGCAGGCAGCAGAAAGGGAGGCGGACATTATCTGCCTGCCCGAGCACTGGTTGCCTGAAAAGACGATTCCATCACCCATGAGTCCTATTCCGGGGCTGCAATCGATTGCTGAGGAGTACGGTGTGGTTGTTGTCGGAGGAGCTTTCTATGAAAAAGCCAAGGGGCGATTATATCTCAATAGCCCAGTCATCGGTCGCGATGGAGAAATCGTCGGACGACAACCGAAAGTCCACCTGTTTCATTTCGAGAAGAAGATTGCTCATCCAGGAAACGATTACAAGATCTTCCAGTTGGACGGGTTCAAGATCGGGGTTCTCGTTTGTTATGATGTTGACTTTCCAGAGGCTTCTAGAATCCTGACGTTTAGAGGCGCGGACTTGTTGATGTGTCCCTCAAGAATTGTGAGACAAGGAATCGAGCCATGGCGTCAATACGTCACGATTCGGTCCCTTGAGAACCGGATAGCGGTTGTAGCGCCCAACGTCTACTCGCCCCCCATGTTCACCGGATACAGTATGATTGTCAGTCTCAAGGAAGATCCGAAGATGAGGATATCTCACCCGAGGATGCACGTGTTCAAAGAACGGAGAGAGGGAATAGTCATCGAGGATATTGATCTCGCGCTTCACGCTAGACTGCGTAAAGAACGGTTCGCCGATCGAAGGCCAGAAACATATGTCTGGAATTGAAGGAGACTGACCGAGAGAAGGATTCGCGGAGTCGTCTTCGACCTAGACAACACTCTCATCCAGTCCAAGAAAGGCGCTCGCCAGGGCCTCCGAACAGTCGCAACCATCTTCGCGAAACGATTGAGGAAAGAAGGATACCACTACGCCGAGGGAAATCTGCTCAGAAGACTCCGGCTCATCGATTTGGAAATGCACGGCCGAAAATTTCTGTACAATCGGGATGTTTGGTGGGAGACTCTGCTCAAGCAGCTGGGTTTGTCAATGCTGAAAGCTTCGTGGATTCATGGGACAACTCTCCGATATTGGAAGACGTACGCCGGGGCGAGTCCGATTTTCTCCGACACGATGTCGACTATTCAACGACTGAAGAAGGCAGGGTTTAGACTTGGAATGGTCTCCGACTCAGACGGGACGCCGGGAATGAAAATGAAGAGAATCCGGAGACAGCCGTTTCGGAAGTTTCTTGAGACAATAGTTGTTGCGGGTGAGGATACACGGAATGTGAAGCCGAGCAGGAGACCCTTTACTCTGGTCGCAGAACAACTCGGCTTACAACCAAGGGACTGCGTCTACATCGGCGACAACCCAAACACAGACATTCAAGGAGCAAAGGGAGTTGGTATGATGACGATACTTGTGAAACGTCGAGGCCCTAAGGGCGGACATCCAGATTATCTTGCTAGATCGTTGAGTGATGTTGCTAGGCTGCTAATTCGCTGACCTGTTCCGCAACAGACTGGTTTTTGGAAAACTATTCTTTCTGAATCACGGCCCATCCGTTCCTTTATGATTCCCGAAAAATCTTCTAGCCTCTCATATCCGATGAATCGTCTGCCAAGATCCATCGCGGCCTTGAGAGTGGTTCCAGATCCCAGAAAGGGATCCAATACGAGGTCGCCTTCAATGGAAAACATTCGGATCAGTCGTCTTGGAATTTCTTCTGGGAATGCCGCGACGCGCCTTTCAAGCCCCCAGTGCGTTTGTCTTGTTCCAGTAATGGTCCAGACTTGGGAGAACCATTCGTCTCGTTCTTTCTTGGTGAATTTGCTCCTGTAACGCTTCGGGTCCTTCGGCTCGAACGTTCTCAGGCTCCCGTTCCGAAAAATCAAGATGTATTCCATGTCCAGGGTCACGTATGCGTTGGGAGGGAGGAAACCTGAGCCTAGAAACGCTCCCTTTCCCTTGTACCGGGGCTTCGTAGTGGGCTTCTTCCAGAGAATATAGGGCAGGGTGACTAGACTCAGTCTCTCGAAAGTCTCTATTACACGCGAATGGTTTGGATAGAGATGGAACACACCGTCCTTTGTCCGTGTTGCGTCCCCTATGTTGACGCAGGCAATTCCTCCGGGAACAAGGACTCTCTTTACTTCCATCCATGTCTGGTTGAGGTAGCTGTGCATCGCGTCATAGGATTCTGCGGATTCCTTTCGGAAGAAATCGTCCCATATACCAACCATCGGGTACGGTGGCGAGGTGACGACTAGATGCACGGAGCTATCGGATAGTTCTTCCATGCGACGACTGTCACCGATGATAACCCGGTAATCGGCGTTCGCCGCAGGCAGTTCTCAGTCACCCGATATATTCAGAACTACCAGAAGATTCTGAGTCTTTGTCGCCGCTCTGTTTGAGTGCGGTCTCGATCTCTTTCGCTTGTCCTTCCAGCTCTGTCATGTCGATCTGTAGTCCCAGCTTCTTTACGAGGACGCGAAGGATTACCATCGCTGCGCGAGGGTCGATCATGAACCCGGAGGTTTCCCCGGAGAGAAATAGGCCTTTGAGGTTTCGGACTTTTGCGAGTCCTGGGATAAGTCCGTTCATCCAAGTGACGGCACCACTGTCGATGATCTTCACACCTAGCTCTTCAAGCTCTTTGACGAGAACTAGTTCGCTGGCTGCTCCATAGACTTGTGGATGTTCAGCGATCTTGCCGGTGATGAAGGCGCCGACTGTTACGACTGTTTCGACTCCGAGCTTCTCGGCGAGTTTCACGACAGCTTCTGAGAGACGGAAGGCTCCCTCGGGTAGGATTGGTTGCGCGTCCCCGGTGTATAGGACGAGGTCGGGGCCGGAGTCTCTGTTGATCCAATAGAATATTTCATGTTTCATCAGGTCAGAGGTTCCGTCTGGCTTGAGGAGCAGGCGAGGCGGGAGATAGTCTGAGTAGAGATAGCCCAAGGGGATTGCTTTGAGAGCCTTAATCAACTGGTCGAGAACGATCTTGGCCACTCTTCCGCTGTCGGGAAGGCCGGCTATCAGGACCGGAGTCTTTAACGTCGGAGCCTCGTTGAGATGAAAATCGATACGTTCTCTCAAGATCAGATCAAGTCTTTCGAAGCTAGCTCCCGCGGAATCTGCCTGAATCGGGGCTGATAGACATTCCCATGTTAGCCTCTCTACTGATTTGAGTGAAAAGAGTCTCTACTTTCTCTCCGTAGAATGTTTATATTCGACGAACCCGGAGCTGACCCTCTCCGCTCTTTAGGTGTCCAATTGGCAAAATTCATGCTGTCACTCCGCGATGAAAGTTTCGAACTCCTACAAACAGAAGCAAAAGACCGAGGCATATCGATCCAGGAATTGATCAGGGCCGTGATCATCCCTGACTGGGTTAAACTAAACAACGCGACCAAGCCCCCTTTCGATAACGGGATCAACGGGCTTCGAGCATACAGATCCACGGCTCCCGTGCGCGATCAAGAACAAATGTTCCAGCCTGCAATGAGCAGGATACGATGACACACGCGATCACGCCTCTCTTTTTTTTTCGTTCGATCCCCAGAATCATTTTCCCGATCCCACCTAGGATCCTGGCCCTCCTTAGACTACGTTCCCTTTTGGGACGTCGTTCTCTATCCTGATGATATCTGCACGATCAGTTTTTCCAGATTCAAGTGGTGATATCGGCGATGAATGATCAATATGGTGAGGCAGTTTTCACAGACAGTTGCCGAGTATCCGGCGGTTTCGATCCGAACCAGGCTATCAGCGGGGACATGCTCTCTCCTAAACGCACAGGTCGCAAGCATCAGCTATCTCAGCTTTAGCAGGACTTCTTGTTGGCACCACCATGTCCTTAAGCATTCAAGCGTCCTAGTCGCCCCATTCTCACTACTCGAGGCAGTGAAGGCTGTTCCCAGCAACAAACTCCACAACTCTTATGGAGTATCATTGATAGTCCAACAGGGAAGCGCAATGGGAATAGTCTCTGACATCGAGAAGACCTTGCAGATTCCCCGACTAGGGACCGCCTTACTGGCTATCCTCCTCGGTGCCTTGCTTCTAATGATTCCTTGGTTATTGAACTACCTAATCGCGGTAGGCCTAATCATTTGGGGAATCTCGGAGGCAGTAAAGGCGAGCAACACTTCAAAAAGTTCTACCCCGACGAAGTAGGTCTCAATAGCCAGAGTATGACTCTAGGAACCGTTCGTGCATCCGGCCATTAGAAGATACGAAAAGAATGATGAGACCGCCGTTCTCCAGCTCGCAGAAATATGCTCATGGGACTCCACCCCAACCGAAGCTGACATTCAAGGCTTCCACTCGTCCGAGCCTGACTTCTTCCTAGTAGCAGAGCTCAACCAAAAAATAATCGGTTTTGTCTACGGCCGTGAATCAAAGAACGTTCCCAATGAAGTCCTGAGGAAATGGAAGGCAACAAGAGTCGGATCCGTCGAGGTATTGGCAGTCGAGGAAAAGTACAGACGGAGAGGAATCGGAACCCAGCTTCTGAAGAGCCTCTTTCAAGCCTTCACCGAGAGGGGAATCGACACGGTCACACTGTCAACACCAGCTGAGGAGATTGCGGCAAAAAGACTGTATGACAAATTGGGATTCGAGACTAGAGGCTATTTCTTGAAGAAGAAACTCTAGCGGAATTGAGAGAACAGGCAGCTAGACTATTTTGCTCGCGACTCGATTCTTCTTCGCATCCTCATAGTTCGAGACTTCTATCAGGTTCAGATCAGGGTCCCGGAAGTACACGGACATGATCTGGCCGAGCGCACCAGTTCTCTTGACAGGGCCCTCTAGTATCCTGACTTTCGATAATTGGAGACGGTTTACAATCTTATCGATAGGGGTGGTCGTGGTGAAGCATAGGTCGGCTGAGCCCGGGGTAGCTCTGTAGGCTTTTGGTTCGAGCTCCTTGCCCGCCTCGTGGAGGTTGATCTTTTGGGATCCAAAAGACAGCGCTTTGCGGCCGTTCTCGAAGGTGACGACTTCCATCCCGAGGACGCTTGAGTAGAATGTGCATGTTGTCTCGATGTTTCTGACTGTCAGGACGAGATGGTCGAGCCGATCCAGTTTCATAGGAGTTGCCTGCGATCTAGTCATGTCTGTTGTATAGAAAAAGGAGGGTTGAGCGAAGCGTTGGCTTCGCCCGTAGAGGTTAGTGTTGAGGCTAGTTTTGTACGACTTGGGCTTCTTCTGTCCGGCCGGGGTGCTCGTTTTGAGTGAACATTGCCATGGCCTGTTTCTGTTTCTCGTCTTTCTCTTTCTTGCTCATGTTGACTTGCTGAGATACAGACCAGTGGTGTCCGTACGGGTCGGTTAGTTGGCCGTAGCGTTCGCCCCAGAACTGGTTGTCCAATGGCATTGTGACCTTGGCGCCTGCGTCGACGGCTTGCTGCCAGATCTTCTCGATATTGCTGGTGTAGATGTGGAGTGTGACGGGGCTGTTGCCGAGCATGTCAGGGGATTGAGGGCCGCCGCCCGGGAAGGTGTCGGATAGCATTACTATCGAGTCGCCGATTCTGATGCGCGCGTTCATGATTTTTCCGTCTGGGATGGCATCTCGTGCCAGTTCTCTTGCGCCGAAGGCTTTCTTGTACCAGTCTATGGCGGCAGCTGCACCATTGATCGTGAGGTATGGTGTTACTGTATGGAATCCTGGTGGGATGGGGGCTTTCTTGGGCTTCGCAGTTTTCTTTGCTTTTGCCTTTTTGGATTTGGATTTAGGCATGGTCGGGGCTAGTGAACCCGTGGACTAAAACCTTGCTAGGGGTTTTGGGAGGACAGCTGAATTCCTACGAGATAACAACGCCGAATGTGTCTCGTGTCGTTGCTCGATGAGAGTAAGATAACCGCTCCTATGGACTGTCTGCTATTTTGGGCCTTGACCGGTTTGAAGCGGTTTTGCGCCTCTAGCGCAAGACAGTACTGGATGAAACCTGTTAAATGGAATGGTATCGTTTCTTCTTGGTTGATCCTTCTAACATGAGAGAATGCTATGTTTCGAATACTTGCTTAACCTAGATAGTGCCGAGAAGTACATCACAATTAGGGGGGAATTTCTGCCGTTTTTTTTGGCGGAGTGCTGACCCTATCAGGAGACATTCGAACGTGATTGATATGGGTATCTTTTGATGTAGAAAGGGTTCCTGTTGAAGGGCAACGCTTAACGGACGCCAAGCCCTATAGCCGCATGCGTTTCAGTTATGGGCGAGGAAGATCCTTCAATCCCGACTCCCTTAGGGGAACCTACAAGACTGAATACCTCCGATGGACAGGGACGTAGGGATGTCCACAAGCTACCAGAAGTTGTTCATGGTAGAATGTTATGCGTGGCTCATGGCCGGATGTGTTATCGAAGAATATCGAGGGTTGGCCTGGGCGAATGGGTTTGCCCCGACGAACGGCATGGGACGCCGATCAAGAGCTCTTGAAACGACGCCTCTCCAGGGCTACGAGACAAGAAGCGAGTAAACGTTCCAGCGAATACGGGTCTCGGAGACTACAATCTCACCATTGATGTCTTGTCGTGGCAATATCTAGATACTCAAGCTCAAACATGGATTTCTCTTCAGTCGGCGAGCTTGAGGGAGACCTTGGTCTTGACTAACAATCCGATTCCATCAACCAATCCTCGCTCTAACCCTTCCAGCTCTGGCCAAAGTCCCTCCACATCGACCAACAAGACGATGAGGTCGTCTGTCTCTTTACTCGGAGTAATTAGTTCGGTCATTATACCCGTCGTCGTTGCAGGATACGCGGCGCTCGGGGCTTCTAGCCGTTCTATTGTTCGTCAGCCAAGACAGGAAGCGATCGACTAATGGCTCCATTCCTTCATTGAGATTTTGCCATGGTTGCGGCAGAGAACAGATCCTCGGGTCTTTGACCTGCCCTAGCTGCGGCCTATCTGCTGATCCAACAAAAAGTCCAGAAAGTCGGGAATCAGTGACATCAGGTCCAAGCCAACTCGCGGCATGAGTCTCCCACGGTCGCTCATGTGCGGAGTGTTGCGACCGCTTCTAGCACAACCTCCTCTGCTTTCTTCAAGGCTTCGGCTAGCTCTGGTCGGTCAACGGCTGGCCTCCAGTCTCTCCATAGCTCATCGCTCACTACCAAGAAATTGCAGACCTCTACATTCCGATACACTCCTAGCGCGTACATTGCAGAGGTTTCCATGTCCACGCCTAGGATGTCTCGTAGACGATAGTTCTCGATCGTGGTAACCATCTCCCTGTACGGCGCGTCGGTAGTCCATAGTGGACCCGTGTATGCTACCAATCCTTTTTTGACACGTGCTTTCTCAAGTGCCCGGACCAGTCGCTGGGCTGGACGAATCCCCTCATCGCTCGATAAATAATGAGGCGATGTCCCCTCTTCTCTAATACATGAGGTCGGAATGAAACAGGTTCCTACTGGCGCTTCAGGCTGAATGCTGCCGGTTAGCCCCAGTCCCAAGAAGACCCTTGTTCCACAAGCGATCAACTCCTCCATGACCATGACAGTTGCGGGCGCACCCAATGGAAGATTAACGAAAGAAACCTTCTTTCCACCAATCTCACCATTATACAATGGAAATCGTGGTCCCCACCACCACGACGGCGAGGACACAGCACGGACTGTCCCGGCTAGAGACCTGACAGTACCAAGGTCCCAGGAGCCAACAACGGTCGGAGCTATTCCGACTTGCTCGACAGAGACTCCCCGCTGGGAAGCCCAGAACTCCGCAGCCATGTCAGCTGAGAGGTGTTCGCTCATGAGACAGACAACATGTTACATGTGATAGGCTTTGCGAGGATTGTTTTTCAACATCAGTTAGGGAAGAATGGTAGAGAAGCTACGTCTCAATTGAAACTTGCAGTTCTAAGCGACTTCGATGGCACTGTTACGCTCAACGACACCTTCGAGAATGTTCTAGCAAGATTCGGAAAAGGTGACTGGAGAACCGTTGACGACCAGTGTGTAAGAGGGGAGATCACACTCGAGGATTGCGTCCGACGACAAGGTGCCATGGTTCAGGTCCCACGTTCTCAGATATTGAGCTATTTAGATGGAGTAACCGAGTTCAGGCCCAACTTCGACAAGCTCATCGAATTTTGCAAGACAAACCACTTCCCACTCGTCATAGTCAGCACTGGCCTGGATTTCGTCATCAAACATTTTCTAACGCCCAAAAATCTCGAAGACAAAGTGAAATTGTTCGCGGCATCAGCGAAATGTACGCCGACTGGTATCAAATTCAAATGGCCCAAGCTGAAAAGTAACCGTTCAATGAACTTGAAAGACGACATGGTCCGGTACTACAAGCAGAAGGCTGATACGGTTGCTTACATCGGAGATGGGAGGTGGGACCTCCACGCGTTGAGGAACGCGGACCGCCGATTCGTGATTAAGAATTCAGAGCTCGCGGGGCTATGCAGAGAACAAGAAATTCAGGCGACGAGAATCATCGACTTCCAGGAAGTGGTTGAGGCTCTTCAGAAAGAAATGTCCGAACGAGATTCAAAGCAAGGAAAGTGAGTAGCAAGGTGTCTCCATTCGGCCCTTTCTATTGCGTGTTCAGATGGGACCTATCCAAGTTCGATTATCCAGGCCCAACAATCCGAAGATCTAAGAATCAAGTTTGGTTCAGAGAACGAAATCGGCTCGGCGGCAAGAGTATGGTATGAAGGTCTCGGCCAAGAAGAAGGTTCTCCCTGGACGAGTTATCTGAAGAAATGGACACCCGCAACCGCAGCAAAACGGTTTCTAGCTCCAAGAAACGACTCGGCGAGAGGATGTTGGTCGCTGAGAAAGAAGAGACGATTGTTGGAATCAACGGGATAATCTCCGAGAGGAACTCAGGTAAAGGCGGTTCTTCACCGGAATAGTCGTCTCGCCCAGCTATCGGAGGCAAGGAATCGGATTGCTAATCCTGCACAAGACTCTCTTGGATCTGAAGGCGGAGGGCCTCCGACGCGCGGAAGTAGAAGCAATTCACGGGATTCTCGCAGCGAAATATCTCTATCCGAAATATGGAGGAAAAAGCATCCAGGTCCATGCATAGCGAAATCTGCGCCTTCTGGCTACGACTCAGATTGTAGTTCTTGCTTGGTTTTGTTCGCCTTGTCTGTGAGAATGTCTATCGCGTCTTCTAGCCTCTTGCATTTTTCCTTTTCTGAGAAGAGTGCTGTAAGTAGCTCGTTGATCTTGCTGAGCGCGTAATCCATGCTTCTGTTAATCTGTCCTAACGGGACATAGTCTAGGCGGCGGGGCATAGTTGAGAAGAGCTGTCGTTGGGCCGCGTTTATCTCGCTCATCTTAGCGTTGTCAGTGGCGCCAAGCCAGGTTACTTCTCGCGCGGTTTTCAGACTCTCATACAACTGGTTTTGTAGCTCGATGTAGGCGTTCCAGTAGACGAGCCAGGACTCGTTGAACTCGTCAAATGTCTGCTCTAGCCGTTTGCTCTTCTCCGCGTTCGAACTGGCTGACAATGGTGGTGGAGGAGGAGACCGCGTCCGGTAAATGTGTTGCGGGGTCGTGTAGCGACTGTTTATGAGTAGCGTTGCCTGGTCCACCGGTTGGTAATCTTAGTGGAACATGTTTGCGACAGGTGTGGCGGTCAGTTCGAATATAGTGAACTCAACTCTCAGGAAAAGCAGATCCTCGATTCGTCTGGCAAATGGAAGACGGAGCGAAGCTATCGGTGCTTTGACTGCGAGAAGGAAGCCTTACTCGGACAGGGTCCCGCTTAGAAACGTGCGAAAGCGCAATCAGATCGGGAATCGAACTATTTCTTCTTCAAAGCTGCGGACTCGACTTTACCGTGGACCCTGACCGTTCCGACTCGTAAGGTTGAGGTTGCGAGTTCCATGGTTACATCGAAATTGAAAGCATAGTCTTTTTCAGCCATTTTTTCGAAGACCTCTGCAAGAGAAGAAGGCGACGATTCATTCTTCTGGGGCATAATGACCGGGCTTGATTAGTCATGTACCGAGTATAAAGTTCTATGCCACGGGTTTCGAAGCTTAGCGTTGCTTGCTTCTACTATCTAGCCTAGCTTGTACAGTTTGAGGCCGACAAGCAAGCTCCAGACCACGAGGAAGATGAAACCTCCTATGTTGAAGAGTCCTGACGGCATGGAACCCATTGCGAATGTTGGAATGAAGAGAAGCCCTAGGACTCCGCTCAGGATCCCGATGTAGCCCAAGCTCTTCTTGAACGTCTGGCTCTTCAACATAGCATAACTTGCCAGGATTATTGCGGAAAACTGGAGAAAGGTGGCCACGAGAGCGGTGAGGTTTGCAAGGTCCATCGTCAGCTGTCCTGTCGCCAGATATGCAGCTCGCGTATCACCGTTTGTTGAAGCGTAAGAGTTGCTCAAGCCTATGAGAGAAAGGCGCAGAGGAATGTCTACTCCGACATCGACTGCGACGAAAACCATATTGAAAATCGTGGCAATCAACGTAACAGTACGGTTAGCCTGCCTTAGCGCGAAATAAAGCGCGGGGAATGCGATGAGGTAAAGAAGGTCGCTTACTAGGTAAATTCCCCAGGTCGTGCCAAAGAGAACGCTTTGAGATTGGATAGAGGTAAGACCCGACTGCACGGATGATGGAGCCAAGCTCGGAAGGAGGAGAGGTATCAGTGGCAGGCTGATGAGAACCAGGATGCCGGCTATTATGATACTTATCGCGCCTGCCCGGTAATACCCGGCCCATCTCTTGTCAGGACCTCTCTCTGCCGCTGGACTTGTCATTGAACAGTTTCGATAGGCTATTTGGTGGGTTTCTAACGGTTACCGAGAAGAAGCGAATCGGAGAACTTGATTCGAGGCCACTCTCGCCTGCTTTTGACTTCGAGCCCCTAGACTATCTAGGCCAAGGCATCGTTGTAAAGGGCGTCCAGCACCGAGTAGGCTTCCTCAGGGGTCGAGGGATTCGCTGGGAGAATGTCCTCGGCAATCGATCGTTCAAGGATCTGGCGTATACAATACCGGAGCTTTGTTGGAGTCATGCTCGCCTCCACGTTCCACATGGGATGATCCATGTTGACGAAGACTGTTCGGACTCCGTTCTTGTCAGTCTCCACATACGCCTGACCTCGATCTCCACCGTGTGCAATATCGAAGGCTAGGACTTGGTCTTTTAGATGTATCACGCTGCGGGTTGCGTCTCTAGGATGAGTCTTCGATTTCCGGTCTCTCCCGTGGCGCGACCCGTTCTCTTTCTTCACCACGTGTTGCGGTGCCTGGCTGGTCTTTGACGATGTCTTTGCCTTGACTACTGCCTTTGAGAGTATCTCGATGTTTCGCCGGAGACTACGGCGCAATCTCTCTGCAATTTCTCTATTCAGGTATTGTATGCTGCGGAGTTCTCTGCGGCTGGCGGTCTGTCTTAGGAACTTGTAGACTTTGTTCCGAACAAAGCCGCGCATAGCCTTCTCGAACACTCGCCACTGCGAACTGTCTCGCTCGAACTCGTTACCACCAGGCAGTCGTCGGAGGAAGTCTGCGTTGACCCAGCCCTGAATGCGGCTTAGCCCGTGGATCCGGTACTGGTCGAGGCCGAAGAACTGATGTTGGAGACAGGTGATGTGTTTCTGCTGGACGCTCATACCGGCTTCCGATATCCCAGCACGGGTCTTCGAGAGGGGAAGAATCAAGACTTCGCCAGTAATCTTCCCGTATTCCGTGGCAATATTGACGGGGAGGAGCGTTGCGCCGCGGAGCTCTTCCGGCTTCACCGTTTCGCCATTTACAAATACTTCGAAGGGACCATACCCCCGTAGAGCAAGGACGTTCGCTCTTGCAAGGAGGGCTCTCCGGACGTCTGCAGGATCAGTTTTCTTCGTCAGCGATCGGATCCTGATTCTCAAACCATCATGCTCGAGCGGTGCTTGGATCACTCGCAAGGGCTTCCAGGTAGACTGGTCGGTCGGGGCCCAGTGACGGTCGATAAGGCTCTCGGTTAGCATAATGGTTCGGTCGAAACGTCCCTTGTGGACTTGCAGCTCGAGCTCACGACCTAGAGTGAGCCAGGCGAGACTGCCCATCCCATACGACTCGCGAATCGGACGCTTGTACTTCGGCGAGAAACCTTCCCCAGTTGTTTTTCCCTTGGTAAGAAATTCGCGCAGACCATCGAGGTCCATTCCATGGCCCCATTCCTCGTATTCGATCTGGGAGCCTGAGTCTGAGATCTCGATCTCAACCCTTGTTGCTTCGCCCCACATCCACGAGTTGACAACAAGCTCGACGAAAAACTGTGCCGCATCCGTGTACTGCCGTCCAAGGGTCTTGATGATGCTCTTGTGAGTAGCGACCTGTAGATCCTCGTCCATTATCGAGTGTGCTGCTCTCGCCGAATGCACTAGTCGTCTTGTCGCCAAAGGTCTTGTCGTTTGTCGTATGGAAAGTCGGCCGGATAATGGACTAGTGTAACCGGCCTCAACAAAGAACGGGAAATATCGAACAGTTTCTCTCTAGCGCGACCCGGCTTTCCTAGTAACTTCCTTCGCAGGCTCCGGCGTATCTGGGAAGAGGTCCTTCGGCATTCCGGAGAGAACGTCAGACAGCGAATCACGGCCCATTTGACCTTGGCCTCCGGTCTGGAAGGGGCGGACCCTGTTGAACAGGTCGTCGATCTTGTTTGCCATCTTCATCTTCTCATTGATCCTCCCATCAAGCTCTTGACCGTCCGCCTCCAGTTGTTGCACTCGTGGCGCGAGTCCTTCTATCCCCTTTGAAACCTCAAGCATTCCGTTGACAGTAGCGAGTGACGATCTCAGACTGGTGATCTCTTTCTGCATCGCTTCTCGATAGCTACGGAGTCTTTCTAGTATAGGCTGGTAGAGGCGTAGAAAATCGACCATGAGCCCCTCGAACTGTCGGATAGCGAGGGTGAATTTCTCTTCTCTCTTCTTCTCAGCGAACTGTTTTGCAGTGCCCAAGAGCTTCTCGCGGAGAGCAACCCTCTCGATAACATCATCCAACACTTCTCGTACATTGTACGACTCGTCAAACACAGTCTCGCGCATTAGAGGTCAATATTCCATCACAAAGAGCCCGAGCATTAAGAGACACGTCACCGAGCACAATGCAGTTCAGTACTTGGGTTCAGTTAGGTGTGAATATCAGCACCAACTCTTGGCGACGAGTCAGGTTATTCCGTTGTCAGAACCTCGGTAGCTGCTAGCCATCGTCCCCAAGCCATTCAAGCCATTCACCATGTGCATTTGACCGGGCCAACACCTTCTCTGTATTTTCTCCATTGTTTAATGAAGCAAGGCTGAGGAGAGGGGTTTCCGAGTTTTTTGGCCACTCGAAGCTAACGTGAAACAGGTGTCTCTTCTCGGAGGCTTTTGCAAGCATCAACTCCAGTCTCTCTCTTGGTTTCCCGCTTGCGAGGGAGAGTGTAAACGAGTGAAAGGTGCACAACTGTATGTCATCTCGGACTCGCTTGATGAGGCTAGGGAGAAGCTCTAAGGCATCTCCGCGAACGATTTGTGGAGGGGTACGTTTTGCTAGTTGGATGGCGAGTTCGAGCTGATTGGCCCTTTTCCGGTGCTCAGGCCATATCAGAGCCCGAAGCCATTGAACGTTCTCTGGATCGTTAATGTCAAGGGGGTTAAGGTCCACTCCGAGCCGTGAGGCGATTTCCGGAAAACGGTTGGGAACTGGAGGGCGTTTTTCTCCGCGTAGCAGACACTCGACTTGTACAGGGGAGTCAGGGTCCCCACATTGTAAGTTCTTGTTGTATTGGTAGTGGTATCGGTCCCAGAGCAATGTTAGACCTGCGCTTGAGCCAATCTCGATTAGAGCCAGTGGCCGATTTTTCGCCTGGCGGGCTACGAGTTCGAAGGCTGGGACCAGGATTGCACAACGCCCCACTTCGTTTGTCTGAACGAAGCGGGCGGTGATTATTCCCTCTATCTCGTTCTCGTGTTCAAGGACGAAGCTGCGAAAATAGGGATAAGCAAGGTCGTAGTGCTTGGAGTTATTGTTGAGACTGGGGTAGAACGCGGTTAGCTGATGATGCTCACCTTTCAGCAGAAGAAAATGGACGGCAGAGAAGAACAGGTTTGGTAGAGCGTTTTTCTCCCAAGCCTTGGCCGCTATTGTTAGGAGTTCCGGATCTTCCGCAACCCTCATTGCGAGGCTGACGTACAAGGGGGAGCGACCAGGATAGACAGTGCTAGCATAATAGCGAAAGTTTTCCGCTGCTTTGTCAACAGGTGATGGCGAAGGGTCTGGATTACCCATGAGACCTACGTTCGAGTTGGGAGATTATCAGGATTTTCCGGTGGTGGCAATTTTTCTGGCCGAATTTCTTTCTGTGCGACTTCTCGTCAGTAATGCCCTGTAAGCCGCGTATCCGTCGGGTTCGTTGACGACTGTTATGATGTCTCAATGGTCGAGGAAGGCATCGATGAAGTTTACGCCATTCCTGTAATTCAGTTCCGTGACATTGGACCCGATTTCTGATGTGTCCCAGGCGTTTGTAGGTAGGTACGGTAAGATTGGCTAGTCCTTGTGTAGGATCTCGCTTGCTGCTTCCGTACTCTTATGCTCTTCCGGGTCAGGGTGGGCATCCTTGCTTGCGTCTCTGACTGTAATATCCGTGGGTCGGGATTAGAAGGTTTATATAGAAAGTAATACCCGTTACTCTATTGCAATAAGATGATATCTATGCAAAACACAAACTATCCCGCCTATGTCTTCGCGACCGTTAATCACGGCATGACGAAGAACGTGGTCGAGGAGCTAAAGAACAACCCCAACATCGACCTCATCGCACCCGTCACCGGACGTTTCGACCTCGCACTCCGACTAAAACAGACCACTCCAGAGCAAATCGTACAACTCGTCAGCCAGATCCGCCAAGTAAAAGGCATCCAGACAACCCAGACACTCTTCGGTTTCAATGGCATCAACGGTGCTCACTTCCAAAACCAGATGCCACTCGGCATCAGCCTCTTCAACGTCACCACTCCATTCCAGACATTCGTAAACCAACTCAAGAGCTTCCCAGGCCTCATCGAGGCATGGACAACACCAGGCCAGTTCGACATCGTAGCACTCTGGCAGGCAAGGACTTCTGACGAGATCGTCAAGTCCGCCTTCGAGAAGTTCCCTACTCTACAAGGCATCGCTCGCAGCGAGACACTTCTCGCCCCTACGCCGCTCTTCAAGCAGTAAGACACCAGTTAGCTCTAAGACCAATACCCCTTTTTCTTTCGTATCCGGCAGAGTGTGATCAGCGAGACGAACCATACATTCGATTACGTTAACCAAGAATCTTTCATGCACTTTTTGAGCAATATTTCCGGGCTTGGAAACGTGTAACTCATCTAACGGGTGAAGCGTTTCATCTGGCCGCTTACAATTCTCGATCCTAATCGTAGCTGTGGTTTTCCCAGCAGGCCGGTCAAGACCTCTTTTTGGTCCGGTGGTTGTCCGGGAAACCTTTCGATGATTCGTTTCATTTCGGTGAAGAGCTTCTCGTAGTATTCCCGTCGATGCGTATTTTGGTCCACTAGCTGCCAGTCTAGTTGCGTGTAGACAGTTTCTCTTCGATCTCCGTTTCCATCATGTATGACCGCTTCCGCTTCGAACATGAAGTCTTGATTCCTTCCACGGAGGGCGAGGTAGAGGGCGAAGGGAATTCGAGAAGGTGGTGAAAAAGCGATGTAGCCGCTCTCATGACGGTCGAACCTCCGGCGAAGGTTCGCTCTGTGGCCTCCGCTGCAAGATGAGAATGTTCTATATCCCTTGCTGTTAAGTGACGAAACGATCTCTCGAATGGCCGGGTCAATGCGTGAAGCGTTCCTTCCAACTCCTAGATTCTTCCAGTTTGACGCGTCAAGTTCTCCCAGTTTCCTGGAATGGGCTCGTGGCAAGAATTCTCTGGGCAACGGCTAGACTCCAGTCAGCGTACTGGTTTGACTATTGCTCGAGACGGTCTCGTAGACGAGTCTGTGGAACCAATGGGGTCCTGTCTCTTCGTTCGGGGCAAACCGTCCTCGGGGCGCGAACCCGGACTTTGCTCCGGCACTTACTAGGCTGATCGCTTCAATGTCTTCAGCATCTACTTGCTCGTTGAGCCAGGTGCTGTTTCGATGCCGGAATTTGTCTTCGTCTAGGGCGTACTGGTACCATAGAAAGCGCGTTCTGTCAGGCTTCCCGGGGATCGGCATGTACACATTGACTGATACCCCCCATGGATAGAAGTTCAGTGTTGTATTTGGGAAGATAAACCACCACAAAGCAAACACTCTCTTCGAGTTGTCCTTCCCGTCTCTAAACCGGTCGGCCAGGAGTCGGTGCTCGAACCCGTTCTCCTCGTCCCTTGCGTATGCCCACTGCAGAGCGCTGAACTTGTACAGCTCAGTTCGGTAGGAGGACAGGTCGATAGCGTCGGCCAGTCCACCAGGTCCTTTGTGGACGAATCTGATGTGGAAGTTGTCCATGTAGTTCCAAGCATGTTGTTTCCAGTTTCCATCAACCTCTCGAACTTCACCATCAACACGCTGTCTTCTCAGCGCCTCGAGTCTGATTCCAGGTATCGATTGTTGAGCCTTCTCCACGAACTCGTGGAAGTATGCCAACGGTTCGCCGGTAGAAACGAATATCCATGGTCCCCACTCATCCACTTGAACATTTCGAAGATTGTCCGATTTCTTTGGAAACCCCTCCATCTTCTCAAATCCCGCATGCGCGACGAATCTGCCTTCGTTGTCAAATTGGCGTCCGTGTTGAGGACAGATTATTGTCCCTCCAATGCTCGACGATTCAACGAGAGGGTGCCAAGCGTGCGTGCAGACGTTGGGGAAGCAGCTCAGCTTCCCATGTTGGCCTCGCTGGAGAAAGAGGGGTTTTCCTAGAAGATTGAATGGAACTCTAGAACCGGTTTTCCCTAGGGAGTCTGTGAGAGCGGCCAGACTATTCTGGGAATTACTTTCTTGTGGTGCTAACAGCCAGGTGTGAGCAAAGATAGTTCCAAGTTCTAGGTCGAGAAATTCTAGGTCGACGAAGGCTGAACTGGGTAGGGATTCTGCTCGAGTAATCTCGGGATCTACAAAGAATTCTCTCGTCGAGAGGATTTTGTTCATCAGACTCAGATCGCCTCATCCCGTTCTAGCTAGAATGTCAACTCTTCGGATTGTGCCACAGGATAGCAATGGAAAAAGAGCTTAAGGGAGGCTCGTGAAGCATCATCTTTGCAATGTCGCCGGCAACCTTCACTTTAGAAGTCATCGTGGAGAACAAGCCTTTGGCTCGGGATCCTGAGGGAGAGACGATCCACCACAATCTGATCCTGAAGGGAGGCTACTCACAGGTGACGAGTGTTCGGGCTGGCAAGCTCTTGCGGATGAAAGTAGAAGCCCGTTCCTCAGAAGAGGCTGAACAACTTGTGCGGAAACTCTGTGATGATCTCCGAATTTACAATCCTGCATCCCACATCTGCCAGGTCAGAGTCCTAAGCTAGCTAAGCAAGCTCAGTGTCATGATTCCAGAGCAATAGGGCGTGGATCTACCGCGTTCTCCTGGCTTGACACAAGCTTGTCAAAAAAGGGCTTATTAGGCAACGAAATTCACTACTTTAGGAAATCAGGATAATGGTAAAGGTCGCTGTCATCCAGTTCCCTGGAAGCAACTGCGACCTAGACGCGCTAAAGATTCTCCAGAAAACCATCAAGGTCCCAACAGACCTCGTATGGCACAAGGACCTGAAACGGGATCAGTATGATGCCTACGTTCTACCAGGCGGCTTCTCCTACGGGGACTATCTTCGCGCTGGAGCAATTGCCGCGACCAGCCCTAGTATACAAATCATTAGAGAAGCAACAGAAGAGGGCAAACCAATCCTTGGAATATGCAACGGCTTCCAGATTCTGGTAGAAGCCGGAATCCTACCAGGCGCAGTTCTCCGGAACAGTGGCCTTAGATTCGTCTGCAAGTGGACACGTCTCCGAATAGAATCCACCAAGACGCCGTTCACAAGAGGGGCGAGTAAGGGGCAGATTCTCCGGATCCCAATCGCCCACAACGAAGGCCGGTACTATCTCGATAAGGACCAGCTTGATGAACTAGAGAGGAACGAGCAAATAGTTCTGCGATATGTCGACGAGAACGATATTCCGACCGTTGATTCAAACCCTAACGGATCCTTGGATAACATAGCCGGAATTTGTGACAAGAAAAGAAACGTGATGGGACTCATGCCCCATCCTGAAAGGGCCTCGCTCCCAATTCTTTCTCCATCTAATCATCCGGAGGGAAGAGTCATCTTTGATTCAATGGCTGAGACCCTCGAACCTTCTCTTGGAGGAAAATAGTTGCCCCAGCAACCTCGCTCAATTCGCCGTCTGGCTCTAGGCATATTCTCCATCGCGCTCGGCATCGTCTCACTCATCGCCTTCTTCTCCATCACGTACATCGCAGGCATCGGTTTTCTCGGCGGTTTCTACGGCTTCATATTGATAGCGCTTGGCGTAGGCTTGATCCTTCCGAAAAAGGAGCGCAAGAACGAGGAGATTCAATAAGACTTGGCAGAATCATCTACCCCCAAGAAGAGGCCAGATCCGCGCGCAACTGCTCTTGTTGCAGGAATTTTTGCCGGAGTTGTGGCCGGGCTCATCGCCTATGTCTTCGCAGGGCTCATCGGGTTCATCGTCGCGTTCATCATAGGAGTAATCACAGGTTCGCGCGCAACTCTCCTTGTTCGTAGAACACGAGAACAACCGCCATGACTCGGCCTATCATCGAGGAGCGTCTCAGCTTGACCCTAGTTGAAGTTCAGAAGCCCAATCTCACCGACGAAGAGGTCCAATACGCGATCCAGACGCTCCAACGGGAGCCCAACGAAGTTGAGTGGGCAATGCTCGAAGCACAATGGTCGGAGCACTGCAGCTACAAATCCAGCAAACCACTCCTCAAGCAACTACCGAGCAAAGGAACAAAGGTCCTGGTCGGACCAGGCTTCGACGCGGGTGTAATCGACGTCGGTGACGGCTGGGTTGTAACCCTTCACATCGAATCGCACAATCATCCAAGTGCCATCGATCCTTACGGCGGGGCGGCTACCGGGGTGGGTGGAGTAGTTCGTGATATCCTCAGTCTAGGGTCACGACCCGTCGCTCTCCTCGATCCATTGAGGTTTGGATCAATCGAAAGCTCTCACAGCCGCTGGCTCTTCGACAACGTAGTTAGGGGAATAGCAGACTATGGCAACTGCATCGGCGTTCCGACAGTCGGCGGAGAAGTGGAGTTCGATCCGTCCTTCGAGAGAAACTGCCTCGTCGACGTGGTCTGCGTCGGCCTTGGGCGAAAAGACAAACTCGTCCTGGGCGAAGCCCGCAACCCGGGCGACCTCGTCTACCTTGTTGGGGGAAGAACGGGACGAGACGGCATTCGCGGGGCAAGCTTCGCCAGCAAAACACTGGCAGACAAGTCCGACACGGAACGATCCGCCGTCCAAGTTCCAGACCCTTTCACCAAGAAGCTCATCATCGAAGCTATACTAGAGGCGGTCGAGGCGAATATCCTCCGAGGAATGAAAGATCTAGGCGGAGGCGGCCTAACATGTGGGCTCGCTGAGATAGCGGCAAAAGCCGGGACTGGGATAGAAGTCGATCTGAGCAAGATCCAAACCCGCGAGCCCAACATGTTACCCGCAGAGGTCATGATATCAGAGTCGCAGGAAAGAATGATTCTCCTAATTCGAGAGGAAGACGAAAGGGAACTGGTCAATATTCTCGAAAAATGGGAGCTAAGCTTCGCGAAGATTGGACACGTCACCAAGGACGGCCTCCTAACCATCCGGTGGGGAAACGAGATTGTTGCTAAGGCACCAGCCAAGTTCGTCGCTGAGGCCCCATTCGCGACCAGGTCAGCAGTGCGCCCTAGATATCTCGATGTTCTCGCAGAAGTACCTGAGCCCGCTCTGCCTGAAGACCTCGGTCAGACTCTAATCGAACTACTCTCTAGCCCCAACATCGCTAGCAAGGAATGGATCTATCGCCAGTACGATCACGAGGTGGGCATCAGAACCATCATAAAACCGGGACAAGCCGACTCTGCGCTACTATGCCTGCCCAACAAGCGCTCCCTCGCTCTCACAACAGATGGCAACAGCAAGCAATGCTACGTGGACCCCTACTGGGGAACCATGGGAGTCGTCTCGGAAGCACTCTGCAATCTTGTTGCCAGCGGTGCCGAGCCTGTTGCGGTCGTAGATCACCTCCAGTATGGAGACCCAGGAAATCCTGAGGTCTACTGGACGTTCAAGGAGGCCATCCGAGCTATCTCCAACTATCTCAAAGCTCTCAGCGTGCCTTGTATCGGCGGGAAGGTTAGCTTCTACAACGAAGACTCGACAAGTCGCAAGGCGATCAAACCTTCGCCAGTCATCGCCGCCCTAGGTCTAGTAGAGCCCAAAACTCCACGGATCCTACAGGCTCTCAGAAAAGAAGAGAATGATTTGATAGTTATCGGAAATACCTCTGATGAAATGGGCGGGAGCGAATATTACGAACACATTCACAAACTCGCAGGCGGCCGGGTCCCAAGGGTCAACTTGAAAAAAGAGAGAACGCTCTTGCGATCTTTGTTGAGGACCCTGAGAAGCGGCCGTGTAGAGAGTATTCACGATGTCTCGAAAGGTGGATTGGCTGTTGCCTTGGCAGAGATGTCGGTTCAAGGCCGAAAAGGCGTAACGGTTGATCTCGATAAGGTCCCGAACAAGACGAGCAGAATGGACAACTTGCTGTTCTCAGAATCAAGATCACGATTCATCCTCGAGACAAAACCCATGAACACGACTAGAATAGTCAACTCCTTCAAGCGACTCGGGATACCTGCCTCAAAGGTTGGATCTGTATCAGACAACGGGATCGAGTTCCTTGCGAAGGGACAAGCCATGCTTACGATTCCCATGGCTGAAGCTTCAAGGGCGTGGTCCGAAGCAATCCCCGCGGCAATGGAGGCGACGATTTGAAAGAGCACTGTGGCGTCCTCGCCATATATTCAATGGAGAAGCAGTCTGTCGCCGAGCGCATTGTCAAAGGACTCGCGGCACTACAGCACCGGGGCCAGGAGTCGTGGGGAATCGCCGTTCCCGGCGAGCCTATTCTCAAGGGCCTAGGCCTGATAGGCCAGGGCGCGGATGCTAATGCGAAGAAGATTCTCAGCTTTACTAGCAATCGTGGAATAGGACATGTGCGCTACTCGACTCGCGGACGGACGACGTTAGAGAACGCGCATCCGCTCGACATTCGCGGCGAGTTCGCCATTGCCCAGAATGGGACTATCGCGAACACAGAGGATCTTGAGCCCATCGTGGAAAAAGAATTTCCCATCTTAGGTTCTACGACAGACACGAAGCTCGCTGGATACCGTCTCCTCCAACACTACCGTGCTGAACACGACTGGACCCGTGCGTTCCACAAGCTGAGCAAAGAGCTGAGTGGCTCGTACAGCTTCGTCATGATAACCCATGACGGCGAGGTCTTGGCGGCTAGAGACGAGGCAGGCTATAGACCGCTCTGTCTTGGATACGATCCTGACACGGACACTCACATCGTGGCGAGCGAGAGTTGCGCCCTCACGGCTCTCCAGGCGGACTTTGTCAGGGATGTTCAACCTGGCGAGCTTGTCAGTTTGTCTGAAAACGGCCTCAAAATAACAAGATTTGCCGACTCACCACGCCACTACCACTGCCCGTTCGAGTACACATACTTCGGGCATCCCAGCAGTAGGATCGATGACCACTACGTTTACGACGCTAGACGAAAGCTCGGCAGAGTTCTCGCCCGAAAATACCCGTTCAAAGCCGATGTTGTAATTCCAGTCCCCGACTCCGCTAGACCAGCAGCCCTCGGCTATTCCGAGGAGAGCGGTATACCAATGGAGGAGGGTTTGATGAAAGACCGATACCGCAGAAAGGGAAGCCTCCGCAGCTTCATCGAGCCAACGGCCAAGAGCCGGGAAGAGATTGTCCGCGAGATCATCACCATCAAACCCGTCGTTGACGGCAAAGATGTCATTGTGGTCGATGACAGCATCGTTCGCGGAACTAGCAGCAGAAACATCGTCCAGTCCCTCCGCGACGCAGGGGCGAAAAAAGTCTTCATGGTCGTCACTTTCCCGCCCATCCGGCACCCATGTTACATGGGCATCGATTTCCCGACACGGGAAGAGTTGCTTGCGAACAAAGCAGATGGCGAGACCCTCAACATCGCTGAACTCAACAAGAAAGTCGCGCGTGAAATCGGCGTCGACGGTCTCGGCTACAACGACATCAACGGTCTAAGTGAGGGAATAGGCCTCGGCAAAGACGAAATGTGTTTCGCATGCGTCACCGGCGAGTATCTGGGTCTGAAGAAAGATCCTGTGCTTCGGACCCGGGAAGAAATGAAGGCCTAGCCCAACAATGCCGGGCCTGATAGGATTCTACACCTTCGGCGAAGGACGAGAAAACTGGGACGCGTCCCACTTCATCCACTACGGGCTTAGCGCCCTCCAAGGCCGAGGACAAGAATCCATCAGCTTAGCAACCATCGGACCGGGAAACACTCTACACACTCTCGGGGGAAAAGGAGGCGTCGAGGAATTCTTCCAGAAAAACAAGACAACCCTTCCAAAAGGTTTCATTGGAATCGGACAAACATCCTCCTACGAGGATGACTATCTCGTCCACGTAAAAACGCCCTGCGAGCTAGCTCTCGCACTCGACGGAAAGACAGACCTCCACGAAAACCGAGGCGAAGCCACCAGACTCTTCGCCCGACAACTCTCACAACTCCTCCACAGCGAGAAGGAACCCCTCAAAGCGACCTCGATGCTCATCAACAAGATAGGAGGAGGCTACTCTTTCGTCGCCCTCACTCACAAACAAGAGCTCATCGCAGGAAGGAACCCGCTCGGAGTAAAACCGCTCGAAACTGGAAGCGTTGGTTTCGACATTGCAGCCGTCGCATCCGAAACCTGCGCCCTCGACGTGATGGGCATTGACAACACAGGACCAGTTGAAACCGGAGAAGTCATCATCCACACCCCCGAGGATATTCGAGGAAACACACCCGCAAACAGCCCAAGTAGCTTCTGCAGCTACGAATACGTCTACCTCGCAAGACTCGACAGCAACGTCAACACTCTACCGGTAGCCAAGATCAGAAACAGCATCGGAAGAGAAATGGCGAAAGCTCATCCGGTCAAAGCTGACGTTGTAATCGGTGTTCCAGAGACTGCGCTCTCGATCGCCAACGGATACAGTCAGGAATCTGGCATTCCGGAGGAATTCGGCTTCATGCGGACCGGAGAGAATATTCGTGCAGCCCTCAAATCAACGCAGAAGGAACGTCTCCTGGGAGTCCAGCTCAAGCTCAACCCAATCAAGAGCGCGATCGAAGGCAAAGACATCGTATTGGTAGACGATAGCGTGGTCAGGGGAAATACTCTACAAAACACTGTCTTCAATCTCAAACGCAACGGCGCCCGACGAATACACGTCCGAATCGGAAGCCCAGCACTCGTCTCACCATGCCCCTACGGAGTCGAGATCCCGCCTAGGGATGAACTGGTTTCCGGCAACCTGAACGAGAAAGAACTCGCGAACACTGTAGGGGCGGACAGCATATCGTTCATGACCGTCGAAGAACTCCAGCACGCTATCGGCCTCCCAAGACAGAGTCTCTGCATGTGTTGTTTTGAGAAAGGAGCTGGGACACAATGAGAATAATGGGTATCGGTGGAGGTGCTCGCGAACACGCGATCGCTTGGAAGCTAGGTCTCAGCGATCACAAACCGGAGATCTTCTGGATTGCCGAGAATCGGAATCCAGGAATTCACAAGATCTGCAGAGACAACCAGGGAGAACTTCGTACCGGCAGAACAACAGACGCAAAGACGATAGTCAGGTCTGCCCGAGGCTGGGGAATCGACATGGTGGTAGTCGGACCCGAGGAGCCTGGCTTCCATGGCATACCAGATGCTCTCGAAAAGGAAGGTGTCCACTGTATTGGCGCGACTCAAGAGCTCTCGGTCATAGAACGTTCGAAGGCAAGCTTCTGTTTCGAACCTTCAAGAACGCACGAGAAGCCTCAGACTGTATTCGGAAAAACATCGAATCTCAGCCCTGGCTTCAGAACATCGTCATCAAGCCCGCCCGTCAATCCGGCGGTAAGGGCGTTAAACTGATCGAGGACCGCCAGGTCTATCTTCACGACGACAAAGAGCGTTTCAAAGAAGCCTACTTCGATTCTCTCCAAGCCAGCATGGCTGCCTACTCTGACATCGAGGACAAGATTCTGGTTGAGGAGAAGGCTTGGGGTCCCGAGTATTCCCTGCAATGCTTTACAGACGGCAAAACCGTTCTCGGCACCCCTCTCGTCCAGGACAACAAGAGCGCTCACGAATTCGACAGCGGACCCGAGACAGGTGGAATGGGCAGCATCTCAGGTCCTGACATGACCCTCCCATTCATCACTCGAGAAGAATATGACAAGTCGCTGAAGGTCGTCGAGGGAATCGTTGAGTCCATTCAGAAAAAAACCGGCAAATCCTACCACGGCATGGTCGGCGGACAGATGATGCTCACCGAAAACGAGGGACCGACCGTCATCGAGATGTACTCGCGGCTGGGCGATCCCGAAGCTCTCAACATGCTTGCGATGCTCAAGACAGACATCATCGACATCTTCCAAGCCATCGTTGAAAGACAGCTGTCTAAGCTAAAGCTCGAATTCACCAACGAAGACGCTGTGGTCGTGAAAGTCGTGGCTCCTAATGGCTATCCCGAAAAACGGGACAAAGCCAAGGGTCACTCAGTTCAGGTTTTTGAGACAAACATCAAACGTAATGGTTGCTATCTTTTCTGGGGAAACGCTGACCTACACGGAGATGGCCAAGTGATCACGGGCGGCTCCCGTCTTCTCGCGCTGATGGCCATGGATCATACTCTTCCACCAGCCAGCGCGAGGATCGAAAAAACGATGTCGAGCGTCCAGCTCGCTGATGGATGGGGACTTTACCACCGGAGCGACATAGGCTCACAACAACTTCTCGCAAAGAGACAGGGTGTAGCGGAACGAGTCCGTCGGCTCTACACGTATAGGGAAGAACACGGAATTCTCGGTAGCAGAATGGGATGGGTTCCAGGGGTCGGCAGGGTCGACCCGTCACATTTGATGCTGCAAGGGATGCATGGGCCCGAAAAGGGTTAGCTGAATGGTCCCGATCGGCGTCTTAGCGTCAGGACGGGGTTCAAACCTTGACGCCGTACTAGACGCGATCGATAATCGATATCTTACCAATTGCGAGGTCAAGATCGTCATCAGCAACAGACCAAACGCGCCAGCTCTCGACATAGCCAAGAAACATCATGTTCAGACAATCACACTGGATGACAAGGGTGTCCCGAAGAAAAACTGGGACTACGACCAGAAAACTATCGCTTCTCTCAAATCATTTGGTGTGGTACCTAAAGACGGGCTCATCGTTCTTGCAGGTTATCTCCGGATTCTCAGTGAACAGTTCGTCGATCTCTACTCTCGCAGAATCATAAACGTACACCCTGCTCTACTTCCGTCGTTTCCAGGTTTGGAAGCTCAGAAGCAAGCCCTCGATCATGGCGTCAAGGTTACAGGTTGTACCGTCCATCTTGTTGACAGAGAGGTCGATCACGGTCCCATACTTCTTCAGACAGCAGTCGCGATCCGTGACGACGACACTGTGGAAACCCTTTCGAGCCGTATCCTGAGAGAAGAGCACCGAATTCTTCCCGAAGCAATCAGACTCCTCACCGAGGATCAGTTGAGGTTTGAAGGGAGGAGGGTTCTCTTCAAGAATTGACAGCCATTCTCATGGACGGCAGATTGGTCGCTGGAGAGGTCAAGGAACAGGTCGTTCAGCACGTCCAACAACTGGAAAAACATGGGACTGCGCCGCTCCTCGCTACAGTTCAGGTTGGAGACGACTATGCCAGTGCGTCCTACCTCAAAGCCAAGCATAAGGCCGCTGTCGAGGTTGGAATAAGATCCGAGAGCCACCATTTACCCGCCGACACTTCCCAGGACAAGCTGGAGGCCTTGCTTGGCCAGCTCAACACTAACCCAAAGGTCAACGGGATACTCGTTCAACTGCCACTACCCCCAGGCTTAGACGAGGAGAAGGTAATCGAGAGAATCATACCCTACAAGGACGTAGACGGATTACATCCAATCAACGCTGGCAAACTGGCAGCGGGCCGTGAGGAGCTGGTAGCTTGCACGCCAAAAGGCGTTATCAAACTGCTAAACTATTACAAAGTTCCTGTTGCTGGATCCCGTACGGTTATCATCAACCGGAGCAATCTCGTCGGCCGACCCCTTGCCAATCTCCTTCTCAATCGAGATGCGACCGTTACCGTTTGCCACTCCAAGACGCCCAACCTCTCCGGGATGACAAGGACCGCCGATATCCTAGTCAGTGCGGTTGGGAAAGAAATCTTCCAGATTCGCGCAGACCACGTAAAACCCCACTCAGCCGTAGTCGATGTTGGTTTGACAAGAGTTGATGGAAAGCTCCGGGGGGATGTGGATTTTGACAAGGTCAACAGAGTAGCCGGTTATATTACACCGGTCCCGGGAGGCGTTGGACCAATGACGGTCGCGTGTCTGCTCGAGAACACGGTATTAGCTGCGAGTATCCAAATTGGCTTGAAATTTTGAGCGAGGCTCAAACCGCTGTTGAGAAAGAACAGTTCAGACGATACATTCTACGCCTTAGAGACAGGCAGTCGACTCGAGACATAGAACAGAAGAGTATGGAAATCATGGATCAGGTTCTGCATCTCAACGAGTATGTCCGCGCGAGAGGTATCGCATGCTATGTCAGCAAGGACAGTGAAGTTGATACTCGTCGGTTAATTCGAAAAGCCCTAGATGCAAACAAACGTGTTCTTGTCCCGGTTGTAAAGAAAGGAGACATTGACCTCTTCTTCTCCGAGATCAAAGACCTCGGGAAAGAACTCGCGCCTGGAAGTTTCAATATTCCCGAGCCGAAAGCGGAGTATCTTAGACCGGCAAGCCTCGATGCTATCGATGTTCTCTTCGTTCCAGGGATAGTATGGGACAAGGAAGGCTACCGTCTCGGCTGGGGCAGGGGATACTTTGACCGTGTTCTCAAAACGCTTCCCGAGCACGTTCGTTCGATCGGACTATCGTTCAATCTGCAGCTTGTCAATCGCGTTCCTCGGGATCAGTTTGATTTACCAGTGAACACGGTAGTGACAGAATCTCGCGTCGTGCGGTGTCATAGTTGACTAGAAGCGTTAGCATCGTCATGGGCTCCGAGAGCGACCGAGAGATCGCCAAGAAAGCCGAGACCATATTTGAGAAGCTTGGAATTCCATTCGAGACGAAGGTTCTCTCAAGTCACCGGAACCACAAAGAGCTCGACAAGTACGTCGAGGGTTCCAAGTCTGAGGTCTACATTGCGATCGCAGGTCTTAGCGCGGCTCTACCCGGTTTCGTAGCGTCCCTGACCAACAAGCCGGTAATTGGGGTCCCAGTCTCAGGCAAGCTCAATCTCGACTCTATCCTCTCGATCGTTCAGCTCCCATCAGGTGTCCCCGTAGGCACAGTCGGTCTGGATAATGGAACGAATGCGGCACTTCTAGCCGCAGAGATTCTTGCTCTCTCTGACTCGGAAGTTGCAAGGAAACTCCAACAGCACCGGGGTGTAGGTATCTAGATGCAAGAGCACGTTAGCGAGCCCGAGAGAGAGTTGTCCTACGCGCCTTTCAAGCGGGGCAAGGTGAAGGACATCTACGAGCTCGATAGCGAGGAGCTTTTGTTCGTTTTCACTGACCGGGTGTCCGCTTATGACATCGTTCTTCCCTCAAACATTCCTCGGAAGGGGGAGGTACTCTGCAAGCTCGCCGCCTACTGGTTCAATTATCTGAAAGTCCCACACCATATGGTCCGGGTGGAAGACGAGAACCGCATGGTTGTCCGGAGGCTGAAGATGATTCCGGTAGAGTGCGTCGTCCGTGGTTATCTATACGGCAGCCTCTACGAGAGACTTGTCAAGGGCGAGGTCAACCTGCCGGTGAAGCCGATCAACGCCCTTAAGCTTCCTGAACCCTACTTCGATCCGACGACCAAGTCTGAAGTGAAGGACGAGCCTGTCACGGTCGATCAGATTGTGGACGAGGGCTGGTTGGACCCGGAGGAGATTACCGCGCTCAAAGATAGGAGTGTCAGCATCTACAATAAGATGTCTGAGCGCGCGGATAAGGCCGGCTTTATCCTTGCAGATCTCAAACTAGAGTTTGGCTTCGACGATGAGAGCAACATTGTTCTAGCGGACTCGATTGGGCCTGACGAGTTTCGGCTATGGCCAAAAGACAACTATTTCCCGGGCAAGAGCCAGGAGAGCTACGATAAGCAGTTGATCCGAGACTGGCTTTCAAAGGTTGGCTACAAGAAAACTCTTGATGAGGCACGAAAAGCTGGACAGCCAACTCCCAGACCGCCTGACCTTCCCAACGATCTGGTTGATGAGACGAGTAAGCGGTATGTTATCGCTTACGAGCGCCTGACAGGGCTGAAACTGTAGGCTTGTCGCGGCCCCGCATGACCTACGCCAGAGCGGGGGTCAACGTATCTCAAGTCAGAAAATCCCACGTGGCGCTGGCACGACGTCTCGAATCCACATTCAAGACTCGTAGAGGGAAAGTCGGGCATCCTGTTTTTCCGATTGGACATTATGCAGGTCTTGTTGGGCTCAACGACGGCCGGGTCCTGAGCCTCCACACCGATAGCGTTGGGACTAAGGTCATCATTGCTCAGATGATGCGGAAATATGACACCATCGGGATAGACTGTGTCGCGATGTGCGCAAATGATCTGATCTGCACGGGCACCGAACCTGTAAGCTTTCTCGACTACCTGGCCATGGTGAGACACGACCGTCGTATTGTGGAAGAGATTGCGATCGGGCTAGTTGAAGGGGCAAAACAATCGGGAATGGCAATTGTTGGTGGGGAGACAGCCATCGTCCCGGACCTTCTCTCCAATGATGCAGGGCTGGACCTCGTCGGTATGGGAGCAGGCATCGGTAGGGAGAAAGACCTCGTCCTCGGAGATGAGATTCGAAATGGTGACGCGCTACTCGGGGTTGCGAGTTCAGGAATACACTCCAACGGTCTGACCCTCGCTAGGAAAACTCTCCTAAGAAAGCACAAGCTGAGAGAGCATGTGCGGGAACTCGGCCGAAGTGTCGGTCAAGAACTACTTGAACCCACTCGAATTTATGTCAAACCTGTTCTAGAAGCGATAAGAAAACTAGAGGTTCACGGGTTGGCTCACATAACGGGGGGAGCGTTTGCAAAACTCGATCGTATAATGGAACAGGCAAGGCTTGGAGCCAGCATCGAACAACTGCCTCCTACCCCAGGAATATTCCGGATCATTCAGAGAGAGGGGAGAATCTCAGACCGCGAAATGTACCGTACCTTCAACATGGGAGTAGGATTCGTGCTCGTTTGTCCAGAGAGCCAAGTGGGCGCCTTAACTCGAATCTTCAAGAGATACGGCCACAAAACCCTCAGACTTGGAACGGTTCAGAAGACGCAGGGAGTCTGGATTCGAGGCGAGCGAATCGAGTAAGCCAAGGCACCCTTAATTCCCCTCACGCAGACTTGAATCGGAGGCCAAGTATACCGCTCAACAGAGCCAATGCCCCGGCTACTGGACCCAGCGCGGAGATCTGTAGGAGAGGAATCGCGGATGAGATGCTTTCTACCAACACTAGCTCGTCGATCGCCATTGTCACCATGATTGCGCTCCAAACAATGTGTTCATGCGGCCTCTGATACAGCAGAGCGCCGACGAAAACCGTCAGGATTCCGATAATGAACGTGTTCTGGACCAGTATGTTCGTTATGAAATAATATTGCGCGTAGCTCGTAAGGCCAGATGAGAAGGAGACCATCGCGGTCCCGCCGAGTAGAGAAAGCAGGAATGCCAATGTTGGCTGTCTGACCGCCTGTCTCCCGGGTTCAATCTGACCGGTCAAATGCTGCCCGATGATATGCAGCAGCGTAGGGCTTATCGGTCTTTCCTTGCCTACCTCGAATAATGGTAACCGGCGAGATCCAGGACTAAGCATTCATGGGGGTTTCATATCCTAGCTGAGAACTAGTCCTCCTTGGTTGAGTGGGTAGTATTCTAGTTGGCTCAAATACGGGCTCGGGGGAGCGTTTTCAGTCGCCCATGTTACCGCTTCATCCACTCTATGCCCGGTGGTCATGGACTGTAAGAGAAGGATGGCTCCTCCATCGCTTCGGTTGGTGAGGACTATCTGGTTCCAGCTTATGTAGACTTGAATGCCCCTGGCGACAAAAGCTTGAGCCATCTCAGAGTTGGCGAGTCCCGCGCATCCCATGACAACTAGAACAGTGTTGGGGAAGGTCCCTTGCATCGACTCTCGGACAAATGTGGGGGTGATGCCAAAGTAGCCAGTGTCGGCTCCAGCTACACTTACATGAATTACCTGGCCCGTCATCTGCTCGTTCACATATTTCCCCGCGTCGAAAGGCTCTGAAGTGACGAGCGCAACCACGTCTCCAGTCAAGGCTGTTGAGTGGTCTCTCAGAATAATCACACCATATCCTTTCGAAGGTAGGATCTTGAAGAGGTCAATCGTGATATCCCTCGGCGCGTAATAATCTACAGCGTAGCCTACTCTGGCCAACGCTGTTGTTACGTTTCCGACGAAATATGGGTCAGGGCTAGTCCCTGCGACTTCGTCTATGATGACGGCTCTAGACGGGCGGGCTCTTTCAGCTAGAGGATACCATGGTTGACTTCGTAGAAGGAAAAGAGACGATCCTGTGAGGACGATTATTAGAATTACAATTGAGGCTAGGTTTTGACTGACCTCATGTCCCTCTACCAACCTTCAGGTCATTCCTAGCATCGTTATGCTAGTTATGCTTGCGAGACTCTTCTTGCCCGTCTAAGGTTGATTCCTGTCAAGGAAAGCGCGACGATGACAAGTGCCGCTAGTCCGAGAACGGAGATGTGTGGAGCAGGCAGCTGGTTGTTTAGGCTATTTCCACCAACAGTACCGCTAGTGACTACGACTGTCACTGGGGTCGAGTGTGATAGTGAACCGCTGGTTCCCGTCACAGTTACTGTGTAGGTTGCGAGCGGTGTGAACGCGGTTGTCGTTATGTTGAGGGTCGAGGTTGCTGTACCGCCTGAACTGAGTGTGACGCTTGAGGGTTTGAGAGTAGTTGTTATCGTGGATGTGCTAGGAGCCACCGCAGACGACAGGGCAACCGTTCCTGTAAATCCGTTGCTGGTCAAAGTTATCTGAGAGGTTGCAAAATTACCTGCGGCAATATTCACGGTTGTCGGGTTGGCGCTGATCGAGAAGTCCGGTGCCACCACAAAACTTCCGACCATGCTCATGGGATGAACGGTGCAATAGTAGGTGTACGTTCTGGCTTGGAGGTTGTTGACGGGAAAGCTGTACGCTGTACTCGATGAGAACGAGATCGAGCAGGGGTCCGCTGTCGGACAATCTGTCGTATCCGCTACGCCATCGTTGTCTGCGTCCAGCAGGAACCGGTGAGGCAGGTGATCAGAACTTACAAGGGTTAGCGATACAGTGTCGCTCGGGTGAACGGTTATTGTCGGGTTAGGGTTGGTTGTTGAACCGTTCCATCCATTCAGAGCGTCTCCATCTAGGCGTATTGGGAGAGCGGCGGCTCGCGCTTGCGGGATTTTGGGGGTCAGGGATCCGAGGAAATGCGTGGGAATGATGCTGGCTAGGAGGAGAATTGAGAGGGCTACTGCTAGGTAGCCAATTCTCGCCATAGGATAATCTACTACCGATATAGGAGTCTAATAACACCACCGGTCGCTTAGAGAGACGAAGCCTTCGGGTTCGGCACACTCTATTCCATAGCCCCTCCCGGATTTCGGGTCATCCACCGCGGAGAAGAGACCCTCGGTGAATAAGCCCCTAAGCTTCTACCTTCGAATGCTCAGCAAGGACCTTCAGCTCTGCGGCCCTTGCATGGAATCCAATCTTGGCGTGGGTTCCGTCGCAGAAGGGTTTGTTGCTTTAGCCCCCCACATCTGCACATGACAGTGAAGACTTTGCCGTCGAAATGGATTAGGTTCGGACCGTTTTCAGTGGACCTGATCTCTACTGTATGCATGAGTCCTTTCGCTTTTCGAATTTCTATTTAAGAACAGAGCAAAACGGGAATGGCCAGTTGATGAGGGATAGAGGAAGAGAGGCCCATCTGAGGGTCGATGGGTCTCAGTTGTGTTGTTGTAGGTCGCGCATCATCTGTTCGAATTGTTCTTTGGTTATCTCTCCTTTGGCGTATCGTTCGCGGATGATGTTGTAGGATTCGTCTTGGTATCGCCAGTATCTTCCTCGGTAGCCCCATCCTCCTCTCCACGGGAAGATTAGCCATCTTGCTATCCAGAAAAAGGCGAATATTCCGACGAAGAAGAATAGTGGGAAGGGGAAGAAGAAGTACGGATAGTACGTGCCCGCTACAGGTGCGGGTCGGGTTGCGAATAGGAAGGCTGAGATTGCGACTGATGCTACGATAACGGCGAGGAGCGCGAATACCCCCCAGGCGAACAAATGTCTAGGACGATTCCATTCATGGTCACTCATACATTTCGCCTCCTTCTCTTAATGTTTCGATATCGGTATAACGATATCGAATATCCGATATAAGGATTCTCTCTATTCCACCAAGATTACTAGCCAGGAGAAATCTCCCAATCGAAAATAGGCGTTCTTTTCTCGGCACCCCCCGGGTGGTCGATTTTCGCGCGTCCGACCCTTCTTAGAAATGCCTGAACGACCGTTCTCTGGTAAACAACATCTTGATACCATAATCGTCACAGGCCTTGACGATTGCTTGGTCTTCAACGGACCCGCCTGGCTGGACTATCGCTGATACCTTCTCCCGTGCCAATGCTTCTAAATTGTCTAGTTTTGGAAGAAATCCATCAGACGCCATCACGCTTCCTTCTAGGTCGTGGTTCATCTTGTGAGCTTTGTCGATAGAGTTCTCGATGGCCCCTATCCTGTCTTGCTGGCCGGTTCCGATCGCGAGTGATGTTCCATCTTTCCAGAATACCACCGCATTTGACCGAACCTCGCAACCCACCCACCACGCATGCAACAGATCTAGGTACTCTGGCTCTGATGGTTTTTTCTTGGTAGGCACGGGGAGCTGTTTCATATTATCCAGTGACAATATGCTGGTTCGGTACTGGTCTTCTATGATCAAGGATCCATCCTCTAGCACTACTACATCCGGCGGCAATGCCGCGTCCTCTTTGCGTTGGGGTGGAACCTCTCCGACTCGTATGTCTCTCTTCGACTCGAAAACCGCTAATGCCTCAGACCCGTACCTTGGTGCATAGACGACTTCGACGAACGTCTTCATGATTTCTTCTGCGGTCTTTCGGTCAACAGGGCTGTTGAATATGACGACGCTTCCGAAAGCGGCCCGGTTATCAGAGTCTCTGGCCCGCGCATACACCTGACTCAGATGATCATGTCCTCTTGAAACCGCGACTCCTGATGGGTTGAGATGTTTCATCACTGCGACAGCGGGTTCTTTGAAATAACTCGTGATCCGCAACCCGTGACTTCCATCCTCGATATTCGTCGCCGAAGGTCCGTCTTTTCCCCATTTTACCCAATCGACATTTCCTATCCCGCCCTTCGATAATTTCGGTCTGTACAACGCTCCCTTCTGGTGCGGGTTCGTGCCATACCGCAGTCCCCGCATCCGGCCTTCCACTTTCCATTGGACCTTTGAGTAGTCGAACACCTTGTCGCCGATCATAAGCTTGAGCGATAATGGTAGATCCTCGTCCCGGGCCGTCCGGTAGATCCTTCGGATCTGCTGATCGCTCAATTCTTCAACTTGCCCAGGTAGCTCTCTATCGCTGTATCATACTCTGCGGTCAAGGCGAACGCCTCTCTCGCAAGTTTGCGTCTCAGTTCATCCGGGACCGCCTCATGCTTGTCCAGTTCCCGGATCAAAACATCGTACTGGGCAGGTCTGGTCAAAGGCGCGACTCTATTGTTGAGAAATGCGCCCTTTGCCGCAGCGCGGATCAGGGCGACACCTCCAATGTCGATATTGTCGATCGCTCTCCGCAGATTTATCGGGTCGCTCTTTACGACCTCCCGAAACGGATACAAGTTCACAACGACAAAATCCACCGGTTCGATCGCGTTTTCCTGCAGATATTTCAGCTGCGCTGGATCGTTCCAGTCGCCTAGAATTCCAGCATGTATCTTGGGATGGAGAGTTTTCACAAGTCCACCGGGCATCTCAGGAAATCCCGTATACGTTGAGACTTCTACGACCTCGTGTCGGAGTTTTCGGATCGCTTGGGCTGTCCCGCCTGAGCTGATCACTTTGATCTTGTGTCTGGCAAACGCTCCGACTATGTGTTCGAGTCTGGACTTGTCATAGACCGAGATCACAGCATTGCCAGTCAAGGATTTTTCGCGCAGAACCTTCTCGAGTCCTGCGTATTATTTAATCTGGTTCCGCGGATGACGCCATGGCGCCGCTAAGGCCAACCGAGGCCGGCCTTTTCCACTGGCAGGATTCTTCTGGCGAGTTTTCCTGCGGCGGTGTGCTGGTAGAATATTGCCAGTGTTAGGAGGCCGGTCAAGCCCAAGATCCCTACTCCTGCCCAGAAGAATGGAAGAGCTGTGACTATGTGGAATATTTTTGCAACTACGCTCATCTGGGTGAAGACCTGGTTATGGGATGTTATTGTCAAGAATACTGTTCCTCCGTTGGCTGCGGTGATAGGAGTGTTTGGAATGTCGAATGTTCCCGCGAGGAAAGTAGCCGTGAAAAGAACCAGGTTGGACTCAACAAGTGTGAGTTTTACATCGATTGTGTTGCCACTCATAATGTGCGCTGTCGCGTAGTAGCCTGAGGGCGCGAATCCAATTTCCTGCGATAGACCGTTCGTGGTCAGCGTCGATGTAGAATATGTTGTGACATCTTGTTCTGCAGGCGCAGGGAATGATAACAGTACAAGGCCAGCAATTAGCAAGCTGCAAAGAATGGCGAGAGTGTACCGTTGACGCTGGCTGAACTTGGGCATGCCGGGCTCAAGATGATCAATCGATCTAGGCCGGAACTAAGCCCGCCGTACCCTACTCCAATTCCCAACAGTAACGGTTACTCGCTCGCTATGCCTGTTCGAGAGCCCTAGTAATTTCCATTCGCGAAGCCCGGAGAGCAGGATACAGTGATCCCGTGACCACTGCAAGAATGGACAGTCCAAGGGCTTGTACCATGGCACTATAGGGTATGACGAATGGGAGGTAGAATCCTGCGAGGGTGGTGCTATTGGTCGCTCCCTCTAGCAGAAGGAGGCCTCCGGGAACGGAGAGAAGGAAGCCGAATAGGCCGAGTATGATTCCTTCACTGAGAAAAAGTCCGGATATCTGTCTCCTGCTCATTCCCTGCGAGCGCAATAGCCCTATCTCGCGCTTTCTATCGGTTACGTTCATGATCATTGTAGCGCTTATTCCTAGGGTCGCGATGAGGAGGGCGAAGTAGAGAACTAGGAGGATTATCGTGAATATCCGGTTAATCGTATCTCGAACAAGCGAGAGGAGTTGCCCGAGGGTCAGCGAATTCTCGGCAAAATCGTACCTTGGATACGTGGTAGCAATGTCGTGAGCTATCGTAGACGCTACTGGCTTGTATTGGGGCTTTAGATCAATCAAGAAAAGTGGCGCGTTGTTCTGGCCGCCAAAGAATTGAGTCTGAGTCTTAAAGGATACAACAATTGTGTCGCTGGCAAAACTGTTTCCAAACTGTATGTACTGCAGGACAGGCCCAGTGAAGATTCCTGCGACTCTGAACTCAACAGGCTTCGGGATGTCCATTGTAATGTTTTCTCCCGCGGAGACCCCCAATCTAGACGCCAAAGAATCAGGTAACAGCACAGTTTGATTGTTGCTTGCCAATTGGGCATACGCAACCTGCGGAGGCGGCGAGTTAACGAATTGATAGTTAACGATCTGGGGGAATACTGTCGGATCGATTGCGAGTATTCCTACAGATGTTCTGTTGCCGGATGGACCAAAAGCAGTCGGGTTCACAGGAAGGAAACTAGGTCCGAGGGGAGTCGCAGATGAGACTTGGGCTAAACTCGTCAGGTTGTTTGTGAAACTGATAGGCAATGACTCGTTTGCGACGAGGATGATATCGGCCCCCAATGCTTCTTGGATTCCCTGATCGAGAGCTGTCTGGACCCCTCCTTGGATACCTCCTAGCATGATCACGAAGCTGAGTGTGATTGTGATCATTCCGAACGAGATCGCGTTTCTAAGCAATCTGCGTCTACCGTTTCTCGATGCGATGTATCCAACAGCTCTTGAGAATGGTAGGAGCGGTGCGGTGAGTATTCGGCCTGATCGTCCGAACAGTATTGCGCCGAGAATAACCAGCCCCATTGGGATGAGTGCAACATCGAGGTAGGGGACGTGGAACGGCGTTATTCTGGCAGCCTCTAGCGAGCCAACTGTGAGCATGCCCAAGCTGACAAGGACGATGATTGAATCCGGGATTCGTTTTCGAGAGTTTCGGGCGGAGGGTCTAATCGCTTGGATAATGTTGATCCGGCTTGCGGAGGCGGCTGGGTAGAGCGATCCGGCGAAGACAGCTGCAAAGCCCGCTCCAAGCCCCATTAGAGTGATGGTTGGGGTGAGCTGGACTAGCGGGAGAGATGGGGTTTGGAGAATGTTCTCTGCAACTGCGGTGAAGCCCCTCGATAGAATCAACCCTGTAAAGACACCGGCCACTGTTCCGATGGTGCCGATCAGCATTCCCTCAACCAAGAAAATCTTGAAGATCTGTGACCGGCTGGTTCCGACGGCACGCATGACCCCGATCTCGTAAGTGCGTTCGTTTACGGTCATGAACAGAGTGTTGAAGACGATGAAAGCACAAACGACTAGCGCGACGGCGACCATTACGTTTAGCCCTAGTTCGAATCCGGCGGTTTGTCCCGCTATTCTTTGAACAGCTTCAGCTTTTGGCGCGTTTACATTGAAAAGCGGTGAGCCTAGGAGACGTTGAATCTCGTCCCGGACCTGTGGCGCTCGGGTTGGATCATTGAGAGTTGCGTAGATGTGGGAGATCATTCCTTGAAAGTTTAGGGTTGATTGGAGCTCAGGGAGGTTGACATAGACCGACGCGCCGATGTTGCGCAGCGGATGGTTGATTCCCACCACTGATAGAGGAATCGTGACATTGGTTCTAGCAATGACGTTTGGAGTGAAGACGTTGAGTGTGGACCCGATTCTCAGCGCATACTTCTGGGCCAGCCCATCATCCACCGTTGCCTGGCCTGGAGAGAGAGTCTTGGCGCCGGTAATGTTGTAGCTGGAATAATCGAAGTCGGTCCCGTTGACTCCTACCAAGGGAAAGAATGTCCGATTGTCGGTGGTGCCAAACCAGATTAGTCTGACGGCTGTTTGTTGAACTTCAGAGGCACTCTGGACATTGCTCAGATAGTGGCTAGGGAATACTGGTGGAAGTCCGCCGTAGCTTACGACGATATCTGTCCGGCCCCAGAACTTGTTGATGTAATTGGTGAACTCGCCAGTCGCACTTGCAGTCGCTAGATTGATCCCCACGAGCAATGCGACTCCGAGAATGACGGCGAGAATTGTAAGCGCGGTTCTTGCGCGCCGTTTTGGAAGATTGCGGTAGGCAATCTTGGCCGAAAGCATGATCTAGTATCAGCTTTGCACTAGTTGGGCTGTGAGAGAGATCGTGCGGGTTCCGGAGGAACAGGCTCTATCGCTCTCATCCTGTAGGACTCTCTGGGATGCTGTTGCGGTCCTTTCGTTATCATACCGTCGCGCATTTCAAACAGTCTCTCCGCTCGATCCGCGACCACTGGGTCGTGTGTGACGACTAGGACGGAAGCGTTCTCTTTCTTCGCTGACTCGTACATTATCTGAACTACCTCAGTGCCTGTCTTCGTGTCCAAGTCTCCTGTTGGTTCGTCGGCGAGGATGATTTTCGGGTGGTTTGCTAGGGCTCGGGCTATGGCAACCCGTTGTTGCTCTCCCCCGCTCAGTTCATCTGGGAGGTGCGTGAGGCGTTCTTTGAGGCCGACGCGCTCAAGCATCAAGCGGGCTCTTTCTTGGGCAGCTTTCGGTTTCACTCCGGCGGTTAGCAGAGGCAGTTCCACGTTTTCTAAGGCTGTCAGTACTGGTATGAGATTGTGAAACTGGAAGACGAAGCCGATCTTGTATCGCCTGAGCTTTGTGAGCTGACCATCCTTCATGCCAGTGATGTCGTCTCCGTCAATCAACACTTTCCCAGATGATGGTTTGTCCAGTGTTCCTATGATATTGAGGAGTGTCGTCTTTCCCGACCCCGAGGGTCCGGTTATGACTACGAACTCAGCCTGGTACAGGGTGAGGTTGACCCCGCGGAGCGCGTTCACCATGACGTTGCCTAGGCGATATGTTTTCTCCAAGTTCGCAACTTGGACTACGGCAGGGGTTTCCAACTAGGCTCAGTCCGCAAGAGGCTAGGAGCCGAGCCCCGAATATCTTCCTTTCGAGGATAGCTTCCCGAAGCGCTTAAGCCCTGAGAGAATCATTCTCGGACTATGGCTGCTAGGATTGTGATTCTCGATATCGAGACGACATCGCTTGAGGCGGACGCGGGAACGCTAGTGAGCGCTGGGCTCATGTCGGATGTCGGACGGGGCGAGTATTTGGAGGTGAAGACGACGAGCGACGAAAAGCCGCTTCTATTGAGGCTCGTGAAGCGATTGGAGAGTTACGATGTCATGGTGACTTGGAATGGTAGGAGCTTCGACATCCCGTTTCTCACGACCCGTCTCATGAAACACGCGCTTGATCCTAGACCGATTCTCCGCAAGTCGCATATTGATCTTGCTGATATTGTGAAGAGCAGGTTGAGGCTCACGTTCACCTATCTCGATCACGTTTGTGACTTCTTCCAGATAGCTCGAAAGAAAGGTCCGATGGGCCTCGACGTCCCACACCTCTATATCCGAGCGCTGGAAGGGGATAGAAAGGCCGCAGCGTCTATACGTGAGCACTGCCTTGACGATTTGCGGGCAACCCGGCAAGTTTTCCTGAAGCTCAAGCCTCTGATTGAGCAGCAGCTAGAGTACGCCGAAGGGCAGTCTTAGCCCGAAGAATGTTGCGAGAACTGCGAGGATTGCGAGGTAAACGCCGAAGAGTCCGAGGGTGATTAGGAGGTTTCTTGGCCAGCGTTTGCTCCATGCTATTCCGAACGGTACGCCTACTGTGAAGCCTATGACGTGGGCGATGTAGGCGATGCTGGGATCGTAGCCAAGACCAGGGATCAACGTCGGATCGTATACGAGTGCTACGTTGTAGAGGAAGTAGAGCATGGCTACGAGTCCCTGCGGAGCCATGAAGAGGAACGAAAACTTCAGCGGGTTCATCAGCATCACACAGGCGGCTAGTGTGAAGATGGCTGCTGAGGCTCCGAGCATGCCGGTGTCGGGTGCGTAGAGTCCAAGGGCGGGAGGGAGGAGGAATGCCGTGAATCCTCCAATGAAGAAGACGGCGAGGTGGTAGTCTCTGCCGATCATCTTCTCAAGGGTGTTTCCGAACACGAAAAGGAAGAGCATATTTCCGAAGAGATGGGTAGGGCTGGCGTGGAGGAAGAGGGCGGTGAAGATTGTCCATACTCTTCCGGCCAGTAGGTTGTTCCAGCTGAACACGAAATTTGTGTCGATGAAGTTGGGGTCCTGCTGCCAGGCCCAGAGGCTCAGGCCTACGCATCCTAGTATGAGTAGATAATTGACCCTCAACAAGAACCCCTCGAAGCCGCTCTGCCTCTAGGGGCCTATTTCAGAAGTTCCTAACTACGGCCATATGCTCTTCGTTCTTTTCGGTTCGTTGTGTAAAGACCGTTTGCGCCAAACCCTTTTACCCGCCAGCAAGCCGAGGCCTCGCGTTCATCCTTGGGGTTCAGATCCCAATCCAGAGCCGAAGCCTATCTGCAGCTTACTAAGCCGAAGATAGTGTTGCTGCTGGACTTTACCGCGCTCATGGCTTTTCTTGTAGCGACACGAGGCATCAACGTGTTCAACCTAGCCGCGGTCTTGGTCGCCGGTACCCTCGCTTCTGGTGGAGCTGGCGCATTGAACTGCTATCTCGATCGAGACATCGACCAGAGTATGGGGCGCACCAGCCAGAGGCCGATTCCGAAAGGGGAGTTATCACCGTTCAACGCGCTAGCGTTCGGATTGGCACTGGTAGCTGTTGGAGTCGGAATCTCCCTATTTCTTCTCTCTCTCTGGGCGAGCTTGTTCATCTTTCTCGGTGCTGCGATCTACGTTGGGTTCTATACGAAATGGTTGAAGCGTCGGACGACGCTCAACATCGTCCTCGGAGGATCAGCAGGGAGTTGCGCGCCCTTGGCAGGCTGGGCAGCGGCCACAGGAAACGTTGGTGTGATCGCACCTTGGTTAATGGCTCTGCTCGTCTTTGTCTGGACGCCAAGCCACTTCTGGAGCCTCGCCCTTCGAGCTTCCAACGATTACGCGAAGGCTGGAATTCCAATGCTCCCAGTTGTTGTCGGGGACAAGAAGGCCGCCCAGTACATCGCCCTCAACACCTTCCTCCTCGTACCATCCTCCCTCATCTTCGTCCCGCTGGGAATCTTCGGGATCATCTACCTCGCAATCGCCGGAGCGTTGGGTCTCGGAATGATTATTCTAGACTTGAAGCTGGCTTTCAACCCGACAAAAGCTCAGGCTTGGACCGCGTTCAAATTCTCGAGCCCATACCTGGCTATTGTGTTTCTCGCGATGGTACTCGACTACCGAATCGTTCTGCACTAGACAGCCAGTCAGGATCACCGGATCAGTTTCAAGAGGTTTCGGAGGATCATCATACCATGTGGATGCTCGTCATTCGACCGCTCGGGATGGAACTGGACGCCGTAGATCGGCTCTGACCTGTGTACCATCGCTTCGACCTTGGACGTCGTTGATTGCGCCAGATGTTGGAACGCGTCGGGGACTTTGGTAAGTTCCTGCCGGTGTGATTCCGCAACCATCAGGTCGGAGGGTAGTCCATCGAACAATGGATGCTTCTTGACGATGCTTACTTTTTCGTAGCCGCGGAGCATTTGGCCAAGGTCCCGCATCGGGACGTCAAAGGCTGACCCGATGATCTGATGTCCATAGCATATTCCTAGAATCGGAAACTTGGCCTTTCTGACAAGGTCTATCTCGGGCTGGAATAGCTCTCGGGTTCTAGGTTTTGAGAGCAGGGCGCTGGACCCTGTAAGAATTACTAGGTCCGGTTCGGATTCTACAACTCTACGGTAAAGGTCGGGCTCGTTGAAGTCTATCTTCTCTGTCGACTGTCCGCTGCATCTTTCTATGTTCTGGACTGCTCTCTCAGTCTGTCCGGGTTGTTTGTAGTTATTTACAACTACGATTTTCAAGGTTTAGAGAGCAGCGAGGAGTTTGTCGATTTCCTCCTCTGTATTGTAATAGTGGGGTGACGCACGCAGCGCGTGAACCCTGCTCGCGACCGTGATGTTCAACTTCTTCAACCTCTCATATGTGGCTCCGGGCTCGGGGTCCTCGAAGACCACGATTCCGCTTCGCCTGTCAGATTGTAGTGGTGTCAGGATCTTGCGTCCTTTCTTCTTCAAACCCTCGATAAGATGTTCTGTGACTTTCAGGACTCTGTGGGACCTTTCAGCTTGGTCATGTTTCAACGCGAATTCCAAGGCGGCTTTGGCTTACTCCCCAACTTCCACCTTCAAACATCGTCGCGTCGGGCGCAGGTACTGTCTCTTCGATGTTGAACGGTTTTCCGAACAGGTCCTGCTGGCTTGTGAGTCTCCTAACAACGGAGTCTTGGACTCCGTGCCAGCCGACATAGTTCGGGTCCAGATCCTTCAGCCTGTCATGTTTCGTGTAGACAAAAGCCGCGCCGTGAGGTCCCTGCATCCACTTGTACATCCCGCAGACAAGCGCATCAACACCATCCTGTCGGACGTCGAGCGGGAAGACTCCGAGCGAGTGGAACGAGTCGGCTATGACAAAAGCATCGTGCTCGTGAGCGATCTTTGCAATCTCGCGAATCTTCTCTCTGCAACCGTTTGTCCACGAGACATAGTCGACGGAAACGATCGAGGTATCATCGTCGATCGCTTTCTCCCACTGTTCGAGTGGGATCGTGCCGTTTTGATCACGATGTAACAGTCGAACATCTTTCGCTCGGCCGTGTTTTTTCTGGAGGTGCCAGAGGTAGATGTTTGTGGGAAAGTTGAGCTCGCTGATAACAATGTTTCCGCTCGGTTTGTAGTGTAGGCTGCTTGCCAACGCTGTAAGCGCGCTAGTAACATTCGGGACAGATGCAACCTCATCCAACGCGGCTCCGCCGATCATTTTTCCGAAGAGCCGGCGAGATTCGATGATGAGTGGTAGCCATTCTTCCCAGTTCTCACCATACTCACGCCAGTCAGCCATGTACTCGTTGATCGCATTGAGTACCGGTATTGATGGCGGGCCTGTTCCAGCATTGTCGAAGTATGCTCTTCGAGAAGTGACCGGGATCTGTTTTCTTACAAGGTCGACGTTCAAAGAGACACCGTTCTCGTGCTAGAGGTTTGTTTCGAAACCGGGTATAAAGGCAGTTCTAAAAGATTGGAGGGTCCGATCTAAATCTCGAGATCATCATCCCTGGGGTCACCGTAGAATTCTCTATGATTTGTCTTGTCGGAAAGACAGTTCTTACACCAGAACCGGTTCAGCTGGGGACTGTACTGGGCGTAGCTGTCGGTGACAATGTTTCCGCAATGGCCGCAACGGACGATGAGCACCTTTCGCAGTTTATGGTTGGGTAAGTCCCTCCTGTGGCGTTCGATATCTGTGTCGCCGGGTTCGAGTACCATGTTACAGTTTTCACAATAGTAGATCGTGTCGAGAATCGCCTTGTCACGTTCGTCTACCCAGCCCTCAGCCAAGGTCCCAATAGTCGCCTCCACCTCAACTAGGTCTCGTCTGTGTTTGAAAAGCTGCGTTTTTCTTGCCTCGGGTTACCTTGAACAAAGCAATCGAGAATGCTGGTTCAGGAGAGCTCGGTGTTTCTCGGCATGTACGGAGCTTGCCTTCTCTCCCCCATCTTCCGATAAACTTATACTGACAGTACCTCCTTCGCGATTTTCTGAAGAATCGTGCGGGCGAAAACGCCGATTCTAACTATCATCCTCACATTGACCATACTAACAGTCCTACCCAGCTCCCTGTCTTCGGGTCGCGCTGTAGCTCAGAGTGGTTTCACGCCATGGTCTCCATTCGGTCCCCAAGAAAAGAAGCTCATCATAACCGATTATGGAGATCTCAACGGCATGTTAAACGCGTTCCAGAACGGACAGATCGATATCCCTGACTCTCCGCTGGGAGTCGCAGGCACCTCATCGTGTATTAATGCAAACTTCTTCTGTACCAGCCCAACCTCGGAATTCGGGATCTTTCAGCTAGACATCAACCACCGCATACCGTTCTTGGGAATTTCACTTCAAGAGAATCGATCCGCTCCCCCTCCCTCGCTTATTCTGCCTGTTACCACAGGCCCAGGTTGTTCAGCAGGATTCGGCCAGTTAATCGTCCAACTTCGCAACCAGGAGCAGGGCAACGCGGTTATTCTTGACAGTCTGAACAAGTTGACTATCTCAAACCAGCCTAGCGGTTCGCCGTCAGCCACTGTAGGCGATTCTGGCGGAGTCAACCCGACGGGCACCTATGTTTTCCCGTGCATCTTAGGCGGTACCTACGCGATCAGCTCCAGCGTCTATAACAGTAACTCTTCCTGTTCGTCCGTGACGCCGACGATTTGTGTATCCGTCGGCGGCGGTCAAACTGTGACAACTACGCTCCTCGTAGATTGGAACAGTCCCAGCACGAAGCAACCGTCACAGGCAGGAGTCTACGTTGGACGTGCGCTTTCTCACCTCTTGGACAAGCCGAGCTTCATCCAGGGAGTGTTCGGGAATTTGGCAACGTTCGACGACGAACAAGTTGCTCCATCCCAGAATGTTCCCGGCCTCTTTTCGAACACGGCTGAGTGCTCCGATCATCTTTGGTTCAGTCCATGCAATCCGGTATCCGGGTACAACTTTGTCAGCGACAGCGTAGGTGGCGGTTCAGAATGGTGGACTCTCCCCGGCCAGGCGAACGGTGTCAGCTTGGGATATTCAGGCGTGTCTGATCTTAGAGCTGCTTGCGACGATTTTGTCAAGGCCGGCTTTACGGTTGTAGGTGGAGCAAATTCAACGGACTGCGGAGACGTCGCTCTGGCCTCTCAAGGCTCCGTCGCCCTCTCCACCTATGCACACCTGGACAACAGGGGGCAACACGTGTTCAACGCGTGGAGGACAAACCAAGGACGAAAAGAATTCGGAATCATCCTTAGTGATACGATCAACTTTCTCTTCGGGACACCAAACAACGGTTGCACAGTTCTCTACTGGGGCACATCTTGTACGCCGAAGGGAGCAACATTCTCCCAGAGCCTTTGCGTCCTCCAGCAAGCCTGCGCGTGGAACATCTACCAGGGAGGCTGGGACCTAAGCCCCTTCCCGCAGCAACTATACGACGACTACCACAGCTCCTTCGGATCAAGCTTTTGCGGCGGTCCTCCAGTCGTAACCCTCGCAAACTACCCTGTATACTGCGATCCTGCGCTTGATACATATGCAGCGGCTGGAGAGTTCAGTCCCACCCTGCCCCAGTCTACCCAGTTCTTCGCCAAGGCTGCCGCGACAGGTACGTCAAATGGAATGACAGATCCAGCCTTCACGCGCATAGACCAATTCCTGGCTCTGAACGGCTGGAACTTCCAACAGTGCACCGGGTCCCCACCTCCATGCTTCTCACGGTCGAGTCTCGTCAACACTCTCGGCCGCGGATTCCTCGCTGGCTACGGGTACTGGTCACTGCTGAACATGCGGCAAGTGCCCGGTTATGTTCCGCCTAGTCCAGGGTTCGCTCCTGGAGGCGGGGATCCGGATCTGATTCGTCGAGGCTTCAGCCAGGACATCTTCAGCATGAGCCCGTTCCAGGCCTACACGAACACTGAAAGGGAGATTGTAAGCCTCCTCTACGACTCCCTGCTGCAAGCGAACCCGATGACCGGAGGGGCAGATGGCCAGATCGTAGACTGGCAAACCATTGCCCACTCTTCCACTTTCAACCCGAGCGAAGTCTCATGCAACACCCTCAACGGTTGCATTACCGGAACAACAACGTCCATTTGGCAGCTTAGGAATGATATCAAATTCCAAGACGGAACCCCGCTGACGGCGGATGATGTCGTTTACACAATTCTCTCCTTCAGAGATGTCCCGGCAATTTACTACCAATATCTTGTGAGTAGTGTTTCCAGTGCAACTGCGCTTAGCTCTCGCACTGTACAGATCAAACTACAAGGTCAGAGTGCCTTCGGAATGTCTGACCTGGGTTCCGTGCCAATAATCCCCCGCCACATCTGGGAGCCGGTCTGTGGTCCCATCGTGAACGGAGGTATCCCTGGCGGGTCGACATCTCCATGCGCGGATCCCACGTTTGATCCGATGGCTCAAGGCATCATGATCGGCGGCGGGCCTTGGCAGTGCATCGTGCCTGTCGGATTTCCTAACGCGGGTCACGTGGGAGGATCTTGCGTAGAGCCAGTCTGCCAACCGGCTTGCGTGGGAGGCCAAGTAGTCCAAATCGGCACAAAGATCCTGTTAACACGCTACGACGGGTTCGCCAGATGCTGCCCGGACGACACGTCCAGCAGTCTCTACAAGCTAAGCTGGGCCGACAAGAACAACGATGGAATCGTCAACATCCTCGACTTGGCAAATATCGCAGCTCATTACGGACAGCCAGATCCATACTGGGTCAACTCAAACATCGCCCCAGGATCAACGGTCAACGCCGTGGACCTTGCGACCGTTGCGATCTACTTTGGCCACGGAACCATCTATCCATTCCGACCCTTACAACTTACCGATTTGGACCCGCAAATAGATCCATTCTTCTGCCCCGCCACGGGATGTTAGAGACTTTTTGCTTAGGGTTCTCAGTCTAGCTGTGATTCTCAGTCTGTCTGTTCTTATGCTGTTGCCGGGAACGTATGCTCCGGTCCGTGCGCTCAGTCAGGCGTTCTATAGATTCTCGCCTTTCGGGCCTTTCACCCAGCAGTTGATCATCCACTTCTACTCAGACTTTGACGTTATGTTCTCTCACTTCCAGCAGGGAGAGATCGACATCAGCGACTGGCAACTACAATCCCAGAACGCCATCAACACCTTCTGCAACAACGCCGACTTCTTCTGCACCTTGCCTCAGCCCGAGCTTGGTTATTTCGGGGAGCAGATTAACAATCATCCTTCGTTCATGGGGATTCCACTACGTCAAAACAGAACTATCAACCCAGCCTCGTTTACCTCAACTAGCTCTGCGACAGGCTGCAATACTGGTTTCGGCTCGTTGATCATTACTCTCCTGAACCAGGAGACTAGCACGACTGTCCTAGACCCGCTGAACACTGTGACTGCAGCTAACCAACCGAGCGGTTCACCCTCCGTTACCTCTAGCGATTCTGGAGGAACAACTCCCAACGGTGTTTACGTTGTCCCGTGCATCCTTGCTGGAAACTATGCCCTCCGTTCAAGTGTTTACAATGGAACTGGGTCAGCTGGACCGGTCATTGTCAATATTGCCAGTGCAACAGTTACGAGTGGCACCTTCAACGTCAACTGGAACAGTCCGAGCAACGTTCGGCCAACCCAAGCACGAGCGCTGTTCGGCGCTGCCATGGCCCACCTGCTGGACGACCCAGCGTTCGTCCGCACTGAATTGACAGGTGTGGCCGAATCGCCCTGCTCGTTCTGGGTTCCAGCACAAGGTGGAGCTTGTCCGACAGGCACTACCGCAGAATACCTGTGTCAGACCGCTCCGACGTTCTGTCCGACTGCAAATCCGGCAGGAGGTTTGCCAACTGAGGTCGATATTGCTGAATGTCAGTTCAACAATCACCCCTGGCTGAACGTTGTCGGCTGCTCACCCGATGCGACTGGACATGATGTCGGGCCCTACCACATCTCTGACAGCACCGTAACCGTGAAAACCAGTTTCTGGAATACAGGAACGCCATTCCTTGTCACGGGATATGCAGGATACGCTGGTCACGATGACTTGAGGGCCGCTTGCGACGATTTCCTCTCAATGGGTCTCACACTCTCACCACCAACCGCCACATGCAACGACGTGGCTAACGCAGCCAGCCTAAACGCAGATCCCGGTGCCTATGCCCATTTCGTGCCCGCTGGAAGTGGACACATTTTGGACTTCATAAGAACGTCTATTGGAAGGCAACAGTCTGGCCAGATTATCGCTGACACGTTGAACTTTCTCTTCGGAACACCCCAGAACAGAGACACCCAGGCTGGATTTGTCGGCACCGTTTGCTATTTGTTGTGTCCTCAGTATACTCGACATTACTGCAGCTTCAGTTTTCAGTGTTCTCCAATCGTCTTCGAGGACACGTCGCTCTCCGGGGGAAGCCCGGATGCCTGGCAACTATACACAGAGGGGCAAGGTTTTGATCCTACCCCCGACCAGTTTTTCATTAACAGAAACAGTGTTAACACGGGTCAAGTCTGTGCCGGTGTGCCCGTGTTCAAGCCGAACAACTACGAATTCTGGTGCGATCCCCAATCCGACACTTGGAGTAGCGCAGGGGAATTCGCCCCCACAGCGACTTTGTCAGGGCAGTTCTTCCAAAGGAATATCCTAACCGAGCTCAACAACGCGGTGGACATTCCAGGCTTCTCATTCGTCGATACTTTCGTTGAGAATAATGGCTGGAATTTCGCACAATGCAACGGAGTAGCGTGCCTCAACTCACAGTCGAGCATCGTCAACACCGTAGGCTTCGGCACGCAAGCCGGTGGAGCCTATTTCTCACTGCTGAACGCGAGACAGGTTCCGGGATACAATCCATGCTCTGTTCAAGGTGCTCCGGCCAATTGTGCTTCTTATGCTCCTGGAGGAGGTAACCCGAACATTATTCGTCGTGGCTTCTCGCAGGACACCAGTAATCTTAGTCCGTTCACGTTCAACAGCATCTGGGAAGGAGACGTGCTCAGCTCAATTTTTGACACAATGCTACAGCCGAATCCCAACACGGGCGGTGGAGGGGCCCAGTACATCGACTGGGGAACCACAAGACACAGTTCTTTCTTCAACCCGAATGAGGTTGGATGCAACTCGATTGTCGGATGTGCTACGGGTGTCACAACCCAGATCTGGCACTTACGGAACGACTGGAAGTTCTCGGACGGCAACGACGTTAAGGCGACTGACGTTGCTTACAGTATTATCGCCTATCGCGATGTACCCTCTTCCCTGCTGCAGAGCTATGTGCTAAACGTCGTCAGCGCTACCGGTCTTGACTGCGGGCCGGGACAGACATGCAAGACGCTCCAAGTGAAGCTCCAGACCCAGTGTCAAAATCCACAGTTCTGCTCCTTCAGCTCACCTTCTCTTTTCGATTTCAACATCGGTGCCACTCAGTTTGTTCTCGAAAAGTCGCTATGGGCACCTTACTGCGGGGATCCGCCGGTTCCAAATGGAACCTGCGCTAGCCCAGTGTTCGACCCGATGTATCCAAGCGCTAATAGCCCGGGTATCGAGGTAGGACCAGGACCTTGGTCGTGCATTGCTCCGATATCTGGAACAGGCGTTTCAGCAGGCCACGTCGGTGGACCTTGCGCTGAAACCGCAGCTGGTGTCTTGACAGGCAGCGCAATCATAACCGACGGCAAGATTCTCTTGTCAGAGAACACCAACTTTGCACGCTGCTGTCCAAACGGCCCTTCCGCACTCACAAGCTCTCTGTACAAGATCAGCTACGCGGATCACAATAACGATGGAGTGGTCAACATACTAGACTTAGCTGATGTCGCTTCGCACTTTGGAACAGCTGACCCGTACTGGGTCAACTCGAACATTGGATCAGGCACAACAGTCGGAGCAGAAGACCTCGCGACAGTGGCCATATACCTTGGACATGGCATAACCACACCATACACACCACAAACGCTCACTCTAGTCGACCCGCAGACAGATCCATTCTTCTGCCCTGCCACAGGGTGCTAGAGACAGACATGGACGCTCCTCGAATGCTGCTTCCGATACACCTATTGGCGCAACACCCGTTGAGGAGCTGAGAAGGTTCTTTGTTTAAGGTTCTCAGTCTTGCGGTAGTTCTCAGTCTGTCAGTTCTTATGGTGTTGCCGGGAACCTACACTCCGGTCCGCGCGGTCAACCAGAATGGCCCCACTCGCTTTTCGCCTTTCGGTCCTTTCACACAACAGATGATCATCCATTTCTACTCAGACTTCGACCCTGCGCTCTCAGCCTTCCAGCAAGGGCAGATAGACATCAGCGATTGGACTCTTCAATCCACAAGCCAGATCAACACATTTTGTAGCAACCCGGACTTCTACTGCACTTCACCCACAGGTCCGGGCGGATATTTTGGTCTAATGATTAACAATCACCCTTCATTTATGGGGATTCCACTCCTGCAACCTAGAACAGTAGGTCCCGTCTCGTTCACAACAACCAACACCACGCCCGGTTGCAGCACAGGCTTCGGCTCCCTGCAAATTACTCTCCGGAATCAGGAGACCGCTGCGACCATACTAGATTTCCTAAACATCCTAACTGTGCGTAATCAGCCGAGCGGTTCGCCGTCAGTAATGGTCAGCGACTCAGGGGGGTCCAGTCCGAACGGGGTCTACAAGGTTCCATGTATGCTCGCCGGCTCGTACTCCATCATGAGTAGTGTCTACAACGCAACAGGTATCATAGTAACAGTTGCGGGGAGCACTATTAAGTCAGGCATTTTGAACGTCAACTGGAACAGTCCCAGCAGTCTCAAGACGACCCAGGCTAGAACTCTTCTCGGTGCCGCGATCGCCCATCTTATTGACGATCCGGCGTGGGTCAGCGGTGCCTTTGGAAGTACCGCCCTGGCACCCTGCGCCAATGGCATCACCTCTCAGGGGATTGCATGTCCAACGGGGACCTCGACAATGTACCAAGGCGGGTTGGGGACACCTCCTCCGGGCGGCCCTGCCTCCCAGATCGATTTGGCGGAATGCCAGTTCAACAATCATCCTTGGCTTAACGTGGCTGGCTGCTCGCCAGGCGCGACAGGCCACAATATTGGTCCGTACAATATTGCCGATGACAAGATCAGTGTCAGTTCCGAGTTCTGGAATACTGGAACGAGCTATGGCGGTCAAGGCTACTCTGGCCACGATGACCTGCAGGCAGCATGCGACGACTTTGTCAGTATGGGTCTAACACTTTCGCCTTCGACCGCGACCTGTAACGATGTTGCGAACGCTGCTACCGGAACAATAGACCCTGGTGCATATCCTCACATTGTGCCGAACGGGCAGATCAAGACATACATCAGAGTCAACTTCGGTAGACAACAGTCCGGTCAGGTTATCGCTGACACTCTGAACTTTCTCTTCGGCACTCCCCAGAACAGGGCTTCTCAGACTGGTTTCGTCGGAACCGTCTGTTATGACGCTCGGACAACCCCATGCACACAGTTCACGCCCAAGTACTACACGTTCTCACAGGTGACGCCAATCGTGTTCGAGGATACCGTTGCTTCAGGCGGCAGTCCGGATGCATGGCAGTTGTATACGGGATCGCACAGCGTCGGTTTCTTTCCTGCCGAGCAGTACTTCGTCAACCATAACAGCATTGGAACTGGTGGGATCTGTGCCGGTCAATCTGTCATTCATCCAGAAAACCCCGAATTCTGGTGCGATCCGGAGACGGACACTTTTGGGAGTGCAGGAGAGTTCGCTCCGACGCTTAACCTCTCAGAACAGTTCTTTCAAACCGAACTGGTTTACGAACTCAACAGGGCGGTGGATGTCCCTGCCTTTACCTTCGTAAATGCGTTCGTCGAAAACAATGGATGGAACTTCCAACAATGCACAAGCCAGTGCGCAAATACACAGTCCAGCATTGTTAACACTGAGATGCAGGGCACAATAGCTGGCGGAGCATATTTCACACTGCTAAACGCGCGTCAGGTGCCCGGATACGATCCGTGCGCCTTGCCAGGTGCTCCAGTCAACTGCTCATCCTACAAGCCCGGAGGAGGCAATCCGAACCTCATCCGCAGAGGATTCTCCCAGGACACCTCTAACCTCAGCCCGTTCACTTTCAACAGTCCATGGGAGGGAGAGATTGTATCCTCGATTTTTGACACAATGCTTCAACCGAATCCCAATGTGAGCGGATCCTCGCAACTCTTTGACTGGGGCACGATCAGCCACAGTTCCAGTTTCAACCCTAACGAGGTTGGATGCAACTCGATCAACGGATGTGTAACAGGTGTCACGACGCAGATCTGGCGCCTAAGGAACGATTGGAAATTCTCGGACGGAAATGATGTCAAGGCTACAGATGTTGCGTACAGTATCATAGCCAACCGGGATGTGCCATCGTCACTATTGCAAGTCTATGTGATAAACGTGGTAAGTGCAGTCGGTCTTGACTGCGCACCCGGACAACCATGTAAGACATTGCAAGTAAAGATTCAAGGCCAGAGCGCGTTGAACGATTTCAGCATCGGAGCCACACAGCTTGTCATCGAAAAGTCGTTGTGGGCACCGTCTTGCGGTGATCCGCCGGTTGCAGGCGGAGTATGCGCCAGTCCAACCTTCGATCCGATGTATCCATCTGGAAACGCGCCCGGCATCATGGTTGGACCCGGCCCGTGGGCCTGTATCTCTCCGATAGCTGGTACAGGCGTACCCGCGGGCCACATCGGAGGTCCCTGCTCTAGGGACGCCAGTGGAAAGTTAGTTGGAAGCGCGATAACCCTTGATGGAACAGTCCTCTTGTCGGAAAATACTAACTTTGTGCGTTGCTGTCCGAATGGTCCATCAGCGACCTCTAGCTCTCTATACAAGGTCAGCTATGCTGACCACAACAATGATGGAGTGGTCAACATACTCGACCTGGCAGATATTGCCTCGCACTATGGGACAGCTGACCCGTACTGGGTCAATCCAAATATTGCGTCAGGCACAACAGTCGGAGCAATAGACTTGGCAACAGTAGCAATATATTTCGGTCACGGCATAACCGCCCCGTACACGCCACGAACCCTTACTCAGGTCGACCCGCAGATAGATCCTTTCTTCTGTCCCGCTACGGGTTGCTAGGGACAGATGTGGACATCTCTCGAACGCTCTTTTTTCAGATAGACTTATACCCTCGCGACTTGCTCGCCTCCTGAGAAGACTCTTTGTTCAGGGTTCTCAGTCTTGCGATAGTTCTCAGTCTGTCTGTTCTTATGGTGTTGCCGGGAACCTATACTCCGGTTCGCGCGATCAACCAGACTAATCCCTTACGTTTTTCGCCCTTCGGGCCTTTCACGCAGCAGATGATCATTCATTTTTACTCAGACTTCACCGTGATGTTCCAGCATTTCCAGCTGGGAGAAATCGACATCAGTGACTGGCCTCTACAATCCAGTGCCGACATCAGCACTTTCTGCTCTAACGCTGACTTCTTCTGTACGAGCCCTCAACCTCAGCTCGGATATTTCGGGCAGGAACTCAATAGCCATACTCCGTTTATGGGAATCGCGCTGACACAAGCAAGGACTACCAGTCCACCCTCGTACACCACAACCTCTACTGCAGCAGGCTGCAGCAGTGGTTTCGGCTCGTTGACCGTTACTGTACGGAATCAGGAGACCAGTTCGATCGTGTTAGACTCACTGAACGCTTTGACCGTCGCCAACCAACCGAGCGGGTCACCATCGGCAACCGTTAGCGACTCAGGAGGATCAACTCCAAACGGCGTGTACAACATTCCATGTATCCTCGCTGGGACCTACAGCCTTAGATCCAGCGTCTATAATGCCACCGGCACTACCGTGGCCATTGGTAGTGCAACGACTACCTCAGGCACTCTTAATGCCAACTGGAACAGTCCGAGTAATGTGAGGCCAACTAGGAACAGAGCGCTCCTCGGCGCTGCGATAGCTCACTTGCTTGATGACCCAGAGTTTGTTTCCAGCACTTTCGGTCCCGTAGCCTCCGCACCTTGCGCTTTCATGGTTCTCGCGCAAGGACAGGTCTGTCCAACCGGTACAACAAGTTCATACCAGTGCCTTCTCCCACCATTAGCTACTCCCGCACCCTGTCCAGCATTGAATCCTCTGGGCGGTGCCGCTACGCAGAATGATAATGCTGAATGCCAGTTTGGTAATCACCTCTGGCTGAATGTGATCGGATGCGCCTCAGGCGCGACCGGCCACGACCTCGGCCCCTACAACGTTGGTGACGACAGAGTGAACGTCAACGCTCGATTCTGGAACACCGGAGCTTTCGGCGTCGTCCAAGGTTATTCCGGCCACGACGACTTGCGAGCTGCGTGTGACGATCTCGTTTCAATGGGTCTCACGCTCTCGCCCTCAACCGCCACCTGTAACGATGTGGCAAATGCGGCTGACCTGACCACGGACCCAGGCACATACGCGCACATCGTGCCTGCCGGGGATGGTCACATCAAATACTACATCAGGTCCAACTTTGGAAGACAACAGTTCGGCCAGGTCATCGCCGACACTTTGAACTACCTCTTTGGAACCCCTCAGAACAGAGCTGCTCAGACAGGTTTTGTCGGCACCGTCTGCTATGGTCAGTGTCCTCAGTACACTCCAAGGTACTACACCTTTACCCAGGTGCAGAGTTGCGTCTTTGCGGACACCCCGGCCTCCGGGGGCAGCCCAGATTGTTGGCAGCTATACACGGCGGGGCAGGGCTTCGACCCGACAGCAGACCAGTACTACCTGAACAGAAACAGCATTCAAACTGGCACCATCTGTGCCGGCGTGGCTGCGTTCAAGCCGAATAACTACGACTTCTGGTGCGATCCGCAGACAGACACTGACAGCAACGCGGGTGAGTTCTCCGCAACATTGGCTATCTCAGGGCAGTTCTTCCAGAGAGCGCTCCTCGATGAGCTCAACAACGCGGTTAGCATCCCAGGCTTCTCCTTCGTTGACACTTTCGCTGAGAACAACGGCTTCAACCTCCAACAATGCACCACACAGTGCTCACCCACTCAGTCGAGTATAGTCAATACCGTAGGCTTCGGCACGCTGGCGGGAAGTGCTTACTACACGTTGCTGAACGCTCGTCAGGTTCCGGGATATACGGCTCACGTCGCGGCGTACCAACCTATTCCCGGTTTGATTCGCAGAGGCTTCTCGCAGGACACTAGCAATCTCAGCCCGTTCACGTTCAACAGCGTATGGGAAGGTGATGTGCTCGCCGATATTTACGACACAATGCTCAGCCCTGATCCTAACACAAGTGGTGGGAACACCCAGTTCATCGATTGGGGAACAACCAGCCACAGTTCTCGCTTCAACGCCAACGAGCTTGGATGCAACTCTATCAACGGATGCTCTATCGGAGTCACTACACAAATCTGGCACATACGCAACGACTGGAAGTTTTCCGACGGCAATGATGTCAAGGCTAGTGACGTAGCCTACAGTATTATAGCGTACCGAGACGTGCCATCTTCCTTGTTACAAGGCTACGTGGTAAACGTAGTCAGTGCTTTCGGTCTCGACTGCGGTGCCGGGCAACCATGCAAGACACTGCAGGTTAAACTGCAAGGCCAGAGCTCACTGTTCGAATACAACATCGGAGCCACTCAATACGTCCTTGAAAAGTCGTTGTGGGCACCGTACTGCGGAGACCCACCAATTCCAGGTGGGACCTGTGCCAGCCCCTTGTTCGATCCCATGTATCCAAGCGCTAATAGTCCGGGTATTGAGGTAGGACCAGGTCCTTGGTCGTGCATTGCTCCGATATCTGGAACAGGCGTATCAGCAGGCCATGTTGGTGGTCCATGTGCTGAGACATCGACTGCCTTGACAGGGGGAGCAATAACGCGCGACGGCAGAATTCTCCTTCAGGCGAACACGTTCAACGCTCGATGTTGTCCAACCGGACCAACCTCTACCGGCAGCTCTCTGTACAGGATCAGCTATGCGGATCACAACAATGATGGTGTCGTCAACATACTAGACCTAGCTGATGTTGCCTCGCATTACGGAACTACTGACTCGTATTGGGTCAACCCGAACATTGCGACAGGCAGCACAGTCGGAGCTGTAGACCTGGCAACTGTAGCAATATACTTCGGACACGGCACAACCACGCCATTCGCTCCCGAAACGCTCTTTCAAGTCGACCCACAAGTCGACCCATTCTTCTGCCCAAGCAACGGCTGCTAATGATTCCGGAAATCTTCCACTAGATTCCGCTCTTTCTTTCCCGGATAGACCGATCCGTATCACCTCTCCATGGCCCATGATCCTATGCGAGGCTGAAACGCGACGTTTACAAGGCCTCGACGATCAACTGACGGATTCAGTGTTCCTGAATGGGTCTTCCAGAGAAAATTAAGCAGATAGAGGAGGAGATGAAGAAGACCCAGATCAACAAGAAAACCGAACACCACGTCGGTCTCCTCAAAGCCAAGCTCGCACGGCTGCACGAGGAGCTGGAAAGCTCCACCTCCAAGGGTGGAGGCCCGGCTTTCGAGATCCGCAAAGGCGGCGATGCAACAGTCGTTCTCATCGGCCTGCCCAGTGTTGGCAAGTCGACTATTCTGAACCGGTTGACGAACGCCAAGTCGAAAGTTGCGGCCTATGCTTTCACAACTCTCACTGTTGTCCCGGGAATTCTGCGTCTCAACGGAGCGGACATCCAGATCCTCGACCTTCCAGGAATAATCAGCGGCGCCTCCTCGGGACGAGGCAGAGGGAGGAGAGTTCTATCCGTTGCGCGAAACGCGGACCTCGTCCTGCTTGTCTTGGACGTGTTTCAGCCGGGACAGATACAAGTATTGAAGAATGAGCTTCACGGGATGGGGATTCGGATCGACCAGAAGCCCCCCGATGTGGTCATCAGCAGGGGCAGTAAGGGAGGGCTAGCTCTTACCACGAGCGTCAAGCTTACGAAACTAACCCCGGCAACTGTCAAGGGAATAGTCGAGGCCTACGGGATTAGTAATGGCGGCATTTTGGTACGCGAGGATGTCACTGACGAGCAATTGATCGACGTCTTGACCGGAAACCGGAGGTACGTTCCCTCTCTAGTCGTCCTAAACAAGGTAGACCTTGTGAACGAGCAATACCTCGCAGCGGCTAAGAAACAGATCGGAAGCGATTTCGTGCCAATATCCGCTGAGAAGGGATTGAACATGGACCTTCTCGCCGAGAGAATCTGGGAGACCCTCAATTTCATCCGAATCTATCTAAAGCGTCCTGATGGTGATGCGGATTTCGAGAAGCCACTAATTCTTCCAGCCGGCTCCACGTTAAGGGATGTCTGCAAGAAGATCTCTCCGCGATTTGTCGAGGGGGCCAAGTATGCGTTCGTTTCAGGGTCCAGCGTGAAATTTACTGGTCAGCGAGTAAGTCTCGATCATGTACCCGTAGACAAGGATGTCGTTACGATTATGCGATAGGATACCAGAGAACTCAGTGGCCTAGATTGAATTCTTCATGAATTGCTCTTACGGCCTCTGCGCCGTCGGTATGAGACACGACGAAGGATACGTTGTATTCTGAGGACCCTTGTGCTACCATACGAACATTCACTTTTCGTCTTGCGACTGCGGTGAATATTCTGGCGGCTACACCTGGTGTTCCTTTCATTCCTGATCCAACAACGGCGATGACGCAGGCATCTTTCTCTTCAGCTATTTTGTCGACGAATCCCTGGCCCATCAATGCAAGCTGAAGCGCTCTGACTGCGCGGTCGACTTCCTTGTTCGCAACAACGCAGGATATGGTTGCTTCAGAGGAACCCTGTGATATCATCATCACGTTGACATTGTTTGAGCCGAGTGTCTGGAAAACCTTCGCGGCAACTCCGGGTGAGCCCATCATTCCAGTCCCGCTGACCGTAACGATGCCCACGTCCCTGATGAGCGAAACCGCTTTTACAACTTTCCCGCCATTGGGCAACTCGCTGGCTGAGACTAGGGTCCCGTTCACGCTGGGATGTGACGAGTTCTTGATCCGCACCGGGATTTTCTTCTGTGCTGCGGGCTGCAGAGCCCTTGGATGCATCATCTTGGCTCCAAAAAATGATAATTCTAACGCTTCGCCGAATGAGACGTTTGGAAGCAAGACCGCGTCTTTGACGATTCGAGGGTCTGCTGTCATCAATCCATCGACATCGGTCCAGATCCAGATTTCTTCCGCGGCTAACGCGGCCCCAAGCAGTGCCGCTGTGTAATCTGACCCTCCTCGTCCTAACGTCGTGATGCTGCCGTCAACCGTTGACGCTACGAATCCAGTTACGATTGGAACTACCTTGCGATTCCACAACGGTTCCAACCGTTGACGGATCTGGTGGTAGCTGATCTCCACGAGGGGCTTTGCTTCGCCAAAATTATCATCGGTTGTAATGCCGGCTTCCGCCCCCGTGAACGGTCGAGTTCTCAAGCCAGTCGCAGTCGCAGTCTCGGCGAGAATAGGGGTGGAGAGTCTTTCGCCGAAGGAGAGGAGATAGTCTCTGCTCCGAGGTGTCAGTTCTCTTAGATGTGCAATTCCTTCGACGGTTCGTTCAAGCTCGGAGTTCAACTGTTCAATCCGCTCTAGGAGTTCCCTTGTCCCGGCTTTGCCCGCGATCAATGGGACTATCTTGCGATGTGAGGCCTGGACCTTTGAAAGGAGTTTCCTCGCTCTTTTCAGGTCTCCTTTCTTGGCGAGTTCACCGATCGCGGCAAGTTGGTCGGTTGTTTCTCCAATTGCAGATGCCACTGCGACGATCTTGTTCGATGCTGAGAATTTCTGGAGAATTTTTGCAGCGTTTTTCATCTTTGAGGCTTGGGATAGAGAAGTTCCCCCGAATTTCATGACGAGTTTCAATCCGTTGTTCCTCTAGACTGCGTACTCTTTGCGTATGCTGACGAGATCGCGAACAATGGCGCTGGCGGTTCTCTCGCCTCCTGCTCCCGGCCCGATGAGGGTTATGTCTCCCGCGTGCTCCGTCGAGAACGTGAGGGCGTTCAGTGTGTCTGGAACGCAGGTGGGATCGTCCGCCCGAATTTCCTCAGGTCGGACAGAGGCAGATGATTCCTCGATTCTGCCGATGAGTTTGACTTTGACCCCCAAGGCTTGCGCTGCTCTAAGTTTTCGGGGCGTGATCTTCGAGATCCCGGTTATGTCGACGTCTCGCAGACTGAAGCTTTTGGCCAAGATCCAGTTTGCTATGATGACTATCTTTGCTGCTGTGTCGAATCCTTCAACGTCGTTGGTGGGGTCTTTTTCTGCGTAGCCTTTCTTCTGGGCCTCCGCCAGGGCTTTCTGAAATGTTAGCGAGGAGTTTTCCATTCTTGTTAGAATGTAGTTTGTTGTTCCGTTGAGAATCCCTTTGATTCTGGCGATTCTCTCTCCAGGCATGCATTTTGCCGCGAAGTCAAGGAACGGCGTTCCTCCGCCCACAGTTCCGCTGAAGCAGAGCCGTCGGTTTCGATGACGGGCAAGTTCGAGAAGAGCTGGCATCGCCAACGCTAAAGGCCCCTTGTTGGCTGTAACAACGTGTTTTCCGGTTGAGAGGGCTGTTTTGATATTGGACAACCCCGGTTCGCCGTCTTTGAAGTTGGTGGGAGTTGTTTCCACCACAACTTCGGCGTCACTATCGGATATGATGCGGGTGCTGTCATCGTTGCGACGTCCGCTTCCGGGGTACTTGGCCACCGTTCCATATTTTTCCTTGGTCTTCAGTACAAGGGGAATGTTGAGGCCTGCCTCGTCGAAGCATGATCCTTGGCTGTCTACTATGGTGGTGAGTTGAGGTCGGAAACCGTAGGCTTGTACTATTCGTTGTTCGTCTTGACGGAGAACCTTGATGAGTGCTTGGCCGACTGTTCCAAAGCCAGCGAATATTATTCTCAAAGGACCCGCTCAAGACGTTCTAAGCGAGACGCGCCTGTAATTTCGAGATTGTAACCTGTCTGGGATTTTGGCAGTCGCTCCAGCACTGACGGATCTTTCAGACCATGTCCAGTTGTCACGCAAACGACCGTCTCAGAAGGATCTACTTGGCCATCCTCAGAGAGTTTCTTCAGCCCCGCAATTGAAGCCGCACTAGCGGGCTCTACGAATATTCCCTCGAGCGTAGCTAGCTCTTTTTGGGCCGCTAGGATTTGGCGGTCTGTTACCGTTTCCGCGGTCCCCTTAGATTCTCTTATTGCGCGCAAGACCTTTGGCCAGCTTGCCGGGGACCCTATTCTAATGGCCGTAGCGATTGTCTGAGGATTGTGGATTGGACGAACCTTGCTCTGTCTACTTTTCACGGCCCTCGCTATGGGAGCGGCTTTCTCAGCCTGAATCCCCATCATTCTAGGCCGATCTCTCACGATCTTTAGCTGCTGGAATTCGGAGAAGCCTTTCCACGCAGCGCTAATGTTACCACCATTTCCAACTGGCAACAATACAACATCTGGACACCTCTCGCCTAGCTGGTGAAGAATCTCGAACGCTAGCGTCTTCTGTCCTTCAAGTCTAAACGGGTTGATAGAATTCATCAAGTAGAATTCCCTTCTCTTGTCAGCTAGCTCCATAGCCATTTCGAGGGCCTGGTCAAAGTCTCCTCTGACCTGAATGAGCTTGGCTCCGTGCATGATAACCTGGAGCATCTTTCCCCCTGCCACCTTTCCTTTCGGCATGAGAACAATGCATTCCATGCCAGCCCTCGCCGAGTAAGCGGCTAGGGAGGCCGCTGTGTTTCCCGTTGAAGCGCAGAGAACCTTCTTCTTACCGAGCTCTCTTGCTTTTGATATCGCGACGGTCATTCCACGGTCTTTGAAGGAGCCGGTCGGATTTTCCCCTTCGTTTTTGACATAGAGCTTCTTTAGGCCGAGTTTGCGTCCGAGGCGTTTGCAATGGTGGAGGCCTGTTCCTCCCTCAGCAAGACTAACGATGCACTCTTCTTTCTCGACCGGTAGAAGCTCTCTGTACTTCCACACCGACAGCTGGCGGCTCTTCCAGGCGGGTTCTCTCTTTTCGGCTAGGTCGAATATTACCTCTAATAGTCCACCGCAGATCTTGCACCTGAACCCCGCTTCTTGAGCAGGGAAGCCTCTCTGGCATTCGAAGCATTGAAGCTTGTAACTCCACAACGGGTCTATTCGCTCCGGATTACGCGTGCTCCTCCAGCAGCGCCTGTAACGAAGAATGTGGATTCAACATTATTCTTCGAGAACTCTCTGACCATTACCCTTCCGATTTTCTTAGGGTCGTGCTTCGTCTTGTCAACGAATGCAACTACGCTCGGGCCCGCTCCGCTTATCGCGACCCCACTAGCATGCTCGGCCAGAGCAATCATTTTCACCGCTCTATAGCCGGGAACAAGCCTCTCTCTGTGAGGTTCCGCGATAGCGTCTTCCATTCCGCTTCCAATCAGATCGAGGTCTCCTCTGGCGAAACCGAGCGTGATAGCTGATGCCCGTCCAACATTGAGCACCGCATTCCCCGTCTCTATCTTCATGGGCACGAGCCTTCTAGCTAGACTTGTTTTGTTTTTGGCGAGTCGAGTTTTTGGTGAGACGACAACAACAGAGAGTTTGGCCGGTGGTTTCACGGAGACGGTTCTGAGAGGTTTTCCGTAGGCGATTACGAATCCTCCGAGAAGGGACGCGCCAACGTTGTCGGTGTGGGCTGATCCTGAGACGGCGGCTTCTCCTAGGCTGGCAGTCTGTACCAGTTCGTCGCTGGAGAGGTCTGCCGCTGTCGCACCGCTGCTTCCGAGACCCAGACCGGGCGGAACATTCTTTTCTAGAGTTATCTCGACGCCCATGTGCAATCCACTCCTATCAAGCAGTGCTCGGGCTGGCGGACCGGCGGAATTCTTGTTTCTAGCTCGCGGCAGTTCCCTGCCAAATGGTCCGCGGGCTTTGATCTTGATGGTTCCAGTATTGGTTGTCCTGACTTGCACCCGGTCCGCGAATTTGTTGAGCGCCAGTGCGAATACGTCGAAGCCTGCTCCCAGATTAGCTGTCGAACAGTACGCCTCGACCCTTACTGCCTTGCCGGGAACCATTGAGCCGATTTCCCGACTGAGACTCAGCTCTTCTTCGATAATAACTGGTCCTATACCCACGTTTCTATTTTGAAAGTTGGTGAGGACTGGCCAAATCGTCCAGAATGAACCCTGTTTCGCAATCTGGAAGGCCACTTCAAGATCACCGCTAGATTCGTTCGGGCCGATCGCGTTTTTTGCCGAGCCATCTAAGCCATGATTGCGCCCTGATCCGCCGGTCTCGCCCACTATGTGCGCTAGAGAGTGAGCGTTTTAGAAAATAGGGGTCTTAGCGACCCGACCTTGCGTCGCACGAGTGGTTAGACCGAAACGGTCTCAATAACGTCTTATTCGTAGTCATGAGTAATAGACCATTTCCGTGACGCATAACTGTGTACTTCTGCGGAATGCGCTTCGTAGCGAAGCCTGCTTCTCCCGGCCGAGTTCGATTCTCCCGAGCACGATCAATGTTAGCGAAGACTCCATCAACATGTCTCTAAATGGCTCAGATCATCTTGAAATCCGTCTGCGGAATATCTGCCCGCAAGACCATTCCTGAACTTCCGTCCAAGACCGCGTTGTAACTTCGTCCCTTATACTCGTAGGTGCTGAACCAGATTGGCGCGTGGATGTATGTCGGTTTGTCCACTTTGAAGTTTGTATTGAAAGACGTGATCTGGTCGATCTCCTGTTTTGCTAGAAACCTCTGGTTCACATCCACTTCCTCTCTTGCATGCTCGACCGCTTCCTCGTTGGTCATCTCACTGTTGAGGAACTTCGCTCCAGAATCGATCCTCTTGAAGTCGAAAGGAATCTTCCCTGTATCCGGGACCGTATAGTCTCGGGTCGGAAACTGCGCGCCCTTACGGCCTAGCACCAGCCAATCGTAATCCCGGTTTATGACACCCTTCCTAGGCGAAGGAGGCGAGATTCTCTCCAGTACTCCTTCGTATGTGCTTGTTGCCTCTATAGGGACCAGCCAGAATGGAAGATACCGTAGCTCCAGTGTCAAGATCTTGCTCTTTTTTGCGAGGTCTCCTGGTTTCATGAATCCTTCTCTCATCCAGTCCCGCAACGCGTTCTCAACGCTAGCTGCGTTATTGTTGTTGAGGATGAGACTGTGTTCCAGCTGAAACGGTTCGTCTGCCCCGACGACCGCCGTGTAACCGCAATACCGACATGTGGAGACGATCTCGCCAGGGTTTATGTTGAGAGGTGCGCCACAGTTCTCGCATTTTATCTCCGAGACAATGCCTGACAAGGTTTCTTCCTCGATGTTCTAGGATAGAATTAATGAAGGCCGAATTAAGCTCTCTAACACTAGGGAAGGAGAATTGGCAGGACTCGGTGCTCTCAAGCGGACAATGGGCTTTACGATCATTCTTGTCTTTGCCATATTCCTCGGTCTCCTCACCATCATCTCCGCTTTCTTCCTCGACCCTATCACCGGACTAGCATTTGGCCTTGTAGGGGCATTTTTCATCATACTACTCCAATACCTGATAGGTCCAGTGATTGTCAGACTCACAAGCCGTCTCCGCTATCTTGCTCCTGGCGAAAACCGCTGGCTTGAGTCCAAAGTCAGCGAGCTTGCCTCGAAGGCAGATATTCCAATGCCCCGGCTTGCAATGTCGCCTGACCCAACACCTAACGCGTTCGTGTTTGGCCGGACCCGCAAAGGCGCCACCCTGGCCGTCCATCAGGGTCTTCTTCAGCGTCTGGACGAGAATGAGATCGAAGGAGTCATAGGACATGAGCTAGGTCACGTGAAACATCGCGACTTTATCGTTGTAACCATGATAAGCGCAATTCCTCTAGTCGCGTACATTATCGCCCGATCCGTTCTCTGGGGCGGCATCGCCAGCGGGTACAGCGGCGGCCGCGGCAACAAGAACAACAGCGCAGGACTCTTGATTGTCGTGGCCATCGTAGCTTACGCGGTCTATATCCTCACAACCCTGCTCGCGTTGCGATTGACCCGTCTCAGAGAAAGCTACGCAGACGCATACTCCGCCTATCTAACCCAGCAGCCGAGAGAACTGGAGAGCGCCCTCACAAAGATCGCCTACGGTCTCTCTCTCGCACCGGGCGAGCCTCACGGCGCCCGAGCCTTCTTCATCGAAGACCCCGCCCAGGCAAAACAGGATGTCGCCGGGATAATGGACCAGAAATCGAAGTATGATCTCGACAGAGACGGCGTCCTCAGCGAACGAGAGCTGGAAGCGGCCATGGAAGCAGAGTCAAAGTCGAACTGGCGGAAAGCGGCTCAGCTCTTCATGACTCATCCGCCCACCTACAAGAGGATCCTTATGCTCAGAGAGATCGAGCAGGACATGAACTCCGGAAACTTCCAGCAGTCCAACGTCTACAACCACGTCTAAGAGACATTATCTGTCCTCAGCTTTCGATTACAATAGAACTATAAACTGGAATCATAGCTCGATTAGCACGATCGAAGATGCCTCGTGTTCCATGGGCACCCCTGAACGCCGGAATATTCCTCATAGTTTTCGGCACCATAATGCTCGTCTCCCTCGTCGGTGTTGGTAACCTCAATCCGTTCACTGGCATACCGCTAGTCTTCTTGGTATTCGGGATCTGGCTTATCATTGCAGCCCTTGTCTTGCCTGGTCCTGACGATCGGTACGCTCCTCCCAGATCAATGATCCTCGCTTGGGGCGGAATGGTCGCGTTCCTCGGAGCCATATGGTTCGTCGGCACTATCGCCCTCGCTCTTGTGCCGGTCGTCCTTCTCGTCGTATTGGTGGTGGTTGGCATTGGCGCGGTCGGCTATGCTTTGACTCGAGCTGAGGCTAAGAAGGCCCACCCGGCAGTCACATAGGCCGTGTACGATTCCAAAGCTCGATACGTCCGCAGCCTCTTCTCCAAGGTCCCGCTAGAATACGACCTGTTACTGGGACTGCTCAGTTTCGGCCAAGACAGAAAATGGCGGGCGTTTGTCGTCAAACAAGCGAGCCCACTACCTGACAGCGTCATTCTAGATGTAGCCACAGGCACGGGACTTTTGGCAGCGGATTTTGCAAGGGCAATTGCTGATCGGGGACTGGTTGTCGGTGTCGACCTGACGCTCTCAATGCTTCAGACTGCGAGAGAGAGGTTGAAAGAGAGAGGGCTAGAGGGTCGAACGGACTGGGTCTTGGCCCGAGCGGAGAACCTGCCCTTCAAAACTGGCTGTTTCCGGTCCGCGTCGATCAGCCTTGCGCTTAGAAACGTGTCTGATGCACGGTTGACTTTTAGAGAGATGGCTCGAGCAACCTCTCAGGGCGGGGTGGTGATCTCTCTCGACTTCGCGCGGCCGCCAAACAGGGCATTTCAGTTATTCTATTATGATTATCTTCTGGGGCTGTTCCCCATCTTCGGAAGAATTGCCTCACAAGCCTGGGGGAGAACTCTGTCATACCTCGGTCGTTCCATACTGAAGTCTCGAACTGGGATTCAGATTGCGGCTCTGATGATTGAGGAAGGCGTGCAAGATACAAAGCCTGTTCCTCTAACACAAGGAATCGTTTGCGCAGTCTATGGAAAGAAACGATAGTAGGCAAAAGCCAAAGTGAAAATGTAAAGTGGCCACGGGAAACGCATCAGGCGTGCATAATCCCGAGCGCTCTCGCTCACGCCTTGTTTCCCCTGGAAAGGCCACTTGTCAGCGAGAATCCGACTTTGAATCTTGCGACAGTGCAACAGCCTCGGATTCTCGACTTGGTTCTGATCGCAAGGATTCATCCTTGCTCCGGAAGCTCAACCAGACCAAGAGTGCAAGCGCTATGAACAATGTCGGAGTTATGTAGAATATGCTAGTGGGGTTCAGAGTGTACAGAATACCGCCCAGGTAGGATCCGACCACAAACCCAAGGCTCTCCAGCGTCAGATAGAACCCGAACTGTCCGGCTCTCGACCCTCCCTTCCGCACAGTCGAAAGAATGGAGTAGCCGACGAGGCTCGGTGCCCTAGCACTTCCGATGAGGAAGACCATTGGAAAAGAGAGCAAGGGGTTTCTGGCCAAAAGGACCCCGATGAGGCCTGTTGAAGACAAGACAAGACCCATGGCCATAGTTCCGCCCTGGCTCCTGGCGTCTGCTCTCCTACCGAGGAAAATCGCGAAAACTGCTGCGCCCAGAGATTGCACTGCGCCGAGGAGTAGTATGATCGAGGGGCCTAGTCTAAGAACATCTTGGAAGTATAGAGGTATGAAAGGCGCGGCAACACTCCACGCAAGAGCGGCTCCGGTGAGATAGAGGAGAAGCGTCCCTTCTCGCCGTGACTTTGGGAATTCCAGTCTGGGAGATTTGGCGTCGTTTTCCAGCGCGGGTTGTCGTTTCATGAAGAAAAGAACTATCGTCGAGATTGAGAAGAACACGAATGTAAGTATGAAAATGTCTCGAACTGAGATCCAATTGAGTAAAGCGCTTCCGACCAGCGGTGAGAAGACAATTCCAAGTGGGGCTGATGCCCAGGTTATGCCGAAGTTTGACGCGGACTTGGTTCTTTCAGCAGCTCCTGCGATGTACGCGTTGAAGGCTGGGATATTGAACCCTGATACTTGGAGGAGGATTATCCCGGGAATTACGTCGGTCCAGGTTCTCGCGAAATAGTACATGAGTGGGGGTGGGATGCTCATTGCCCAGCCTATGATCAACAGCGCTTTCAGCTCGTACTTGTTCGCCAGTATTCCTCCGGGAATCATGCTGAGGGCAAGGGCGAGGAACCCTATGGAGAATACGAGGCCAACATCGCTGGGGGAAGCTTGGAGGTCTCGCAGGTACAATGGCCAGATGTAGTTGTAGAGTCCTAAGCCGAAGGTCCAGAGGAAAAGTGACAGAAATAGGAGCCGTAGGTCTCTGGGAAGGCTTTGGACTGAGGCTAGAAGATTCAGTCGGCTAGACGAAAGCAAGACTCGTGGCCTTTGCCTAGGGGTTCGGTGAAAAAGTGCACAGGTCCACTGTCAGGAGATTACGCCTGTTGCAATTAGTACTCCTGAGATGAAGAAATAAGAGCCGAAGGAGAGGAGGACGACGCCGGCGATCAAATCTAGCGCCCATCTTGGAACCCGCATCAGATAGTCGTAGGAGAAAGCGCACACGACGAGAAGGAGAGTAAGGCTCGCTAGTGCGCCTACGAGGGTCCACTCTATATTGAAGGCTCCAGCGGCCGCGAGAATGAGACTTGCTTCAAACCCCTCCGTCATCGTGATGCTGAAAACCGGTAGACTGTTTCTAACCGAGAACGGTATTTGCCCTTCCGCTGTTGTGACGCCACCGCTGTGGCTACGATCCTTTTCGACGACCTCCTCGCTCCATTTTTCCATCTTCGCTCTGAACGACTTGCCGCGAAAATAGTACTTGACGAATCCTCGCAGAAACCGGTAGGAAAAGTATAGTATGACAATTCCCGGTATCAGGTTGATCAAGGCATCTGAGATCGTCTTTAGTGCAAGGAAGGCTTGTTCGACAACAAGGAACGTGAAGATGGATCCGAGGCCTCCAAGAGCAACGCCGAGGAAAACGTTCCTTCTACCGATCTGCTTTATCGTGGCAAGAGAGAGAATCGCGACCTCGCTGCCTTCTATCAGGATAGCTTTGAAGGCTAGGAGGAACGATGCGAGTATGACAACGTCTAGCCCAGCCACCTAGATTTCCCATCCGATCCTTGTGAGCTGCCCCTAAGCCTTCTCGAACTAGCGCGCGTTCATATCTCTGACGGTTTGCCTAGATTAATGGCCGAGGCAACTTCACCAAAAACCGAAGTAAAGCTACTCTTAGGGGCCTGCGGGTGCTCTCTTCTCCTCAGTTTTCTTGAAGTTCAGGGAGAGAGAGTTGACGCAATATCTCAGCCCTGTTGGTTTTGGGCCGTCCTCGAAAACATGGCCTAGATGACCGCCACAGTTTTTGCAGAGGATTTCGACTCTGTTCATGAAGAGGCTGTGGTCCGACTTTTCCTCCACGTTCTCTTTTTCGGCTGGTGACCAGAAGCTTGGCCATCCAGTTCCAGATTCGAACTTGGTATCAGATGAGAACAGTGGGGCTCCGCATCCTGCGCAGACGTACATTCCTTTTTCCTTGCTGTGGAGGTATTTTCCGGTAAAGGGTCGTTCGGTCGCCTTTTTTCTCAAGACCTCGTAGGTCTCAGCGTCCAATTGTTTCTTCCATTCTTCTTCTGATTTTTTCATACTCTCTGTAGGTCGATCGCCGTAAATATCCTGATCGTTGCGCACCGTATTCTGCCCCGAGAACTCTAGTGTACACTGGGAGATTGCGACGCTATGCTAGCGAGTGCGAGTGTACAGTTGTCCGACAAACGGGTTCGCGACTTTCTCATCGCCAATACTCGTTTCTGGCCCGTGGCCAGGATAGACAATAGTCTCATCGTCCAAGGTGAAAAGCCGTTTCCTGATGGAACGAATTAGTGTGTCAGGGTCTCCGCCCGGTAGATCTGTTCTCCCTATCGATTGGTGGAATAGAGCGTCTCCAGTAAACACGTATCCATCTCCTGCCAGGCTGATGCTCCCTGGAGAGTGTCCTGGAGTATGAATCACTTCTACTAAATCGTCCCCCACCGCTATTTCCTGTCCGTCAGCGAGAAACTGATCGGGTTTGGGTGGCGGAGGAACACTAAAGCCCATGAGCTGTCGGACCCGCGTCTGCATCGACTCGAGAATCTCGATGTCTTCCTTGTGGATTGCGAAGGGGATCTGCAGCTCTCTCTTTATTCTATCGACCCCTAGAACATGGTCGAAATGTGCGTGAGTTGCCACGATGAGTTTTGGAGCAGCCCTGATGTCTTTTACAAAGCGTAGTATTCGTTCCGGTTCATCTCCCCCGTCGATTATGATCGATTCTTTTTCTGACTCTAGGATGTAGCAGTTAGTCTGTAGGCGTCCTAGCACTAGCATGTGTATTTTTGCCATTACGGTACTCGCCGAGTTTCGTTATTCTGGAAGAATATGAACTTGGAGTTGCAGTGCTCTCCCGAATGAGCTTACCGAACCGGTCCGGTCTCGCGGGCATGAGTATCGCTTCCAAAGTCTTGGGATATCTTGGGGCGTAGTAGACAATCCTGAGGTACCCATCGAGTGACTAAGCTATCGAGACCTTCCAAAAAGGCTAAATCTGTAACTACGCCGCTCATAGGTTTGGAAAACTATCATGAAAAAAATTGCATCAATTTTGCTCATAGCTTTGCTAACACTATTCTCTGCACCGACACTCACAACCGGAGTCTCAGCAGCGTACAGCTCGCTTGGTCACATGCGAGTCAATCCAGCCCTAACCATACTCGACCAGGCGTTCAATCCATCGACCGGAGGACTACCCTTCTGCGCCAGTGGACGCCTAGGGTCAATCCTCTGCTACACTCCTGACTTCTACAAATCTGCATACAATGTTCCAAGCAGTCTCGACGGGACCGGTCAGACCATAGTCATCGTCGACGCTTTTGGAAGCCCCACACTTCAAGCTGATCTCAATAAGTATGATACGACCTTCGGCCTACCAGCAACGACCGTTACAGTCCTATGTGGGCCAACATGGTCAGGCGCATCAACAGATCAATGCCCAGCATTCGACCTTAGCCTCCCGATCGACCAGGCATGCGGTGCCTTTGGATGGTGGGAGGAGACAACGCTAGACGTGCAAATGTCCCATGGATTAGCGCCAGGAGCAAACATCGTTCTCGTCGTTTCCAACGACTGTCAGGACACCAGCTTCAACGCCGCAGAGAGTGCCGCGGTGAATAACCCGGCCCTTCACGGCGCGATCATGTCTCAGAGCTTCGGCGAACCTGACGATCTGGTCGGCTGCCTCAACTTCCCGTGCACCCTCATCGACCACTCCATCAAACAGCAGTCTGACAAGATTTACAACACTGCAAGGCGAAACGGCTGGACAGTCCTTGCTTCCTCTGGTGACGACGGTGCGAACTCAGCACTGTCAGCTGTAGGAACTACTGAACTCACTCCATCCTGGCCCGCCACCAATCCGCTGAACCTAGCGGCAGGTGGAACACAAGGTAACCCGTACGGAGGCCAGTATGGCCCACCTCCAGGTAGGGGCGGCACGAACTCTTGCCCCGCGAACACAGACTGCAACACCGGGCTCGTCATCATAAACGGTGGAGCCACCGGCTGCGCTACCGCTCCAAGACCGGGCGTACCAACAAGCTGCGTCCCCGTCGGATACGGTGGAGAAGCAACATGGAACGAGTTCAACGTCTTCGGGATACGGACAGCCTCTGGTGGAGGAGTTAGCTTCCAGTATGGCAGACCAACCTACCAGACCAACATGGCCCCCAAGTGGACTACAATCCTCAGCAACTCGGTCAAGGGCAATGGCAGACTAACACCAGACGTTTCCTTCGACTCCTCGATTGATGGTGGATTCCTATCGTGGATAGGTTTCCTCGGTGCTTGGGGAGTCTTCGGAGGAACAAGTGCTGCTTCGCCGGCTCTTGCAGCAATCATCGCACTCCTCAACCAGTCCCACGGGAGCCCAGTTGGCTTCCTCAACTCGGCGATCTACCAGCTCGCAGCTAGCAGCAGCTACAGCAGCGCATTCCACGACATCACCGCGGGCGAGAACAGCGATACTCTCGGCCAGTTCGGAGTAGACGGGTTTGCAGCTGGAACGGGCTACGACCTTGCGACCGGTTGGGGAACACCCAACGTAGCCAATTTCATTGCTGACCTGTCGGCCATCTGTACGCCTGCTTGCCCCGGCCCATAAGCCACGATTCAAGCAAAACAGCAAAGACGAAAGACCGTGCGAGAAGCACGGTTACCCCTATTTTCGACACGTCTTAGAGTTGAACCCAAATACCGATTGAATGAAAAAAAATGACATTCACACATCCTCTTCTCCCGACACGACGCTAACAATTTGAGCGACAAAAAAAATACTGGTGAAACGAAAATTGATGACGCGATCTTCGCAAGCCATTCGCCCGTTCATTTTCCTTAGCCTGTCGATCGCGATGCTCTCGCTCTTTCCAGGAACAATTAACCTTGCAAGGGCTGAGGGTTTTACCGGAACAGTAACTGTCGGGGTCAACCCGGACGGGATCGGCGTCGACACTTCACTAAACAGGATCTATGTGAGCAACTACGGGAACAACGGAACCTTTCCCAGCACCGTCTCTGTTCTCAACGGTGCCAACAACAGCCTCATCGCCACCATCCTCGTTGGTGTTAGTCCGGCCGGGGTGGCCGTTAACAGCGCCTCTCACAGAGTCTACATTGCAAACTACAATTCAAGCAATGTCTCGGTAATCAACGGCGTTACAAACGCCGTCATCGCTAACGTAACCGTCGGAACACATCCTAGCAGAATCGCTTTGAACCCTGCGACCGGCGAGATCTACGTAACAAACTCCGGAGACGATACTGTCTCGAGGATAAACGGTACGACCAATACTCTCGTTGGTAACATACCCGTGGGAAGAAGACCGACTGGCATCGCTCTACTCTCTTCGACCAATACAATCTATGTCACAAATTCTCTTGATGGCACAGCATCAGTTATAGATGGGAAGACTCATAGCGTAATCAAAACTCTCCAGGTAGGGAACGACCCGGGAAACATAGCCTCAGACAGTATTACCAATCTCGTCTATCTTGTAAACAGCAATTCCTCCAATGGAATTGTAACACTGATTAATGGGACAAGCAACACTCTTGCGACCACGATAGGAGTGGGCATCTTTCCAAGCGGTATCGACGTTAACCAGGTGACCAACAAGATCTACGTCTCCAACTCAGGGGAGGGGACCGTCTCAATCATCGACGGATTCACCCTGACAGTCATTGACACAGTAAACCTGGCATTTGGAACCATTCCCGGGGTTGTCGGGGTCAACACTGTAACAAACGAGATCTATGTGGCAAACGGGAACCGGAAGACGCTCTCAGTCTTGTCGGGACACTCGACAAGCACCGGTCTGGCCTGCAACCCCTCGACTTTGTCTCCGAACGAGAGTACGACATGCACGGCGACAGTCACGGACCTCTCCGGGTCAGGAGCCTCTGCCCCAACTGGAACGGTTTTCTTCTCGTCAAGCGGTCAAGGCTCCTTCCACGCCAGCAGCTGCACACTTGGCGGAACGGGAACTACGACTACATGCTTCGTCTCATATTCCCCAACGGGTTTCGGTATGGGGCCCCAAACTATCTTCGCTACTTACGGTGGTGACGCAACCCACATGAGTAGCTCAGGCCAGACCGTCATCACGTTGACCGGCGGTACTGTCGGGGGGACCCTGATTCCTACGAATAAGTTCGGTTACTCAACCTATTTTGTAACGGGCACTCTCATGTTTTACGTCGTAATCATTTCGATTATTCTCTACACGCGGAGATTCCAAGAAGGCGAGGGCTCAATGAAAGATGACCAATAGTAGAAAACATCAGCGAAACAGTGGTGCCGGAAAGACTCCACGACACTGAGAACTTCGACTAGCGAGAACGCGCAGTTTTTCTCGTGTCATTCCCTTAGCTTGGGATTATCTAGTTGTTCCAGTAGGGTCTTGTCGCAATGAAGTGGAGTTTTGCGTCTAGAAGATCCTGATAGAATTCTTCCTCTCTGTCACGCATTGTGGCGAGTATTCTGCTGGCTGTCTGCGGTCCTATTCCATAAACGGATTGGGCAATTACAGCTCGTCTTCCATAGGAGATAACTAGGTCAGCTGATCTTCTTGCTCTCGCCAGAACCTTCTGTTCGTTTTCGTCGAGATTCTCTCTGTTCCTCTTCTTCTTGACGATGTCTGCAGCGTAATGGCTGGACCAGAAAAGTGGAGCGAGAAGTCTTGACCCGCAGGAGGTGCATTGAGGATGGTCCGGAAGATCGGCAATCAGGATCTCGGGGTTAAGGATTCCGCAATCGAAGCACAGCATGTCTGTCACGCGTCCTTCTATGGAGATGCGGAGCCTCGCTAGATTATCAGCAGCCACGTTCTCTGGAGCTATTAGTTCCGGGACGTCCACGTGCCGGTAAATTATGTGATAGGCTAGAGGAGTTGGCCTTTCCTTCGACTGAAAGAATTGGACTTCCATTGATCCTTTTTTGATCCGTAGGAATATTTCTTTGACTGCATCGAAATCGGAGTGCTCCATAAGCGCCTCCCTGATAGTCTCGTCGTAGATGGGAGTAAGTCGGTACCTTAGCATCAATTCCTTCATTGCATCTCCATACATCAGTCGGCCCCGGTTCAGTGCCCCGAACCTCTCCGCGATGTGTTTCATGTGAAGTTGCCATGGAAAGTGACGGTGGAGTACGCCATGGCACGCGCCTCCTAGCACAGTTTCCTCAACTCCGAAGATCTGTTCTCTGAATAGCTCTTCCAATTCGAGGTCAGAAGTGTCGGCGTTCATCTCGAAGAGAATGCGATAGGCGTCGGACCACCACATCCGGACAATGCCTTGGCGGCGGAACAGTTCCTCAATCACTTCACCGAGCGTGAAGTTGACAATATCTCCGAGGTGTGTATGGAGGATGATATATCGATCAAACCCTTCGATCAGGACACGTTGGTCAGTCGGGACAGCTGCGCCTGTAGCCTTATGGGCTTCGATCTCTTCAACAACTCGTTTCAGCCCGTAGACGTCGGCCGGCCACAGCTGCGACAATCTCTCAACCGAGATCGACTTTGGAGCATGTTGGGCAATGTTTCTTTCAACAATCGCCCTATAGGCGCCGACCTTGGTTGCAAGAGCACGGGGCACTGGGAGTATTTGCCCATCCCATCCAGGGATCGCGGCTGTGGGATCGTTAATGGGGAGAACGTAGACCTTAGCGTCATCTGTTATCTGCTTGATCTGCCAGACTCGGCCCTTGACGATAAAGTTGAGTCCAATGCGTGCCTTGGTGATCATGAATTCCTCGCCGAGGAAGCCGACGTTTTGCAGGTTCGTGAGGTCTACAACTAAGTATCGGCGTTCGTCGGGGATCATGCTCAAGTTTTCGAAATAGTAGAGCCTGGTCCTTGAGGTGCGGTAGAGTGTGTCCTTCTCTCTCTTGAGGTAACCCATCTTGTGCATGAACTCGATGACCTTGTCAAGTGGGTCATCCTCTAAGTCTCGGTATGGGTAGGCTCGTTTGATGATGCTCTTGGCTTGTGAGAGTTCCAGGCTTCCTTCCGAGTCCATCAGCACTCCAGCGATCTGATGGGCGAGCACGTCCAATGCTCCAATGTGGATGTTGGTATGCTCTAGTCGCCCCTCCTTCGCTAGCTCGATAACTCCAACAGATTCCAAGAGATCCTCGGTCGAAACGGAAACGAGGACCCCTTGTGAGGTTCTTGTGAGGGTGTGACCGGATCGTCCGACTCTTTGCACTAGACTGCTTACTTGTCTTGGGGACATGTATTGGATGACAAGATCGACGGATCCAATGTCAATTCCCAGCTCAAGGGTACTCGTGCAATTGTGAGTCACGACACCTCCAACTGCGTAGGTTTGAGTATGTTCAACCTCAAAGTTGACAACGTCCACTTTCCCTTCAACATTTTTGACTGAACGAACCTGCGAAATCCCGAACTTACCTTCGATGAGTCCGTCAAGCAACGGAGATTTGAGGAGTCCGTTGAGACGAGATAGAGAGTCTACACCGATACCTCTTTTCGGGTTCTCATACTTTGTGGAATAGCCGATCAGTTTCCAAAGCGTATACGAGGAGATTTTTCTTTCGATTCTCTTGAATTTGATGTACGGGCCAAGACCGTAGAAGGTTCTTTGTTTTCTTCCGAGATAAGGGGCATTCAATTCGCGGGCCTTAATGGATTGTTCTCTCACAAGTTCGAGCAATCGCGACTTGTCGTCACTATAGACCACACTGACAGTGAAACCCTCACCGGAGGCTCCGTTCGCCTTCCGAAGCTTGGGCTTCATTCCGAGGGACAGCAGTAAGAAAATCAAGTACTCTCGATTGACGGGATCGAAAGTCACAAATTGAAGCTGTTCAAGCCGGTTGTAGTTCCTTACAACAGCGCATCCATCTCCATCTAGGTACCCTGCTAGGAAGGAGCTTACAATATCGAACGGGAGAGGTAGAGTCTTCCACAGATTGTCAAGAACATTCGATAGCGGCTTTGAATGAGCCTGCAGCACCATGCGCGGCTTGTTCCCTCGAAAACTCGAACCACTTTCTCTAATCACAGCACGATACATTGAACCCTTGTAAAAGTCTGAAAGGTAAGATTCTACCTGGCCAAGCTTCTTTGAGTCGGTGTTGAAGAAACGCATGTATTTGTCGCCGTCAGACTTGCGGAAACCAAGTAGATATCCAAGTCGGAGGTCAACCCAAGACGGAAAAGTGTACCTCGTTTGCGTAGTGCTGAAATCGTTGACCTTGAGAAGGTCATCATGACTCATGACTAACTTTACAAGGGATAATCGACTTACCTCTGAATCAGGGTTTCCCGACGGATCGTAACCAAGAGAACTTATGGTCGGATTCTTGACGAAAAGATTCGGATAATCAATCAGGGCGTAAGTCGGGATTGGTGGCCCTTGCATTCGACCGATCGTGACCAAAGCATCTCCAACGACAAGTTGGCCGGCCGTTTTCCACGCAAAGCCATCTGCTCCCAAGCACAGGACGGGATGATTGGGGGTGACCCTAAGGAGACCTAGTTCATGCCTAACGTGCATCAGTCGATCGGTTGTGTTTCGGTACTTTCTCATGACTGGCCTGAAAACGGTTTTGCAAGAGTCAAGGTCATAGGAGAGGACACTATCTCCTACTGTAATCTCTCTCCCATGTCTCACACCACGCGTGGTAACGATCATCTCGTCCTCTGGTATGCAGACGAGTCCTTTGATCTCTCTAGCCTTGAATGCTTCTTCGGCTCTAACTCTTTCTTCTTTTGGGAGTGAGCCATGATGAACCATTATTTTTCGGTCCATCATGTTGAATTTCGACCCGAGCAGCTCGGCGTTGACGCGGCTGTTGACGAAAATGAGAGTCGAGTCGTGAGCTTCCACCAAATCATCGACAAGTGTAAGTCGGGCGGCAGCCTCCGGAGTAGTGTAGAGCCGCTGAGCTAGCTCGCGATCTTCTTCTCCGGGCAGCGGGTATTCTACTTTGTACTTGGTCGGCTTGTTGAGCGGAATCTGTACTATCTTGACTGGCTGATTGCCTCCGAGGAACAGTGCTATCTCTTCTGGGTTACCTACTGTGGCTGAAAGTCCTACTCTCTGGTAGCCGTTGACGCAGATTTCTCTGAGGCGTTCGAGGCCGACGGTCATTTGAACTCCTCGACGATCACCTGCCAGTTCGTGAATCTCATCAACTATGACGGACTTGACGTGTCGTAGATGTTCCCTCATGCGTTTGCCTGGCAATATTGCTTGGAGGGTTTCGGGTGTTGTGATGAGAAGGTCGGGGGGTTTGACTGCCATTCGTCTCCTATCTTTGGCAGGGGTGTCTCCGTGTCGGATCTCAACCGAGAAGCCTAGCTTGTTGGACCATGTTTGGAGTCGTTTGAGGAGGTCTCGGTTTAGCGCTCTGAGCGGTGTTATGTAGACAAGTGAAATGCCTTGTCTGTCGTTATTCCTGATCATTCTATCGATTAACGGAAGTAGCGCTGCTTCGGTCTTACCTGAACCAGTGGGGGCGATTATGAGGACATTGTCGCCTTGGGCAATGAGGGGGATGGCCTCCACCTGAGGCGGAGTGGGCGTCGAGATTCCGGTCTCTTGGAGCAGTCCCTTCAGTGGAGGAGAAAGGAGGGCGAAGGCTTCCGGAGCCATGGATGCCATTGAGCAGTTAATAGAATTGGGCAGCTCGAAGATAAACTTCCTAGGCGACCAAAAGTATCGTTCGAACTCCTATTTCTTCTCGGTTATTTTCTTCAAAAAGTCCTTGTAGCTAAGGGCTTTCATGAGACCGGGAAGTTCCTTCTTCAAATCTTCTGGCCTGATCATCGTGATCCATCCTTCACCGTAGGGGCTCTTGTTGACCAGCTCCGGAGCGTCTGAGAGCGTGTTGTTTACCTCAAGCACTACGCCTGAGATTGGGGAATAGACGTCGGCAACGGCCTTCACCGACTCGACTGTGCCGAGGCTCTGCATCTGGGCCACCTTCAAACCTACTTTCGGGAGGTCCACATAGACGACTTCGTGCAACGAGTTCTGAGCATAGTCGGTCACTCCTACTCTGCACTTGTCTCCTTCAAGCCGGACCCATTCGTGCTCTTTCGTGTAATAGACATCTTCTGGAACGTTGTACTCGCCTTTCACTGTTGGATCTTTCCCGGAAGCCTAGGCGAGGGTATGATTCGGTATAAAGATTCCAAGGTAGGACCATTCCCGGATGCACCATCGCGTGCGTTTCTTCTCGCAGGGTTCGTGGGTGGGTTCGGCGTCAGAGGCTTGTGGTCTAATCTGATAATGAGCGAATTCGGGTCCGAATCGTCGATCTCTCTCAGCCACTCATGCGACGCAGGACTCGGTCGCTAAGACCCCTTTATTTCTAGAACACTCGCGGTCTGGCGTGGATAATGGGTGAATCTGGCGATTCAGGGCGCAATCACGGTTTAGGTGGGTAGGCGAAACTAGGGGGTATCGTGTGAGAATACCGAGCGATTCTCGGGAGTCGTTCGGGGGAGTATCCCGGATCGCAGAATAGGGTTCATTTTGGGTTTCGAAGAGCGAGGACGGTTTGATGGGACATCTACCAGCGGTTGTTGTGGACGAAGTTCTCCACGGGTTTCCTTCTTGGAAGGCCGAGTCTAATTGATGGATGCCCGAGATAGATGAGACAGGCAATTTTGACGTGCTCGGGAATCCCGAGTATCTTCTTGACCTCCGGTTCTCCCCGTGTCAAGGTAGATCCGTGAACGGTCAAGCATGTAGCGAGACCTATGGCATGGGCCGCCAGCATGAGGTTCTGGACAGCCGGATAGATACTCGCATACCTGACCTCCTCACTCTTACCAACACGGTTGAGATCAACACAACAATAGATTATGACTGGCACTTTCTCGGTGTTCCGAAGCATCTCAGTAGCTTCATCATACACGTCTCTCATCCGAGGAGACATTCCCGTGCTACCGGCGAGCCTTGCAAGCCAGGTCCGCAGCATTGGTTCCTTGAGACGGGCCTTGACCCTCGCGTCACGAACTATAACAAATTCCCATGGCTGGGTATTGCTTCCAGAGGCGGCCTTAGATGCAGAATCAAGAATGATCCTAACCTGATCCTCAGGGATCGGGTCAGGCTTGAATTTCCTGACCGACCTAAGCGAGTTGATCCCGTCCAGTAGCGACATCTCACTCGGCATGACGACGCGGACTCCACTCAAGGTTAAAGACTCTCGCGCCCTAACTTGACATCGTCAATTGCCAGGGTCTCAACATGAGCGACTGAAAATCGCTGTTGACCTCGACGGGGTCCTCGCTGAGACAATGGAAGCATGGTGCAAACGCGCCAACGAGTTCCTAGGCACAAGCTTCAAGCTTGCCGATCTAGATACGTGGGCGTCCTGGCGAAAACTTGGAATCAGCAGGGAACAGTTTTTCCAGTTCCTAGACGAGGCATGGGACGACTGGGAAAGCATCCCGCCCACAGAACCGAGACTGGCGGAAAAAGTCCGAAAAATAGCCCGCTCAGGGCAAATCGACGTCGTGACAGGACGAAGCAAAGAGAGCGTTAGCGCAGCCAAGAGCTGGCTCGCCGAACACAAGATACCATACCGGCGATTCGTGCGCGTCCCAGGATGGAAGGACAAGATATTCCTAAACTACGATGTATACATCGATGACGCTCCAGAACTGATGCCCTTGATCTCGCGCAATCCGAAAATGTGGGGAATACTCTACAGCCGGCCATGGAACAGAACAGTCCCCGAACTACGCCAAGTCTTCAGGGTCGAAAGCTGGACAGAAATCTCAAAACTGCTCGAACAAATACGGCGGTGAGAATCACACTGTCAGAAAAGTGGGTTTCAGGTGTTTCGCGTGGTATGGGTGGTCCTCGCGGAACCCATGAGGCCGCAGTTTACCCCCAAAACGAGACCTCTATTGTTCGCTGCCCGTCGAAGTCTCTCTGTCCTTGCTGTCCTCGCCGAACATGGAACTAGTATCCGAGAAGATCGAACCTGTTTCCGTTGATGACGACCCGAACAAGGAACTGTCGGAAGGCACCTGCCAAGACGGTAGTGTTGTGTCTGGAGTTGGTGCAGCATTCGCAGAATCTGTTTTCGTTGCGGACTTTGGTTTCTTTCCTTCCTTGACGTATACTATTACGATCTTGTATGATTCGTGGCAGCTCTTGCATCGTCCAGCTTGGACAACTCTCTTGAGCTTGAGAGTGCGAGTCTTGCAGTTGGGACAGTCGATGAACCGGCTGCGTGCAACTGGTTCTTCCTGGTTGACGGTCTTCATCGGCACAACCCGTCAACTCGTCCAATCTCGACATAGCCATTCTGTAACCATTGCCGTAGACGAGTCGTCACCCATTCGATCTACAGCCTGTTCGAGAGCTTCGATAGAAATGGTCTAGCGCAGCACGCGTCAAGATCTGAAAAAACAGATAGTCCCCTATTTCAGGCCCGTTGGTTTTGACACCCTTAAAAGTAACTTAGCACAAGAAAACGGATTATCAAGGAAAGGTCGAAGTTGAGCCAGCCGAGCAGTAGTGCCTTTTACGATAGGGCGAAGTCCCAGACCAATCTTCAAGAGAAAATCATGCTCCTCATTCCAGGATTTCACGGATACAAGGAGAAAGAGATCCGCCGCGAGTCAGACAAGCTTCTCAGAAACCAGATTTACCAGAAACTTTCTAGCGCAGAATCACAAGCGAAGGACACCTACAGGGCCCTGGTGAACCAGGGCATCAACGACACGTGGGACGACACTGATCACTTGATGGCCCGACTTGACCGGGTTGTTGAACGGATCAACCATTCCGAGTACGGATACGCCGGCTTCTTTGACGTCACAAAGGTCAAGGAACCTGACCTAGACCGAATGATGGATTATGACATGCAGCTCCTAAAGATGACCGACACCGTGACCACCGCTATTCAGGGGCTCAAGGATACAGTGGATAATGGACATGTTCAGGACGCGAAGGGGAAGATCTCCGACGCGATGAAGGCAGTGGACGCGCTTGAAACTGCGTATAACGGACGCAAAGACGTGATCCTGGGAGTCCAGCAGTAATGCCACAAGTCATAGAATGGCGAGGCGCGGGCCCCGACGACATCGTCTGGCGCTACCCAGTAGAGGAAATAACAAACGCCGCCCAACTGGTAGTTCACGAGTACGAGACAGCAGTCTTCCTAAGAGACGGCAAGGCCTACGATGTCTTTCCGCCAGGGAGACACACTCTTACAACACTCAACCTACCTCTCATAACCTCAGCGTACCGGATATTTTTCGGCGGTAAGACTCCATTCACCGCTACGGTGATCTACGTCTCCACGAAACAGTTCGCTGGCAAATGGGGCGCGAAGGCCCAGACGACAGAGCTGGCTCCGCTGATGGTTCACGGGACAGCCTGGCTAAGGATAACCGACTCGAACCTGTTCGTTAACGAAGTCGTTGGAGGTCAGGGGGCCTTTAGCACTCCGCAAGTGGACGATTTCATCCGAGGATTCATCAACGAACGAGTCATCGATGAAATGTCCAAGTATGATCTTCAAACAGCGTTCACCCAGCTTGACAAGGCATCAGTCACTGTAAAGGTCAACATCAACGATGCTCTGAAAAGAATCGGGACCGACCTTGTCGATTTCAAGTTCGAAGGAATCGACACCTCTGATCAGTTCCGAGATAGACTGTTCTGGATCAAACAGAAAGCAGCCACCTCAGACGTACTTAGGATGGAGACCGCTAAGGACATCGGTTCGAGCCTCGGCTCTTCCTCAGGCGCGGGATTCGGATCCGGAATGGTGCTCATTCCCCAAGTAATGAACGCGCAGATGCAACCCGCGCCGCAACCTCAAGCCGCGCTCGTCGCATGTCCCAAGTGCGGAAACGGCGTTCAACAGGGCGCGAGGTTCTGCCCCAACTGTGGAGCAACAATGTTCGTAGCACCACCCCCGGCTCAAGCCATGACCCCTTGTCCAAACTGCGGAAAACCGGTCGCCGCTGGAACCAAGTTCTGCCCTGAATGCGGGCAAAAGATGCGATAGCCTATCCGTTTCTGAGACCTCCAGTCCGCGCCCTTTTCCCCGGTTCAAGGCAAGCAATTGTCGAATCAGTCCCCTACCCGGTGTCAGAGCTAGACGATTGTACCTAGTCATTTTCTCCTTCTTGTCTGTCAAAGATGTTCGAAGAGGCCAGAGAAGGCCCAAACAAGACGGCACCGCCCCAAATGTCCCCAGCAATCAATGTATGCTGTTGTCCTCCAACGGTTATGGACGAGGTGAGAATTTTCCGCGATGTAGAACAGAACCCTGGTTATCGTTCCGGGTGAAACCGGATACATCTGCGCATCGAAACTCCCTCAATGAGAATTCATCTTTAATAACGGCAGTTTTGGTCCCGCCTCGTGACCAACTTGTCCCAGACGATTCTCAACGATGACTCACTGACGTTTGCGGAGAAGATTATCAGCGTCAAAGCTGTTGGAGGAGGGAAGGTCCATCATGCGGGCGAGATTGCTGTTCTGCCTGCCGACATGGCCATGGCCCAGGACAGCACGGGACCCTTGGCTATCAAGGTCTTTCGCGAGATGGGTGTTCAGAAAGTCTGGGATCCGAAAAAAATCCATTTGGTCATAGACCATAGTTTTCCCGCTCCTGACGAGAAGATTGCTAATCTCCATATTCTGATCCGAGAGTTCGTCAAGCAGCAAGGCGTCCGGCTCGTCGAGGGCAGCATCTCACACCAGCACCTCCTCGAAAACCACGTCGTGCCAGGCATGGTTCTATTTGGCGCAGACTCTCACACATGCCAGGCCGGGGCGATAGGCGCTTTTGCCACGGGTATTGGTAGTTCTGAGATGGCTGCTCTCTGGGCGAGCGGCAAGCTCTGGGTCCGGGTCCCAGAATCCCTCAAGATCAACCTCATTGGCCAATTCAAGAAGGGCGTCTACGCCCGGGACGTCATAACCCACTTCATCGGGATGGTAGGAGAGGATGGCGGGAACTACAAGTCGCTGGAATGGAAAGGTCCAGCAGTCAAGAACCTCTCCATCGCGTCACGTGCTTGCATAAGCAACAACTCTATGGAGTGCGGCTGCAAACTCTCCATCTTCGAAGTCGACCCCGCAACCCAGGACTATTTCAAAACAGCAAACCGGAAAACGATGCTCGAGATCCACGCCGGACCGAAGGCCAAGTACAAGGACGAATACGACATTGACTTGGGAACACTCGAGCCCGAAGTCTGGGGTCCGGGAAACGAGAGCAAGGTTCGCAGCGCCAGCGAATTTGGGGACACGCACTTGGACGAGGTCTTCATTGGCTCCTCCACCAACGGACGATACGAAGACTTGATGGTTGCCAGCAAGATCCTCAAGGGTCACAAGGTGAAGCCTGGGACGCGTTGCATAGTCACCCCCGCTTCCAGGAATGTGTTCGAGCGAGCGATCAAAGAAGGCCTGGCCGAAACGTTCCTTGAATCCGGAGCCGTTTTCACCAATGCTACCTGCGGTGCCTGCGTAGGGACCCACTTAGGCGTGCTCGGCGAGAATGAAGTCTGCCTATCCACCTCTCCACGAAACTATCTGGGACGAATGGGCGCGTCAACTGCCAAGATCTATCTCGCTTCTCCAGCTACAGCTGCAGCATCAGCGATAGAAGGAAAGATTGCCACCCCGGGAAGATACCTATGAGCCTCTCAGCACCGTCCGCGATCATTAGGGGCAGAACCTGGGTCTGGCCCGACGACGTGAACACGGACATCATCATACCGTTCCGATTCAAGGCCCGCACCAACGACCCTGTTGAGATGGCGAAATATGCCATGTACGGGTTCGACCCCGAATTCTACAAGAAAGTCAAGCCCGGCGACCTCTTTGTTGCAGGAGGAAACTTCGGAGGAGGGTCCAGCCGCGAACAAGCACCAGTCGCCATCAAATACTCAGGAATAGCAGCAGTAGTCGCAGAAAGCTTCGCGAGAATATTCTACCGGAACAGCTTCGCGATAGGACTACCGGCCCTAGAAGTTCCCGGAATAACCAAACAAGTCAAGCAGTTCGACGAGATATCGGTCAACCTAAAAGACTGGACAGTCACCACTAAAGACGGGAAGGTGTATCACGCGTTGAAAGTTCCAGAGTTTCTTCGAGGACTCATGCGGGAAGGAGGTCTCGTTGAATATTACAAGAAGCACAAATCCTTCCCATGGGAACGATTGGAAGCAACGGCAAGCTCGACCCGAGCCTGAAGCATGGTTCTCAGTTAGCTACTTGGCAGCATTCCCTTTCAATTCTCTTGTTAGTTGGTTGACTGTGGTGATGCGTGCGAAGCGGCGTCGTAGGGCGTATTCAGTTCGTTCGCGTATCGCTTCGACTCCGAGTTCTTCGCCTGGTTTGTCCCAGTTCGGAATTGGAAAAGTCATCGTCGCTTCGGTGACGAAGTCTACCGCGTAGCCGAGGTCAGCTGCGATCCTCGCAGTCGTCTCGCAGCACTGCTCCATCTGGATTCCTGTGATACTAACCCGTCTCACACCTTTCTCTATCAGGTACGGCTGCAGAGTTGTACTTGTGAAGCAGTTCCTCGTGTTCTTGACCATCACCGGCTCATCCTTCCATGGTGTGAGAAAGTCCATCAGCTTGAACGAAGGGCTGTCTTTAGCGAACGCCTCGTCGTTGTCGGTATGTAAGAAGAAAACGACGGGCAGGTGGGCAGCACGGTAAGCTTCGACGAGAGCACTAACATTTTTTTCAAAAGCCGGGTTGTTTCGCTTTGCCCATCGCGGGCCGACCTTGAACGAGTCCTGGGCATCTATCACGAGCAAAGCTGACTGTGCAATGGGAACCTGTTTGGAATCCAGCATAGCTCCTCCATAGATCGTGACCTCAGTTCAAGGTTACGGTCAAGGCGAGGGCTCTTGATGTTTTAAACCAGCAAAGAGTTGAGAGGCAACTCTAGATGCTTGGGTTGGACCAGGATAGTAACTCGGAGAAGAATAAGCCGAGAGTCGCTTTGGAGGAGTTTCTGGGGTGGAAACAGGAGGTCGCTGCGAGAACATCACTTACAATTTCACAATTGTACGTCGTTGCTTTCGCGAGCGTTCTTGTGATAGTCATATTGGGCCTTGCTGGACTGTATTTTCTCGGCTTCTTCTGGGGAAGTATCTTTGCTTCTGTCTTTTCGAGTCTTTCGATTATGACCATGACAGGCAGAATGAGAAACAGCAATTTCAGAGCTAGCTTCGGAACTCAACCCGAGCTGAAGAAAGAAATCAAAGACGAGCAAATTGATGATTACGTGGAAAGTTAGTAACTTGGGAGGATGCTAGATCAGATGAATTCAGAAGAGATTGTTTCCGAGGACACCCCAGAACTCCGGGTTTTCTTCGGTGATCTCAGAAAGATGACTTCGATTGAGGTAGCTGATGGCGAGGTCTCTCTGATCGTTACGTCCCCACCGTACTTCAACGCGCCTTTCGATTATCCGGACCTTTTTCCGAGCTACGAAGATTACCTTGGATTGGTCAGATCTTTCGCTTCTCAGAGCAGACGAGTTCTAGGAAAAGGAAGAATCTGCGCGATAGTCACCGACGACATGCTGGTGAAAGAAGAGACTGGCAGTCGGGGGCGGAGATATCCCCTTGTTGCGGATACGACCAGAATTTTTCTAGACGAGGGTTTTCTCTATCGCGACAAGATAACGTGGATAAAGCCGGCCGGTTACACCAGAATCAGCAGGCGGAGCGGTGTTGTCCTCCAGCATCCATACCCGATGTACTTCTATCCGGACAACATCCAGGAATCTATTCTTCTATTCCAGAACGGCGAATTCGACTACAGCCTCTTGAAAGACGCACCAAAAAAGATTCTAGAATCCTCCAAGATAGACACGGCCCAACTCAACAAAGAAAGATGGAACTTGACCGTCTGGAACATTACCAACGTTCTTCCGACTCCCGGTCGAGTCGAAGCAGGAATCGCTGCCTTCCCCGAAGAAATTCCTAGGCGATTTATCAAACTCTTCACTATGGTTGGAGAAACAGTGTTCGACCCTTTTGCGGGATCGGGAACGACGTTGAAGGTTGCCAGGGAACTGGGAAGGAAAGGAATCGGATACGAAATCGACGTTGAACTCAAGAAGATCATGAGGAAGAAGCTCGGAGGAGAGAATTTCATCATGGAAGAGAGAGATGGCGCCAAGAGACTCCGCAAGTCGCTTCAGAACAGGATTCAACACCAAAGAAGCGTTGCAAAGCCGCTCGTCCCTAGACTAATCCTTTAGAGCACCGGCAACCGTCTCTGTAAAACCAGCTAGAGGGGTAGTTGCTCGTCATTGTTCCAACGTGTCAACTCCATGTTTGACGATTACAAGGGCATACCCCACGAAGCAAATCTTCTGATCTATTCCAGTTTCTTCACTTGGGCTGCGGCAGGGCTACTCTTCATCTCCCTCCAGGTTTTCCTCGTCCTGGAAGGAATCTCCTTCGCCACGAGCAGCCTCATACTCGGAACCTTCGGAATCGTAAGCGCCTCCTCCACTCTCCTATTCGGTGGTCTCGCCGACCGTTATGGCAAGAAGAAGCTCATAGTAATCGGCGGAATACTCGGCAGCCTATCACTAGCCATCTTCGCTATCGACTCAAACATATCCCATTTGTTTGGTGCCGCGGTTCTCGCAGGACTCTCCGAAGCAATGTATGCATCCTCTTGGAGCGCCTTACTGGCCGACAAAGCGGGAAACCTGAAACGAACAAGTGCCTTTGGCCTCTCCTTCTTCGTCGCCACAATAGCCTCGGCATTGGGAGGCTTTAGCACGAGCCTACTCGGCCTGATGAAATCACTCTACCAGGTCGACCTCGTCACGGGCAACCGGTACCTGTTCGTCGGAGTGGCCGCTATCAGCCTCATCGGCCCGATCATCGTCTACCTCAGAGTCTCCGAGTCCCGGCAAGAAATGGGCCAACAATCTGGATTCCACATTCTTCCGAGAAAGAGCCGTGGCATAGTCTTTCGGTACGCTGCGTACGGGATCGTAATTGCTCTAGGTGCTGGGATGGTAATCCCCCTTATCCCCGGCTGGGCCTTTCTCAAGTACGGGCTTGCGAACGATGTCACTGGGCCGATCTTCGGCGGCATCAACAGTCTTGTAATGGGATTCGCCAACCTTGCAACTCCACGGCTTGCCCGTCGGTTCGGAACCGTTCGGACAATAGTCCTGACCCAAGGATCGTCTACGCTGTTTCTCTTCTCGATCCCGTTCTCGCCAAACTTCGCGACGGCCTCCTCTGTCTACATTGTCAGAAGCATGCTGATGATGATGTCCAACCCAGCGCAGAACTCTCTCCTGATGGGCTTGGTCCCGGCTGAAGAACGATCGGTTGCCTCCGCCATCGTAGCCTCGCTCTGGAGACTGCCCAACTCCTTCAGCACCGGTATTGGTGGCTACATCATGGGCCTGGCAACAAGCCCGAGCAGCATCTACCTGGCCCTACCGTTCTTCATTTGCACCGCCCTCTACCTGACCGCGATAACGTACTTCTGGCGCTCATTCAAAGATGTGAGGCTGCCTGAAGAACAGGTTCTGGCGCCGATAGCAGAAGCCCTTCAGGCTACAACCTGAGGTAGAACTTGCGATTTACCGGCACAAGCCCTAGTCGCAACTCTGGGATATTCTTCGATACTTCGACCTAGAGCCGGAAGTTACGACCCACTTTAGTCGCTGGCGGAACCATCCTCGTACATAATTCCACGCTTACGGAGAGGGCCCCCCACGAGATTTTCCAAGATCACCCGTTCTATGCTCCTACTTGCTCTCGTAGTTTTCATCCCGCTACTATCGATGAACCCGTTTCCGAGAGTGCGCGCCGACCAGCCGTTTACTCTGAACGCGGTTCCGGCCGCGGCACAAGAAGGAAACACTGTCAGTCTTGTTTTATCTGCTGTAGGAGCGGTTCCTAACATCCAATACAGGTTCAGGTTTTCGGTAACCGATCCCGCGGGCACGACAGTCCAATCGCTGATGGAGAACTATACGACTGGACAAGGACAGGACACGTTTACCTTGATAGTTATCTACCCGAGCCCTTCACTTCCGGGAGTGAACACGTTAGTGGGCCAATACAACGCCAAGGTCGATGAACTATGGCCCACGGCCGCGCCAGGTGTGGCTGGAACCTCGTTCTTCCTCAGCATAACTGACAGTTCCTCGTATCAGAGAACGCAAACTGTGAATGTGCAGGCAAGCGGCTACAAGGTTTCAGAAAGCGTGACTGTAACTATCAGGACGCAGACTACTTCGACCCTCGTCTTCTCCCAAACTGTACAAGCGAGTGGTGCGGGGGTCGTAGCGACAAGTTGGAAGATTCCAGTAAACGCCACGATAGACACTTACGTTGTGACTTTGACCGGGACGAGTACTGTCAAGAACCCAGTCGATTCCGACCGGGTCTCCGTGGGACGGGCGATTATGATCGTCAGCTCGATCACATCTGTCAAATCAGTTTACCAAAGGACTGAGACGATGAGTTTCTCCTTCCAGCCCACTTATCCAGACGGGTCCATTCCTTCAACGGGAGTCGCTCTTCTATCCCTGGCAAGGCCTGGAGGTGGAAGCGTCACTCTGACAGCAACGTACGATAGTACGTCTCAGACTTTCCAGGCGTCTTACCAAACCTCGTTGGATAATCAGACCGGGACGTGGACGGCAAGCTTGGGAGGACATGCCTACAGCGATGCCTTTGGGAACAACGGTCCGGGAACAATAGTCACCAATAACTCGCAGCTGACAACCATTCCTCTAGCTGTCACTGTTACTACAAATTCGACTATCGTTGTGGGTCAACAGCTCAGGTTCAGCGCTAGCATCACGTATCCTGATGGAACAGTCTTCCAGCCGGGCACAGTGAAAGCCTACCTACTCTACAGCGGAACACCTACGGTCAACGATACTGTACCTGTCGTTTTCGACACATCCCTGCAATTATGGCTCGGCACATACACGATTAGACCCTCGGACACTGGGGGACTATGGTCCCTGGTCGTTAAGGCATCAGATTCCCCGACCCCTCCCAACACCGGTTCTGCTACGAGAGCTATCACTGTTCAGAATACGACTGGAGGGAATGCTTCCTTCCCACTTTACTACTTCGGGATAATCGCAGCCCTACTAGCATTACTTTTGGTTGTCTTCTTCCTCGCATTCAGAAGACGCAAAGTAACACACGCTAGGTTGAAGATTGACTTGGACGCTGTGCGGTCTGAGGCTGGACGAATAGAGAGTACGGATTTCTTCAAGTCAGTAAAGGATCAGGTGAAGAAGGAAAAGGATGAAAAATGAAACGAGCTTCTCTTATCTAGGGCAGTATTCCGCCGATCTTCGCCAATGTCACCAGTCCAGGTTTCTTCTCAAAGATCCCGGCGGTTATTTCGAGTGCCTTCTTCTGGAGTTTCTTGTCTTTGTTGAGTTTGTGAAGAGCTCTTTTGTTCAGCCGTTTTATCAACCAGTTATCGCTCAGGGCGTAGGTCACGGTATAGTTCGCGTGCTTCCCTATCACGTCCGCGCGCATCTTTCGTTCTTTCTGGTATTCCAGCAAGGAAGTCTGTGAAAAGTCTCCAGCAACCTTACACTTGTCAATCACCTCAGCTAACGCCACGGCATCTTCCAGCGCGAGGTTCACTCCCTGTCCCGCGTGCGGATGGAAACTATGTGCCGCATCCCCTAGCAGCGCTATCCCATTTCCGACCCACCTGTTCACCTGTATGTAGGAGGGCGTAAAGTACGCCATCTTCGTCCAGGCTTCCACACCCGTAAAGGCGTCCGCCATCTCCGGGGCAGCCTGAACAACCTCCGCTCTGAATGAGGCCAAACCCTCCTTCTTCACGCTGTCAAAACTACGCGGACCAACGCAATGGAAGAGGTAGGTCGCTTCAGGACCGGAAGGCATTATTCCCAACATCTTCCCCGGGCTCTGATACTGGCGGGCTCTGCCTTCTAAGCCAGGAACGGGACCGACTAGTCCGACGAGAAACGAGTCGGGATATTTCTTGGTCTTCACCTGCGAGCCGAGACTAGTGCGTAACCGTGATTGGGGACCATCAGCACCCACAACGACTGAAGCCTGAATCTGATCGGTTACGCCATCTGCTTCATAGACGACTCCATTAGCCCTGCCCTCGGTCATTGTTAGTTCTTGGAAGGATGTTCCCCAGAGCACCCTCGCCCCTGCATTCTCTGCTAGATAGACAAGCAGACGCTCTATCTCGGTCGCGTTAGCTGTCAAAAGATAATTCTGAGGATGGTCCAACAAGCCATAGTCTGCTTCAAGCAGAACTTCTCCCTCCCAGCTCTTAACTTCCAGAATCTGGGAAGCAGAGCCTATCTCCCTGGCCCGGCCCAGTGCTTCGAGTTTTTCCAGAACTGCGAGTCCGTTAGGTTGGAATGTCAGCCCACGCGGAATACCTTCCGGGCTTTTCTGCCGTTCGAGAAGGATTGTTGAGATTCCCTTTTTCTGGAGTTCTATTGCTAGAGCGAGAGCGGCGATTCCAGCTCCCACAACTACGACATCGGCCTTCCCGGGCAATGCTTTCCCTCGTGCGTCTCGAACGGTCTCTAGGTGATTATTAGCCTCTAGGGAAACTCCGAGATGTTTTAACGGCTTGGTTGGAAGAGTTCGTTAGCGATCCATAATTAGATGTCAACAGCAGAGTGCCTTTGCTTAGGAGTCTAATTATATTG
>VBBQ01000002.1:0-764 GCA_005888755.1 Candidatus Bathyarchaeota archaeon
CTGAGGTTTCAAATGCTTGCGTTGAACGATCGCTATAAAACTGTTCGAGGAAGAGTTTTGATACAGTTTCCAACCCTTATTCTACATACGAGGTCCGTAGGAAATGCCTGTCAAGATCATTCGCCCTGATCACGTAGAAATCATCGGTCTAGGACATGTTCTCCTAACTGCTCCCCATACCGCGAGTCCTGACGCAGACCTTCACACGGGATCAATCGTTGAGGAAGCAGCCCTAACCTCGAGATCCTATGCTGTCATCGGCAGAGTCAGCCGAGAACTCCTGGATCCGAATAGGATTCAGTTTGCACAATCAGAGTTCAGAAAGGGCGTTGAGACCTTCATAGCGGAAGATGGAATCAGGTATATTCTAAACATCCGCGGAAAGATAGAACCGGGCGTCGACATTCGGACAACTGTCGGGCAGATGTCTTCGACCTCGGCGACGGAGCTAGTAAGAGCAAGATTGATCAAAGATTTCACAGTAAGGGTGACCAACGAATCCAAGGAGCTGAAGACCGTAGACGTAGTCCCGAGTTACAACTCCAATGATGCAAAGGGGGACCTCATCGTTGAGACCGTCGAAATTGAATTCGGCGAGGACGAGAGAAAGTTTCAGCGGGAGAAGGTGATCAGCGACCTTTCCGAGATAGCGGACCTTCTCAACGCGCGACTAGCGACCTCATGAGGCAACTAGTGCCGCGGCAGCGCTTTGAACCAACCGAATCCAAGGGTCAGGATAGAGCCCTATCGCAAAGATCAGAATC
>VBBQ01000002.1:787-13535 GCA_005888755.1 Candidatus Bathyarchaeota archaeon
GCTGGTTCGTCAAAATACATCCTCTTGATCAGCCAACCATAGTAGCTCATACTGAAACCGCTGTTGACCAGCGCCGCTAATGCTAGATAGCCGCCCCAGCTATACGGCGAATAGATCGACCCTGTGAAGAGCATGACTTTGCTGAAAAACCCGTTAAGAGGAGGCACTCCTGCGAGGCCGAGAAAAATTACAGCAATGCTCAAAGACGTTTGTGGCATTCTACGAGATAGCCCATTGAAAGATTGAATATCCCTGACTGAAAGCTTGGTGGCAACTACCGCAGCAGCAACAAAGGCAGCCGTCTTCAGAATGGCATAGTTTAGAACGTGGAAGAGTCCACCCTCCAGACCCAACGGCACCTTGGTCGTCGTGAAAGGAGTGGCGAGCGCCATTAGGATGTAGCCGGCCTGGGCAATGCTGGAATAAGCGAGGAGTCGTGTAAAGCTCTTCTGCATCAGAGCCGCAACGTTTCCCACGGTCATTGTTACCACAGCCACAATCGCAAAGGTCGAATAGAAATCCACATTGAAGGCGGCGATTCCTACGATGAATACTCGAAAGGCTGCCGCGAAAGCTGCCATCTTCGCGCCTGAGGCCAAAAAGGCGCCAATTGTCACGGGGGCTCCTTCGAATGCATCCGGTATCCACATGTGGAAAGGAACGACTGCCATCTTCACCCCGAAACCGACGATGAACAGGACGATGGCGAGGACGCCGAACGGACGGACATCAGGTCCCGCGGCCGATAGAGAGCTTGCGATGGCGGTTAGCCCAGTGGAGCCTGTTACGCCGAAAACCAGGGAAATGGCATAGACTATGAGCGCGGAGGAGAGCGCTGACAGGACGAAGAATTTCATAGCGGCTTCGTTTGAATTCGGATCGTTCTTTCTGAACGCTGTCAGAGCATAGGTTGGAATGCTCATCAGCTCCCAGCCTACGTAGAGAAGAACCAGATCCATTGAAGCGGCTAGGACAATCATGCCGAGGGTTGAGAGAAGCAGGAGTCCGAAAAACGGTCCCTTGTTAGGGTCCTCTCGCATATATTGCAGCGAGGCGACGGTTACGAAGATTGCTACGATTAGTAGGACTCCTGAGAAGAAAAGGGTAAACAAGTCAACTCGGAGTCCCCCGAAAGACACTGGTGAAGAGCTGGTGAATCCCAGCCATACCGTGGATACTAGGGCCACGGCCAGACCTAGGATGCAGACGAAGGGCGCGAGACCAAGCTTCGAATTTCTGAATCGAAGAAAGCCAGCGGGAGTGGCGAGCAGTCCGAATACCGCTAGGCTGAGAAACGGAGTCAGCGATAGTAATGCCAATTAGGTTTACCTTGCTCCCAGAGCAGCGATTATTCCAACCCACTTCTCCACCGTCGGCGTAATCACACTCCCTAGTATGGGAGGAGGATACACTCCGAAGATCAGCAACGGAACGAGAAATGCGACTAGAACCAGGATCGAGTGAAGGTGCAGCTCGTTCTTGGGACCAGCTCCGGGGGTCATGGCTACCCGTCTTAGCATCCAGAGGAAGTATCCGACAGTGAGAGCTGGAGCGACGATGGCGATGGCGAAGAGATAGCTTACGCTAAGAGCTCCCTGGATCACAAGATATTCACTGATGAAGTTGGCGAAACCAGGAACCGCCATTGCAGCCATTGAGGCCAAGAAGAGGAGTGTGACTGTCTGAGGCATCTTTCCTCTCAGCCCCTTCAGCTCGTCGATATTTCTGGTTCCTGTGTGTTCGTGGATGTACCCGGACATGAGGAAGAGCATTCCAACTGCAAGCCCGTGGCTGAACATTTGAAAGACCGCTCCTGAAACCCCTGCAACGGTCGCGGTGAACGCTCCGAGTAGAACGTACCCCATGTGATTGACACTCGTAAGGGCAATCATTCTCTTGATGTCCTTGGCGACGAGTGCGACTGATGCACCGTAGATCATAGTGATGAGACCGATGGTTGTGAGGTAGGGCCAAAGAACAGTGACTGCCTTCGGGAAGAGTAGCAGGTTGTATCGAATCAATCCGTAGCCTCCCATCTTCAAGAGCAAGCCAGCTAGGAGAACGCTGACCGGTGCCGGCGCCTCTACGTGGGCATCAGGAAGCCATGTGTGAAGCGGGAATATAGGAAGTTTTACGGCGAATCCAACGAAGGTTGTGATTGCTACGACGAGCTGAAGGGGGAGGGCAAGGCTAGGAATCCTGGCGGCGAGAACATCATAATCGAACGAGGGACCGCCGGGGTAAGCAGAGGTTCCGGTCCAGGCGTAAAGGGCAAGAAAACCAAAGAGCATCACTGCGCTACCAGAGTAGGTGAAAATGAGAAATTTGATGGAGGCATATCTCCGTCGGGGTCCGCCCCAGATTCCGATGAAAAAGAACATTGGAATGAGAACGATCTCCCAGAAGAGATAGAACAGGATCAGGTTGAGAGAGGTGAAGACGCCGATTATTCCTGTTTCGAAAATGAGAAAGAGGGCGTAGTACTCCGCGTGTTTGAAAGTAATTTGATCCCATGATCCCGCGGCGGACAAGAGGCTCAGAAACGTGGCGATCATGAGGAGTGGAAGGCTGATTCCGTCAACTCCGACTTTGTAGTTGAGACCAAAGGACGCCGCCCAGGGAGCACTCTCTGAGAGCTGGAACCCGGGCTGACCATATTGGAAAACTACGAGAATCAGGATCGAGATCGCAAAGACGACGGCAGTGGTCCCTACCCCCATGACCTTAGCAACTTTGGCGTTCTTCCTGCCGAGCAGATACGTCGGCGCGGCGAGCACTGCTGGGAGAAAGATTGCGATTGAAAGTAGTCCGATCATTTAGGTAGCTCCGACGACGAATAGCATGTAGGCGAGGAGGAGAATTATTCCGATAGCGAAGGCTATGACATACTGCTCTGTTACCCCCGACTGTAGCCTTCGCAAGAGATTGCTGAGCCGGGACCCGTAAGACGCAACTTCGTTTGCGGCCCGGTCTACAACTTGCGTATCAAGTTGATCACTCGCTCGTGAATAGTCCATAATGTCCTTAGCAACTACGTTGTTCAACCTGTTCCAGATTCCCTGTTCAACGTACGCGTATAGACCGCGACTTGCCGCAAGCAGGCCCGAGACGAAGACTTTGTAGTAGATCGCGTCCAGATACCAGCGTTTCCAGAAGAACCGCTGGATCGGGTTCATCGCGGTCTCGAATTCATAGCTTTTCCGGAAGTAGAGGAAGTAGGCAATTGCGCCACCAACAATGGCCACAGCAGTACTCACAGACAACAAAAGAAGGTCGGTAAGACTGGAAGCCGAGCTAGTTGCAGATGGAAGAGCGTAGATTGTAGAGCTGAAGGTACTCGCAACATACCTGGTCAATGGACCGCTGTAAATGGGGTAGCTTAGTCCAAGCGCCAAGCTGCCAACAGCAAGAAGCAGGTAGGGAATGAGCATCGTGAGGCTGGCTTCGTGGGGATGCTTTCCACTCTCCATGAGCTCCTCAAGGTGTTTGCTTGGCTTTCCTGCCAGTGTGATACCTAACATTCGGACGGTATAGAAACCTGTAATGAATGCTGTAGCGAGTGCTAATCCGTAGAGGATGTACTGTCCGCCGAGGAAGCTCAGGGACAGTATCGCGTCCTTCGTCCAGAATCCGCTAAAGAGTGGAATGCCCATCAGGGAGAGTCCTGCCAAGAGCATCGACGCGGAGGTAAGCCTCATCGCCTTTGCCAACCCTCCCATTTCATCCATGAAACGGGATTCTGTGACGTGTAATACCCATCCGGCGGCTAGGAATAATGAAGCCTTGAAAACGGCGTGGCTGAGGAGGTGAAAGAGCCCGGCCGTATAGCCTGCTAGGAAGTTAGCGCTGAGCCCTGCTAATCCGAGGGCCAGCATCATGTAGCCAATCTGCGAGACTGTGGAATAAGCCAGAACTTTCTTTATCTCGCGAGCGACAGCGGCCTGAGTTGCAGCAAGAAGGGCGGTTAGCGCGCCTATCCAGGCGATAAAGCCGAAGAATTGCGGCACTTGGTTGAACTGGGACAGGGCGATGAAGAATACGGGTCCCATCCTTCCTGTCAGGAAGACTCCGGCTTTGACCATTGTTGCAGCATGTATCAGAGCGGAGACTGAGGCGGGACCGGTCATCGCATCCGGAAGCCATTCCTGCAATGGAAACTGTGCTGATTTCCCAATCGGTCCGCCGAAAAACAACAAGGCAGTAGGGAGCAGGAGACCCAGCCGAGCCAGATTCGCAGCCCAGCTCCCCGAACCGCCGAGCTGTGTTACTAACTGATTGTAGTTGAAGGTCCGGGCGAAAGCGTAGATTAGAAAGATTGCGATCAGCAGTGCGATGTCTCCAATTCTTGTCATGATGAATGCTTTCATCCCCGATTTTGTCGGCGAGTATTCTTCGGAAACACCTAGGGCTTTGTCGCCAGGTGTACCGACCCAGTATTGGGGTTCGTCTCGGTAGAAGTGGCCTATCAATGCATAGGAGCAGAGGCCAACTCCTTCCCAACCGAAGAACATCATCAGCAGATTGTCAGCGAGCACGAGAAGTAGCATGTTTCCGATAAAGAGGTTCATGAAGAACCAGTATCGCGTCATGCCGAATTCGCCCTTCATGTAGCCGACGCTATAGATCATGATGAGGAGGCTGATCCATGCAACAATGTTGGCCATGAAGAGGCTGAGAGGATCGACTAGAACTCCGGCGGTGATGCTGAGAGAGGGAATCCACGCGACAGTGTAGTCTCCGGCCGAGACCGTTAGTGCCGTTATGGTCGACAATACGGCCGCAACAAGAGTGAAACCGACTGCTGCAACATCACGAATTCTAGAGTGAATCTTCGCGAATAACGGGGTGAGAAGCGCGCCTATTAGTGGCGTGACCCAGATGAGCCATGCGAGAAGAGAAGTGGCCAATTGTCTATGACCCCACTATGGCCCTTGCTGCTGAAAGTAGTCGACCGAGTATAGGCTCGGGATAGATGCCCAAGACTAAGGTTACGATGCTCAGTGTGATGAGAGGAAGGGTAATCGTCCACGGCGCTTCCTTGACATCGGAGGTATCCGAGTTCGGAGCTCCAAAGAAGATCTTCTTCATTGCCATTAGCGAATAGCCTGCTGTAAGAGCTGTGGCGATAATTCCAAGGACAGCAATTACAAGACGATATTCCGAGGCTGTATCGGTAGCTCGCACGAATCCGCCTTGGAATAGGAAGAATTCGGACAGGAACCCATTGGTGGAGGGGAGACCGGCGAGGGTTAGTGACCCAATGAAGGCAGCGGTCGCAGTGATGGGCATTTTGCTGGCGAGTCCTCCGAGCTTGCTCAGGCTTCTCTCGCCGCGGACCTGAAGCATAACCGCCCCGACCACGATGAAGAGTATTCCTTTGGCGGTCCCATTGCTCACGTATTGAAACATAGAGCCGGAAACGCCGAACGAGTTGAATGCTGCGAGCCCGAACAGAATGTAGCCCATCTGGCTGATACTAGAATATGCAAGCAGCCTCTTGATGTCATCCTGCACTAGCGCCATCGCGCTACCGTAGATCATTGTGATAAGGGCCCAGCCTGCGAAGAAGGCGGAAAAGGTAAGGAAGGATTGCGGGAATATTGTGATGACTATTCTGACGGTGGCGTATCCACCTATTCCTGTCATTGCAGCGGCTAGAATCGCGCTGATCGGTGTGGGTGCCTCGGCGTAGGCGGATGGAAGCCAGACGTGTAGTCCGAATTGGCCTATCTTTACGAAGAATCCAAAGCACATTGCTGCGACTATCCCAAGTCGGAGGGTTGTTGAGATGAGTCCTGGGGTTGCAGTGAGGTTGCCGATTACAACGTCCATATCCGTAGCGCCAGTCAGAAACGCGGTGACTAGGATCCCTACGAGGAGCACTAACGCTCCGACATGGGTCCAAATGAAGTATGTTAGCGAGATTCTTTCTTTCTCGCCGTAGCCCCATTCGGCGATGATGAAGAAGGATGGAACGAGCATGATCTCAAAGAAGAGATAGAACTCGATCAGGTTCGTCGCTAGAACTGTCCCGATCATTCCGAGAGAGTAGAGAGCATAGAGGCTGTAGTACAGCCCGTAGCGTCCTGGGTCGTCGCCTATTCGTTGCCGCATATATGGGACAGAGAAGAGAGAAACTAGGGCCGTGAGCAGGCTGATGATGAAGAGTATTGGGAGGCTTAGGTTGTCGACTCGGAAGCCGAAGTTTCCGATTGGAGACCACGAATATAGTTCCTGGTAAGCTCCTTGATTGGACCCTGATCCTTGAAGTGCGGCGTATAGTATCGTGATGAGCGGGATGAGAAGAAGGGCGAAAGAGACGAATCCGGTTTTGTCCTTTAGCCGCCTCGCGAGTGAGTAAAGAATTGGAATGGCCAACAGCGGTACGATTATCGCGCCGACTAGGAGGAGAGTCATTTCAGGTCTAACCTTTCAGCTTCGACAGTTTTGAGAGATCTATCTCGGCATTCAGTCTTGAGACTAGGATGATTATCGAGAGCCCGACAGCGGCTTCCATCGCGGCGAGCGCAATGGTGAACAATACCAGTACCTGCCCGGTAACTATGGGAGGATTACGGAGCCGTGCGAAAGCTATGAGATTGAGATTGGCCGCGTTGTAGATCAGTTCTACAGAGAACAGAATCCGGATAGCGTTCCGTTTTGTCGTCAGACCGTAGATTCCGATGCCAAGGAGAATTACCGAGACTGCGAAGAAGCTTGATAGGGGCTCCATTTGTCACGGCCCTCGATCTGTCTTCGATAATGCCAACGCGCCAATTACTGCAGCCGCCATCACAAGAGACATGAACTCTAGTTGAACTCCATAGTTCTTCAGAAGAGAAGTGCTGAGCAGATAGAGGTCGCAGCCCGATCCGCAGGAGTCTTTCCCTGGAAAGGCCGTCGCGTTCGCCAGCGCGCCAGTCATTCCAAGTAACAAGGATACCAGAATAGCCGCGAGGAGCGATACTCGTTTGAGCCCGAGGGGGGCTTCTCCCATTTTTGGCCCGACGAGCATAACTGTGAACAAGATCAGAACAACTACCGCGCCGATGTAGACCGCGATCTGGAACCAGCCTACATAGGCTGCATCAAGAAGAAAGAATAGTCCTGCTACTCCTAAGAACGCGATTCCTAGAGCTGCGGCACCGTAAACTAGATCTCTTGCTTCGATCGCAAGGATTGCGGCGCCGATTGTCACTGCGGCGAAGGCTAGAAACAAGAGGTCTGTCATTTTTCGGATTAGAATGTCGGGAGTCCTACGACCAAGAGGTAGGTTATGCCTATGTTGACTATCGCGAGCGTGAGAAGAGTGGTCCAACCCGCCCGGAGAAGTTGGTCAAGACGCACTCTGGGAAATGTCGATCTTAGCAGCATTATCAGGATGATTACCACGAGAGTCTTGGAAAGCATCCAGAAGAGCGGGGGAAGAAGGCTTGGTCCAAGGAAGCCTCCAAGGTATATTGTGGTGAAGAGGGCTGAGAAAGCGTAGAGTTTCACGAAGCCTGGGCCTTGGGCTGCGAGGAAGAGGACCCCAGGATATTCTGCCTGCCAACCCATCATGATCTCAGACTCCGCTTCGGGCAGGTCGAACGGGAGTCTCTCCATCTCCGCCACGCTAGTGACCAAGAAGATGAAAGCGCCAAGAGCCTGGGGAATGATGAACCATCCAGTGGATTGGGCAGCTACAATCTGAGCCAGGTTCAGGGTTCCTGCCATCATTATCACGCCAAGCGCCGAGAGCCATAGCGGAATCTCGTACGCTGTTTGTTGGAAGAGCGCTCGCAGTCCACCGATAAACGGGAATTTGCTATTCGCGCTCCATCCCGCCAGAAGGACCAGGCTCGGGGAGAGGGTGATGATTGCAAGGAAGGCAGGAAGCCCAACCTCGATGTTCGCAATTTGAAGCCCCGGTGCGAATGGGATAAGCCCAACGAGAGCCGCTCCGATGACAAGCCCAGTAGTCGGAGCCATTATGAAGAAGAAGGCGTCGGAATTCTCAGGAACGAACAATTCCTTGAACGAGAGTTTGATCAGATCCGCAAACATCTGAAGAATCCCGCCAGCTGGACTCGCATATAGCGGGCCGATGCGAAGTTGCACTCGGGCGGTCACCTTGCGCTCTAACCATCCGAGGAGCGCGCCTATGATCGCGATCGAAGTAAGGCCTGGAAAGAGCACAATCATGAGGAAAAGCGGGCTTGTGACCATGTCAATCAGAGGTTGCAGCGGCCCAAGCATTGGCGCCAAATCTGGTGTAGGCTCCTACCAGTTCTCCCGATGATTGGCCAGGTGGAGCGCATAACCCAAGGGGATCAGGAGAACGACGATGAAGACGAGAACTGGAAGGGACCCTGCTTCACCAAGACTCCTTAGATTCAGTCCCCAAGCGAAAAGGAACATGGCGATGACATCGTAGACGACGAACATCAGGAGGTATGGATAGTACTGGATGATGAACCGGGTCCTACCGGGGCCCACCGCGATCTGGCCCGATTCGAATGGTTTCTTCTTTTCCGGGGTCGGTCGAGGATCTCGCGGTGTAATCAAGAGCTTTAGGACGATGATGAGAGCGACCGTCGAGACGAAGAGGAAACCGATGTAGGCTCCGATCTCCGGGATTCCCTGCGCGACCATTTTTTTGGACCCGTAGCTCGATCTTCGAGCCACCCGGAGTTTAGCTATTATAAACGTTTGAGTTAGAGAGTAATTTTGCCCTTATTCCTTCCTCTTCCATAGATAATCGGCGTATTCTTCGAGAATCTTCCGGTTTCTCAACCGTTTTACCTTCCGCAACGATGCCTTTGCTTCGATTGCGTAGTCTCTCGCGCGTTTCCGTGCGAACTCTAGGGAGCCGGTTCTTTTCAACAGCTGAAGCACCTCCTTGTTGCTATGACCGTTGTTCGAGTTCAATACGTCTGAGTTATTGTTAGGACGCGGCGCTTCATGAAGACAGTGGGAAGTCACAATGTTCGGTCCTTTCAACAGTTGTTCCCCGGAGCCGTTGTGGAAATCCAGTACGTCATCTTGAATCTGAAACGCCATTCCACCTGACCGCCCAAATTTCTGCATGCTGACAAGATCCTTTCCCTCTACCCCCGCAATTGCAGCTCCGATACCAGCTGCGCTTCCGAACAGAGAGGCTGTTTTCAGATCAGCTATCGCGATACACTCGCTTACGCTTGCATTCAAGTCTGAAATAATGTCTAGAAGTTCTCCTCGGCTTACATCTACCAGGCTCGAGCCGATCATCCTCATGACCTCTGCATTCTTATAGTTAGACAACAGCTGAACGCCTTTGGACGCCAGAAACAATCCCGAGGTCAAGGCCTTCTCGTTACTGAACGCCATGTGAACCGTGGGAGCTCCCCTACGGACTTGATCCTTATCGATGAGATCATCGAAGACAAGCGTAGCGGCGTGAATTATCTCCAGTGCTGCGGCAGCATCCAGAGCCTCATTAGGGTCTCCCCCGAAAGCCTTCGTTGAAAGAACCACCAACAGAGGCCTGCAGCGTTTGCCTCCAGTCTTGAACATGTACTTGATAATCTGATTTGCCTCTTCTCGATCGAAGTTCGTCTCAAGAGTATTGTCAATTTTTTCCTGAATGGGACCCCGCCAACTCTTGAAGACCGGAGGAAAGACACTCATTCAGTCATCTTCTCGTCGAGGGTCAACTAGCAGGTGTCCACACCCATATTTAATCGGTTGCAATCGGACGCCTTCTCTGATTATCGGTATGTAGATGCTTGAAACAACCTTTATACCAATAAATAGCGAGAAATGTTGTCAATCTTCGCGGACAGCAGTGACCTTCGATCTGTCATTTTACAGAACGAAAAGTACACAGGAACCGAAGGTCGAGGATCTTCGAGAGTTCTTCCGGGCATTGCCGAACTTTCGGATGCGAGATATCGATGTTGAGCAGCTTCAGAAATCGCTAGCGGAAAAAGGCGCTTCCCGTCTTGAGGTCAAAGAAGCATATGACATAGACTACGAGAACCAGTCTACAGGGGTCTACTTCCAAATGTTTTACACACCCACAAATTCATCAAATGAAGAGCCTTCCTTCCCGAACTTGGACCCAACAGGTCTCGGAGCGCATGTCAATCTCGTCAGACCAACCTACTTTGCCCTAGAATCGTTTCCCCTAATAACACAAATTGCCGACAAGTTTGGTTTATTGACCTTCGACAACCAAATTACTTCAAGACACAAGGAACCCTTTAAGGCGGACTCCGCTACCCTAACCGAATCTTGGATTGCAACCAACAGCTGGGCTATCGGCAACTTCAGGAAAGAAGGTCATAGCATAAAATATCTCCCAAGAGAACGCCTTGATTACAACTGGAACTTCCTTAGACAATGCGTTGGCATGCAGCAGAGACTAGGCGATCACGTGTTTGTTCCGACAAGGATATTCTTGGCAGAGAAGAATTCTTTCCTAGGGACCTTCGTCACATGGACAGATTACATTCCAATGGTCCTTCCTAGTGTCGATTGGATAGTCATGGGTCAATCGAAAGGCGGCAAGGATTTCTCGACTAGAGGTTTTGCTCGATTTGGTGATCTCCTTCCGATTCTCGCCAACGATCTGAGAAACTTGTCAGAACCTGTCCCGCACTATTTGCTCTCCAATGATTTGACAAAGGACACTAGAAAGAAGCTCGAAAAGCTTCAACTCATTGATAAGAAAGAGTTTAAGGCCCTTCCTCCCAGCGTGAACGTCGTCGATGTTCCGCCCAATTAGCGGAGATGTGTACCTGTCTTTCCCGCCTTTTCGACAAGAAAGCTCGATTGCTAAGGCACAACTTCCAAGAGGATTAGCTCCGAAAACACCTCAAACCGATCATGCTCGTCCAATTCCGGGCGAGAAACGATTTTTGAGCATTCCAAGTTTTTTCTTGTAGCTGAAGCTTGGTATGGACGTTTCGAAAGATAGGGTATTTTCATAATCCTTATACCAAAAGAAAACGAGCGCACATAAATCAAGGGAAAAAAATGGAAACATCACCAAAACCATCCGAAGCACCTAACTCCAAAAGCAGTCCAACGAAGCTCATTGCGATAGTCGTAGTAATATTAATCGTAGTGGGCGTCGCAGCTTACATCCTGACCCTACCGCCAGCCTCCACTGCCGCAAACGTACTCATGAAGGACGACGGCGCTTGTGCGGCCTCGGCCGCCGCTTGTCTGTTCAGTCCTACCTCTTACAACGCAACGGTAAACGGGCCCGCCGTTGTCTGGAAAAATGTTGGAGGAGTTCCCCACACGGCAACTTCGAATTCCACGGCAAACGGTAGTCTGCCGTCGTTCAACAGCAATACTATCGGGCAAAATGGTGGAACTTTCTCTTTCACCTTCACCGCAAAGGGCACCTACCACTATTACTGCAACATCCATCTCTGGATGAAAGGCATAATCTACGCAAACTAACTCATCTCCCTGACATCAACGCTTGCAGTATTCCCACCTTTTTTTCTGCCCCCGAGATTGATCGCATCCTAGGCGAGCAAGTGGAATATTCCTTATCACTAGGATATCCTACAATTTCTGCCGTTGTGGTTTTGCAGCGATCTTGCGGATAATAGCGGGGACGCGACGAGAATTGGTATGCTTATGACAACGAATATGGTCTGGAGAGAGCCTAGAAAGAACGAGGTGGACAAGGTGCCGGCTCCACCGAGCACTGAAATGAGGGCTAGCCCTGCGCAAGTCGGACATGATGTGAAGAGGCCGACGAAAGCTCCTATCCATCCAAGCCAGCCGATTCCAGCGTTTTTTGTTCGTAGCGAGAGAGCAAAACTTGCAAAGCTTACGTTGAGACCTACTAACCATGAAATTGAAAAGAGGAGAAGCAGGTTGATCGGAACGAAAAGAACCCCGATATGCTGAGAGACGTAGGCAACAACTATTGGGGTTTCTCCGATGGGCCCACAACAAGTAGCGATGGCCAACGAAGGTATCCCGACGTGATAGGCCTCTGAGAAACTAAGCGAAGGTTGAACGACCACAATTCCGGAAGCAAACGCATAGAATATGCCGTACACTAAGGCAGACGTCGTAAGCAGCCGCGAGTATAGACTCTTGCCAAAGGCAACGGCGATTGATCGGGAGACCGACAGCGGGTCCCCGGAGGCTTCGGCTGAGGACCAGTTAATCAGAACATTCGTTGCGCCAGAGAAGAGCAAACATGATCCCAATATGTCAACGGCCAGGGCGAAATACGCATAGCCCACCACAAGGATCTCGCTTCGGACACCGCCGTTGAGATTCAAAGCGGCCACTATAGGATAAGTTGTGAATCCGAAAATCACGAGAAGAGCGCCAACAAGCGCGATCCGCAAGGATCGACCGCGGCCGGACAAAAGTCGGCTACTCATTAGTACGAGTCTCCCAGCTTGTGCCATGATTGTGCATGTTCCATGAGGTCACAGATTGTGAAGTCTTTCATTTCGAATCGCTATGCACCGGTATTAACGGAGGTGAAAGGGCGACTCAATGAACATGCAATTGTATGAAGACGAGTGACATCAGCAACGAAGCTATAACGAGACCTATCAGGACCCAGGACGAGAGCGACCTCGGCTCGTATTTGAGGTGCTGGTAAAACAAAGCGATTAGGAGAGCCTTCATCCCCGCCAAACCCAGGAGAGTGCCCACTATCAATCCATAGGAAAGCGCAATTGTTCCGAAAAGCATCGCCACGCCAGTCGACGCCGACGGATACAACGCGACAATGTTAACCTCT
>VBBQ01000031.1:0-50126 GCA_005888755.1 Candidatus Bathyarchaeota archaeon
AGTTTCGGACGCCATAATATGTACAGGAATCGGCTGGAGTTTAGCAGGTGGCTACGAGCCTATCTTGGACCTAAACGTTCCAGGGTATTTGAATGCCCGGGTTTCTTTGGGTCCGCATGATCTTTCGCCCACAGTGGAGGTCAATCGGTCATACACAGGCGTAACGCCCTAAGCGTCGGATTGACGCCGCCGCCGGGACCGTGGGCTACTACTCGACCTGCTATGCTACCAAAGAAGCGTACGAGACGAATAGCCGATTTAAACATTTACCCTCGATGAGAACCAAAAAAATCCTCTTCCAACCCAGAGAGTTCCGGAGATTTTGCAGCCGCATACTTCTCCAATGGGTCTTGGTTGAGTGAGAGAAAAGTTTCTCCCCACTTGAACAATGACAAGATTGCACTGGCAGGCTGTTGGAACCCTGTTAGTATGAGCGCGGCAGCAAGAGCCTCAGCGGTGCTGAGTCTGCCAGCTATTCCATAGTTCGTCGGATTCCCTGCCAGGAGAATGGGGAGTCTCCTACTAATGCCCGGAATGTTTCGGTTAAAAATATCTTCCGACAGGTTCCAGGAGCAGTCGAGTGCAACGAGGCCGTCTCGTTGGACTAATTCGCGATCTTCATGCGAGAGTGTTCGACTACTTGTCGGGTTCAAAACTACTGAAGAGGGAGGGATTCGCTTGAGGCTCGGGAGACTTCGTACTAGCCGAAATTTTCTAAGTCTCGCCGATGTGCATTTCTTGGGATCGTCTTGTCGGAATTCGTACACCATGAGCTTTGGAACGGAAAGCTCGACAGTTATTCGATCAATGCCTGGTAGGATGAGGTCTCCCTGCAAGATATCATCGCTTTGCTGATGTCCTACCATTTGGTAGTGTGATAGTTGGACTTTTCTTTCTTGACGAAAAGCTTTCTGAGAGAACATAGGGAACGCGACGTCAACACTTTCCCGAAGGCCGCTAGGAGTTGGACTCTGTTCTCAAGAATTCCTGGTGCAATTTGGTTGTCTACAGACCACCCTTCGTAAACCTATCTTGACTTTTCAAGATGATAATCGGCTAGAATTTGCACCAGGTCTCACGATCCAACGGTTCTCGGGTTGAATGGACGGAATCGAGGTCAGATCGGAGGGGCTGTGCTGATGACTATTCCTTGCGGCGTCATTTCGTAGTAGTATCCTCTGGACGGAATCTGTGTTTTTCCCAACTTCACCAGTCTTAGCGTTCCACCTCTGCTGATGCCCTCGGGAGTTTTTCTTCTCTCGAGCTCAAGGACAACATCGGCGAAGTTCACCATCGCGTTCTCGATTGATTCATCTAGTACTTTCGTGTGGAGAGTTGCGACTCCTATGGCTTTGGCGAAACGGGTTGCGTACTTTAGGACTTGGCCGAACTGGAAGACTCTTTTCGCTTCGACCATGAGAAAGAACGGTGTCAGAGAGTCCATTATGACGAACTGTTTCTTTCCTAAGTGTTTGAGTGTGAAGCTTCTGCCTTGGGCGACGAGGTCGGAGAACTTGAAGGTGCTGTCGACGATTCTCTCTGGCTCCTCAACAGGGTAGGCTTCTGCCAAGCGTTCGACGCCGAGAGCGAAGATATCGATGAAGGCGAGTCGTCCTTCTTCCTCGTACTTTGGAACGTTGATGCCGTAAGATGCGACTCCCTCTCTCACGTCCTCGGCAGACTCATCTATGGCATAGTAGAGGACTCGGAAGTCTTTTTCGAGCATATTGACCGCGAGCTGTCTAACCAGCGAAGACTTGCCGCTGCCAACGGCGCCGATCAAGCCGACTGCTGAAGGTCTTGGGAGACCACCGGACAGGAGGTCATCTAAGACCTTGATGCCAGTAGGCTCCATCGTCGTCACCTTAGGTGAGCCCTCCTTTGTGCGTGATTTAAGCGGATTGTACCTTTCATCTGTGATAAGGTTAACACTCGGTTCCTGCCGAACATGGAAGCAAGACCAAGCGTTGTCGTCATCTTGATTTGTGTCAATAGATCTTCACCGATCTATCCGGTCCTATGAGAAGCCGGAACCATTTGGTCTCATGGGCTCCCCTGTAACTGTACACTCGAACGAAACGGCGAAGCTCCCCATCCATCTCGTCCAGCTTCATATCAATCACTCCATCGAAGCTGGAACGGACTTCGTTGTAGAACGAGTTGCTGTGTATTCCCAGTTCTATCGCATACGCGCCTATGTTGCCGTGCTTTTTCATTCGCGCTAGGTGCGATTTCATGAAACGTATCGAAAGTTCTTCGGAATTGTAAGAGAGTAGAGTTGATAGTGAGTCAAAGACAACAAAGGATCGATCGCCGGCTGTCTCGGCGGCACTTGACAATACGACGCTGACTGATGCGACATCGGACGCGTTGTCTATCTGGAATCGTTCCTGGGAGCGTTCTCCAAGAAGCCACGAGTACATGTCAACGTAGATTATTTGGTCAGCCCTTCCCGGAGCGAGTCCAATAGCTCGGACCTGTTCCTTGATCAGTGAAACAGGATTGTTTGTTATGACGTAGAGACATCTCAATCCAGCTTCGACTGCCTCTTTGACCAAGGTCTGGCAGATGGTGGTCTTTCCCGCGCCAGGCGGTGCCAATAGCGCAAAGTTGAGCCCGGTTGTGATAGGAGTGATCACTAGGCCCTTGAGGAGGTCGAAGGATAGCTCTTTGTTGGCGAGAGCATTCTTCAGGGCTTCTTCCTCCTCTGTTTCTCCCAGTCTCTGTACTCGACCCTAGAGTGAACACTGATTTTCGCAACTATCAGAGCCCAGAAGTAGGCCACAAGCACCATCACCAGCGATTGTAATGTGGGAGACGTCAGGACTAGTGTAAAGAGCAGGAAGGATATCGCGTAGAAAAACCCAAGCGTGTGAGCCTTCTCAAGCCCGGCGCTGTCCTTGGCTCTCAACATTTCAGAGAGAATGAAGATTAGTAACGGAACTAGCGCGAGGTCAGCGATGTAAATCGGCCCTAGAAATCCTAGGGCCACGAGCCCCACGAGAAAGATGTATGGCGTGGAGAGGAGTGTGGCACTGAAGAGAACCGCCTTCCTCACGTTTTTGAAGATAGTGGCAGAGGTTCGGATACCTGCCTTCATGTCTCCAAAATAATCTGGCAAATTCTTGACTGTCCCATAGGTGAACATGAACCATGTTAGGAGCCAGAGCATCGGGTTGAGAAAATCGAGAGATCCTCTAATGCTGAGGCCCGCGAGAAAGGGAAGACCCAGTGCACCGGAGAAAGAGGCAAGACTAGCGAATGGTTTGGCTTTGAATCTCAGGGGAGGCAGCGAATAGAAGATGGAGTTTAGGATGCCAAAGCCCAGAACCAGTGTGAAAAGGGGTCCTAGGTAAATGGCTAGTGCAGCGGCACCAGAGTAGAGTACTACTAGAGAGGCGGTTATCTGTCTTGAGCCGATCTGGCCAAGCCAAAATAACCGTTGGGGTTGATTTGTTGCGTCTTCCTTCCTGTCAGCATACGCGTTTACAATATTGGTTGCAGCGGTCACCAGAGAAGCGACCGCTATGCCGATCCCTATCTGAGATAGTTGTCCTCCGCCACCTACCACATAACCTAGGATAAAGCTGAACGAGGGGAAGACCCATGTTCTCGGACCAGAAAGTCGAAACAGTATCGAAAACGTATGCGGAATAATTGGAACGCTTCCCAGAACCGGGAGAATTGGGCCTTGCATCGTGTCGTAATGTTTGTTTCGTGTTTTTCTGTGGGGCACGCTCTCCACCGAGCTAATGCGAACTTAGACTGGAAGTTTGAAGCCTGATCGCACATGGTCTTCTCTATGGTGCTAAGGAGGGTGTAACCAAGAATTCAGCAGACCAGTAACGCGTGGGTCACAAATTCATCTTGGATTGCAAGAGTTTCGGAAAGCACCACAGAGTTCTTGTGGTTGCTCTCCCAGAGGAGGCTAATCCTATAGGTTGGACACGAAGCCCTGCAAAACAACTAAGCCGGTCGAGCAGAGTCCGTTTGCATTGACGTTTCGTTAAGCCACAGGCCGTAGCCCCATCCTACTAAGCCAAGAGAGAAGAGTAGACCCGCAATACTGCCGATGATGAACAGGAAGAAGAAGCCGAGCGCTAGCGGTACAGCGAGGATGACCATCCAGAGGGACAAACGGGGAACGATGGCTGTACGCGGAACGATAGCTGAACGTAGCGTGGCAATTGCAAGGAGGAAGAATCCGAGGCCGTAGATAACTGTGATAAGCCCTACCGTCAATAACAAGGGACTGTATAGGTAACCCCCGGCGTCAAGCAGCGAGGGTGCTTGGGCCGCGATCAAGGGGCCGATGACGGTACCGACGACCAATAATTCGCCGGGCCTGTTGGCTCCCCCAATGAAGGCTAGGAGGAAGCCGGCCAACCCTAAGTGGCCCAGCAGGCCGGAGTATTGGCTGTAGAATCCTGTCAATCCCAGTAGAATTAGCACCCAGGAAACCGCTCCGATGAAGTGTACTGGCGCCCAGACGTTGGTTAGAATGTATGGGGGTGTCTCTCCTAACGGGTGAGTCAGGTAGTGGATGGCGAGAAGAAGGCCGCCCAGCATGAGAGTTGGTCCGGTCCAATGTGCGAGGCTCTGACTGCCCATGTTCGGGTGAGAACCCGGAATCAAACATAAGCTTTCGGCAGCCCGCGTGCAATTTCTGCTTGTCACTGGAGGGAGTCGCTGGAGGGGATAACTTGATCGATAAGGATCAATCTCATCTGGCGGAAACTCTTGTTCCAGCGGCGTGGCTACAAGATGTCACCACTCCCACGGAGCGACTTTGGATTGGGGGCCTCCGCTGAAGGTGTAACCTTCGCGGCGATGGCCCGGTAACAATAGGGTTCAAGACAGGTTCTAGGGGTGTTGAATCCGAAGCGATTTATACCATGTTGGAAGTATCTGCTTCAAAGTTCGAATGTGAGAGTGAACAATAGCAATGCCAATGGTTGACAGAACTCCTACCGGAATTCCGGGCCTTGACGAGATCTTGACGGGTGGCTTTCCACGAGGACGAGTCATCCTACTGGTCGGCGGGCCAGGGACCGGCAAGACGATCCTGACTTCGCAGTTCTTGATGAACGGGATCAAGATGTACGGTGAGAACGGCGCGTTTGTAAGCTTGGACGAGACAAAGGCGCACTTCTACCGTGAGATGAATCTGTTCGGCTGGAAGTTTGAAGATCTTGAGAAGGGAAAGAAGTTTGCATTCATCAACGCGTCGCCATTGCGTCATATGCCGGGCGAGGTCAGGATTGGCCGGACTTCGATCGGCCGGAAGGATTTCTCGATCTTGAGCCTCATCGAAGGGATTAAGACTCATACGGAACTGATTAATGCGAAGAGGATTGTAGTTGATCCTGTTACCTCGCTGATCTTCCAGTATCCGGAGATGACCGAGCGGAGGACCGCGATTCTAGATCTTGTCGACGCACTTGTGAAGACGGGCGCGACTTGTCTGATGACAACGGAGTTGCGGGCTATGGGACCGACAGTCGAGCGAGCGGTACAGCTTGAAGAGTACTTGGCACACGGGGTCATGATCCTGTCGAACGCGAAGGTTGGTAAGACATACAACCGGGTCATGCAGGTCGAGAAGATGAGAGAGACAGCGATCGACATGCAACCTCGTCCATACAAGATCTCGACTAACGGAATTGAAGTGTTCCCGAAGGAAACAATATTCGTAGACTAGACAAACCAGTCGAGTCTGCAGAAGCGCCCTCGAACAGGAAGACGCGCGTCTACTGCACTCATGCGGCGCGAGACTCGTCGCCAAGACCCCCTGTTCTTTCCAAAGCAGTTGCTGTCTAGCATTGATAATGGGCGAGACAGGCTGATCAAAGCCCAATCTGGGCTTGGGTCGATCGGAAATTATCCGCGTTTACAGCGTGGAAAATCCCCGTTCTAGACATGCCTGTTCAGATCTTGAATCAGGGCCGAAAATGGGCGAATCTTTCTGCGGGGAGCCTGTTTTCCATGTTTGAGTCGGCTATTCGGCGCTCAGCGTGCCCACAGTGCTTTTTTTTCTGGGCTAATGAACTGTACCACCTATCTCAAGACCAGTTGGGGAATATTCAGTGGTCGACGGAAAGGAAAATCGCGATCAAAGCCAGTGACTGGCCCTTCGAGACCGTGCAAGTGGAGATTGTGTTAGCCTGGAAGAGAGGAGTCAAAACAGACAATACCCAATTTGGAACCCGGCAAATTCTCAACCGGTTTCATTCACGGGACTCCAGGTAAGAACTATCAGCACACTGAGAATGTTTGACGGGGTCTCTTACAAAAAGCAACAGAGGCGCACGGAGAGCGGTGACCAGCTGAGCCGCAACAAGTTCCCAAGAACAAGAAAAAACTGTATCATTAGAAATATCATCCCCAGGTCAGCCCTAAGGCAAGGAAGATGATGTACAATACCGTAATATCCAAGGGAAGAAAATTCTGCCACAGAACTCAAGGTCGGAACTGGAATGGTCCGCTCCAGAAAAACGATTGGAAAGAATTGGTTTCCGAAAAAAGAGGAGAATTCTTAAGCAAAGACCGTTGTGAATATTGAGCCGGGTGAACAAGCCGACGAACGCTAAGAAGAAAAAGTCGAAGAAGAAAGGCGGCATGTAGGAATAAAACCGAAAAATCCTCACCCCAAGCCTTTCTTCTTTTTTTCTCCTTATCATGCAATGACCGGAGTAGCAGGCGAGGAAGGTTTGTCTTCGCCCGCCATCAGTGTCTTACAGGATTCTGAGCAGTACGGGGACGATAAGATTCGGTTCCAGGCAACCGCTCTTTTCTCGTCATAACAAGACTGAGATTAGGCGAAGTCAGCAAACGAAAGTAGCCGTCTTGACAAAATAGACTCTGGCGTGGGAATCTCTATCTTTGTATTTCAGTAAGACAGCTGGGACAAACACAGTCAGAAGTCCTCTTGGAGAGTTCGCCTAGCTGTTCGCGCGACACCTTGATGGACCTACACCAACAGCCAAGTAGACCTTTGCACTCGAAGTCTGTCCCGCAGAGCTCGCAGTTCTTTGTCTTTGACAATGGTCCCGCTTGTCATGGGTTGGTTGATACATAAGAAAGCAACGCATGGAATCACTGCTCGGAAGACTTGCTTTTGGGTTACATTGGTGGGAAGGTGACAGTTTCTTGGAGAGGTGGGCTTGTATTCGAGAACAGGGCTGTTTCCGAGCGATTTCCCTAGGGCACTCGTTAAGCATCGGCAAAGTTTCGACCAATTCTACTTTTTGTGAGAGAGAAAAAAGGGTAGGCTCATAAGGGAGGTCAGCGCATAGCGAGCGTTTGCGTACAACGTACTACCGATGTCTCGGAGGTGAACGAATGTCAGAAGAACCAAAGAAGGCAGAGAGGGCTCCTACCCAAATGCGCAGAACTGATATCCCAGCGGACACCATACTGATCGGCAAGAAACCGATCATGGCTTATGCTACGGCGGTCATGATGCACTATAACACGGGCGCCAAGAAGCTGACCCTAAAGGCTCGTGGACGAGCCATCAGCACTGCCGTCGACGTGGCCGAAGTGGTGAACAACCGCTTCTTCCAAGGCGGCCTAGCCAAGAATGTACACTTGGGCACGGAGATCGTCGGTGAAGGCCAGGATGCACGGAACGTTTCCACCATAGAGATCATCCTAGAGCGAACAAAGTAGCAAATGGAAATCGCATCCTAACAGGTGTGAAACTCCCACTTTTTCGAAGCACTTTTTGCTTCCTATCACGAAGGGCAGGGCACGGGAAAATCGACTACCCCCGGGGGTCGAGAAAAATATGCTTATTTTTTGCGCGTGTCCTCCTTTTGTAACTAAGCTACGCAACGCAACTCAAGCCTTTATCAAAGAAGATTCTTTCTGTCGCTCGCACGCGGGGGTTGCCAAGACAGGTCAAAGGCGCAGGGCTCAGGACCCTGTCCCGTAGGGGTTCGTGGGTTCAAATCCCACCCCCCGCACCATTGTACTGGTACACATACCTCCCGCATGGAGATCACAAAGGCTCTCGAACAAGCGTAAAAAATCCTGCCCGGAATAGCTGGGCCCCGGTCGTATGGGGCGGATCTCCAAACTGTGCTTGGGGTGCAAACTTCTCGACCGGCTGGTAAACCTGCAATACACATCCATAATCTGAACAGCAAACTAAAATCGCCGAACGCCCACTAGATTGAACCAAATGGGAGAAGTGTGAAAAGTTGCGCTGGGGAGACCTTACCGCGACAACTCGGGCATTGCTAGTTATTTCGGTGCTGTACTACGTCGCGATACTGTTGCTCTCTACAACGCAAGAGTGCTATCCGACCCCTTCATTCGCTTCGGGCGGATGTGGGCCCCTAGTATCTGAATGGTGGTATCTTCCGGGGCTGGCAATCGTTCTCGCCGGCCTCTACGGGATTGCAAAGGTCCTGCGCGAAATTCACCCGAAGCCTGCATAGCCAAAGCGGTCGCGGTGCCTCGCTAAGCCACGTTCACACCGTTTTGCTTCTATCGATGGTTTTCCTAAGGGAGCTCTTGTAATGCTTGTAATCCTCGATGAGGTCATCAGAGGGTCAACGCAACAGAAAGCGTTCTTATCGTTCAGTATCCACCCTGAAAACATACTTGTCGTCTTTTTTGACCGTTTTCCTTTCTGGAAACGGTCCAAATGTTCACGTGCGGGACCAAGTCCCACTGGACCCCGCCACGGCTAGGAGTAGGCTTTCCACTCTAGCCGAATGAAATTTGCGTTCATATGTACTAGTAAACTGGGGGTTCAAATCCCATCCCCCGCACCAATCAGGCTCAGTCACGATACCAAGATTCTTACATTTCGTTAATTGGCGGATGACCAGTCGCAAAGATAGCGTCTACCATGCGACATGGTCAACAACTCTATTATCAAGAGGCACTATGTATCTAGGAATGAGTTCTTTCGATGACGCGGTTGAGTCTTACGAGAAGCAGCTGAGAGAGTGGCTATCCAAATGTCCTGCCTGCGTGCTATCTCCCCAAGTAATGCTGCATGCGCGGAGAGGAACCGCTATGATCCAAGTTGGGCAGAGCTTCGAGTTTGACGAGAGGCTCCATGCACGCGATAATCCGCCGAATCACATTTGGGAAGATCAAGAATCCAATCATCTTCTGGCTTAATTCGTCGTTCCCTTCAGACTCAATCTACCAACTTCACAAGCAGCCAGTTGTACACCACGTTCTCCGCCTAGGAGCAGGCTATACGTTCACGAACGTCCTAGTTGGACTGAAGACCGCACTTAAGGCGGAGAAGATAAACGCAGACTCTCTAGAGTGGGATCCCAAGAAACTAAAGTAGACATTGAGAGAACTTCGCTACTCAATCTCGCTCAGGCGTCTTGACGTTAATGACCGGGTCTCCCCTTCCGACGAGAATGTTTACAACAACAACCCTTTGTTCTTTGTCCGGATTCACATCGCGATGAACCAAGCGCGGAGGAATATGAAAGAAATCCCCCTTCCCAACATCAACCGCACTAGCACCTTTCGCACCATATTCTAAGCGCATACGCCCCGACTCGAGGAACCCATAGAGATGCCTTTTTCCGTGATGACGCCAATCCGACACCGCTCCGCTAGCAATTGTAGTCTTTGAAACAATGACATACCGATGGATTGACTCAAACGCTTTCTCACGAACTATTCCTAGAGTCGAATAACCTGCCTTCAGCTCTGAGTTACGAACGACCTCAATTTCTTCCATGAAGTCTGAGCCCATCATTAGAGCTAAGACATTTGCTCGCAAAGACTCCGCCCAAAACCAGGAATCTTGGGCATCCTAGTGGATTGACCTTTTGAATCGGACAGAATTGACATGTTCGAACCTAAACTCGGCTGGTTTAAGGATGGGTTACTAACAATCTTAATGGATAGTTAGACAGGTCTAAGAAAAATCCGAAAGAACCAACGAGCATGACTCTTCTAGTCGTATCTAACAGACTGCCCTTCACAGTTAGCAGGCGCGACGAGAGGCTCGTCTTCCATGGGAGCCCAGGAGGACTTGTTTCGGGTCTAACCGCGTACCTAGACTGGGCGCGACAAAGCCCGTCCAGATCTGATTACTTGTGGATCGGCTGGCCCGGCATAGATATTGAAGAGAGTTTCGGGGAGCAGTTGAGATCAAAGGCTGCAAAACAAAAGGCATCCCCTGTCTTTCTCGACGCGGAGACCATGGAGAAGTTCTACCGTGGATTCTGCAACAGCACACTGTGGCCACTCTTCCACTATTTTCCCACATACGCCAAGTTCCGGGAAGAAGACTGGGTTCAGTATGTGAAGGTGAACGAGGCCTTTCGAGATTCGGTCCTGAAGCAGTACCACCCTAACGATACGGTCTGGGTCCACGACTATCACCTCATGCTTCTTCCTAGATTGTTGAGAGAGAAACTTCCAGACGTGTCGCTCGGGTTTTTCCTCCATACACCCTTTCCTTCGTACGACATCTTCCGAACGCTCCCAACCAAGTGGCGCAAAGAAATACTCGAAGGGATTCTTGGGGCGGATTTGATAGGATTCCATACAATAGACTACACACAGCACTTTCTCAGATGCATACTCCGAATTCTCGGCCAAGAACATAGCTTCGGCCAGGTCCTTATTGGTGGAGAAAGGACGATAAAAGTTGACACCTTTCCAATGGGTGTTGATTATCGCGAGATTCGTGGTGCAGCTGCGAGCGACGATATCCAGAAAGAGGGCCACGGGCTCCGCGAAAGACTTGGCAATCGAAAGATAATACTGTCCCAAGATAGGCTTGACTATACCAAAGGGATCAAGCATCGTCTAGAAGCTTACGCGATATTTCTGGAGCGGTACCCTCAATGGCAACGCAAGGTTGTCTTGGTGTTGTCAGTTGTGCCATCAAGACTAGGAGCAGAACATTACGATCAGATGAAGGAGGAGATCGACAAGCTGGTGGGCAACATCAATGGAAGATACGGGACCATTGACTGGACCCCTATAGTTTACCGGTACAGGTTCTTGCCTTATAATCAACTTTTGAGTCTTTTTTTGATCAGCGATGTTGCGTTAGTAACTCCTCTAAGAGATGGAATGAACCTTGTTGCCAAAGAATACATTGCTTCGAAAATAGACCAGAAAGGAGTCCTAATTCTCAGCGAGATGGCGGGGGCCTCCAGAGAGCTGGGCGAAGCTCTCATCATAAACCCTAACGATACATCTGAGATTGTTGATGCGATAAAGACCGCGCTTGAAATGCCGGAATCGGAACAAGCGCGTCGCAATCAGGCAATGCAGACCAGACTGGAGCGCTACGATGTCATCAAATGGGGGCAAGATTTCACCAAAAAACTGCACTCGATCAAACAAGAACAAAAGAAATTCAGTGCTAAGCTTCTCGATGCAGCAACCAGAGAGAAAATGATCAGAGATTATGTTACCTCACAAAATAGAATATTGTTCTTGGACTATGACGGGACACTATCGCCATTCAAGGCGCGTCCCGAAACAGCAGTTCCCGAAAAGACCCTCATAACAGTCCTCAATACGCTCTCAGAAGATCCACGAAATAACCTAGTGATAATCAGCGGACGAAATCGAAGCCTATTGCAAGAGTGGTTCGGCACCCTCAATATAGGAATCGTCGCTGAGCACGGAGCCTGGATCAGACAAAAAGACAAAGACTGGTCTCCAACGATAAAGGCTGAGAGCAACTGGAAAGAGAAAGTCAGACCCACCCTCCAAGGCTATGAAGACCGCTTACCAGGATCTCTCTTGGAGGAAAAGGAGTTCTCACTTGTCTGGCATTTCCGAGCGGCAGACCCAGAACTCGCGTACGTCCGATCAAAAGAACTTGCCGATGAACTGTCTTACTTCACTGAAAACACTGAGATCCAAGTATTACAGGGTAGTAAATCAGTCGAGGTGAGAAACGTTGGAATAAACAAGGGAATGGCCGCGAAACTACTGCTGTCAGAGAGCACCTTCGACTTCGTGCTAGCGATGGGCGATGATTGGGCTGACGAAGATCTTTTCGAAGCGATTCCGGATCAAGCATATTCAATCAAGGTAGGACTTGCCAAATCATATGCAAAGTTCAACCTGAGAAACCATAGGGAAGTTATCCAACTTCTCACTGATCTTTACAAGACTGGCAAGTCCTAGAACGCCTCCATATCCGGCGCGATCACTAGCCACCGATTCGGTTAGATAGAGCGCGGGCATAACGCATGAACCCGGTCTTTCGCCGTGCCTCTTCAAGACGAACAGATGCGGTAATCAAACCCATGTGAGTATAGGCTTGCGGAAAGTTCCCCAATGCCTCACCGGTTGCGGGATCAATTTCTTCCGAGTACAGCCCCAGATGATTACCCCGTTTCAATAACTGATTCAACAATCCCTCGGCCTCGCCCAACTTTCCCAGCCGTGTCAGGCAGTCCACCATCCAAAAGCTGCATACCGTGAAAGCTCCTTCCTTTCCCAGTTGCCCATCATCCGCGTTGTATCTGTAGACTAGATCGCCCTTGGAAAGCTCTTCTCGGATGTGCTGGATTGTCGAAGTCATTTTGGGATCCTTAGCTGGCAGGAACCCTACTAGTGGCATGAGGAGATTGGCGGCGTCGAGTTCGTCGCCGCCGAGAACCATTGTGAAAGCTTTCTTCTTGTTTGACCATCCATTGGAGAGAATCTCGCTCTTGATCTTCTTCTTAACGGGATCCCATCTGCGCCAGTCGTCGTCGTATCCCAGCTCTCTTGCTATCTTGATCGCACGGTCGAGAGCGACATAGCACCACACCTTCGCTTCCACAAACTGTCTAGCTTGACGCATCTCCCAAATTCCACTATCAGCTCTCTCCCATTCCGCTGCGGCCTGGTCCGCTGAATATTTCACAAGATTTTCGTACACTTGCTTAGTGGTCCACCCCAAAGCCCGGTGAAGATAATACATGGAATCAGCGAGGATTCCATAAATGTCCAACTGAATCTGTCTATAGGCGGCGTTTCCTATTCGTACAGGGCTTGAACGTCGATAGCCCTCAAGATGGTCCAGGGTAATCTCAGGGATCTCCCTCTCGCCGCCAATTCCCATCATTATCTGCAACTTCTCTTTCGAATGACGCCGAACGTTGATCATCCATCTTGTGTAGTCCAAGGCTTCCCTTGTGGCACCAGCCTCGCTCAATGCCCAGACTGAGAGTGCATTGTCTCTGATCCAAGAATATCGATAGTCCCAATTCCTCAACGCTCCAATACTCTCAGGTAGCGAAGTCGTGACAGCCGCCACCATGGCCCCGGTCGGAGCATACTGGAGCATTTTCAAGACGAGACAAGATCTTACGACGTGCGCGCGGTATGGTCCCTGATATTTTACGTGGCTAACCCATCGCTTCCAGAAGGATAGTGTCTTTGATAGCTTCCTGCTAGTCTCGTATTTCCCCGTGTGTGTTGGCGAGCTGTTTCCCCATTTGAGGACGAAGATAAGTCTCTGTCCTCTGGACAGCCGGAAATCGTTGACCAATTGGTCCTTGTCTGAGACAAGGAGCTTTAGGGAGGAAGCGAGACTAAGATGATGTCTTTGATTCCTTGCAATACATCCTTCCCTAGTCTCCATTATGATCGTCTTTCCCCGGGCATAATTGAAACGGGGTTGGAATGTGATTCTAAGCCCAGGATTACCATCTAGACAATCTACGACCCTGTGGATTTCCTGAAATCCCTTCAGCTCTCCCCTTTCCATGAAACAAGGCATGAAGTCGGTAAGCTTGATGCGTCCCTCTTGGGAATCGAAAGTAGTTGATAGAATGTTAGTTTCGCCCTCGTAGCTTTGCTTCGTCGTGAAATTCCCTGTAGGCGACAGACGGAATCTCCCCCCCTTTTTCGAGTCGAGCAGAGCGGCGAATACGCTTGGAGAGTCGAATCTTGGAGCACAATACCAGTCGATGGAACCGTCTAGTCCAACGAGCGCTGCCGAATGCATATCTCCGATTACTCCATAATCGCTGATGGGCTTGTATCCTCCTGCAGAATCCGGCCTATCAGACAAGAATCCTAGCCCTACTCCGACACGTCATGGTTCCGGCATCAAGGCTGTCTCAAAAGCGCTTCGATACTTGCGCGCGTAGAACTCTAGAGCTTAGGCGAAAGTTTTTTGATCGCTATTTAAGAAATTGTACCGAGCTGGAAACGATTTGCAGCCCAAGAAGAAGTCGCAAGGAACCTTGCAGTTCAGATTCGGATCGATTGAACAAGTAGTACAACTCGATGCGAAGCCTCATGACGTTTTCGATGCTTTGCTAGACCCTGTCAAACACAGTGACTTCACAGGGTCCCCTGCAACCACTAGCAGAAGGACTGGCGCTAGATTCACTGCGTGGGACAGTTACATCTCAGGAAAGAACATCCGATTCGTCAAGGACAAGAAGATCGTCCAAGAATGGAAGACAACCGAATGGCCAAAGGGCTATCCACCTTCGAAACTAGAATTCACCCTTACCGCAAAGAATGGTAGAACAGAGCTTAAGATGGTTCATTCGAAGGTTCCCGCTGAACAGGTGGAAGACTATCGGAGAGGATGGTATGATTCCTACTGGAACCCTCTCAAGAAGTACCTTGGAAGGGCGAGACCTTAGCCGCTCTCACATGGCAATCGGGAAGATTAGGGAGAATAATGATCACGTTCACAAGGATGTAACGCGATGATCTCCCCTGAGTTAAGGCAAAGATTTGAAACGCTGCGGCAAAACATTGTTACTTCAGGCACTTCAGACACGTTCGAGATAAACAAGGCCGAAGTTAAACTCATCAAAGACCAACATTCAGAGGCAAGAGTCCGAGGCTTCAACGTAATTCAAGACGGGCCAGAGAGGTATCGGAGGAACCGGCAAGGGCCCAACTCCAACCGACTATTTCATCGCGTCGATCGGCTTCTGCGAGAACGCGATATTCGTCCGGAAAGCTAGTCTTGCGGGATTGTCCGTCGATTCGCTGGAGACGACCGTGACAGGGTCCTGGGACAGAAGAGGACTCTTCGAGATCGACAACGTCGCGCCATACTTCATTGGCATAACCGTTGAGACGAAGGTATCAACAAGGGATCCTGTTGAGCGTGTGGTTCAGGTGGCGAAGGAGACGCATCGAAGATGCCCGGTGCACGCTACGCTGGCACGCGCTACTGATCTTACTTTCAAACTGGTCGTGAACGGTCAGAGCGTCCAGATCTGAGCTCGTAGGCAGTATGTCCGCCCTAGGCGATCTGAGGCAATGACTTTGTTATCTCGTTGGCCAGTCGATCGTGTATCTTCAGCCTCTCGAGTGTCGCGTCAGCTCCAGCTAGCTTGTGTTCGCCGAAGAGCTTCTCGATTTCTCCGACGCGACCCACGCCTATGATCGAGATATACTGACGCATGTAGGCTGAGAGCGTTGCTGTCCCCTCGTACATCTTGTCAAGCTTCTCAATATTGTCCCTGAACCACTCCCAAGTCACAGCGTGCGCATCCGGGTTAGATGTCGCGAATTGGAGTAGCCCTCGTCCAATATCCTGTCGTTTTACGTTGCCTGCCATTGCGAAGGCCTGAACCTTTCGGACAAGGTCAGGCTGCTTGAAACTGGCGAGTCCCTCTAAGTATCTGAGCCGATCCTCGTCAGTGGTGCTCTTCTTGTAGTTGTCCAGAAGCCCGTCGTAGTCGTTCGAGGATCTTGCATGACCTACGATCACAGCTCGCTTCATGTCAGGCTCCACATTGGCCAAGTCCTTGAATTTTGCTCCGACCTCTCGTGCATAGGAATCATCCATCATGACAAGTCGCAAAGCAACAATTCCTTTTAGCAGCGAGCTGTTCTCGTCTCGCTTTCTTTCAAGGATTTTCAGCTGATACCTATGATATCTTCGCGCGAGATCGACGGTCTTTGCCGGCACAATCAGAAATAGAGTTGTTAGCCGCTCCGAGGTTTCAAACGTAGGCAGATATTCTTCGTCACCGAAGAATCGCTCGAGAAGCTTCTGATACTCTTTCCAACTCATTCTGCCTGAGTTGAGGAAGGCCCAAGCATCGTTCGCGAGCCCGTACCGATCTAGCCCCGACAGTTTACTGGACCAGACGAGCTCCTGTAACTCGCGGCCGCGATAGTCTGTCCGGTAGAACCCCGTCCTATCTTCGTTCAACTTCAATGACTTTGGACTGGTAAGCTTGACTTCGGCCCTCTCTTTGTCTAGGAGGAGCTGTTGAGTCTTGCCGTCGACTGTTATCGTCACTGGAATAGGCCAGGTCTGCATCTCCCGCACTCCGGAGAACATGAATCTCTCCTGTTCCAAGAGTAGCTTGCCCTGAGAGAGCGATGCTTTGACAACCGGGTATCCTACCTTCTTGATCCATTCGTCCATGACGCGGCTGACGTCTAGACCGGACGCTTGCTGAAGATGGTTCCATAGATCGCGACCGGTGGCGTTGGAGTAACGAAACTGTTGCAGGTACTTGCTGACACCCTTCTGGAACTTGTCTGGACCTACGTATGCTTCAATCATTCTAAGGATACTAGCACCCTTGCCATAGCTGATCTCATCGAAGAGTTCCTCGATCTCTTCCGGAGAGCGGACCTTTGCCTCGATCGGATGTGTGCTGTTCAACCCATCTCGGGCCATCGCTCCGCCAGTGCTGTTCTTGACGAAGTCCTGCCAGATCTTCCATTGCGGAAAGGCCCAGTCAACTACCTTGTAAGCCATGAACGTGGCGAAGCTTTCGTTGAGCCAGAGGTCGTCCCACCACTTCATCGTCACCAAGTCGCCAAACCACATGTGAGCAATCTCGTGCGCGATTACCTCGGCGATGCTCTTCTTTGTCGAAGTGCTTGTATCCTTGTCAGCATGCAGCAAGATCTCTCGGAAAGTTATCGCTCCCCAGTTCTCCATTGCCCCATAAGCGAACTCGGGGACAGCGATCATGTGGAGCTTAGGCAAATCGTACGGAATGCCGAAGTATTTTTCGTAGAATTCTAAGGATTTCTGTGCCGCCTCGAAGGCGAGACCGGTCTTGATCTTGCCGTCGGGCCTTACGACGGAGGCGGCGTACAACTCTGTCTTGTTGTGGCGGCTCGTGTCCTCCTCGAACTTGCCGATTCCAAGATAAAGAAGATAGGTCGACATTTTAGGGGTTTTCTGGAAGCTGATAATCTTCTTGTTCCCCTCTTTCTTCTCGGACTCGAGGGGCATGTTGGAGATTACGGAGAGATCGCTTCTGGTCCGTACTGTGAGTTTGAAGTCTGCCTTGTAAGCCGGATGGTCCACGCATGGCAGGAGTCTGCGGGCGTGTGCGGCTTCGAAGTGTGTTGATAGAACATAGTTCTCGCCGTATGGAGCCTTGTAGAACCCCGTAAGACTCTCTGAAACCTTCCCTGAGTACTCAACCTCTAATAGACCTGAGATTCGGCCAGTCTGAATATCCACAACGTTTCCATGCTGCTTGAACGACACGTTTCGATTGTTTGCTTTGGCACTTGTAACTTTGAGGTCTACGGCGTCCAGCTTGACGTCTGCAGCCGAATCTATGTTGATCCCCACTCTGCCCGAGAATTTCAGAGATTCAAAGTCAACGTCAAGAAACAGATCGTATTCTTTGACCTGTTGGACATCAATGGGAGCTTGAGCAGTCACTTGCATGACAATCTATCCGAGGAATTTACGGTCGGGTACTTAAGGGCCATTGAAGAACATCAAGATCAGACGCCTTTCAAAGGAAAAGCTAAACAAACCTGCCCTTCACCGTCCACAAGCGAGCATCGAGAGTATGCACAAGTATCGGACAGACATGTACGAAGGAATGATAGCAGAAACTGTAGTGGTCCGTGGACACGGTGGTACGAATATCAACGCGTATTTCGCCCGGCCATTGGGCCCCGGACCCTTCCCGGGAGTTGTGTTGATCCATCATGCACCTGGATGGGATGAATGGTATCGTGAGACGACTCGCAAGTTCGCCCACCACGGCTACCTTGCAGTCAGCCCCAACATCTACTACCCGTTCGGCCAGGGTGCACCAGAGGACGTTGCTGCGAAAGTACGGGCAGCTGGAGGAGTGCCCGATGATGATGTTGTTGGGGACATCGCTGAGAGTCTAAGTTACCTGAAATCTCTCCCGCAGAGCAACGGCAAGGCGGGACTATTCGGCACCTGCTCAGGCGGAAGACAGGTGTTCCTTGTCGCTTGCAGAACAAAGGGCTTCGATGCCGCCGTCGACTGCTGGGGCGGAAGAGTAGTCATGTCGAAGCAAGAACTGACTGCCAAGTATCCCGTCGCACCAATAGACTATACGAAGGACTTGTCGTGTCCACTGCTTGGACTCTTTGGTGAAGAGGATCAGTTTCCGACTCCGCAGCAAGTTGAGCAACATGAGCAGGAGTTGAAGAAGTACGGGAAGACCTACGAGTTTCACATGTACCCGAAAGCCGGACATGGTTTCTTCTACTACGACAGGGCAGCGTATCGACAAGAGCAAGCCGTAGATGGCTGGAACAAGTTGTTCGCATTCTTCGAAAAATATCTCGGAACTACCGACTAACCTTGTCAAGACACTTCCTCTCGCTATGGTGAGGACGAGAATTCATGTGTACAGGGATCGTTGAGAACGCAAAAGTCTCGGGCAGCGGCAAAGGTCCAGACGGCTGGTACCCTCTAGATCAAGCCAGCGTTTCCTATGACCATCCCGATCACGCTCAGTCCGGACGCGCCATAATCATCGACTTCCTCAATGAAGCCGTTGGACCGAAAGCTAGAATCGCGGTCGAACTAACACCAGAATCTGCAAGAAACCTAGTGCATGCCATCCTAGCATCCCTCTCCAGGGGAGAGGGCGAAGGAGTACGGGCAAAGGACGAGCCACCGCAATGAGCGTTTTTCACGAGACGTTTTTCTAGAAAACCCCTCATCCTCATGGCTTTCCCACTAGACGCTCTTCGGCGGTGTAGTTGATGAAGGGTCCGCTCATCAGTGTACTGTTGCCGATTATCGCAATGTTTCCCTCTTGTGTTCTGATCAAGGTCGACCTCAGACCCACCCTGACAACTATGCCCTTTATCCCACTGTAGGAAATGACGTCGTTCAATCGAAGGGTCTTGTCCGAGAAGAGCAGGACCCCTGCAATAATATTTGACAGTGTTGTCTGAAGAGCCAAGGAAATTGTCAGCCCTGCCAACCCTGTGACAGTCAGAGCTTGAAATTCGGAAGCGATCCCCGTAACTACCAGAACAGCGGCGACAGCGACAACAATCCATGCGATCCTAACTCCATCTCGGATGTTTCTGACGAGCTGTTTGGAGGCTCCTGCTCTTTTGGCGATCGCAGTGAGCCCTCGACGAAATAACTCGCCGACAATTGCCCAGAGGACGGTGACACTCCCGATTTGTATTAACAGCGTAAAGATATCAGACAGTTCTCATTCCTTCCGATACTCGCGTCTTAGTACGGTTCGAAAGCTTTGCCCCTAGGCCTCCTGGGGCGGTTTCAGCTTGTGAAAGATCCTGTAGAGCGCCAGGTCATAGCCAACCTTCATCGCACCCGCGATAACAAATGGAGATCCCAGCCATAGTGTGGCGATTGCGTAACCAGCAATTGAGGGACTAAAAGTCTGAGCGATGCTGCGGGAAACATTGGTGAACCCAGCAGCTGGGGTGCGATCATTCTCCGGCACCACACTCATCAGATATGATTGACGAGTAGGCACATCCATCTGAGAGAGGGATTGCCGAGAGAGAAGCAGACCAACAGCAATTGGAGCGGAAGAGACAAAGGGAATGATCGTCAATAAGAGATTCGAAGGGATATGTGTGTAGACCATGGTCTTGATCAAGCCTATCTGGCGAGCGATCCGTTCAGCAAACAGGAACGAGATTGCTGTTACCATCTGCGTACCGGCGAACAGCAATCCGAGCGAGCTGAGCTGCAGAGAATATTTCTCGTAGAAATAGTACGAGAGTATGCTTATGCCGATGAAGCCTCCACCAAACGAATCTAACGCGAACAAGGCTGAGAGTCTCCTTACAACTGGCTTCGAGGCCTCGGACAAGACGGTGATATTCTGGGATGCGGTCTTTTCCTTCTCGACCTTTTTTGAGAGCTTCGAGTAGAGATATGCTCCCAGTAATCCTGAGGCGAGATATGCCAGGAAGAGGGGGCGATATCCTGCTATACCGGGTCCGATGTATTGGGGTAGGCCGACCAGAAGGGCTCCCGCTGATGATGAGACGTATCCTACGAGATTGTAGACGCTAAACCCTAAGGTTCTCCGCCTGCTGTTCGATGCTCCCGGGAGAATCGCCTGTTCTAAGGTTAGAAATGGGCCAACCTCTCCGGCTCCGACAGTCATGTTGCCGAGGATACCGGCAGTTATTGGAGCCCACAATGAATCAGAGGAGAATAGAAGAACGCTAGCCAGTGCGTCAGTAAGAGCGAAGAAGATCAATGTCCGCTTACGGCCCAGACGATCAGCGAATACGCTCGCGACGAGAGTGTAGATCGCGCTCGAAGCGACGGTCAAGGCCAAGACCACGCCTATGAGAAAGGCGTCGAGACCTAGTTGGCTCAAGTAAACTGAAAACAGGACCCCTAGGAAACCGTAGGGTACGGTGCGCACCGCTTTCTCGATCAGGATAATTTTTCCGTCTTTGGCCATCCAGTCGAAAGGCATGCCGCGCTACCTTGCCTGTTATTCCAAGTCCCAGAACCGATTCGTCTTATGATCGAGCGGATGTTTGTTTCTGGGTGGTCAGCCATTCAAGTTCCATGTGAATCTCGAATTTCTGGTTCTCCTTGGCGTAGAGAAACTTCAACCTGATTGGTTCAGTTGGAGAAATCCGCACAGGTGTTTCGGACTCGGGAAACAGCTTCTTGACATCGATTGATCTGCCGCGAAGGGATTCAGAAAGCCTTGTGAAAAATTCTGAGAGCTGATTTTTTCGGAGCTCGGTTTTGTGGCGGAATATCGACTGGTGTGTTTCCCTGTAGGTTTCGAGTATCTCGGTCATTCTCGTCCAATAGGCCATAGTGCTTGCGAGTTCACTACGGCCTGCATCTGTAAGCGCATAGTGTTTCCGGTCGGGCGCCTCTCCTCGAAACTCAACTCGGCTTGTAAGCATGTGATTCTTCTCCAGCTTCTCCAGGGCGGGATAGATGGTTCCAGCTTTCGGTTTCCAGTAGCCTGAGAACCTCTTCTCAAGTTCTCGAATGATCTCATAACCATACATCGGTTTCTCCGAAAGCAACAGGAGCAGCCAGAGCGACACTGCGCCAATCTTCATTCCATGGGGCATGAGCCTAGACAAGCATCGATCCTTCCGCTGCAGCAATGAGTGAGTTAGCCTTATATGCGTAGATGTTCTATCTATGTAGAACATCTATAGGTGCAAAATGAGATGAGATGGGTAACCCGAGAAAAAGCAAAGGTGGATAGGATAGCATGTCCCTGGCTGATCAAGAAGTTCGTGGATAAAAACCCCGAATTCCTCTTTGTCCCTCCCGAAAACATACCACAGGTGGTCAAGGAAACAGGTGCGATACCGTATGACGCCAAGGGAATAGAGTTGACGCACTACAAAGAAGACGGCAAGGAATACGTCAGCTTCGATGCTATCATCAAGAAGTACAAACTCAAGGATCCTGCGCTCTTGGAGCTGGCGAAGATAGTTAGAGGGGCAGACGCGAAAATTTCCGATGCCCCACCTGAATCAGCGGGTCTCGAAGCCATAGCACACGGCTTCCGAAACCTTGCGAAGGACGACTTTGACAACATGAGACTTCAGTTCCCTACGTATGATGCGCTCTACAAGTACTGTCAGCTCCAGGTCGAAGGAACGCAGAAACTCGAGTACAACGTTTCACAGCCCAGTCGGTAGGGTCTCGCATCACCCTTCGACATCGCGGATACATCGAACTCCCTCCAAATCAAGGAAAAGGGGGATTCGATCACGCGGCGGTCCATCTCAAATCCTCCACCCTCTACGTGGCTCACACATCGAACGATAGTGTAGACGTGATCGACTGCCGCCAAGACAAATACCTGAGATCGATTCCCAACCTAAGAGGTGTAGCAGGGGTTCTAGTTTCTCATGAGAAGAATCTGGTGTTCACGTCTAATCGTGGAGAGAATACGGTCGGCGTCTTTAACCACGGAGAAGACCACGATTTGCAGAAGATCAAGGTTGGCGGGAGGCCCAATGGACTTGCCTTCAACCATTCAAACAACATGCTCCTAGCTGCCAACGTTCCCAAGCCGAACAGCAGAGATGCGGTCACAGTCTCCATAGTTGACATGGCAAAGAGGACAATGACAGCGGATGTTGCAGTTCCCGGGCGGACAAGATGGGCTGTCTTCGATCCTGATACAAAACAGTTCTACGTGAACATAGCCGACCCCAGCGAAATTGCCATGCTCGACTCGGAAGATCCTGACGGACTAGTGGAGTCCTATCATATTCCATCTGCAGGTCCACACGGGCTGGACCTCGACCGGCTAGGGAGGCGCCTGTTCTGCGCCTGCGACGAAGGCCACCTCTACGAGATCGACCTTGAATCGAAAGGGATCTCAAAACCCTCCAAGCTCGCGGGACCCCCTGATGTCATATTCTACAACCCGGAACTCGACCACTTGTACGTGACAATCGGCGACCCGGCTGTCGTACAAGTCTTCGACACGAAAACCATGAGAGAGATTCAAACGGTCATGACTGAACCCGGAACCCACACAATCGCGTTCAACCAGCTCACTGGCAAATTGTACGCGTTCATGACGGAGACCCATCGCGCATCGGTATATGAGGAAGCGTAGCGTAAAACGGGACTCGTCGCTTAGTCTCGGCATATTTCCCAACTTGAGCGTCCCAAGTCACCAGCGACCTCGTTGCGGTGAGATCCCCGGTCGATTGTCTAGGCTAGCGCTTTGTCTCCAAGTTCTCGGAGCGAAGCGGCCGCGGACCCTGCAGACAGTCGATGCCGGGCATCCTTATCCAACATTTTCTTGAGAACAGGGACCGCCGGCGCGAGCTTGGCAACCCTCTCGAAATCAGGGTTGAACGAATTCCAAGCAAACTTCAGATCGCTTGCTATTCTGCCGGACCCGGGATTGGCAGTGGTCGCGTTCATCAATTCAATAAGCTTCTTGGAATTCACAGGAGTTTTTGTCAGCATATTGTAGATGGTTGCTCCTAGCGCGTAAATGTCCATGGAGGCTGTAGCGCCTTCTCCCAAGACTTGTTCGCCTGGAGCGTATTCCGAGGTGAACTGGCCGACTTTCCCCCCGATCCTGACGACTGACCCGAGATCAGCTAGCTTTGGCACAAGGGTTCCAGACTTCATCTCGTCCCTCATCTCCTGTCCAGTAGCCGGTGGTCGCAGGTTGAATAGAATGTTCTGCGGTTTGACGTCGAGATGGACGAAGCCCGCGTTGTGAATCGTCTCTAGTCCAGTCGCAATCATGGAGGCGATCAGCATGACAATACCTCCCCATTTCTCGGAATAGTACAAGGAGTCATATGCTGGATCCTCCAGAAGTCCCTTGGCGGCGCCGCCCTTCATCAATTCCATTACGATTGCGGGGGGACTGCGCAGATACAGCTGTGTATCGCCTTTCACGATTTCCTGAATGTTGAGCCGGTCAACTAGGATTCCTCTGAGCTGCACTACGTATTTTGACTGCGCCGACAACTCCAGTAGCCGTGTGGCTTCGGACATGGTCTCCTCGAGAGCCGCGGCCCCTGTTCCGGTTTTGAGGATTGGAATCTTGATTGCCATTTCAGTCCCCGCCTGACCAAAGCTAGCCCGGAAGACATACCCTGTGAGCCCTGTGGCCAAGTGCTCGGTTATCTTGTAACTATGGACCTCCTGGCCCACCCAGACTCTCGGGTCCCAATTGTCCAACTTCGGAATACTTCCCTTCACAAACGGTACCGGGGGGCGAGGAGGCGGAACGGGCGACGGCATTGCCGAAGGCTGAGGCGATGGACGAATCTGTGATGGCGGCTGGGATACTTGGTGCGGGGGACTTGGAGTTTGCACGTCGAAGGAGAAGGATTCGTTCGCCGTCTGGTGTTCTTTGCTCGTGGCACTAACGTGCACAGCGTAATTGCCCGAGCCACCTGGCCGATAATACGCGCTGTACTCTCCCGTCGAGACCTGTGAAACCCTCAAAGATTCAGTCTTACCCCCAGGCCGAGTTATTGTCGCTACGACCTTGGCCATTTTTCTTGCCTGCCCGCCAAATTGAGTAGCGATCTTGATTGTCAGTTCTTTACCCTGTCGAACCATCGGTGCTCCTGTTATGGTAATTGATGGGCCAAGGCTCGGTCCCAACGAGATTCTCTGGACCAGGTTGCTGGAGCCAGCCCCGACCAACGCCAGCGCGGGCAAGAATCCAAGGGACGAGACGAACGGATAGAGCTGTCTAAGGTCTCCAGTGGCAACGAACCCTAGGACGGCAAGCAGGTTGAAGCTGAAGAACAAAGTGGGCATCATTGACATCGAGAGATTCTTGGTCCGCCATAGTTTGTCCAGGAAGTGGAAGAGAATCATCTGAGCAATGTTCGCAGGTACACCCAGCGCGATGAAGAACACGATTGTAAGCGAGTCTACCGACAAGGCTGAACCCGCTTCCAGAGCGGACCCCAAGCCCAGCCCGACGGCCAAAGCGATGGACGCTACAACATTTGCCTTGATCATCTTGTAGGGTGTAGCCCGAGAAAAGAGAAGACCCGCCAAAAGGACTCCGATAGACGGGGGAAGAGCGATGAGGAGCAAGGACAAATCCCCAAACGACAAAGGCGAAAAGCCCTGCCCGGACACAGAGTGTCCGATAACATAGAGAGAAGCAAGAAACGAAACTGCGAATCCGACGCCGACCTTTGAAAGGCCGCTCCGGAGGTCGAGAGAGGTTAGAACGCCGAGGCTGACTAGTCCGATAATGTAAGCTGAGGAATCACCTTGTATTCCCAGACCGAAGAGGAACGCTATCGGCACAGCGAGGACTACTGTGAGGATCGGTCCGAGAGAATCCCGCATGAAGGGAAGGCCGCGGGCTTTCTTCAACTGCGGCAAATACGAGCAAGCGCCTTCCTATTGAGGAGACTTGCAATACTCGAATTCCTAGTAATCAAGGGTGTGACCGACACTGGGGGGTTTTCGTTCCAACGCAATTACATGCTCGCAAACCGGTAGGACAGAAGAGTGCATTCATGAAGCGTCTATCTATCAAGCATAAGGCAAAGCAGAAAGATCCTGACCTGGACGCGGACTCTGCAGAGACTCTAATCTGGACGTGTTCAGCGTGCGGAGCTGACAATCCTGATTCAAAACAGACTTGCGTGTCTTGCGGGGGAGACAGAGCTGGAGACTCAGCGACGCCGAAACCAATAGAACCAGCAGTGGAACCAACAATAGAGCCAGCAGAAGAGCCGGAACCTCTCGAGGCGCCAGAGCCTGAGAAAACAGATGCGGAGGAAACACCGCCTGAACCGACAATTTTCTCCTTCGACACTGATAGCGCAAAATTGGAGCCGCCATCACCTGAACCTGAAACTGCACCCTTCCTGCCAACCCCTACCCCATACAGCCAGGCACCCCCTAGTCCGACGGTTGGACATGGACGATTCTACATGGTCTTCGTGAACACTCCTGCACAGTCTCTCATCAAATCAAAGGTGCCGATCGAGTTCGACGACTTCCCCGTTGTTAGTATCGGACGAAGCCCAGAGAACGTGGTCGTCATCCCGGACCAAGAAGTCTCAAGAAAACATGCAGAACTCACAATGAGCGGAACCAGGCTGATGCTGAAGGATCTGAACAGCAAGAACGGTACATTTCTCTACAATGGAAAGGAATTCCAGCAGGTTCACGATAGTGTCGAGGTTAAACCGAACAGTATAGTAAAGTTCGGTACTGGCACTATCGTGAGGCTCACTGGTGAATGATTGAAGCCCTAGAAACCCCCAGACTCATACGCGAGGCAAAAGAAAAGATGGAAGGACCACTCCTCGACTCGAGGCGGGAAAAGAAAGTAGTCTTCGTCGGAGACACTCATACGGCAGTCGACCTTACACAAACTATCTTCGACAAGTATTACGCGGATAGCGACCTAATCGTCTTCCTTGGTGACTATGTGGACAGAGGAGAGACAGGCGTGGAGAATCTAGGCCTAATAGCTTCAAAGCTTCTCGAAGATCCTACCAAGATCATAATGTTGAGGGGAAACCACGAGAGCCCCTTGACAAACTCCTACTACGGCTTTTTTGCGGAGGTTACGGAGAAGCTAGGAGAGACTGCTTATGATCAGTTCAAAGAATTCTTTCAAGCCATGCCGTACGCCGTCGTCGTCAACAGCTACCTCTGCCTCCACGGTGGTTTAGCGACTACTCTGGACAGCGTGTCCCAGATTGCCGACCTGCCTTTTCCTGACATGAACCCTGACGATCCAACGGCGTTTCAGCTTCTATGGAACGACCCTAGAGACATGATCGAGGGTTTCATCCCAAGCGTAAGGGGAGACGGAGCCTTCTACTATGGCAGCGACGTAACAGAGAAATTCTTGACGAACAACTCCCTCAAGGGCATTATTCGTGGCCATGAGGTCGTCGATGGGTTTAGAGAAGACCTCGGAGGAAAAGTAATGACAATTTTCACCAGCAAGTACCATGGCGGCGCCGCCGGCGTACTGGTTCTGAAAGATGACAAAATGGAGAAGGTCACACTATGACACTGTCAGCTAGAACCGAGCTGAGCCACACTTACTCGTACGATTCGAAAATAGACGCGATTTTTAAGCTCACTCTGGTCGCAGAGAGGCGTACGGAAGCGAAAGGCTTCCACCACATAATCGTCCTCGACACTAGCAAATCGATGGACGGCCAGAAAATCGAGCTTGCAAAGAACGGCGCGCAGGAATATGTGAAGAGTATTCCTTCCGGAAACATGGTCTCTGTAGTCCTGTTTTCTAGCACCGTCCAAGCGTATCCTGAAACCAAGCTTTCAGAGGTTCTTCCCAAGATCAGAGCGTCAGGTTTGACAGCTCTCTACGCAGCGCTCCAGTCCGCATTTGAAATAGCGCAGAAGAGCCGCCTACCCGGATGGATCGTTCTTCTCACCGACGGTGAACCCACAGATGTCACCAAGCCCGAACAGTATTCGAAGCTGAAAATGCCTACAGGGTTTCAGATGATCGAGTTTGGCATCGGCGCAGATTATAACCAGTCGATCTTGAAGGCTCTCGCCGACGCATCTGGTGGTATGCTCCATAACATCACGGACGCCCAGAAACTCAAGCTCCCCAGCCTAATGCAGGAGAGCGCGGTAAACGAGGTTGGCGCCAGAAACATAAGTGTAGACTTTGGAACCCCTGAGGTCAAGATCCTCAACTACAAGGGACCCCCAGTCTCGATCAACGCTGTGGAAACGGTTGCAAAGATCTGGGGCCGTGTTCCAATACCGGCAGGATTCAACGGTAGACTGCTCAACATTCAAGTCACTTACTCTGACACGATCGATGACAAGAAAAAGACTATCAGCGCCCCTGTAGAGGTTCGAGTCGCTAGGAACGAGGAACAGTTCTCGGAAGGAGTCAACAACAACCTAGTCTCGGAATTCGCATACTACCAAGGGCTGGAAGAATACTACCAGCACCTTGCTGCGGGACAGCTGAAAGAAGCAACCAAAACCATGAGCCAATTGTCAGCGAACGCAGAACAGACACGACGCACCGATCTCATCGAGGCGACAAAACGACTATCTGACCAGCATGAAGCGACACTCCGGATAGGGGGAAATACCGAGAGCACAAACAGACTGCTGAAAGAAGCAGCGAGCGAAACCACAAAGAGAACTAGAGGAAAGTAATTCCGAGACTACTCGGTGTATCTGAGGGCTTCCGCTGGTGGGATCTTGGATGCTTTGCGCGCCGAGCCGAGCACCGACAACATTGCCAGCGCATATGATGCGACAGAGATTTCGATAATCTGGGTCCAAGGAATCACGAAGGAGAGGCCCGAGTTGGGCTGAGCTGTAAACGCGTAGGCTAAGTCTACCCCCAGCGAAACTCCGATCATGATTCCCAAAAGAGCTATGTAGCTACTCTCGACGAGGAAAGCTAACAAGACCATTCTCTTTCGGAAACCTAGGGCGCGAAGAATACCAATCTCATTCCTCCGTTCAACAACCGAGCGTATCGAGATAATTCCGACGCCTGCTACTCCGACGACCAGGCCCAAAGCAAGGTAACCCTCAAACAATCCGAAGAATGATAGGAAAATCCTCTGTCCTTGTTCGATAGTCACTTCGATAACGATCGTCTGCATGCCCAGCTGAATGAAGTCCTTCTTCAACAGGTTCGCAACATTAACAGGGTCCAGACCTTTTGCTACGTTTACAAGCCCCAAAGTACCGGAGTCGACGTTGAACGAGTCTTTCAGAAGTCCCCTTACTCCGATTATTCCGTCAAATAGTCCACGCAAAACCCCGAGAACCCTCACCGACTTTAACACCAGGTTCCCAGCAGGTCTTGCCGCGAGGACGAGATCATCTCCAGGGTTTGGATGTCCGTTTCCTGCGAATGATACTGACCATACGACGTAGGACGCGTTGCTTCTGACAGCATTCCAGACCTCAGTAGCCGATCCGAAGCCAGTAGCCAGGCCTAGCATCTTGAACGAGTTCGTTGTGAAGAAGTTATCAGCGGCTTGCGCGCTCGGGTCAGCACCCACTAGCTGAGTCAACGGAAAGTCCTGAGACGTGGATGAATCATGCGCCTCCTGCAGCAGAATCGTGGTAAACGGGATAACCGCTGAAACCTTGTTGCTCAATGTTGCATCCGCCATTACTGAAGAGGTCAGGTTCGCTATCGGAGCGGTGTTAGTAGCGATATCATATCCACCGGACTGATCTTTGGCACTTTGGCTGATAGATGCATTCAGCTCGGCTTGAATACCGGCGACGGCCGACACTGTGAACAGTACAAGGGCGAACATTGCAACAGTCGCCGCCGTCCGGAAGCGTTTGTTTTCAGGATAGGACAGCGCGATCTTGAAAATGGCAGTCAGAGTTCGCCTCTTGCGAAGGAGGAAGCGCAGCAACTTCAATGGAACATCAGTGTTGTACATTACAACTAGCACCGAGGCGACGACCATGATTATCCCCCCCACTATGAACACCTCCGGGCCGAAACTATAGTTAGAGACCAGCGGATTGTCAAATGATAGGCTCGGAACCGCCCACTGAACAAGGAGCGCGAAACCTGACAGGGTGAACGCGTATCGGTTGCGCAGGAACCTTGACAGGATGAGTCCTGCACCGAAAATAATGAGGCTTGGTCCCACGAGCGCTTCCATGGTGGACTTGGCCGCGAACGAGGCCTGGAAAACAACGACTCCAGCGAGAGCCATTGCAAAGCCGGCTACCAGCAGAAGAGTGTAAGTTCTCTTTCCCCGTGGCGGTTCGGGAATGTTTCGAATTGCCCTGATAATGTTCAGCTTACTTATCCGCCAAGAAGTGACAAGAATCGTAACATAGGTAATCAACACTCCCGCAGTGAACGCGACGAACAGCGATTCCGGGGAGATAGTGAAGCTACTGAGAACCAGAGACTCGTTCAGAGAAGGAATGAATGCTGAGAAAATGTTTCCGATAGCATATAGAATGGCGTAAGCTACACCAATCCCTACCAATACTCCGACGATGGAAGCACCAGCAGAGTAGAGGCTTCCCTCGAACAGGAATAATCTAGTCAGCTGACCCCTCCGCATTCCAATGGCCCGAGCCATTCCCATCTCCGATTTCCGCTCCTCGGCCAACATGATGAAAATGTTGAGAATCAGAACGATGCCAGCCAGGATTGCGAATGAGCTAAGGATGAGAAAGAACTGGGAAAGGGACTTCGCCCCATCGGTGGCACTGTCAACTGAGAGCTTCTTCTCGGTAAATGCGCACGGAATCGCAGGAGGAGTCACGACCGTCGAAAGGTCTGTCTTGCATCCTATCGACGTCGAGTTGATCGTCGATTGGGTGGTCGAGTATAGGGCATCTAGGGTTCGATTTGCGGCTAGAGCTACAATTTGGCTATATTGAATGGCGCCCCTGAGCCCTCCAATGTTTGTAATCGCGATGTAATTGGCCGAGTTAAGGTGTCCGGTAAACTGTTGAGCTGAGTTCAACGTGACAAACAAGTCGTCTCCCTGGGTGAATGAGCCCCTCTCGTCGGAGACAGCTATTCCTACGACCGTGAAATTGAGATGTTGAGCTGTGAAGCGCTGGGCAGAGTAGACGGTGACCGTGTCTCCTATGGTGGCGTTCAGGTCGCGGGCTGCCTTGTCGTTTAGCACACCCTCGGTGTCCTTGAAAGTGGATGGAATTACTGATCCGGATGCGGAATGAAAGTCTCCTAGAGCACGGGACGCGTTGGAGAAGCTTCCGATGAGCGCTGATCCAGCCTGAACTATTCCCTTGTTGGAATCGTAGATGCTGACTGTCTCGATTATTTCCGGAGTAACTCCCACCACGTCCGCTCCAGCGGATGGACTATTGGAGAGACCGGTTGAAAGCGACTGGTAAACGTTGTATCCGAAGTATTGATAGGCGGATCCTTGAAACCCGAACGTGGTGCTGTTTCTCGCATAGACAACTTCGTCGGCGTGGCCGTAGCCGAAATAGGCACCGCGGGTGAAAAGCTCTGTAAGCGTGTCTCCCGTGACAAGGGAGCCTGAGATCATCGCCGTTCCAATCATCAATCCAGCAATGACCAGCGCCATGTTGGTCTTACGGCGGGTAAAATTGCGTAGCGCCATTCTGAAAGTAAGCCGATCGCGAAGCATCATCCCTAGCGAAATTAACAGCAGCACAGCCACGATGTAGACTTCAAAGCCAAAGGCCGAGCTGCCAACAATGCTACTAAGACCGCCGAACCAAAGGAGCAAAGCAGCCACGCCCATGACCAGTGAAGAGAAGGAGAGCACTTTCCTTGAGTAGCGTCCCGCCCTACTGGTGGGCTTTGCCCGGGAAAACAGATAGGACAAATAGCTGACGCCAAGACCCAAGAACAAAAGTCCCGTGGCCTGTGCTAGGAGCCAGGTTTGATTTTCAGAGACAAATTGGCGCAGGAAGAAGTCGTTTTGGTAATTGAGATAGAGAGCGTAAAGCTCCCCGAGGGCAATTATCGATAGGAATAGAATTAGACCAAGAAGGAGTGGCCTTCCTTGAGATCTAGATTCTGCCGTTGGCCAACCGCCTCGTCAAGACTTTGTTCCGGCCGCTGTTTCCTTCTCTATCTGCCCATTCCTCATTGAAACAATTCTGTCAGTCTCCTGGGCAATATGCGAATCATGAGTAACTATAACGAAGGTCAGCCCATAGTCGCGGTTCAAACTTCTCAACAATTTGACAATCTCCGCAGAATTCTCAGAGTCCAAATTCCCCGTCGGCTCGTCCCCCCACACTATCGCAGGCTTGTTCACCAGGGCACGCGCAATGGTGACGCGTTGCTGTTGCCCACCGCTGAGCTCCATAGGCTTGTGAAGTCGCCACTCCTCCAGCCCAACCATCTTCAGAGCACTCAAGGCTTCTTTGCGAGCTTCGGCCTCTGATACACCCGCCAGGAGTAAGGGAAGCTCGACGTTTTCTTGCGCGCTCAGTACAGGAAGAAGGTTGTAGGCTTGAAAGATGAAGCCCATCCTTCGAGCCCTAAACCCGGACTTTTGATCATCAGACATGGTCGCGAGGTCAACGCCCTCGATAGCCACCTTGCCCTTGGTAATGTCGTCAAGCCCGGAAAGACAGTTGAGCAGGGTAGTCTTGCCACAGCCCGAAGGGCCCATCACGGCCACCATCTCGCCTTTTCGGACCTTGAGGTCGAGACCTCTGAGAGCCTCAACCTTCAACGTACCTGTTTCGTAAATCTTCCAGACGGCTTGGGCCTCAACCATCGATGGACTGTCGCGAAGAGCCAATCATTCCAACTCGTTCTTACTTTCGTCCGCCGGATTTTGAGTTGGGCTTTAAGGACATTGCGACAGAAGGTTAATCGTGAGAGCCCCCTCTGAAATGGATATCAATATGGCTTGGACGGATAAAGAAGGGAATGAGGAGCAGGTAGAGAACGAGACTTATTCGAGTGTCCAGAAAAGAGAAGCCGACCCCAAGCATAGAGACTATCGGCCCAACAATAATTCGCCTCTTGGCGAGACTTACGATGTGGGGGTCAAGATCCTTTTCGACGAGACGATACTGGCTCGTCGCGTACCACCATACGGCGTAGAGCGCCAGCCCTGTCGCAGCCAGGTTTGCACCATAAACCCGGACCGCTGTAGGTGAAAAAGGATAAAGTCCAAGCAACGATGTGGAGAATGGTACAAAGCCGATGGTCAGGAGGAAAAGAATGTTGATCCACAAGAATACTCTGTCGCTCCGTTTGATATAGTGAAACTGGTTGTGGTGGCCGATCCAGTACACGCCTAGTACGATGAAGCTGAACGCGTAAGCCACATAATTCGGCCAATGCCCCCTAATTTGACTCGCAAGATCCGGCTCAGAAAGATTTGCGGCTGGAACTGTTAGGCCCAAGACCAGAACCGTCATCACCGTGGCAAATATCCCGTCCGTTAGGGCCTCAATGCGAGTTTTACTCAATCCCGCCTGCAGAATTCCCGAAAGCGCCAATTTCTTTAAGGCCAATTGGTACGCAAAGGCGCTTAGCTCTTTCCAAGAGCCAATTATCAACGCAAGCCTCTTCTTCTGCAGTCACCATTCCCTCTTGGGAGGTAGAGAAACTGCTCGCTGTAGGCGACTCGGCTCCCAATTTCCGCTTGCCAACCAGCAGTGGCAGTTATGTTGCACTACAGGACTTTCTTGGAAAGAAGAACGTAGTCGTATACTTCTATCCGAAAGACTTCACCCGCGGCTGCACAGCAGAGGCTTGCAGCTTCCGGGACTCATACGAAGTGTTCAATGATCTAGGGGCAGAAGTTATTGGAATAAGCTCCGACAGCCAAGACTCTCATCGAGATTTCGCTCAACAGCACCACTTGCCATTCATATTGCTCAGCGACGCTGACGGTTCAGTAAGGAAAGCCTACGAAGTTAAGAAGTCACTCGGTCTTTTTGCCGGCCGAGTGAGTTTTGTAATAGACAAGAAAGGAATTATCAGACTTATCTTCTCATCCCAAACCCGAGCCACCGCGCATGTTGGGGAGGCCTTAAACGTCCTGAAATCCTTGAGTTAGCTTATCTCTCATTCCGAGGCCCTCGAATGCATACTCCGCGTCCTAGTGAAAATTCCAACGAATTTTTCAGGTCAATCTTGCCGGACGACCCTCGAATCACGATCCGGCCAATGTTTGGAAACATATCGGCGTTTGTTAACGGAAACATGTTCACAGGGCTATTTGGAGACGACCTATTCGTGCGCGTGTCCGAGGAGAGTCGAAAGGAACTCCTCGAAAAGAAGGGAGCTTCATTGCTGGAACCGATGAAAGGAAAGCCCATGAAAGAATACGTCGTAATACCGAAAGCTTGGCGGAACCAACCCGAGACGGTGCAATTGTGGGTCAGCCGGTCCCTGGACTGGACAAGCCGGTTGCCTCCCAAGAAAACCAAAAAATAGCCCATCCCCACGTAGTTGAATGAATACTGATTCTAGGGGGAAGAAGGTTGGCTAAATCGAAAGAGGGTCCCAGTCACATCCGTTGCGCAGACTGCGACTGTTCACCAGACGAATGCCAAACCATTGAAATGCCCGCCGCCTGCCCAAACTGCCGGCTTGAAGTCTGCTGTTGTTGGCTACCTCATCATCAATCCGAGAGATAATGTCATATTTCCGTTAGAGAAACATCAAGGCACTATCTGAGCGGTAGCATGCGGTGTTAAGTGTCCGTTCATGGCGAGGATCTCATTGCTATTGAAAGACAGTGTCAATCTCAGATTCACGGTAGTGCCTGGAGAACTCTGGAACCCTCCCCCTGTGATCGAGACCTTGAGAGAATCACTGGGTATTGAATAGGTCACGTTTCCAAGGTTGGAAAAAGTAACCACCGCAGCGGATACTGGAAAACGGAGCTGATCGTAAGTTCCCGTGGAGAGTCTCGTACTTCCCAAAGTCTTCGCGGTGGTCAAGACCGAAATCAGATCCACCGTTTTCTGGGATCCAATCATAGTGTACCAGCCGTTATTGCTAGAGTTTCCAAAGCCTCCCTGATGGATTTCTATCGCAGCGAACGTGAGGTAGATGTGGAGAATGCTGGGGTCATATTGTCGACCATTAGCCGGTTGCACTTGAGGCGGATCCGTGATACTCAGAACAACTGTTCCCTGAACATACCTAGTGTAGAAGAAGTACCCTGATACTGCACCGATGATGAGTATCACGAGAATGACGGCGGCAGTACCCTTGGCCATCGCTTTTTCCAGATCGAGCCGGCACTCGTTCCCACTAGGACAGTGCACTTGTCAGCCCTTATCCCTAGCATAACCAGAAATTACTCAATGGGGTTACAGTTCAAGGCTAAGAGTCGAATCCAACCAGAAAGCCCTTGGACGTTATCTGTAGCTAGCTTTTGGTGGGACCCCAACCGCGCCGTCGATGGTTACCATGGGCAACCGTCTTCCGCCGTGATGGAAGGCGCTAGCATCACTACTCGGGCAACGTGTCTCACGATTCTCCCTATCAGCCACAGCTCAACACGAGCGGAGGCCACGTTTAAGAGACGCAACCAGGACCCCTCTCACCACTGAAACATTATGGAAGCATCAACAGTCACAACCCGACCCCAACCAAAGCTACACACTCTAGTCCATTTCGAGATACCTGCAACTGACCCCGCCAACGTAAGCAAGTTCTACGAGCAGCTTTTCAACTGGAAATTCTCCAAGTGGGGAGAACAGGAATACTGGCTCATTGCGCACAAAGACGCCCCGGCAAACGAATCCATTGGCGGACTCTTCAAACGCAACGCAGCAAACGAGCAATTCCTCAACTATTTCTCCGTCAACTCCATCGATGATTCCGCCGCCAAAGCCACAAGCCTAGGTGCCCAAGTGGTCACTGCAAAACAAGAAATCCCAACAGTAGGATACTTTGCAGTACTGAAGGACCCTGACGGAAACACTTTCGCCCTATTCCAATCCACAGGCGGAATGTAGCACACAAGACCTATTCCACTCCAACCCCTCTTTTCTTTAGGCTCGAGCAGAAGACAGCCCAAATTACCAATTCTTCAGAAACATGGCCGATAGCAACGAAAAGCATCCAATTCAAACACACCCCAACATTTTTCACACCCCAACAACCAGTATCCGCGGAGGGTGCAAAGGCGCAATCGGCTGAGGTAGTGCAGATTCAGGACACAAATAGAGTCCGCATACTGGAATTCATCAGGGCGAACCCCGGCACCCATCTGAGAAAGATCAAACGAGAACTCAACCTGGCCATGGGTGTCATCCAGTACCACCTGTACAAGCTGGAACGAGAACGCAGCATACTATCGGTTCGCCACGGCCTCTACAAACGCTTCTATGCGGACAAGGGCCTCGGAGTGCAAGACCGGGAGATTCTGAACATTCTATCTCAGGAGACTGAGAGAGACATTGTACTCTACCTCATCAAGAACCCACTGGCAAGCCAGAAGGAGCTCTCTGAATTCGCCCGAATCTCTGCAAGTTCAACCAACTGGCATATGGGAAGACTATCCAGAGCTGGATTCGTACAACCTAGAAGAGAGGGGGGGTTCGTGTTCTATACCGTTACCGGGGACCGAGCCAGAATCCTAGCACTCCTGAAAAGGCACCACCCAAGAATATGGGAGAGATGGGCTGAAAGGTTGGCCGACCTACTCGCGTAATGTCGCTCATAGAAATCGGGATAAATGAAAAAGCGAGAAAATGTCAGGCACTCCAACCGATCCAACTGACCTACTGGAAATAGGCAGGGGGATCTTCGCACTCATCCTCTTCTCGTTATCCCTGTACGCCTGGTCAAGAAGAAGACAACCAGCCCTGATCATGGTCGCAGCAGCATTCCTGCTCTTTTTCATGAAAACATTGCTAGACTATGTTCTACCTTCAACAACTGAAGGTATCGTTAGGGTCGGAATCGACTTCGCCGCCCTAGCCTTATTCTTCGTTGCGATAGTTGTCAGACCGAGAAAGGACCTCGGCAAAGGATCCCCTCTGAGCTAATTCTATCGATTCACGCGAGACGCTAGAGCCTCCCGGACTAACCACCGGACGTAGACAACTGTACCATGACGCCTAATATGTCCCGCGAATTGATGTGTGACTCGCAACCGAGGGGAAATGCGAATGCCCTCAGTCGGACCCTTCGAACTAACCGAGGTGGAGCTCATCGGTCTTGAATTCTTAAGACAAGACGATGAGAGACAGCTGAGGAAGACGACTCTACGGGCAACATGGTCCGGACGAGAACTCAGAGTCAGAGCCCGAGGACCTGCAACAATAGTCACCGACATCAAGAGCGAGATCGCCTCCAGGGCCCTGCCATACTAGAGCAGTCGCAACATCGAACCTAGAAAATACTAGTATCAATAAGGTTCTTACCAATCACCGCTCCTCCGGGAGCGCGTTCGCATGAGCGTTCATGAGTAGAGAATCAGATAGACACTTTCGTCAGTTGCTCGCTTATTTGCCACAACCGTTTCGCTGACTCATCATCATAGGATTCTTGAGAGGACTTCACCTCGTGCGTCTTGGTGAAGTACTTCCCAGTCACGCCTTCCAAGTCAGGAGAGGTGGCGACGTAGAGAATCCTTTTGGCGGCGGTTTTGGGACTTATGAAAAACGGACGCATCAGCCTGAATCCGAAGGTGACAAGGCCATTGTTGTTGGCGAAGTTAGTTCTAACTACTCCCGGATGTGCGCTGTTCACGGTAACTCCCGTGCCATCGAGCCTCTTCGCTAGCTGGTGGGTGAAGAGTATCATTGCTAGTTTCGATTGGCCATACGCGTGCCAGCCTGAAAACTTTTTCTGGCCTTGGAGATCCTCGAAGTCAATCTTCGCGCCGTTATGAGCGTCCGATGAGACGTTGACTATTCGGGAAGGGGCACTTGCCTCGAGGAGGTCAAGTAGGAGGCTCGTCAAAAGAAAGGGTCCGAGATGGTTAGTGGCAAAGGTCGATTCGAGGCCATCCACCGTTGTGTTGCGCCTTGTTAGATAGACTCCGGCGTTGTTCACGAGGAGGTGCAGCCTTTCATGTCTCGCCTTGAAGTCACTCGCTAACGTGCGGATAGAGTCTTGAGATGACATGTCAGCGAGCATCAGCTCAGTGCTCCGGTTTCCGCTCTTGGCGATAATGTCAGCTAGAGCCGCCTCACCCTTCTCCTTGCCCCGGGAGACGATTACAACAGTCGCTCCCATTTTTGCGAGCCCGAGAGCAGTAGCTTTACCGATCCCGGAATTCCCGCCAGTAATGATACAGGTTTTACCTGTCATATCAACCATGGTATCTAGCAAGTTCTACTGTATAGACATTGATCCGCAGGTCACTGATAAGGTCCTGAGCACTCCAACTGTGCAGATGATTTGACGCTTAGTTACGATGTCAGTTGAGAATCAATTGCTGATGCATCAACGAGTTATTTTTGGATCGCATCCGGGTTAGCTGTCTGCTCGAGCTTGAGGAGAGCAAGTTTTCTCTCGATACCCCAGCGGTATCCGCGAAGACTACTGTCTTTGCCAATCACTCTATGACACGGAATCACGAGTGCAACCGGGTTGGTTGCGCAAGCTCTTGCCACAGCTCGTGACGCTTCGGGCTCGCCTAGCTGCTTTGCGATCTTACTATAGGTGGTTGTCTTGCCGAATGGAATGGATTGGATGATCTTCCAGACCCTCGACTGGAACACAGTTGCCTTTACGTCGAGAGGAAGGTTGACGGCGAGAGGGTCCCCATCAAAGTAGTTCGCGAACGCCCGAGTCCACTCTTTCATCTCCTCGTCACTCCGGTGCAAGATTGCGGAGGGATAATCCTCCGCAAGAGAGTTCTCAACAAACGCATCCGAGTCCCCAATACAGACACCGCATACGCCTCTTTCTGTCGCAGCAACCAAGAGCCGACCTAGGGGGGAGTCGATAATGCTGTATCGAATCTGCAAGCCTTCACCGCCTCGGCGGAATTCTCCTGGATTTACCCCCAATCCACCGGGAACATTCTCATATACACGACTTCGGGAAGAGAAGCCTGCATTGTACAATGAGCTGTTCACCGTTTCCCCATTTCTTAGAAACCGCTTCATCCTAGCGAGGCGGCGAGCTTTGACATACTCACGAGGCGAGATCCCGAGAACCTTCTTGAAAGTCCGCTGGAAATGATAGGGGCTAAGGCCAGCCTGACGACTGAGGATTGCAAGGCTAAGTTTTCCTCGGAGATTGGCCTCGATGTATCTGCAAACTTGATCTAACAGCTTGGCTCTTGAAGACGGTTCAGTTTCCCGGGGCTGACAACGGTGACATGGCCGGAAACCGGACTGTTCGGCTTCAATCGATCCAGGGAAGAATGCGACCTGTTGTTTGCCCGGACGCCTCGCTGGACAGGATGGTCTACAGTAGATCCTGGTCGAGCGAACGGCGAAGACGAAATCTCCGTCGAAGCGGTCATCTCTAGATAGAACAATTTTCCATTTCTCATCATCGCTCAGAACGTTATCATGGCGCTCCAGCGTCCCATGTAATTGAGCGTGATTCTGTCCGGTGGTCAACATGAGTAACTGTTGGTCCTCACAAAATAAGTAGTTTGACTCCGAATCTTGCTTTCAATGTCTGAAGGATCGGGCAGATATACGTGAAGGAGCACCCTTGTTTTCAGAAGAACCCATGACTCGTCCGGATTGGCAGAAGAAAAAGAAGAAGATGGCGGGCAGAGAAGGCCCGAAAAAAGGAAAGAACCGTTAGAGGAGCGAGGCTCCGACCCTCTCTTTTGGAGAGCGGGAAAGCCATTCGGTTATTTTGAGGGGACGCTTACTACATTCCGCCCATCATGCCAGGAGGCATTCCGCCGCCCATACCCGGGGGCATTCCTCCAGGACCACCTGGGCTTGGCGTGCTTCCACCCTTTGACGCGAACACATCGTCGACCCTAAGGATCATCGTCACAGCCTCAACCGCTGACTTGATTACCTGTGTCTTTACTCGCAATGGTTCAACCACGTCCATCTTCAGCATGTCGCTTGCCTTTCCGGTCTTGGTGTTGACCCCGAACCAAATGTTCAGCGCGCTGTTATGTTTCGATTTGAGGTCAACGAGTATGTCTATCGGATTAATTCCCGCGTTCTGAGCAATCGCTACCGGTATGGATTCCAAGGCTTCTGCAAATGCAGTAACGGCGAGTTGTTCCCTGCCTCCGACTTTTATCGCGTACTCTCGGAGTCGCTTGGAAAGCTCAATTTCTGGGGCGCCTCCACCAGCGACTATCTTCCCGTCTTCTACCGCATTTCTAACAACGGATAGTGCATCGTGGAGGGATCTTTCCGCCTCGTCAACGACATGCTCTGAGCCGCCTCTAATCATGATGGTTACTGCCTTAGGATTCTTCGCCTCACGGACATAGACGAGCTTGTCATCACCAATTCTGACCTCTTCAACCAGCTTAGCATAGCCAAGGGCCTCTTTGGAGAGATCCCTAGTAGTTCCAACCACACTACCGCCTGTCGCCTTCGCTAGTTTCTCCATGTCGCTGCTGCTGACATTCTTGACAGTGAGGATTCCCTTCTTGGAGAGAAGAGATAGAACCTCGTCGTCAATGCTCTTCTCACTGAATAGGACATTTGCGCCAGTCTTGGCCACTTGATCGGCCATGTCTCGGAGGAGTTTTTCTTCTTCCTGTATGAACTGGTACATTTCTTCCGGCTTGTTGATGTTGATCTTGGCATCTGTCTCCGTCTTCTCGATCTCCAGTTTCGCATTCAACAATGCTATCTTGGCGCCAGTCATGCTCTTAGGCATCTGGGAGTGAGATACTTCCTTGTCGATAATTATCCCGTTTACCAGCTCGCTTTCCTCTAGGCTTTTTCCGTGCTTCTTCATCACCTTGACAAGATCTATGTCCGCCTTCATCTTACCATTACTCTTCTCAGCTACCTGCATGACCGCTTCAACAGCAAGCTCGGCGAAACGATTCTGAGAACCGAAGATACCTTTTGTGTTGAGGGAGGTCATGGCGACCTGCTTGAGCCGCACCTCGTCGTCAGGCTTGATTGCGATAGCGATTTTCTCTAGAATTTCTTGCGCTTTTCCTGCGGCATTCCTGTAGCCGTCAATGATCGCGTTGGGATGAACATCCTTGTCAAGAAGAGTCTCCGCTCCCGCGAGCAATTCGCCAGCTAGGACTACTGCGGTTGTTGTTCCATCGCCTACTTCACTGTCCTGGGTTTTCGATATCTCGACAATCATCTTAGCAGCAGGGTTCTGGACATCCATTTCCTTCATGATAGTAGCCCCGTCGTTGGTGATCACAATGTCCCCCATGCCTGCGACAAGCATCTTGTCCATCCCTCGGGGTCCCATGGTCGACCGGACAATCTCGGCGACTATTTTGGCGGCCATTATGTTGCTTCTCTGGGCGTCGCGTCCCCTAGATCGGGAGGTGCCTTCTCTCAGAATTAGGACAGGTGTTTCCGACATTTCTAATCAGATTCTGAATACTCGGTCAGCGTGCTTCCTAAGATAAACATATGCAGGTCAATCCTTCAGAGTAATGAAGCTGAGGTTCCAGTCCTTGAGAGGAGACTGCTGGAATCCGGCCTTTCGAGAGCCATTGGGACCCTGCTGTGCCTCATGGTGAAGGAACTGGATAATGAGATTGGAGGTTATGGGCAGAGTGTGTCTCAAAAGTATCAAATCGAGCATAGGCCAGCGAAGCTTATGACCGCCTAGTTCAGAGTCTTACCTACTTTGTCGTGTCCAAAATGAGACTGGAAGCAAATGAGGACAAGATCACAGCCAGGAGCCCCGAAGATCTTGAAACGGCAAGGACGAGGTATTATGATCGGTTAGCGACGCATTTTATGGAACATATTGGTCGGAGAAGGTCTCGAGTGATTCTCGAGGCGGGATGCGGGAAAGGCCAGCTCACAATACCATTAATCAGTAAGCTTCCGAGAAACGTAAGGATGATTGCCATAGACTCGTCAGCAGGACCTTATGCGGGCTGGTTGAAAGAACTCGCTAAGAAGCTACGGACTGACGGATTTGAGAAACAGGTTCTCCTGATCAGATCAGACGCGAGAAGGATTAGGGGCGTCGAAGACGAGAGCGTTGACGTTGTAGTTTCGAACGAATTGTTATGCGACCTCCCATACGACTCGGAGCTTGAAGAAGCTCTGGGAGAGTTTTACCGGATCCTCCGTCCTGGAGGCTTCATGATCCATGGAGAGTGGTCGTCTTCCCCCGCAGTTGAGCCCCAAGCGTTCCTTGTCGAACACTGGCCGTCTTGGACCCCGGACCAGCTCTTTGCAATAATGAGAAACAGCGGTTTTCATGACTTTCAAGTATCCTACTTCGGGACAACAATCCACTTTGGATATGAGAACGCGATTGAAGAGCTTCGAGGCTGGGGCGCCAACGAAACATTTCTCAAGCGATATGACAAGCTGTTGAAGCGAGACGGGATTGAGCTCCCATTCGAGCATATAGTTCAATGCCAAAAATAGAACCTGCATCTTCGAAACCCTAGGCTCCGCTCAGGAAAGCCTCCCACGAAAAACGGTTAAAATTGGCACGAACGATCGCATCGCTGATAGTTGACGCTTACAAGGATGCCGTGCTAGCTGTTTGCATTTACGGGTCGACTGCCAAGAAACTAGACAGTCCCTACTCCGACCTCGAAATATTCTGCGCAGTCGCGGACAGTCTAGAGATCAAGAACAAGCGCTATGTCTACGATGGCTTACTAGTCGAGATAGATTATCTCCAAGAATCAAACTTCCTCAAAGAAGCCGGACGAGTGGGCTGGGACTGGCCAATCGGGGCAGACCAGTACCGGAACCGGATTGTACTGTTCGAACGTGACAACTGGCTGACAAAGTGGAGGAGGCCGTCGCGGAAGACGATAGGGCAGATCTCACCGAAGAATTGTGGGCCACGATGGTTGTGACTGAGTCTCTCGCTGCTGTGCGCAAAGCCTACATAAGAGGACGAACGGCGAGACCTTAGAACCCGAGCGTTCTACATGGCCTGGGACACGGCGAGAGTCGTATTCCTCTGTAACAGAAAGTACGTGCTTTCGACGAGCTGGTTCTGGAAGCAACTATTCGAGTGTCAAGGACAGCCTAGAGATCTTCGAAATCTTATTGATGTTGTCGCCGGCTTCATGGGGTCGACTCAGACAGAACTCGTCAACGCAACCGAGGAACTGTGGCTGGAAACGATGAAAATGGTTCGGGCCCACGCGGTTTCGATTGAGTCAATGGATATTGTGCGACTAGCCCTTCGAAACTGCTCGACCGAGCCAGCAGACTCAACGTCCGTAATGATCGAGAAGAACACGGCAGGATAATTTAAGACCAATAATGAAGGCGGATTCAGAAAAAAACGTGGGTATTGAAGCCGATAGAGGAAGAAGCCCCACTTCTACTTCTTGCTCTTCTTCTTTGGCTTACTAGGCGTTTGAATTCACCTGTTAGGTCTTATATCATTGTTTGCAATATAAAACTATTGTATTCTGGGTTCATTAGTCGAAACAGTTCATATTTCGAGCTAAAATCATCGTAAATAGTCTCTTTCTGTACTATTTCACACCACGAATGCAAAGGCATCCGTTTCTTGGCAAATATCGTACTTTGAGGAAGCTCAATGACCGAACCGCCGAGAAACGCCAAGTGGAAGGAACAACGCGCCCTCTAGCCGTGTGCCAAGCGACCATACAAGGAAACGATGACCGGTCGGCGCTTAAACCCAAGATTACTTGGGGCCGCTAATCTCTCTCAATAGTCCCTGCAATGGCAGCCTCTTCAAGAACTGATCCACAAAGAATGCATCGTTTTCCCTTTTCCATCTCGGCCATCAGCTCCTCGCGGGAAATGCCCAGTGTGGATTCAAGTTCGACGATATCCTTCGGGAACGCTTGAGACTCCTCACACTCGTTGCAGATCAAACCGCCACGTCATCCATCAATCTAGGATCGAATGAAGGCCTAGTTATACTCCTCTCCCAAGAAACTGTACACGAACATGCTTTCCGTGCTCTCCGAAAAACAGAATTGCACGACAATTACTAACCGAGAGTGAAAGGATCAATCGACAGCACGAATTAAGAATGTTCTGCAACCAGGACTCTTGATAGAATTCTAGAAGCCTTTCCCAAGCACCTAATCTCGTCGGCATCAAGTTGAGAAAGTAACTTGATCAGTCGTTTCTCACGTCGGCTTCGTCCTTCGTGAATGATTTTCGTCCCCTTCTCTGTCGAGGAGATTATTACTGAGCGCCTGTCGTTACTATTTGCTTCCCTTCGTACAAGTCCCTCTCCTACGAGGGCTTCGACTACGCGGCTCATAGTTGGCGGCCTAACCTGCTCTGCCTCGGCCAGCTCGTTCAACGAATGTGGACCACCGAAGACGACCACTGACAGGGCGGAGGCCTGTGCTGGTCCGATTCCCATGGCTGAATCTTCGATTCTGACATCACGCAGAAGATGGATCGCGTTACTGTGAAGGTTCCTCCCCACATCTTCGAGCCTGAGCTCGCCGAGTTTTCTTGTCAAATGAACACCCTACTCGTAAGCATTCACCAACGTGAATATATTAGCATAGCTAATGATTAGCTATGCTAGGTATGCAAACCAATGAGTTTCTCGAATCCATCCAGAAAGGCAATCTATCCAGAATCAATCAGCTACTAGAGACAAACCCTGACCTCGCAAACAGCAATGCGGAGAATGGTGTCTCAGTCCTGCTGCTTGCACTGTACCATGGACGTAAGGACATCGCGCTGGTGATCGCCGCTAAGAAGCCTGTACTCGACATTTTTGAAGCGTCGGTTCTGGGAAAGCTTGAGCAGGTCAGAAATTTGATAGGCCGGGATCCCTCGCGGTCAACTCTTATTCCCCTGACGGATTTACACCGGTTGCTCTAGCTACCTACTTGGGCCAGAAGGACGTTACAGTGTATCTCCTTGAGAAGGGTGCAAAGGTTAACGCGATAACAAGGAACGCGACGGGTTTTACGCCTTTGACGGGGGCAATAGCTAACAATCACGTGGAGGTTTCGAAGGTGCTTGTGAAGCGAGGCGCCGATGTCAACCATAGGTACGAAGGTGGCGTGTCACCTCTCATGGAGGCATCCCTGAATGGAAACCTCGAGCTCGTGAGATTTCTCCTTGAAAATGGAGCCGACTCCACCACCAAGACAGGAGATGGGAAGACCCCGATGAGTTTTGCCAAAGAGAAGAATCATGTCGAGGTTGTCGAGGCGCTGAAAAGATACGGCGGCCTCTAGGGAGGGTCTGTGGAGCGCCAATCGTGAGCGCATTTTTCGTGCCCTGAAGGCTTTTCCGAAGGTCTATAACCTAGTAGAGAGACTGAGAAGATATCGCGGATTATAGGAGGTGTACTAGGCCGAATGAGTCGTGGTTCGTACGGTGGTCCCAGAACAATGCACAAAGTCGTCTGTTCTGACTGTGGTAAGGAGACTGAAGTTCCTTTCCAGCCAACAGAAGGTAGACCAGTTTACTGCAGGGACTGTTACCAAAAGCATCGCAGGTACTAGGAGCCCCGTAAGGGCGGCCTAGGTACCCTTCCCTTGTTTTTTTCCTTAATCAATTATGGACGACGTGAGGACTTCGACGATTTCTTGGTCCGGTAGTGAGTTGAATTTTTCTCCGACATTTCGCTATTTTTGGAAGGAGGCGACTGCTGGGCGTCTGCCGTGGACTTCTTCCTAGCCGCGTAAAGTCGAAAAAGACGATTTAGCCGAGTTGACATCTTCCTCCATCTATTCCAATTGGCCATTGTAAGTTGGCTGTTACTTGCCCTGAGCCTGCTTTGACTACAGGGCTAGTCCGTGAGCTTGACAGGCATCGTCTCGCGTCGATGGAGGAAGCTCATCACTTATGCGCCCATCTTAAATCTCGAACCGGTACGGTTTGCGGGCGGGATGACACGATAATGGCTCCTCCCCTCGACGTTGTGCTTGCGAACAATCTCTGGGTCATCATTTGTGGACTTCTCGTTTTCATAATGACCATCTCGGTCGGGTTCCTCGAGGTGGGGGAGCTGGGCGCAGATATGGAAATCAGCCTCTTGAAGACGATGCTGATCACGGGCTCCGCCATTCTCTTCATGGCCTTTATTGGCTTCAACACCGCCTTCGCCCCAACAATCAATGGAATAATCGGAGACCCGAGCTACAACGGATTCTTCCTCGGAGGTTTCTCCTCCGATGCAAACCAATTGCTCACCGGCGCTTGGTGGTCTACCGCCGGACAGGGTTTGACAACCGGGACCTACTTCCTCTTTGAGACAGCCTTCGCCTCCGTAACCTTAGCCCTAGTAGGAGTCGTTGTCTTGCGTAAGATGAAGCTGCAGGCCTTCATCGCGTACTCGATGGTCTACTTCATTCTAATCTGGAATCTGCCAGCGGCTTGGATCTGGAATCCTCAAGGCTGGCTGGCTCGAATGGGCATGGCTGATTTCGCGGGAGGACTAGTGGTCCACGGAGCAGCCGGGGCCGCGGGGCTTGGAATTGTACTCCAGATCTGGAGAGAGGAGCAGAAGAGAGGACGAATCGAGAGCGTTCAGGTACCGTACAAGCTGAATAGCGGATGGCTGACATTGTCGATTCTACTTCTATGGATTGGATGGTTCGGCTTCAACCCCGGCAGCGTTCTTGCCTTCAACAACTCGGCAACGACCGTTGTCCTTACAACCTTTCTTGCTGCAGCCTCCTCTTTTCTCTCGATCATGTACTTCCGTTATCGGATGATCAAGAAGATACCGGATCTGATCTATGCTACCAACGGAGTTCTCATGGGGCTCATCATCATAACCCCCCTCGCAGGCTTCGTTAGCCCGGCCAGCGCGGTGATTCTCGGACTTATCGGCGGACCACTCTTCCTTGCAGGAGAGAAATGGTTCTCAAGATTCAAATGGTTCTCTGACCCTGTCGGCCTGTTCCCAGGACACTTACTCGGCGGGCTCTTTGGAGTCCTGATGATCGCCCTCTTTTCCCAGAGGACTTTCGCGATTGCCTCAGGAAACCCTGTTGCGTCGGGAAATTCTCCAATTCCTGACGGGCTATTATTCGGCGGGGGATCGGCTGCCCTACAACAGCTTGGGATTGAGAGCTTAGGAATAGCCGCGGTCATGGCTACCGTTTTCATCCTATCCTACCTGACTGTTCGAGTCATTAGTACGGCAATGCACGGAATCCTCAACCGGGAAGAACTATAGCCATCCAATATTCAAGATATTAATCGCGCTTCCCTCAAGATTGCCTACCCGTCCCTAACTTCTCTTGGCGAGAATCTCTCTCTTCCGTAACTATTTTTTCCCGTAACCTTTCTTTTCTCGTAACTACTCCTTTTCGCTATCTAATGTGTGACCCCCCTGGGAGTGGTCGAATTTCGCGCACTCCGCCCTTCACGAACGCATCTTAAACTCGAACCTTCATCCAGCAACACTTCCGAGTCTTACTGGAGGATGTCCTTCCAAACTGAGAATCTATCCGCCTCGAAGACAACCAGTCCTCCGAGGAGGAAACTCTTCAATGCGCAGGGGCCGAACGATTGTTCGATGAGGTTCGAGAGTAGCTTGTTGGTCTGCAGCTTCTTCCACGTAGGAATGATCATCTTAAACGGATTGCCAACTGTCCTTCCGCGAATCGAGAAGCGAGCCAGAACGGGCATGACATGTGAAATGTAGAACCCGATCAAGGCCCTTGAAAGTCCGCTGTCGGGCTTGCCGATATCAACAACAGCAAGACCACCGCCATGCCTCGTGACCCGCGCGAACTCATCCAAACTACTCGCAAGGCTCACCACATCCCTTAACGAGAAACACGTGATCACAGCTCCCAGAGACCCCGGTCGGAAGGGGAGGTTCTCCGCAACTCCCACAATCGGACAGAACCGGCGTCCAAGACGAGACCTTGCAAATCTGAGCAGATACATCGAAGGGTCCAAGCCCACAATATTCTCGAAGCCATCCACCAGTAACATCCGGCTGGAGACCCCTGGACCAACACCGGAATCCAAGACCCATTCTTTCTGATGGGATCGAAGAAAAGCGACGGCTCGCCGCCTTAGAGGGCCAGCGAGCCCTAAGGATATCCACTCGCTAGTAGATTCGTAAATCGGCAAGGCATCCTCGATAGCACGGACAACGCCACTCCACTCAACTCTACTATTGTCCGGGAACATGTCCTCTGATTGAGTGATGCAAAATCCAGTCCTTATATAGCGCTAAGCCCAAAACCAATCTAGAGCACGCGATCAACGTGCTTGGGAAGAATTCTCGAATGGAAACATCTCCGAACAACATGGATGTGTCAGACAGTCTCGACCGCAGCTTCAACTTTTCGGAAGTCTTTCAGCTCGTCAAAAGATCAGTGAAAACGAGTATCGGTCGGCGACGCACTGGACTGATGCTTGGACTCGCGGACCTGCCTGACTATATTGGAGCGTTTCATCAAATGGGGTCCAACTTCATCGTCATGAATAGAAGCCTGCTAGACCAAATAACCCACCTCGCCAAAGATAGACGGTATATCAACGCCTACGTCTTCTACACCCTACTTCACGAATACCTCCACACCCTTGGCTACGCAGATGAGGGAGACGTCCGGCGGCTAACGCGCCAGATCTGCGCTAGAATACTGGGACCGGATCACCCAGCCACAAGGCTAGCGGTTGACGGTCCCGCGGTGATGTTCCCGGAGATAACCTTCCAGCATCATGGGGAGTCAAGGTCGAGGAGATTGCCGAAATTCGAGATCGTTAGAGAATTCGAAAAGGAATACAAGAGCTACGTGGCTTAGATTTCTCCGGAATCTCTCTCGAGCGTCGTCTTCTCTCCCAGGAATTTCAAGAATCCTTCGAGCTTCCAGTACGCCACGAGAAACTCGAGCCCGCGATGCGTTATCGAATACGACGTATCCTCACCGGTTAGGATTCTGACCAATCCGAAAGAAGAAAGGTCTGTAAGGAATCTCTTGATCCTGTCAACTGGAAGCCCGACGGCATAAGAGACCCTTGTAATCTTCGTCGGACCTCTTCGTTTGAGGGCCTCTAGTATCTCAGAGTAGATGTCCACACGGGACCGTTTCGCCAACGCCCAGCCAACTCAGAGAGGAGGCTTTGGCAAATCGTCCGTCTTTATAGGAGGTTTCGCAAATTCAACGTCAGGCTCTGCCTCAATCCTATCGCTGTACTTTACCTCGCCACTTATTCGACAGCGAGACTCGAGTCGTACGTCCTTGGCGTAGATGTTTCCGGCTCTAGCCCTCTCGCCCATCTCCAAGGTGTCAGCGTAGACATCTTCGACTCGCGCGTTGTCTCCAATCTTCACGCGGCCTCCAACCAAGACACCAATTGCTTCTGATCGATGGCCAAGCTCTATCGTCTTAGCCTTCGTCCCTTTTGTCGTGCGCAAACGTCCGCCTACTTCGACCTCGTCCTCGGCCTCAATCAGATCAGCTTCTATCATACCCCCAACTTCTAGAGATGCAAGTTTCAGGCTTCCTCCGATTCTGGCTTTTCCTCCGATCTCCAAGTCCCGTTTCAGATGGAGGTTGCCGGAGACTTCGAGCATGCCTCCAATATCGACTTCCTCTCCCTCTCCGTTTCCGCTAATTTCAACTGTCCCTCCGACATCTATGGACTCGAAGGTGAGGTTTCCTTTGCTCTCGAATCTTCCTCCGACATCGATGGTTCTACCCTCTCCACCTTCGTCTAAGGTAACCGTTCCTCCGACGTCGATCTTGTCGAATTTCAACGGCTTCGAGGAAGTGAAGGATCCTCCAACATCTATTGTCCGGGAGATTTCGCCTCCGCCAACTTGAGCGCTTCCACCAGCATCTAGTCTCACGCACTTGATCTGGCCGTTGACCTCGACTCGTCCTCCAACATCGATCTCTTCCACACTAGCTTCCCCTTCGACCCTAAACGACCCTCCAACATCGACTTTGGTCGCAGTGATTGAGCCCCCAACATCCAGCGTTCCGCCTACGTCGAAATCGTGAGCTGTTGCCGACTTGCCAACGAACAATCTAGCATCAACTTCCACCGAGCTAGCGTGTAGGGATCCATCAATCCGCAGCTCGCCGTGTTCCACATCGATCTCGCCTGTTGACTTTAAGTCCCCTGATATCTCGACCCTTCCATGATCAACATTCAGTCTTGAACAGGAGAGGCTACCTTCGAACTCGGCATCTCCCTGACAGATTACCTCGCCTGAGACTTCTATGGGCGATTCTCCTTCTGCCTGCACCCTAGCTCTCTCCAGAAGGTGAAGCTGGCCATCAACCCTTGCCAGTTTCACGGTGGCATTTCCGGGTACTGTGACATCGCCCATACCGCTCACCTCCTAACGGAGAGCTAGCCTCAACGGGTTCCTGTTCATCCAGGTGACAGTCGTCTCGACCTTCTCGGGGTTTTGACGCGTATAACATTTCATGAATTTTTCGCCTCAAGAAGAGAACAATGCGGTCCGCGCTTATAATGCCCGTTCACGTCTCGTAGTCACATCAAGTGATTATCGGAAAATTCTCCCTGTATGGATCAGAAAACATGAAACCGTTCTGCGTGATGCTTCGGCATTCTGGGTAGCGAATCAGCAAGACTTAATCCGCTGTTTTTTCGTAGTTTGAGGAAGAAAGCAAAATGAGTGCTGTCGACATTGCGTTGTGGGGATTAATCGCAGCAATCGTCGGAGGTCTCGTAGTCTGGTTCATATTCTACGCGTTTTCGGGCCAGAAAGAACCGCCCTCTAATCTGACAAAGGAGACTCTCAAGAGGTTAGTTGGATCGACTGGTCATGCAACTTCTGACATCACAGAATCCACCGGTACGGTGTTGGTGAACAGCGAAGAGTTCTCTGCAAAGACGTCGAAGGGAATTATACAAAAAGGGATTCGTGTGAAAGTCACGGAAGCTGATGGGCTAACGCTATTGGTCGAGAAAGTAGACTAGGTTCCTAGCCGCAACC
>VBBQ01000031.1:50259-68384 GCA_005888755.1 Candidatus Bathyarchaeota archaeon
CCAACCGGCTCAACCAGTTTTACCTGGGTTCCATTCTCCAATGTTGTCCTAGCGAGTCCTAGCGCGTCCTGTTCCTCTTTGGGAAGGAACTTCAAGCCAAGCCATCTGAAGATATAGTCGACTACGGACTTGGCGAATCGGATCTCCTGGTTGGTCGTTATGCCAGCTGGCTCGAACCGTGTATGCGTGAACTTGTTCACAAGCACCTTCAGTGGGACACCATACTGTAGGGCTAGAGAAATGGAGGTTGAGAACGCGTCCATCAATCCCGATATTGTGCTGCCCTCTTTCGACATCACCACGAATATCTCGCCGGGAGTGTTGTCATCGTAGAGGCCTACCATGAGATAGCCTTCGTTCTGGGCGATCGAGAACTTGTGAATGATCGCTTCTCTCTCTTCTGGCAGTCGACGTCGGAAGGGCTTGAAGACCACCTGCTCCTTCGTCTTCTCGATTGCTTTGCTTTTGTCTTGAATCGTCGTGGTTAGCGGCTGGGTCCTCTTAGAGCCGTCTCTATAGATGGCAATGGCTTTCAATCCCATCCTCCAAGCGGTGACGTAAGTCTCGACGATCTCTTCCACGGAAACGTTGCCGGGCATGTTCACCGTCTTGGATATGGCACCGGAGACGAAAGGCTGGACAGCGGCCATCATCTTGACATGGCCCATGTAGTGTATGCTTCTCGTCCCCTTAGATGGCTTGAAAGCGCAATCGAAAACAGGCAAGTGCTCTTGTTTGAGGTGAGGAGCGCCTTCTATCGTGTCGTGATCTTCAAGATACTTGAGAATCTCGCCAGCCTCGGTCTTGGAATAACCGAGCTTGATTAGCGCTTCAGGAACAGTATTGTTGACTATCTTGATTACTCCGCCTCCTACGAGCCACTTGTATTTCACCAAGGCAATGTCAGGTTCGATGCCAGTGGTGTCGCAGTCCATCATGAACGCGATCGTTCCAGTAGGCGCAATGACGGATATCTGGGCGTTCCTGAATCCGAACCTCTCGCCCAAGGAGAGAGCGTCATCCCAGGACTTGAGCGCGGCTTTCAACAGCTCCTCGGAGACTCCCTCTGCAGAAATCTTGTAAGCGTGGGCCCTGTGCATGTCGATCACGTTGAGAAATGGTTTCTCGTTTACAGCGTATCCTTTGAACGGGCCTAGCCTCTTGGCTATCCGCGATGATGCTGCGTATGCTCGACCGGACATTAGAGCGGATATGGCCGCAGCGTAATTTCGCCCCTGGTCGCTGTCGTACGGGAGGCCTCGCGCCATTAGCAGGGCACCTAGGTTGGCGTATCCAAGTCCCAGCGGACGAAAATCGTGACTATTCTTCTCAATGGCAGGGGTGGGATAGCCTGCGTTGCTGACAAGAATCTCTTGGGCGCTGATTACGATATCAACTGCGTGTTCGAAGGATTCGACGTCAAACTCCCCGTTCACGTCTCTGAACTTCATGAGGTTCAAGGAGGCAAGGTTGCACGCGGAGTCATCGAGAAACATGTATTCAGAGCACGGGTTGGATGCGTTGATCCGATTCGTGTTCGGGCATGGATGCCAATTGTTGACTATCGTGTCGAACTGGATTCCGGGGTCGCCGCAAATGTAGGCGGCCTCGGCCATCTCTCTCACAAGGTTCCGGGCCTTGTAGACGTCTGCGACTTGATGATTCGTAATATATCGTGTCTTCCACTCCTTGTCCTCTATCACGGCGTGCATGAACTCATCTGTGACTCGGACGCTGTGGTTGGCGTTCTGGAAGAAGATAGAGCTGTAGGCTTCTCCGTCGACGGCTCCGTCGTAACCTGCGTCGATTAGGGCCCAAGCCTTCTTCTCTTCCTTGGCTTTTGACCAGATGAACTCTTCAATATCGGGATGGTCGACGTTTAGAATGACCATTTTCGCGGCGCGACGGGTGCGTCCACCGGATTTTATGACTCCTGCGAACGCGTCGAAGCCTTTCATAAACGAGACAGGGCCACTGGCCTTTCCACCGGTCGACAAGTGTTCTCTTGACGATCGTAGAGATGAGAGGTTTGATCCGGTTCCGGATCCATACTTGAACAGCATGCCTTCAGTCTGGGCGAGCTGCATTATCGATCGCATGTCGTCTTGGACGGAGTTGATGAAGCAATTGTGTACGACGACGTTCTCCGATAGGTAGTGGCCGCTCAGTGTTTGTATGTCGTAGACAGGCTTTTCTCCTAGTTCTTCAATAGAGACTATGGTTTCCCACCGAACGTCCGGACAGTTTTTGCCCGGGCTCACTAGGGACTCTTGCAAGCGTTCTTGCTTGCGAGAACTGATGAACCCAATCAGTTCTGAGAATCTCTTTCTCTCACTCCTTATGCTTATGTCGACCTCCCAGAGGTCATACCTATCTGGCCTCTTCTCCTTCTTCATACGAAGTCTGCTGTATATTCCCAGGCAAAGCAGCAGCCGTTGAACGTCTCTAGCGAGAGATCTACTGATTACGGCGAAGCCGACGTGGGAACTGTTGCTGCTTGTAGACACGGTTACGTATCCTTCAGCCTGAAAGAGACTCCTCAGATATTCGATGATGACCTCTTTGCTAGCTGCAACCAGGTTCCTGGGAGCTTGCATCGCGGCCCCTCTGTCGAGAAGATTGTATTTCGTTACGAATGGTGCTAGTGTCTCACCGTACATCCGCACCCTCCTATAGTTGACATCCGGGCTCTGGACTTTAACCGGAGTTACGTTGTAGTGGGCGTTCTGGAATACTTTCCCTACCCTGCCTAGTACGAAATCGTATTCTTGATTGTTTGCTGTCTCGAATTCAAGAGTCAATGACTTGTTCGTTCCGCCCGGGTATTGGCCAACGAACCCGTCAGACTGTAGCCAGCCAGCAAGCGCCGCCTCGTCCTCTGAGACGGAGTCATGCATACTTCCGTCGAATAAGGGTCTGGATGCTACTATCCCCTTGTGTGCGTGAAGTTGTAACTTTGTGCCTATCTTTAGCTCGTCGACGCGTTGCCAAGTGCCAACAGTTCTCCTTTTCGATGAAGTAAGTACAACATGGTCTCCGGTGACATCTACTGCAACTCCGTTGGATACTGTAATCCGGTACACTTTCTTGACCCCATTCTGCTTTACACCTGTTACCAGGGTGATTCCTTTGGAGTCATAGACAGGCAAGCCTAGCAGGTTGCGTGATACAATGTCACCAATAGGAGTCATGCCGTAGGGAGTGCTTATCATCGCGTCGTATGGTTGACAGGCGGAGCATTGGGGGCGGTCTTCGACTCCTACGTTGAACCATACTGGGCTGTTGAAGGCGGCCATCTGGTGGAGGAGGATGTGGGTGAGTTCTGACTCGAAATTCTCAGCTTCCTCCTCATCTATGAAGTAGTTTCCTTTTCGGCCCCAGCGGGCGATGGTTCCCGCAACGCGGCCTATGAGTTGTTTGACGCTACTTTCTCTTCCTGGGGTTCCGAGTCTTCCGCGGAAGTATTTCGAGGCGACGATGTTTGTGGCCGTCTGGGACCAGAACGAGGGAACTTCGACGTTCTTCTGCTCGAAGATAACCTGTCCCTTGTGGTCGGTTATGACCGCGTCCCGGATCTCCCACTTTATTGCGTCGTATGGGTAGACGCCTGGTTTGGTATAGGACCTTTGATATCGGAATTCCCCTGGGGGAACCTTCGGTATTTGTTGGATTTCCATTGTTCTTACCTAACTCCTCTTCTTCTTCCCCGTGTCTCGGAGCGAGAACTGTAGGAGTAGCTCCGTACCATCTTGTCCGCTGATTAAAGAGATTTGTACAGAATCGTATAAACTTGTAGTGTAACTGGAAAAACCGTCTGAACATAAATGCGCTCTAAAGTGCAATGGTTTCTGAAACATCTATTCTTTCAGACCGACTAGGACTCCGTCGCGGAGTGGAACGATTACTGTTGACATTCCGGGATATCCGGATACTTCCTTGTTGAACCTGATCATGGTCTGAGTCAGCTCTGATTTTCCGCCTTTTGCAACGTCGCCGCCCCACAGTGTGTTGTCGGCGATGAACAAGCCTCCCTTACGGAGCATTTTCACGCTGAGCTTGAACGCTTCGAGGTAGATTTGCTTGTCAGAATCAAGGAATATCAGATCATATTCGTCTTTCAGAGTAGGTAGAATGCGTAACGCGTCTCCTTTGAGGACCTTGATGACTTTCTGGAGCTTGGCCTCGGCGATGTTCTTCTCAGCTCGCTTCACTCTTTCCGGATCTTTGTCGATGGTTGTCACCGAGCCCTTCAAGGGTGCGACTGCCCTTCCCAGCCATATTCCGCTATAGCCGATAGCGGTTCCTATCTCGAGGATGTTCTTGCTCTGGCTGCTACGCGCGAGGTTGTAAAGGAGACGACCGACAAGGGGTCCGATTATTGGGACGGCTCCCGTGTCGGCTTCTTCTTCCATCTTCTGGAGCAGGAGGTCTCTTGGCTGGGCGATCCGGTAGAGATAATCATCGATATAGTCGTAGGTTATAGCCAAAACTCAACAATCGGAGACGACCCTCGGGGCGGGATAAATAATCCTTTAGCGGATGGAAAAATTGTTCAGACGACATTCTGTGTGATGTTGAAAGATTGGGTTGCAGATTGATCCAGGAGTGAGCCTATGAAGAGTATCTCGTACAGCTGGTAGCTTATCGTGAACTTGAGCTGATGGTTTGCTGAGGTCTTGAAGTTGAAGAGGGTCGTGGCTTGGGCCGCATCGGGAAAGTTCCCTGATGGCGCCCAGCTCAAAACTGAACCATCATAGCTGTCTTGGATCTGCAGAGCAGTGAGCTTCACGGTGAATCCGCGAATGTACGCGGGGAGAGCGGTCTCGTTCACTTTACTGACGATGATCGAGTATGAGGTCGGGAGCGTGGTGCGAGGATATGTCAGGTTGGCGATGGAGAAGGCTAGGAAGACTTTGCCGTAACCGGAAACCTCCTGCACGACCCAGCTTCCACGGTTGGCGTACTGCGTTGATGAGACGTATTTGGTCCCGACTGACGGGATCAGCGCGGGACTCGTGAACTGCCAGACTGCGATGATGACTACGATGATTAGGAGGAGCGAGGTGAGAATCTTTCCTCTCGGACCCATGAGCGATAAGCCCGGTTCAAAGGGGTACGGTTCACATGCGTGTTACTGGGTGAAGAATCGCACAGTTACACTCGGATTAGTAGGATACGGAAGAAGAAGGTGGATTCGGGAGCCTATAGCTATTGCCTAGCGGACCACGACCGATGCTTCTCTGGTATGTCTGGATGCACATTGTGGATGGCGCATGGCATAAGCTGGACGAGATATCGAAACAGTTGCGTATTCCGGGTAACGCTGTTTCATGGGCTGCAAAATTCCTCAGCGAGCATGGGATGGCGGAGCTTGGGTTTGAGGAGGATGAGATACGGCTCCAGAAGAGCCATCCGAGGCTAGAGGATGTGGTGAAGACATTACATGGATCGCCGAAGACTGACAGGCCGAGCGAGCTCTCAACCGACATCTAAAGCAACTGTCGCAAAGCTAAGATTCGCTAAAATGGAACCGTGATGTCAAGTCTTATTATCGCGATAGTCTGCGAGCGATTTACCCGATTCAACGCGGTCGACGCTATCGTGAAACCATTGGCACGGTGACCCGAGAATATTTCTCAAGGTCGGCGCCCGAAACAGCAAATTGTCCCTGATTCAGACCGATCTTGTGGTGGATCGGATCAAACAGAAGAATGCCGGTTCGAAAATCGATCGGAAGATCGTCGAGACTTCTGGGGATGCTGGTAGGGGAAGGTCTCTGTTCTCTCTGGAACAGAGAGGAATATTCGACAGGGAAGTTGATCAGGCGGTCTCAGAGGGCAGGGTCGACTTTGCGGTTCATAACATGAAAGACGTGCCTGTTAGCGACAGAAACACGCGATTGGTGATCGCGAGCGTTCCAGAGAGAGGCTCTCCAGCTGAAGTACTTGTCAGTAATCGAGACAGGAGATTGAGGGATCTGCCTATAGGTTCTAGGGTTGGGACGAGCAGCCCGATCAGAGTCGCCCAGCTGAGACGTGCGAGACCAGATGTGAAGCCTGAGCCTCTGTTTGGAAACGTGGAGACACGGGTCGAGAGAGTGGACAAGGGAGAGTTTGACGCGGTCATACTCGCGGAGGCTGGACTGGCACGGCTTGGAATAGCTGAGAGAATTTCGGAGAGATTTTCCACAGACGATTTCATCCCAGCACCAGGCCAAGGAGCACTGGCGATTGTTGCGAGACGGGACAATCTGAAGGTCATCGAAATATTGAGATCAGTGGAGCACCTGCCGACACGGGCCGAGGCGGAGGCGGAGAGAGAATTGGTCCGGATTCTCGAGGAGACAAGCAAAGTCCCTGTTGGCGGACTTGCGGCAGTAAGGGGAAACCAGATTCAGGTGAAAGCATGTGTTCTATCCTTGGATGGTAAGGAAAGACTGTCTGCGACAAGAACAGGAAACTCCGCGGACGGTACAAGACTGGCCCAGGAGATAGGAGAGGAACTGCTCGCGAAAGGGGCAAACCGAATCGGCGAGACATGGCGAAACGCGCGCCGCTGAAAAACCACCATCAAGAAAAACATGAGCCAAGAGTCTTCTCGGACAGGAAACTGTTTGAGCCAAGTTTTTCGGGTCAACCTCTTTTGCCGCGCAGGGGTTGGCCAAAACGTCCTTTTCCGGGAGGGTGTTCTTGGCTGGGGGTGTTTCCGTGCTTATTTCCTGGAGACGGGCTTGTTATCGCCTTGCTTGGCTGTTTTCGATCTCGGTGTGTTCCCCTAGGGACAAGCGTGGAATATGGCGTGTCTGGAAATCGCGGGCTTGGATTCCGGATCAGGGCTGATAATGGGCGATTTATGGCGATTCTCTAGCGATTTCGACAGGTTTCGTCGGCCGTTTCTCTGGGTCGTTCTTGGCTGTTTCTCGGTTGGAGCGGGGAGCATTATCGTGACGCATAATGTTGTCCTTCTTCCGATTACCTACGTCAGCTTAAGGTCTCAACGGTTGTTTTCTGGCCTCGGGACGCTTGTAAATTGCAGTTCAGACCGTTGGGTCGGACAGGCGAATCCATCCCGGTTATCGGTCAGGGAACATGGGGGATGGGCGGCGAGATGGGTCCAGACCCGTCAAAGGACAAAGCGTCTGTTGAAGCCATCAGACTCGGACTCGAACTGGGAATGAATTTTATCGATACTGCTGAAATGTATGGGGGAGGCCACAGCGAGGAAGTTGTCGCCGAGGCAATTGAGGGACGCCGGGAAGAGGTCTTTGTCGCATCAAAGGTTTCTCCGCGACACTTTGCGCACGATGATGTTCTGCGTTCTGCGCGGATGAGCTTGAAGAGGCTCAACCGAAAACAAATGGACCTCTACCAACTTCACTGGCCAAACTCCAAGATTCCTATCGCCGAGACGATGCGGGCGATGGAAAGGCTGGTAGAGGATGGTCTGGTCCGATTTATAGGAGTAAGCAACTTCTCCGTTGAACAGATGAGAGAGGCACAGGAATCTCTCTCCCGCGAGAAAATAGTCTCTAACCAAATCGAGTACAGTCTAGTCGATCGAAGCCCGGAAGCTGGAGTCCTCCAGTATTGTCAGAAGGAAGGCATAACGGTGATAGCGTACAGCCCTCTTGGTCAGGGAAAGATCCCGCGAGGACGCGGCGGCCCGTTCAAAGTCCTGGACGAGATCGCTGGAACGCTGGGACGATCCCGAAACCAGATTGCGCTCGCGTGGGTCTTGCAGCATGACGATGTTGTAGCGATACCGAAAGCTGCTGACAAACAGCACGTGCATGAAAACGCGACTGTCTCCGACTGGAAAGTACCAGGTGAAGACTACAAGAAACTGAATCAGGCATTCTCTTGATCGAAAATTCTGCCGATATTCTAGCGAGCACTAGCTATCTTCGTTTCTTATTGCTGATCTAGGGCTCTTGATTATCCCATGTGCTCAGGTATCGTCTTGAGCGACCGCACTGGCGAGAGCAAAACCCAGAGAAACGATAGCGAGCCCCCGAGTATCGCTATTCCAATCGCGGTCCGCAGTCCCAGAAACTCTCCCAGAATCCCCCCCGTAATAGCTCCGAGAGGTATTGTACCCCAGACTAGGAAACGCATCGTCGCGTTCATTCGGCCTTGAAGACGCAGCGGAACTATCGCCTGTCTCAAACTCACCTGGTTGACATTGTAAACTACGGTCGCGATGAAGCTGATGAACTGGCCTGCCATGATGGAGAGCATGCTCCAGTTGACCCCAAACCCTCCCAGCGTAAACAGGGGAGATACCGTTAGGGACCCTGACAGATAGTAGGGAATGGCCCCCAATCCTCCAATGAGGATGCTCCCGAGTATGGCAGGTCCAACTCCAATGTTCCTTGCCACCTTAGTAGAGACTGCGACTCCAACCAGAGCGCCGACGCTGGCCACGCTGAAGATTATTCCCGCGGTAACTCCGGCGAGATTTTCGGAGACTCCAAGCCCAGCAGGGCTAGGCTGAATCAAGTAGAGTAGAAAGAGTGTGCCCAGCGCGGTTCCAAAGAAATTGGATGTCCCTGTACAGCCTGCGATCATCCGAAGCATTCTGTTGCTGAAAACAACATGGAGCCCTTCTCGAATATCAGCTAATACCGAAGGCTTCACGATTTCTTTGTCGATCACCTCTTCATGATCTATTCGTCCTAGTGCGAGTGCGGACGCGAAGAATGAAAATGCATCAAAGACAATGGCGATGGGCGCGGTGATTATGCTGATGATGATTCCTGCTATTGTTGGTCCCGCAACCTGAGCTGTAGAGGCGCTTGCCTGCAGATTGCGGTTTCCTTCGACAAGCTGGTCCCTGCGCACTAGAGAGGGCAGGTAGGATTGGTATGTGATGTCGAAGAAGACCTGTAGGAATCCGACACAGAAGCTTATCGCGTAAAGAAATGGAATTCCGAGTTTTGTTATGACTCCCAGGACGGCTGCTATCGGAATTAGTGCGAGTATTGATCCACGTAGAATGTTGGAGGTAACCATGATGCGCTGTTTACGATGCCTGTCAATCCATACGCCGGCTACGAGCCCGAAGATCAACCAGGGCACGGACCCTGCGAAGTTGAGTATTCCGACCTGAACAGAGTCCGCGCTTAGAATGATAATGGCTGTTAGAGGCAGGGCTAGCCCGGTGAACTGGCTGCCAAACTGGGAAATGGTCTCGGATGTCCAGAGCTTTAGGAAGTTGGGATTCCGCCAGAGCGTCTCCTTCTGGACGGTCGTCGTCTCCATGCGGAGCAAGATCTAATTCCGATTCTTAAGTGTCGCTCACATCGAATGGTCACATTCGACAGTCACGTGTAGTGACGAGATGCAAGGATCGGTCTCAGAAATCCGGAAGGTTGTGCAAAAAAATTAGGCACAACATTATTATGACTCGACCACTTCAATTAGCCTATGTTCGTAAGGGTCAAGAAAGTAGGACCGAGACGATATGCCTACTTGGTAGACGGCGTAAGAGAAGGGAAACGCGTCCGGCAGAGAACTCTCTGCTATCTTGGCCCCGTCTCAAAAATCGTCTCAGGCATACCAGAGAATGTTAGAAAAAAGATTGAGGAAAGATTTCAGGTGAACTGGGACAAAATAAATTATGAGATACGCCGGATTCCACTTACCTTCGAAGAAATATCTAGGGCAAGACGGGCGCAATTTGCCGTCTCTATCAGAAACCGTAAGATGGGCTTTCGAAGTCAAGGCGATCTGCCCAGAGCGGAAGGAGAACTCGCGGCTCTCTCCAAGCTCGCTGCGATAAAGTTCAGGAAAATGTTCGAGGAGATCGGAGAAAGAGAATACCGCATGCGATGACAACTGCAAGACGCTCCAACAAAATCACCTCGCGCCCACTCACTGCTCGAACACTCGTTTCAGAGCTCAAGAAGGAACCGAGCGAGCTGAAGAAGAAAATGCTCCTTCTCGGATACATTACCGACAGGCTTGAGAGGAAATCGCAATCTGTCTACCTTGTCGGAGGCCAGGCAGTCGAAACCTATACCGCCGGACAATTCACTACAGGTGATATCGACATCACCACCACAGATCAGGAGGCAACTGAGGAAATTCTTGCCCTATTAGGGTTCAAAAGGGAAGGAATGGTCTGGATTAACGAGGCGATAAGCGTCGCTGTTCACATTGTCGACATGGTTCCGAAACGCGTAGAGAAGGTACGCACGATTCATGTTCGCAACTACGCGGTACGAGTTGTGGGAGTTGAAGAGTTGATAATCGACAGACTTGCCGCTGCGAAATTCTGGAAGAGCCAACGTGATGCGGAACAGGCCAAGGCTCTCCTCAGCGGCTTCTCAAAAAGCATCGACGTGAAATATCTAAGAAGAAGGGCCAAAGAAGAGAAAGTTGACGACGTACTTCCCAAGTGAGTTGGGAAACAAACTACAGGAACTTCTACATCAACGAGCGTTGTAGACTAGGATTACAGGTTTTCCTTCGAACCTGTAGCTGCTGTCGATCCACGCTTTGTGTCGCCCGTATCTTTTCAGTGTAGATTCAGTATGGGTCTTGTCCCCATCTAGCCGATAGCCGGTCCATGTTCCATCCTGGCTAGAATACTCCGGCGGCAAATCGGCACAGTTATGGACAATGAAGGATAGAAGGTAGGTGTTTGACGGTGTCTCCATGTTGCAGACCTTGCCCGAGAAATTCTCTCGCTCGACCTTGTTTATCCTAACCCAGAAGCCGTTATCCGTCCTTACTACGTGACTGGCTTTGTTTGAGTGTTTGCTGCCGTCTTGATGGAATCGTATCTCGTATGATGGCTTCGCGTTGACCTTCCGTCCCTGGATTATCCCTCTCTCCTTTCTGTCATCCTCGTAGATGGCCGGAAGAATGCCGAGCCGCGAACCCATGAGCAGAGCCTGGTAGGCGGCTGTTTTGGAGGATGTTGCGAGTGTCCAAGTGTTCCCTCGTTTGAAACCGTCTCCTTTCAGCCATCCTTCGAGGAACGGTTGAGGATCGCGCTGTTCTAGAATCCACGATGGGATCTTCCTACTGACCACTCTGCTGCCAAACTCTTTCCTCATGAAGTCTGCCAAAGCAGGTTTCGAAAAACGTACAAGAAGTCCAGTTCTATGATGGTTGATCGTGCCCTTGACGCTCCAGTGCTTTTCCGCCATCCGAAGGATGTGCTCGGCAAGTTGCCGTTCCTTGTGTCCCAGTGCAAAGTACACTTGATTCCCTGTGGGATATCCTTCGGCCATGTATAGTCCGAGGAGGTAGAGGAGTTCGGGATCTCCTTCTCTATTGCCTTTGAAGAGGGGGAAGAAGACCCAATCTTTCTCTGTTAGCTCTCCCGCTGGTTTCCAGGTTTTCTTCAGTGATGGTCGTGTTTGAGGGTTGTACCATTTCGATTTTTGCGGATTCGATTCGCAGGACAATACCGGATGTTCCGGAGTCAGACGTGTCTCTGGAAGAAGGAATGGCCTTACAACAACAAGCTCTCCAGCATAGTCTCTCTCGAAATACCGCGATGGAAGCTCATAATTTCCGTTCGCCGATACTACCGAGTCCAGTTGTTCGCCCATTGATTCTATTCCAGGGTTGGTGAACACTGAGTCTCCCTTCGGGACGCACCAGAATGAGTATCCTTTGTCTTTGTATTTTTCGTAGATGTCTTTGAAACTGCCGTAGTCTTCTGTGTTGATCCAGCGGTAGTAGTGGTACTTGTATCGTACCCGGATCTTGAACTTACTCGGATGGTTCTTTGAGCGTTTTTTTCTTTTCTTTCTTGATTCCATTGCCGTTGTTTGGCTCAGAGTTGTTCACCAGCTGTTTTTCCCATTCGTGAGCGAGCCGGATGAAAACGTCCTTGCTGGGACACTTCAAGCGTTTCGTGTGGTACTGGACAAACCGGATGAAACTGTCGATATCATTGTCTTCTTCGAAGTCAACGGTCAATATGTAGCGCGTGGCCGTCTCTCCTCCGTTTCGCTATCCCGTCTCGCCGACTAAGCAACGTTCACTGTTGAAGGTTAAGCGAATCGAAACCCGTGGACGGTCTCCATAGTACTATCGAATTACCCGTCACTATGAGAGATTGCGAGTGTTCGCTGGTCTAATGTTCTAGATTAGTCTCTTTTCACAATAATGATATTTATCATGCGCCTAGTTTTGAAGCCGAGCTTCTCATACACACGTATTGCTCCAACATTCTCCGTACGGACGTGAAGAAAAGGAATCTCACCTCTCTTCGTGATCTTTTGGATGAGTGTAGAGACGAGTGAGCTGGCGTATCCGCGGCCACGGTATTCGGGATGCGTGCAGACTGCGCTGATCTCGGTATGTCCGAGGGGTCGGAGTCGTTCTCCAGCCATCGCTACTAGTTGGCCCTTTTCACGGATTCCGAGATATGATCCTAGTTCAGGTGTTCGTCTGAAGAAGGGGCCGGGCTTGGTCACCTCGACGAGGGCGAGCATCTCATCAACCTGTGAAATGTCCAGATCCTCAAGGGTGTGTTTCATTGGCGGCCGCACCGACCCGTTCCATATCATCTGAACAGAATCTACCTTGCGAACAGTTGTCCAGCCGGCGGGAAGATCAGGCATTGCCGCTAGAGGAAGTGCGGTTGTTACTCCGGGACCGAGCAGCCGGGCGAGTGAATCATAGGATTCTGTCGATTGATCGCGTGTCGCGGCAAATGGAGCGACATCAACTGGGTAGCGTTTGGCGAGCTCATCGCCTTCAGCGAACGAAGCATGGGTCGTTGACAGGGCACTCCATACAGGATTGTCCAGCAGTATCAACTGATTCTGTTCCACGGTGAGTCAACTATCAACGAGTCCTGGCGATGCCGGGGAGAAAAGAATGTGTTTGCTAGTCTTCGGGAGTCTCGTCAAGAGATTGTAGTGACATAAAATTGGCAGAACGTAAGAAACCCTCTCCACCGATGACCCGAGGAACAACTCCGGCAGGTTACCGTGGGGTGAACTCAAGCCCTTTGAAAGCTCGATCACTCTCGTAGAGTACGATCCGGCATGGCCGGAAAACTTCTCTCGTGAAGCGAAGCGGATCAAAGCGGCCCTTAGTGAGCGTGCGCTTAGGGTGGAGCACGTTGGCGCAACTAGTGTGCCTGGGCTCGTGGCCAAGCCGATTATCGACATCCTTCCGATTGTGTCTGACTCTGCCGACGAGCCTTCGTTTGTTCCTGCTCTCGAGGCGGTGGGTTACGTTCCTCGGATTCGAGAGCCCGATTGGCACCAGCATCGCCTCTTCAAGGGTCCGGACACAACATCAACCTGCACGTGTTCACACAAGACTCGGAGGAGATTCAGAGAAGCTTGTTACTTCGAGACTGGCTTCGGACGATCGAGGCTGACCGCGAGCTCTACGCTCGCACTAAACGAGACCTTGCGAGCAGGAAGTGGAAGTATATGCAGAATTATGCGGACGCGAAGTCTGAGGTTGTGAAGGAGATTCTTGAGAGGGCAGAAGCGTCTGGTGGATGATTGTCGTGAAGGAAGAATGGTCATGTATGGCCTGGTGAACGTGGGATTCTCAGCGTTTCACGAAGGGCGGGGTACGGGAAAAAAGACCGCCCCCCGGGGGTCGAGAAAGGCTGCTTATTTTTTCTGACCGTTACCGTTTGGTGAGCGAACCAACTATCGGAGGATTCTTCCTCTTCCAGGTTACCCAGAATTAAGCTCGACTGAGAGCTGGTCTTCTCCGATAGACGACTAGAGTAGCGATGGAGAGCCCGATTATCGTCTCGAACCACCAGAACGATAGGAGGGTGGATAATGCGGAGGAGGCGTTGCCGAAGGGAGCAAGGATGTTGGTGGCCGCGCTGTTGGAGGAGGGACGGTTACCCGTCGAGGTGCTGTTTCCTGGTCCGGGCTGTTCCGATTGTGGGCGGTAGTCTCCAACCATCATGATGGCTTGGTAAACGTGGGACATCGTTCCGTTCGTGGCTGTGATTGCTACGATGTAATTTCCAACAGGTGTCGACATCGTTGTAGAAACTATGGCGGTGTACCCGGCCAGGGTGCCTGCCGAGAGATCGACGGTGCTCGGTAGGAGAGAGAATGCGGGAGCGTTCGGGATGTTCGGTGTCACGGCCGCTGAAAGAGTCACTTGGCCCTTGAAGCCGCCTAGGCTGACCAGCTGTTCCTGTATCGCTATGTCCCAATCTTGGAGGGTCGAATATGATCCCCAGAGCCTTGTGGTAAAGTCGGAACCTGAGACAGGTGACACTGTGACTGGTATCACTAGGGAGTGGAACACGGAACCGATTGTCGCAACGATTGTCAAATTGTAGTTGCCAGGGATGTCCCCAGGGGTTAGCTGGAGATCCGTGTTCACGTTATCGTTCGGGCTCAGCGTCATCCCGGTCGAGAATCCCGCTCCAGCAAGACCCGTGCTGGGTCCAACCGGTGCATTAAGCTGGATTGTGCCCTCAAAACCGTTCAAGCTGGTAATAGTCAGCATAGTCTCAGCCCAATATCCCAACGGAACAATGACGCTGCCCGGGTTGGCGGACACGGTGAAATCGGGGGTTGTTGCGAGGACCGGCCTCGTGACACCAACGGTTCCAAACACCATGAGCACCACTAGTATGACGACAATCGTTCCAGAGCCCAGTCCTTTTCGGAAGATGATTACCTCCTAGCTTTGGCAAGCTTAGAATGCTCTCGTTGGACACTTAAGCGCGCTGTATACAAGTGCACATCAACATTGGTTCTGAAAGCTTGGGGTGGACTGGGTTCTCCCTCAATAAGAAAGGGAAACGGATAACGGTAACTAGATTGCTAGTTGAAAACTGGCAATTGATACTCGATGGCTGCTAGTGCTAGGTCGAGGATGGTGACTTTCCCATCCGCGTTCAGGTCATATGAGACGTTGTACCCGGGTCCGCCCATCTTTGAGCCATACGAGATGGCTATCAGGGCCAGGTCGAGTATGTTGATTGCTCCATCGTCGTTCACATCGGGGTCCCTAGACACAGAACAACTGGCATTGTTGCTGGAGATGTTGACAGTGCACGCAGCTCCCAGCCATGAAGAACTTGTCGGTATGGTCAGGACAAACCTCGCGGTCGAGCTGGAGCCATAGCCAACCGATACGGTGTAGGTCTTGGAGAAGACCGTCTGACTGGTAGTGCTATTTGTCACGATGATCGAGACTGTACCATTAACAGTCTTACTGGTCGTATCTGGGGTGAAGTTGCCTGAGACCGATACTATCACGCTGTCAAAGGTAAGGGTCTGCTGAAATTGTGGCTCACTGGTTTGAGCAGTGAAAGGCTTCATCAATGGATACCGGTCAACTGAGCCGACACAACAGACCGAGTAAATAGTGTCTCCTATGCCATCATTGTCCGGGTCGCTTCCGCCGTAGTCGGACCAGTAGTTCCCCCCGATGGGATAGCCGTCGTCCCAAGTGATGCCGGTATTGGACTGGTAGGCTTGCGAGTCGTTCTGGATGAAATTGTTGTGATAGATGGCCGACTGGTTTGTCCCGGTGATTTGCATGCCGATGTGAGTGTACGATATGTTGTTCCCTGCGACGATTACGTTTGTGGAATAGTCGAGTTCGATGCCCGAGCTTTCACCATAAGCCTGGTAGAAACCGTCGGAGATACTATTACCTGTGACCATCAGATTGCTCGAATGGATGATTGAGAGTCCGTCGATGAAGGTCCCCCCGTCTATCGTGTTGTCTGAGATGGTCGCTCCGTTTACAAACATCACTTTCAGAGGATACCTTGAGAGACTGAGTCGCAGGTTTGAAACTCTGACATTACGACAGTTTGCGATAATCAATTGTCCGACGCTTACTCCATCCACAGTCAGGCCTGAGCAGTCCGTGTAATAGTAGAGAGGCTGGCCGTTTACGAGATTGTACAAGCTCGGGTCGACATCGTACGTGTATGTGCTCGGATAGGGGTTGATATTGTACGAGCTGAGCTGTGCAGGAGACCCGCTCAGATCGATTCCGCTAGCATCGAATCGATTTCCCCTCAGAGTTACATTCATCGAGCTGGAGATACTCGCATCTAGATGGCCCGCATCGCCGTACAGGTTGCTGATCGCCCTTCCGAACTCGTTACGGAGCAGCTTGACATTGCTGCTCGAGGTTATGTCAACTCCATCTGGGTTGCTACACGAGTCAGGGGAACCGTAGCATGCTACGCCATCGTTCATGGCGGAGTCTTTGATCACTCCATTCTGCACGTTCGCGAGCTCGATGCCATCCGACCCGGGGTTGTTGATATAGACATTGTCTATCGTGAAGTACGCTTTCGTGTCGGATATTACGATTCCAGGGCTGGCGCAACACAAGAAGTCTGTGGAGATCGCCCAGCCTTGAATCACATAGGGATCGGTGAATGTTCCTGACCCTCCCGTTACACCATTCGCAATTGTGAAACCCGTGTCTCCGTGTATGACGATCGGATCGTGATCAGTAAGACCATTCACGTTTATCGTCACTGACGTGGACAGATTTCCGCTGGTCGCTGTCACAGTTATTGTAAAGCTCTGCTCCACCATGGTGGTACTCTGGATCGCCACGTAGAGTGTTGACTCCTTGGGCTCACCAACCCATACAGTGACTGTCGTATCCATCGTCACCGAAAGCCCGGACGACGGTGTAGCAACAGCGGCAAGGTTCACGGTCCCCTCGAACCGCCCTAGACTGCTCACGTAGAACGGGTCCGATACATTCTGTCCCGGCAGGACGGTGACTGACGAAGCACCAGCTACCATGAAGTAAGGATTGGTAGGCGGCGTCGAGGGAGAACCAGACGCTTGCATCCAGTCGACCTCAACATTCGCAAACCAAGGCGCGCCAACCTCGATACCGGCGAGGTTAGTATTCCCGGCAGAGGTGTCAAATTCGGTAAAGTCTCCTACTAAGACGCCATCAAAGTAGGTGTAGAGTGTCCCCTGCACCATGTCTACCCTGAGGACGTGCCACGTGTCCAACTCTGGCGAATAGCCCGGAAATCGCGCCACACCGCGACCATCGTCACTAATCCCAAACCCAGGATTGGTGCGAACGCAGCTGCACTGGCCGAGGGGGTCGGGAACATAGTAGCCATCGGCGAGGAAGCTGTACGAGTGGCCGGCTGTCCGAACGCCGAGAGCAATGGACCCGACTGGGTTGCCGATCCACCGTCCGCGGAGTGAGACGCTCCAGTTTGTTACCCCTGCGGGAGCATGGTTCCATTCAACTGCTGCACCAACATAGCCATCGTCGAGGAGCGTCAAGATCCCATTGCTGCCGTTGAAGTACGACGGAGGGGCGCCGCCGGTAGTCCATCCTGCGGCCTGAAGCTGGTCGATAGACGAGTAGTTGAAATCGTCTCGGAAGCTCCAGGAATCGGAAGATTGGGCCCTGGCAAGGATCGTGTTCAGGCTAGGGACTGCCGTTAGGGTAGAGAGTAGAATCAGGAATACTGCGACGACTATTTTTCTTAGAGATATACCTCCGGAAGGTGAGGACGGTATCCTTACTGAGAGGATTCTCATATGATTTTTCGGTGGGGTTTCGCGAATAAATACTTTCCTCACATGACGATACCCTAAGCTATCAGTTGGTAGAAAACTCTGCAAATCGGAGATCTTTCATATTCTAGAATCCTATCAGATACCCTTGCTGTACTTTGGCTGTTATTTCTCGACGAACATTGGGCTCAAGTCAAAGAGAACGACCTCAGATTGGCATGATAGGCGATGGTCCTACTCTCTATTTCGCAATAAGGGGAATGTTGCCTATGTTGCGCCGATCGGGGGATGACTCCGCACTGGGAGGAAGAGGTGCATTTCGGCTTGACTTCGATAGAACTCCAGCGAGGGACGCTTCGGGTCCGTGTCGTGAGTCCGGGCCATTTCTTCGAAGAGACTGGGTAGCTTGGAGAGGATCTTCTCCCAGTCCATGAGTTTGCTGCGGGCGTACCATCCGCCCGGGATCAATCCTGTTTCCAGTTGCATCTTCTCTGGATCGTCAGAATCGATTCGTGCTACGCATGCGTAGTACTCTTCTCCCTCAGGCGTGTGCTGAAAGGTGCCGTAGAACTTGCGACCTTTCAAGGTGGAAAGCTTGGACTCAAGCAGGTCGAACGCGGCAGAGGGACCTTTCCCTTTCATA
>VBBQ01000032.1 GCA_005888755.1 Candidatus Bathyarchaeota archaeon
TGCCCCGAAGCTAACTCATCCGACGAAGAGTTAACAGAACCTCTTTTAATAAACGGGTCTTGTCGGGTTGTCGGTTGCCGCCGGCTATAGACGCGGGCCGCCGTTCCCTCAGAGGTTTGGGGGCGCGAGCTCAGTGGTAGAGCAGCGGACTCGGCTCGCGGGCTGAGGCTGAAGCTGTTAAAGTGGAAGGTCCACTGTAGCAACCCGTTGGTCACAGGTTCGAACCCTGTCGGCGGCGCCAAGAACTCTGATGAGCTAGGCTGGAGAGTTCCAGAGCGGATTCAAGAGGGGTGGATGACGATGATGATGTCGTTCGCTTTGTTTCTTGAGAAGCGTTGAACGAACCTGGTCAAAGTTGCTTGGAGGCCGTCTTCTTGTATATCTTCGAGTGATATTTCTCGATTATTTCTGGGCTTGTTTCTAGTTCCGCTCGAGCATCGATGTACTCGGCTTTCGGCTTACCTCTAAAGTAGGACGGGGCGATGCGCACCTTGGGGTTACGGCTTATCCGCTTCACCTTGCCTGTGCTATCATCCGTGTGTGCACGTACAAGATTCTGTTTTCTTCGAAGAACCACACGGGATTCCGAACCGGCTCCCCGTTCCTCCGATAGGTTTCTAGAGACATTACCCCTTCACCTTGAAACCGGGAAAGGGCCGCCTGTTCCGTAATTGTGTTTCGCTGCTCAACTACTTCTTGGCTTTCTCTCCCTTCGCATCTTCCAGTATTTTTTTCTTCGCGAGTTGAGGGTTCTGAATGTACATGATGATCGCGTTGGCGTGACCGTGTCCTAGTCCGCATTCCGATTTGAGCCACGACAGTAGCTCAGCATGCTTAACCAGCCCCTTCTCTTTTGCCATTTTCTGGAAGTATTCCGGGTCCCTGCCCGTATTGGCCTTGATGTTGTCTATGTACGCTTTGTACGTCACGTTTCACACAACACGTACACTCTACGCGTTAGACAGCGGGCTTAATTGTCTTTCCGAAAAATTGTGCATGCTTTGTCCTTGGTGCCATCAGGCCGAACCGTTCTATCCAGGCGACAGAAGCGGCTTTGGAAGATTCATAATCCTTGTCGTTGTCGGGATCTGGGAAATCGCTATCCATGTAAATATGTATCAAAAGATAGAAATCGGACTGATGATTCGTCAACGCTTATTATGGGCGCGAGGAGTATCGACGATAAGACGCTTTGACAAATGTAGATATGCGCCTCAGAGCAGATGCTGAACGACTCTCTCAGTCTTGGCTATCAGACCGCTGGAATGGAATCCGTCGGCCCTACTCGGCCGAGGAAGTCTGCAAGCTCCGGGGGACCGTCCATCCAGAGTACACTCTGGCTCGACTCGGCGCGGAAAAGTTTGAGCGCCTGTTAAGGGACGAATCGTTCATTCCCACTCTCGGCGCTCTGACTGGAGTTCAAGCTCTCCAGATGGTCCAGGCTGGGCTCAAGGCGATCTACATGAGCGGCTGGCAGGTAGCCGCGGACGCTAACCTTTCAGGCCAAACTTACCCGGACCAAAGTCTGTACCCGGCCAACAGTGTTCCGAATCTAGTGAAGAGGATCAATCAGGCGTTCCTGAGAGCAGACCAGATACAATTCATGAACGGCCAAGGTAAAGTCGACTGGCTCGCGCCGATAATTGCCGACGCCGAGGCTGGGTTCGGAGGCCCCCTCAACGCCTTCGAACTGATGAAAATGATGATAGAGGCTGGAGCGGCAGGAGTGCACTTCGAAGATCAGCTTGCTTCAGAGAAGAAATGCGGCCACCTAGGTGGAAAGGTCCTAGTTCCCACTCATCAGTTCATCAAGACTCTGATCGCGGCCCGGCTTGCATCCGACGTAATGGGGGTCCCAACGTATCTCATCGCGCGAACCGATTCCATGGGAGCGAAACTCTTGTCGAGCGACGCGGATCCGAGGGACTTGCCCTATACTACCGGTGAGAGAACCGCGGAGGGTTTCTACAGAATCAAACCAGGCATAGAAGCAGCTATTGCCCGAGGCATGAGCTACGCGCCTTACGCGGACATCCTGTGGTGTGAGACCTCTACGCCGGACCTTGAGGAGGCTAGAAAGTTCGCAGATGCCGTCCATAGAGTGTTCCCGGGGAAACTGCTAGCGTACAATTGCTCACCGTCATTCAATTGGGAGAAACATCTAGATCCAGAGAGCATTCGACGTTTCCAGCGAGAACTGGGCATGATGGGTTACAAGTTCCAGTTCGTCACATTGGCCGGTTTCCACAGTCTCTCAGTGTCCATGTTCGAGCTGGCGAAGCAGTACGCTGTTGAAGGAATGGCGGCCTATGTTCGTGTCCAGAGGAAAGAGTTCGAAGCCGAACCGGCTGGCTATACGGCCGTGAAGCATCAGGCGTTTGTGGGAACAGAATACTTCGACGAGGTCACAAACGTAATCTCGAGCGGAATGTCTTCGACCACAGCGATGAGCGAATCTACTGAAGCAGCCCAGTTCAAAGAACAGTCCGTTCTAGCATCTCCTCCAGTCTCAAGCACCAAATCCGAGCGAGACCGGAACCAGTAGGTTTGCACTTATCTGACGAAACGAAAAGCCGATCCGAGCTAGCACTGGAACCCCGAACCCTCAAAGTGACAGGGCCCCACATACAGGGTTTAGATGAGATACTGACACCTGACTCGTTGGCCTTTGTCGGAGATCTTGTTCTAGAATTTTCCCCGCGTCTCGAGTCGTTACTGGAAAAGAGAATCCTCGTTCACGAGAATCTCCGAAACGGAGCACTCCCCGATTTTCTGGAAGAGACGCGTGAAATTCGGGCATCGGAATGGAAGGTTGGACCTATCCCGGCTGATCTTCGACAAAGACGGGTGGAGATTACGGGCCCTGTCGATCGGAAAATGGTCATAAACGCACTAAATTCGGGCGCAGATGTCTACATGGCCGATTTCGAAGACTCCCACTCCCCGACCTGGGAGGGAACCGTTCAGGGCCAGGCTAATCTTCGAGACGCGGTCAACCGGAACATCCGATACACTGGTCCCGATGGCCGAGAATACAAGCTAGGAGACAGACTTGCAACTCTCATGGTGCGGCCCCGAGGCCTACACCTGATCGAGAAGCATGTTCTAATTGAATCCCGCCCCGTCCCCGCTTTCCTGTTCGACTACGGCCTCTTTCTCTACCACAACGCCAAAAAACTGATCAGTCTGGGAACAGGGCCCTACTTCTACATCCCGAAACTCGAGAGCTACTTGGAAGCCCGGCTCTGGAACGATATTTTCGACTATTCTGAGAAAGCTCTCAAGCTTCCACACGCCAGCATAAAGTGCAGCGTCCTAATCGAAACGATCCTAGCTGGATTCCAGATGGACGAAATCCTCTACGAATTGCGCGAGAGGATAACCGCCCTCAACCTCGGCCGCTGGGACTACATCTTCAGCCTGATCAAGTTCCTAGGCCAAGACCCGAGATTCCTAGTTCCCGAAAGACCACTCCTCCCCATGACAGCACCCTTCCTCAAATCCAGCTCTGTCCTGCTGTCCCAATCCTGTCACAGACGAGGCGCCTACGCAATCGGAGGAATGGCTGCCCAAGTTCCAACTAGAAGCGACCCTCGGTCCCAGGAAGCCATCGACAAAGTAGTCGCTGATAAGAAGCGAGAAGCCGCGGAGGGATACGAAGGCGCTTGGGTCGCCCATCCAGGCCTGGTACCAGTCGTAATGAAGGTCTTCGACGACCGTTCGGCAGAATCGAAGTACAATAACGCGATCGTAGAGGCAAGCCGCGATGATCTCCTCAGAGTGCCCGAACCAAAGATAAGCGAACAGTCTCTAAGAGCGAATGTCGCTGTCAGCCTGAGGTATCTAGAGTCCTGGCTGGGAGGTCTCGGCTGCGTGGCGATCAACAATCTGATGGAGGACACTGCTACGGTGGAGATTTGTAGGGCTCAGATCTGGCAGTGGATTCATCACTCCGCCAAGCTTCTTAACGGCCAGACGATTACGCGTGAATTATTCAGGACCATCTTGAAGGAGGAAATGGCAAAAACGGGCGCCGGACCACGATCGCAAGCTGGCGAAAAGACGAATTACAAGACCGCGGGAGATTTGCTTGACTCACTTGTGGCCAGTGATAGTTTTCCTGAGTTCATGACGCTGCTAGCGTACGACTATCTTCGATAGCAGACTGTCTGACCCGACATGTTCATAAAGGGTCAAACCGAAAAATGGTTTCAATGGACTCTTCGAAGCTTATCGACAAGCAAATCGCAGACCTCTAGGACTGGCGTGGCCAGGTGATAGCCAGGCTTCGCAAGATCATTCACGATGCCGACCCGGGGATCACCGAAGAATGGAAGTGGAACACGGCCGTCTGGTCTCACGATGGGCTGGTTGTAGCGGTCGGTGCTTTCAAGGGGAATGTGAAGATGAACTTCTTCCAAGGCGCCAGTCTTCCGGACCCGCACAAGCTCTTCAACGCCGGGCTTGAGGCGAAGAAAACGCGGGCGATTGATTTTCATGAAGGCGATAAGATCAACGGGCCTGCCCTCAAGGATCTTATCCGAGTTGCTGTCGCTCAAAATCGTGGACCTAAGAGGTAACCTCAGGGTGAATGGAGAGGGATAGGTCTCAAACGAATAGTTGTCTGAACCTATCCGCAGGCTAGGAATCGAGTTATCCGTGCATGCAAGTACCGATCCAGTAACTCTCATCAGTTTGATAAATGGCACCGGTGCAGAGAAGAAAGTAGCTCAAGGAACCATACTGGGCAACGCGCTGGCAGTAGGCCCCGAAGTTGGTGCAAATGGTGTGGTCAGAGGTTGGGAGGTGCAATACAGGAACGAAGAAGACGAAAGCGGGAACTGCGATGACCAGCAGAACCACCACGGCTATTCTCCCTGTCGGCAGTTGCATCCTTCACTTGGTCAGAGCTAGCAGTGCCTATTTCAGGTATTTTTGGCACGCTGTGTCGTTATTCTCCGAGAACGGCTCAAGGGATCCAATACTTGACTGGAAAAATGTGATGTATGCTCGAATCAGGTCTTGAAAACCGCTTTTTGAAACCAGTTTCTGGAAATCACATTCTAAAACTAGTTCTTGAAACCTTTTTTTTGAAACAGATTCCTGAACCAGAAATATGAATTTTCATAGGGCCCAGGGGCCTACTCAAGTCTCGCGCTCCGCATCCCCGTCACCCTCAGAAAAAGGATCTATTCTTGGATAATCGTAACCATGGCGGTTACCATTGTCCATACTATTGATGCGTGGGTACCGACACGAATTATAAGCCGATTCCACTAGTAGTCATCTAACGAACAGAAAAGCTACGAGCTTGTTTGTTGGCTTAGCAAATGAAGCTTGACCAAGGGCCTTCGGGAGAGCTAACGGTCCTAGATTCAGGATACACAGACCAAGTCCTACTAGATTGTGTAAGCGAGGAGTACCTTCGGATAAAGGCAATAATTTACAACTCGCTGAGCGACATGAACAAGCTCTTCCTAGTCGATCGGGCCCTCTACACGAACAGTCCTGAGAGACCCCTCTTCATGGAGCTAACTCCCCAAAACATGTCCGCTATGAAAAAGCCGTTGGTGATCTCGGAAGTGAAACTGTACAGCGTAGAGAGGACTTGGGGTCTAAGTACCCTTAGGATGATGAAGTAGGATCTTTACTCGGTTCGCGACAGCACGATCTCTATCGTAGACACGTTCCGCTGATCTTCTCCTTCGCCGAGCAACTCAGTTCCAATTCTGACCTCTTTGATTATCAGCTTGCCCTGGAAGAAGCGGTTTCTGACGACCTCCACAACATCCACGGCGTGACTGATCGATTGGCCCCTGGCCTTAACCGTCAATTGCTTGGATCCCATGTTGAAGTGCATCATGACAGCCGTCGCATAGGCCATCAAAGGCTTCTTTCCGATGAATACGGTATCCGGGGGAGCACGGTTCATGGGACGGGGTTCACGGGTTTCCGGAGTTCTTTCTGTTCCTTCCGTACGTGCTGGACGTTTAGATTCGGCTCTTTCCATTTGCAAACACTAGCCTCTTTGAATCCTTACAGTGACGAACCGGGCAAGGCTCTTTGCGACTTAAGGCTTTGGCTACCTCAGCAGAAAAAGAAACGGGAAAAAAACGTGAAGGGGAAATTACGGCCGAGTTCTGTAGATTCTAGATGATGTCCCGAGTGAGGGCTTCTCTGAACTTGACCCTGCAGTCTTGGCACTGGAAGAGGCCGATGAGTACGTTCTTCTTGGACTTGCCGCCTTTGAGCTCCCAGACCTTCGCTGCTTTTGGAACGTCAGCGCCGCACTTGGGACAGACGACCTTGTAGAACTGGCTGGGCAACTGGAGGCTTGGCTGGGCCATGTCTGGTCCTGAGGCGATGCCTGGAACAGTTTCGGTGCCGGGGATCACTGGGGAAATCTCGCTCTCTGTTGTAGAGACGGCTGAGGAGGCTTCGAGAGTCGGCATGTCATCGACGACCTTGACGACGAGTGCGTCTGCAACATCCTCAACGTACTCCTGAGCTGGTGCTGCAGTGAAAGAATCCTCGACGGCAGGTGTGCTTGATTGGGTCAATGGAGTAATGGGGGCTGCGGTGGTGTCCGCTGAGACTGCTGAAACTGGTTGGGCTTGTTCCTGGACCGGTGGGGTGAACACCGGGGTCGGCGTTGCGACTGGGGTGCTGATTGGTGCATTGTTGGTCTGAGGATTCGTCCAGGTTGAGCCGTTACTCGATGGTTGAGGTGCGACAGGCGTTGTCGGGGGAGCCCATGGTCTTTCCGAGGCAATGGAGCTCGCCGCGAATTTGACGCTTGGCGAAGTGGGTGTCGGGGCAGGTGCTTGTTGTGCTGGGGTTGGTGCCTGTATTGGAACAGCGTTTCTGGCCCATTCCTCGATGAGAGTTCGTGGAGCTGGTGGGTTTGCTTGTTTGAAGTCGGCTGGTGCTAGTGGTCTGGTCTCGATGTGGGTTAGAACTTCGATCATGTCTTTGATCTCTTCGATGCTGTGGAGGTTTCGTTGTAGGAGGCCCTTGAACTCTTCTCGTTGTCCGCGGTATTCTTGTTCGCTGACCTCGCCCGTTACGTATTTTGTCTCAAGGTTCAACAGTCTTTGCGGTGTGCTGCCGATCTGGTCTTTGGTCTCTTTGAGGTGCTCGTTCAACGTGTATCCTAACACGTTGATCCTGTCTTGGAGGTCTTGTGAGGCTCGTCCGTATTCCTCGTAGATGGTGCGCATTTTGTCTTTGTAGCCGTTGATCTCGCTGATCAACTTCTCTAGAGTTAGATCGTTTAGTACCATTTTTTTCATCCTAGGGAAGCGACTTCTATGAGGTAAAATGGTAAAAGCGTTCAACCGCAAAAACCCTGGAAAACATGGGTTGTAAACCCAGAATCAGCAATTTGGTAGAAACAACACTGTCAATGACGAGCGTCGAATTATCCGGTTTTTAACTGGCAATGCTAAACTGGGATTGGGGAAAACACAACTTCCTACCAATTTTCCGACACCGCATATAAACCAAAACCGTCCTGTGGACCACACAACATACCCGCCGAATATCTGTTGACAACAGGCAACCTATTGCCTGAGCTAGAATTTGTCTAGCCTGCAGAGTATGAATTCACACCTTTCCATGTCAAGAACCCACTTGGAACATGTCCCAAGTAAGCCAGCTTTCAAGATAGAAATGTCATACAAGTCCATGAAGAATTGGGACCGAGAGCAAAGGGAACCTTTACTCTCCAAGGTCACCGATCGCATCCACCACCAAGAACCGCTCAAAGAAAAGATCTCACAGGTCGTCTACAAACTCAAAGTACAACAGAACAGGCTCGAAGGAGCCAACCTCAAGACACAGCAGCATGACAAGTCACTCTTCGACAAGTGTGTCCAAGCCCAAATGTCCAAAGACACAATGCGAAGCGCAATGTACGCCAACGAGATCGCTGAGATCCGGAAAATCGCCAAAGTCACCCTCAGAAGCGAACTAGCACTCGAACAAGTCGTACTCCGACTCGAAACAATCCAGGAATTCGGCGACGTCGCAGCCATGATGGGCCCAGTAGCAGGAGTAGTACACCAGATCAAGAACCAGATCGCAGGAGTCATCCCACAAGTCGGCTACGAATTAGGCGAGATCTCCGACACGCTAAACAGTGTGGTCATGGAAGTCGGCGAGGCAACAGGACAAGGCTACGACCTGGAAGCATCAGGCCCAGAAGCCTCGAAGATCATCTCTGAAGCCAACACCATAGCAGAGACACGGATGCGCGAGAAGTTCCCGGAGTTACCCTCTCCAACCGCAACCGCAGAACACGAGACAGTGATTCCAAGGTAGGAGTAACTCCGACAACATTTTTTGGTGCAAAATCATGCCAATAACACTTGAACAAGTCCGAAGATTCCTCGGCAGAACCCTCCAAGACCCCTACGGCAGAGCCTTCGGCAAAGTCGTAGGCATCTCCGCCAACCTCAGAGACGAGGTAACGGGAGTAGGAATAGAGGAAGGCAACGGAGAGTTTCTCCAATGCCCCGGCGACAGGGTCACCATAACCGGAGACACCCTCGTCCTTGCACCGGCTTGGAAGGTCGAAGCAGAGGAGTTTCGGAAAGAATTCGACATCGTAACCAGACGCCTCCGCGCACTGGACGAGCTGTTCAGCGTCGGCGACATCCAGAAGGACGTCTACGAAGATCTAAGGAAGCAGCACGAGGACGCAATTAACGAGTTGAAGGGTAAACGGAAGGAGATAATCGACACCCTAAGCCAGCGAACCAGCACTCTCAACACTCAGCTTCGACAGTTACAGACACACCTCGCAGGCAACAAGATGTTGCACGCATCCGGCGAATTCGACGACATGAACTACAAACAAGCTAGCGATGCTATCGACAGCGGTCTTGTCCGCGCGATGGCTGAGAAGAAAGACGTTGAGACGATCTACAGTTACCTGCAGAAGCTCGACGCGACACAAGTGCCCCCCGCCGCCCAGCAGCCCCAACCGATTGCTCCAACGCCTCAACCCACCACAACGACAACCTCCCCCTCGAGAGATCCCGTTATGGTACTTCACGTGAGGGAGACTTAGGAGGATTCGAGGGCTGTTTCGAAAGTTCGAAGACAGAGTCCACCCTATCCCTCTGAAGGAGCGTATGTCCCAGGCTCTGTTCCGGCTCGGCTCCCAGAAGGAAAAACTGGAGCACATGTCTTCGAGGCTCCAGCAACGCGACAAGGAAATGTTCCAACGCTGCATCGGAGCGCAACTCTCCAAGGACACAGCTCATGCGGCCCTCTACGCCAACGAATGCGCTGAAATCCGAAAAATGGCACATCTCACTCTTAGCAGCGAACTAGCCCTCGAAAGGGTCATCCTCCGAATGCAGACGGTCGAAGAGTTCGGTGACATCATGGCTCAGATGGCTCCCGTCATAGGCGTAGTCCGCGAGACCCGCGGTAGAATCGCCGGGGTTATTCCCGAGGTAGCTAACGAGCTTGGCGAAGTCAACAACATGCTCAGCGATATGAGTATTGAAACCGGCGAGGTTGGACAAGACCAGAGTTTCGACATGGCCGCCTCAAGCACTGAAGCACGCAAAGTCCTCGAAGAATCCAGCGCCATCGCATCCCAACAAATGAAGGAACGATTCCCAGAACTACCTCTACCGGAGGCTCGCCAACCCGTCCCAGAAGCTGCAACCCGGGCGCCCGAACAAAGGATCCCCATAGCCATCACAACAAACGGATCGGAAGAGGCTCCACTAGAAGACAGGCTCCTAGACTACATCAAAACGCACAACGGTGAGCTCAGCCTCAACAACTGTTCCGCAGAGCTTCTGGTCCCGAGCGACGACATCAGGCGCTCTCTACAACGGCTCAAGGATGACGGAAAGATAGTCATGGACTAGACGGGAGACAAGTGCTCCCGTTCAAGCCCTTCACTGTCACAAGAGGGGACAAGTAATCTCAGCATCAGAAGAACTGGAATCTCTCGCAGTAAAATACGCAAAGGAAGCAATCGAGCTAGAGAGAAAAGGCTCCAAACGCCTCGCCGCCACAAAGTACCAGCGGGCCATCGAAGTCCTCCTCAAACTATGCTCCCTCTACCCAGCAGCGGTTCAGAACAAAGTCTACACGGAACACGTGGAAGCTTACAAAAAACGAATCCAAGAACTCCAGTCCGACGAGCCAATCGCTCATTCTATGGACTCCACTGAGACCCGCGACTCAAAGACCGTCAAACTCGACCAGTGGGTCTTGACAGAGAAACCGGACATCAGCTGGAGCGACATCGCTGATCTGGAAAAGCCGAAGAGGGCAATCGAAGAGTCGATAATCTTCCCTGTTCGAAGACCAGATCTCTTTCCTCTTGGCTGGCCTCGAGGAATACTATTCTTCGGACCCCCAGGTTGTGGAAAAACTCTACTCGCTGCCGCCATTGCGAGCGAGATAAAGGGGATGTTCTTCTGCGCCGACGCTGCGTCCCTGATGTCAAAGTGGCTTGGAGAGTCGGAACGAAACGTCTCCCAACTATTCACAAAGGCAAGGGAAGTGTCTGAGAATGGGCAGCCAGCGATCGTTTTCATCGACGAAATCGACTCGCTAATGGGCGTCCGGGGAGAAGAGGTCGGCGGAGAGGTTCGGGTTCGAAACCAATTCCTGAAAGAGATGGATGGAATCTTAGACAAGAACAGGAAACTCCACGTCTATCTTATCGGCGCAACGAACAAGCCATGGGTCCTAGACGAACCGTTCATCCGACGGTTCCAGAAGAGAATCTACGTCCCACTGCCAGACGTCAAAGCTCGCATGGACATGTTCCAGATCTATGCTCAGAATCTGAAGTTCCAGAACAACGTCGACTTCGCCGAGCTGGCAAGAAGGACCGAAGGCTATTCCGGGGGAGACATTCGCGATCTATTCCAGTCAACGCAGATCAAGGTCGTTCGCGACTTCTTCCAACGCGGCGCCGCTAACGATCTCAACGCGATTCCAGACCCGATTACCATGGAAGACTTTGAGACTATCATCGTGGGCCGGAGGCCAAGCGTCTCACAGAACATCATCAAACGCTACTTCGACTGGGACGAATCGTTCAAGGCATCGTAGAGGATGAAAGACGTGAACCTTGACGGAACTGACCTGCGAATCCTCGCGGAGCTCGTGGAGAACTCCAAACAGTCTTACGTTGAGATAGGCCGCAAGCTCGCTCTGCATCCCAATGTGATCGCCTACAGAGTCAACCGGTTAGAAGACGCGCACATTATCCGCGAGTACACAACCCTCATTGATTTCGGAAAGCTCGGCCTATCAGAACAAGTGATAGTCGCCGCTAACTTTCCCAGCAGCCCCTCCAGAGAAGACATTCTGAAACAAATATGTGAGATTCCAGAGACCCTTAACGTAATCAGCTCCCTCGGGACCCCAGAAGGACTCGTCTTCATAGTCGCCCGCAACAAAGAAGACGTGAACGCGGTTCTATCAAAGCTCCGTTCAATGAACCTTGACATCGATTTCGCCTCCTCAGTCATCAGGACCTACGACGAGGGACGCTTGGGAATGTTCCTCCGGTCTATGGCAGGTCCAGAATAGAAAGGTCGATCCTATTTGGAAAAGCCATCCTGGACCCCGATTGTCTTATCCGGCGCCGTCCCACGTGAAGCCACGGACCTGCTCGCAATCCTGGTAATGGGAATCGTGGCCGTGGAAGCTTCTCTTGCTGCATTAAGTCCCACGCTCTTCGGTTCGAGGCTCTGGCTCTCTCTCCTAGTTGCCCCCCCGACATGTGCCCTAGCATCTGTCTCCACAACGACGAGACGGACGAGAGAGGAACTGGCCCTCTTCGCGTATGGAGGCTCCGGCTGGCAGATTCTCCTACGATACTTCATCAGGGGAGCAATCATTGCTCTGGTCGCATTCTCTCCAGTAATACTCCAAGAGTTTCTAACAACAACTTCGATCCTCAATCTAGTCGCAGCAGTGATCGTCCTATTGCTTACAGGAGGGTCGTTCTACTCGCTGCCGAGCCTTCGCAGAATTCGATCCTCGTCGTTCGTTGAGAACTACAAGAGTTAGCAAGCCATGTCATCCGTGATCGAAACCCGGTCAGTGGTAGTCGAATACCCTTCAGTCAAAGGGATCCTGCGCCTCTACGATCAAGGCGTTTCTTTGAAAGTGGATCAAGGAGACTTCCTAGCCGTGCTCGGTGGGTCCGGTTGGGGAAAATCAACACTCGTCAACGTTATCCTGGGATTGGAGAAGCCGATTCATGGATCCGTCAGCTTCCGCGACCATGATGTCACACGGGAATCATTCGTAAAACGATGCGCTCTCATTAAGACAGCAGCCGTGTTTCAAAGGCCCACCGCACTTCCCCAAATGACTGTCTCGCAAAACCTGCACCTAGCTCTATCGCTAGCGGGGGTCCCGAGAAAAGATCGCGATGAAAGGATCAAAGAAGCTCTCGCATTCTTCGGATTAGACAAGATCGAACGGTCATACCCTGATGGGCTGAGCGCCGGCCAACGAAGACGAATCGATCTCGCAAGAGCCTTGGCCGTCAAGCCCGAACTACTAGTGATCGACGAGCCAACCGGTGACTTGGATGGGTCGGCTACAAACCTGCTGATTCCTCTTCTGAGAGGACTGAACCGGAACCAGGGAACGACGATTTTCATGACCACCGCACTGCCCCGCCAAGCGTCACAAGCCAAGCACCAGGTGCACCTCAGACCCCCCTTGTATCTCACGCCGGAAAACAGGATGATAGGAGACTGACGATGTTCCGCGATAACCCTTCATTGACAGATAGGATTCGGGAAGCGATAAAGCCGACACCAATGAGACAGCGGATCCAGTTCGCGTCCCACAAGCTCCGCCTCCAAACGACACGGCTAGAACGTAGCATCACCCAGATGGAATCACGAGACCAAACGCTCCGGGACAAATGCACGAAAGCATTGGAAGCACGAGATACGCAGACCGCCACGGTTTTCGCCAACGAATGCGTGCAAATTCGAAAACTCATCAAAACATCCCTCCGAAGCCAGATCTGCCTCGAACAAGCACTATTGCGCCTTGAGACGGTGGAACAGTTCGGGGACATGGTTCACAGCATGGGCTCTGTCAGGGGACTACTCGGCACAGTGAGAGGAGAACTGGAGGGCAAACTTCCCGAGATTTCGACAGGCATCGGAGATGTTGAAGACTCATTAGAAAATCTCACGATGGAAATCGGGGAGGCCGTCGACGCCGATGGAATGTCAATCCCCGTCAATGATGAGTCTGCTCACATCTTGAAGGAGGCGGATCTCATGGCTGAGCAGAAGATGAAGGAGAAATTCCCAGAGATTCCTCAGATCGTGAATCCAGCTCATCGAGTGAGGTAGACTATTGTTGTTATCTCCAGAGTTGGAGACGAAGGCTCTCCTGGGGCGAAGTGTCAGCGATATCTACGGCAGATTGCTTGGACGCGTGATAGGTATCGAACGGAATCACTTCGGCGAGATGGAAGGCGTCCAGGTAGAAGCAACAGGCGGAATTATTCTAACAGCAAAAGCCAGGCAAATGGCCCTCACCCCGAAGACAATCACGATATCCCCGGAGTGGAAGCTTGAGTCCGAGGACATCATTTCTGAGCTTACGCTGTTGAGAAAGCGGGTCGGCGCTCTTGAGTCATTGAAGGATTCAAGGGAGATTGACGGGGAAATCTACTCGGAGCTCCTGGAGTCGCAAAAGGCAGGCTACTTGGACAAAGTGAAACTGGCAAGCGCCCTAGTCGGCTCAATGCGATCTAGACTAGCCGAGATCACTGGACAAATCACGAGCCTGACAAGATATCTCGTCAATGCGAAGCTGGATCACAAGAGCGGGGAGCTTGACGAGGATTCTCTGAAACTGGCGCAGGGTTCTATCGAGCCGAGTCTTCGGCCTTTGATCGCGGAGAGGAACGATCTTACGTTATCGATCAAAGTGGTCGAGCAGGTCTTGCCGTCTAAGGTCAGTATTAACTAGGACCCTACTATCCCTGCATGGGTGAGGATAGGGGAAATGGCTACCTTCGACAGTCGGGTCCGGGTACTGTAACAGCCATATTTTCCGTTGCCATTTTCCAAAGATCAACGTACACGTGATGGTTCATGACTAGCAAAGCGAGAAAGAACAAGCCTACGAGGATCGAAAAGGTCCTGCCATTAGGCAAGATCATCGAGTTCTTCCGTCATCGATTCCACGATCCCTATCTGAATCCAGAAGCTGAATTGAGCTTCGCAGATTTTCAAACTGGCTTTCCGGAGGTTCCTCGCGAGGACTTGGAAGAAGGATTGTCTCACTGGGTCATGAGACCCGGCGCAAGAGTGCTTTCGACAAAGACAACGGCCATCGATGGACTTGATCTACAAGTGTGGTACATTCATGGGCTTCATGAGGAACACGCGGACTTGGAGGATTCCTTGAGCCGGGGACCCATCCAAGCCTAGCAACGAAGACATTGAACCCCGACTTCCTTACTTATTAGAGTAAGAAAACGTAATTCACGTTTCGCCGACCAGGAAACCCGCTCCTCAACAATCACTCACGACTTCCAATATTCTGAATGAGCTTCGACTTAGATGGAGATACGCGTTCGTTGTCAGAAATCACCCATTATCAGCCCTGATCTTGGAAATGGTAGAGTCTCTTTGTTATTCCTAGAATCGTTCGAGGAGACGTGGATAAGACCCCTAGATTTGCCTTCCCATCTAAGCCTGGATTGTGCCCTGAATCAGCTGTCTCGCCCAGAATCACTGCCGGACACGGAATCGTTCCCTGGGGGTATTGCACAGCGGTTTTGCGTCGCTGGAGTGGTTCCTCCGGACCTCGTGAAGGTAACCGCCTCGTGCTAGGGGTGGCCCTTCCCAGGATTTTTGGCTTGCAGGCAATTGAAGTCCTTATACCGGTCGGAGACCCGCCGCGAAACCGCAAGGTACCAATGAAGGCGTTTGTTCTTGCCGGTGGCGCGGGCACGAGGCTCTCGCCTCTAACGAGCTATGTTCCTAAAGGAATGATACCGATAGCCGGCAAACCGTTCATCGACTACGTCATCATCTATCTCGCAGGCCATGGAATAAGAAACATCATCATGCTGTTATCGGATGAAGACAGCGAAGTATACCGCAACCACTTGGACGATGGATCAAAGTACGGTGTCAACATCGGCTATAGCATCAGCCCACGAACCGGCACGGCAAACGCGCTGAAAGATGCGAGCAGTCTCATCGACTCGACCTTCCTCGTCTATTACGGCGACGTCCTCACAACCCTCGACCTTACAGACATGATCCGGTTCCATAGAGAAAAGAAAGCAACCTGCACAGTCGCCCTCAGCACTGGCGTCCGAATCGACTACGGCGTAGGACGAGTCGACAAAGACGGCAGAATAGAATACTTCGAGGAAAAACCCGTCATCAAAGAATATCCTGTCTCGATAGGCGTCTGCCTCTGCGAACCCGCTGTCCTCAAATATTGCTCAAGCGGATCCGACATCGCGGCAAACGTCATACCCACACTCGTCGCCAAAGGCGAACGAGTCTACGGCTACCTCACCCCAGAACCACACCACGACATTGGATCATTCAAGCAATTAGACGAGGTAAAGAAGATCCTAAAGACCCAAGCCAAGAGCCAGACGAAGAACTCGTCCAAGCAAGACTAGGTCATCCAGTGCGTCTGCTCAGCCGAGTCCTCTACCACAAAGCCAAGTTTAGCCATCCGATCACGGATGCGATCAGCCGAGTCATAGTCTCGCTTGCTCCGCAGCTCGTTCCTCAGCTCCAGGACAAAGTTCACCAGCTCCGAAACCCGGTCCTGCGCGACAGTCTCAGTCTCTAGGACACCTAAAACAGAGCCAAGATCTTCCAAAGCGCTAATTATCGCGTTTACCGACTCGGTTTTTGGATTCCTCGCCTCTTCCTCTGCCAACCCGACCATTCTGATGTAAGCAGCCAGCGCTCCCGGAGTGTTGAAATCATCGTCCATAGCCTTGAAGAACTCGTCCCGCGCCTCGTCAAGCTGGTTGAGAACCGAGTTCGCCTCCCCCTTCTTACCGGTCATCCTGTCTCGAGCCAGCGCAAGCTGGTCGTGCGCTCGCCTGAACCTTCTGGCAAGGCTGACTGCTTGCTGCAACGCCTCCTCGGTAAAGTCCAACGGACTCCTGTAATGTGTCCCAGCGTAGAACACCCGCAGACCTGGAGCACCAACTTTCCTGACCATGTCTCGGATCGGGATAAAATTGCCCAGCGATTTGTGCATCTCCTGTCCCTTGATGCTCATCAATCCGGTGTGAAGCCAGTAACGCGCCAATGGCTTCTTCCCAGTCAAACCCTCCGTTTGCGCAATCTCTGCTTCATGATGCGGGAAGATGAGATCCGAACCACCGCCATGCACATCATACCTTGGCCCAAAGTACGTTAGAGTAATCGCGGTGTCCTCGATATGCCAGCCAGGTCGTCCTTTGCCCCACGGACTCTCCCAGAATATCTCGCCAGGCTTCTGGCTCTTCCACAAGGCGAAGTCTCCAGGATGTTTCTTCCGGGGATCGGGATCAACCCGGTGAACCGTAAGATCCTCCAGCTTTTGATGAGACAGTTTTCCGTAGCCTGGAAACTTGGAAATGTCGAAATAGACGTCATCATCAACCCTGTAAGCGATTCCCTTCTTTAGAAGTCCAGTGACCTGATCGATGATCTCGGGAATATGATCCGAAGCCTTCGCGTAAAGATTAACACTGTCCACGTGGAGTTCTTTCATGTCCTTGAAGAAAGCTTTCGCCAAGCGATCCGCTAGAACCAGCGGCTGTTCCCCTAGATCGTGAGCCTTGTTGATGATCTTATCGTCGATATCAGTAATGTTGAGGAGGAAGAAGACACTGAAACCCTTCCTCCGCAAATAGCGTGCGATGATATCATAGGCGACGTAGGTCTTTCCGTGGCCAATGTGAGAGACATCCCAGACCGTCGGACCGCAGACGAACATGTTCACCCGTTTTGGCCGGATGGGCTCGAACTTGTCGAGCTTCCGCGTCAGCGTATTGTGGACTCGAAGCTCAGAGGAAGTCGGATCTATCAGCGCAGAGTCCCCACGGTCACCTCGGTCACCGCATCGACCTCTATAACTGACTCTAACCGGTTGGAAGCTTGCTCTGACCCGGCTTTGCCTCCGAGGAATGACCCTTCTCGGACTGGATATTGCTCCAGGCTTTCGAGAGCATCTCCTTCTCATTAGGATACGACAAGGTATGGAGAGCCTTTTCGTACGGCATCCACTCCATCGCATCGTGCTCGGTCCCCACCTTCGCGTCAGCCTGATCAGTCTCGAACAGGAAGAAGTGAACAGTCTTGTCGTAGGTCTTCGCACGGAACCCGAACTGGTACTTGATCGCGCCAAGCTTCCCATGCAGCTTCACCCTGCTTACACCGGTCTCTTCACGTACCTCCCTCATAGCCGTCGTGACCTCGTCTTCGCCCTCTTCGATCAACCCCTTCGGCAAACACCAGACCCCTCTCTTATTACTGGCCAGCAGCAGAAAAAGCGGGTTATCCTTCTCCCAGCGATAGACAACTCCACCAGCTGATATAACCCGGATCCTCTGTCTGGGCTGCATCCCGCCCCCGTACATGACTATACTCTACGCTCTGCGACTATAATTCGATATCTTTCGACAAAGGCGTGATGTTTTCCGAGGGAGAACCAACAACCACAATATCTTCTATCCTGACACCGCCCCACTTAGGCTCGTAGAGGCCTGGTTCAATCGTTGCCACGGACCCTTTTCTAAGGTGATCCTTGCCGTATAGTGAAAGGTAGGGTCTCTCTCCAATAGTCAATCCGACCCCGTGACCGAGCCCGTGCACGAACCCACGAGTCCGCGCTTCCTTATTCCCCTTCATCAGCTGCCGCGCAGTTGGGTACCCTTTCCTCTCGAAGATCTCGCACGCGTTCGCCATCATTTCTTTGCAGGGGACCTGCTCCTTCACCATATCCAGCGCCGAAGTTTGAACTTCCAGAACGGCATCATACATTTCCTTGACCTTCCTAGGCGCGGAACCGAACAAATAGGTCCGAGTCAAATCATGCCAGTAACCATCTGGTTCAGAAGGAAATATGTCAAAGACAATAGGCTCACCGGATCGGACAATATCCTCGTCTTCGCCCCTGTAGTGAGGGTCGCTGGACTTCCTTCCCGGCGCGAATATCGTATCCTCCGGCGCGACCAAGTTCTGCTCAGAAAGCGACCTTCCAATAACCTTCTTGACCGTTCCGACACTCAACGGTTTTGACTTGTAAGACACTCTCCTCCCGTTGATACTTGCTCCTCTTAGAAACCGGAGTGTGTCTTCCACCACTCGTATCGTTTTCTTCCCGAGAACTCTCAGCCGTTCGATCTCCCAACGATCCTTTGTTTCACGGGCAGTTTCGATGATCGTAGGCGACTTTTCCCCAGTGATCTTCACGCCCTTACGTCGGAGGGCGTCTATCATGTGGAGTGTATTGGACACATCATTCCTACCCGCGAGAATCGTAGGACCGTGAAGTCCCTCTTCCTTCATGATCTTCCGGTAGAATCGGATCCGGGCCTCATCCCGGTCGTATTTACTCGCGATGCGCTCGTACCCATAGTCCGAGTAAGTCTTGATGTTGCGAACCGTCCCCTGGCGCGCGCTGCCCACGTCGATATTGCTCACTATGAGCGTCGGGTCATGTGATCTTCGTTTCAGAAATATTCCGCCTCTTGGAAGAGACGTTCCCGCAACGTATCGAAGATCCGGGTTTCCCACCGTTGAGTCTCCGAAGACTATTATTGAATCGACATTTCCCTTTTCCATCTCCACGTCGAGATCTTTGATCAAGAAGATGCCTTGGTAACAGGAGGCGAGAACGGTATATTATGATTGGGAGCGGTCAGTTGCGACGAACAGTTCGATAGACTGTTGGAAGAACTAGTTCTTTCTGGCGGCAACTAGAGGCTTCTGAAGGGACGTGCGAAAGAGTCTTTTCTGGGTAGACCTGCGATGACGACTCTCCAGCTCACTCTTCAACCGTCTTTCCTCCGCTCCGTGCAACCAGTCAGGGATAAGAAGAACCCGGATCAGTTCCTGTACAGTTACTCCCCTCTGAATCGCGAGCTGCTTGAGCCTTAGGTAGACGGCTCGGTCGAGGACCTGCATGAACTTGACAGAGTCTTTGGTGCCCCGAGTTCTCGATACTGGCATGAAAACAAAGGGAGTCCACTACTATTCATGGCTCATCTACTCTTCTTATAGAATAAACTCTAAACGAAAACACGTTTCAAACTTGGTCCCCGGAAATCCGTTAAATTGGACGACAAAGATAGGAGCTGTTCATGCTTGCCTGTCTAATCAACGGACCCGGACACGTCGAGATTACAGAAGTTCCGATTCCGAGACTCCGGCATGGCGAAGTCTTGATCAAACTCGCGGCAGCCGGAATATGCGGAACTGACATCGAAAAGGCCCACGGCGCATATGGACCCGGCGGAATCCTGGGCCACGAGGTCAGCGGGACGATTGCGAGCGTAGGTGATGGAGTGACCGATCTGAGAAAATCGGACAGGGTCATCGCACACCATCACGTGCCTTGCTACAATTGCGAATACTGCCGACATGCAGACTACACTATGTGTGATCTCTTCAAGAAGACAAACTTCGATCCTTGCGGACTTGCAGAGTACTTCCGAGTCCCCGAGGCCAATGTCACTCGAGGAGCCGTTGTGAATTTGACTCCCGAGACAAGCTTCGAGGAAGGATCTATGATAGAACCGACAGCGTGTTGCGTGAGAGCCCTCGACAAGGCTAGAGTGAACCCTGGAGACAAAGTTCTCGTCGTAGGCCTTGGCCCAGCTGGCCTGACACAAACACAATTACTCAGGAAAATGGGCGCTACAACGATAATCGGCGTCGATATTCTCCCCCGTCGACTCGAAATGGCCCAGAAGCTAGGGGCCCACGAGACAATTGATTCTTCCTCGAAAAATGTACCTGAACAAGTTACGAAGTCGATTGGAGTTGGTGTTGATCTTGCAATCGTATCCACGGGGAATCAGAAAGCAATACAGCCAGCGCTTGCTTCGGTCAGAAAGGGAGGAAAACTCCTATTATTTGGCGCCCCCGCTCAAGGCTCAACAATTGATCTCGATGTCAGTGCTTTGTTCAGCCGGCAGATCTCGATCGTTACGAGCTATTCCTGTGTAGAATCGGATATTCATCGTGCTCTCGGATTTCTGGCGCGAGGAGACCTGGACCTTCGGTCCATGGTTACCGACAGGTTTGCGTTACGAGATGCTCCCAAAGCGCTTGAGCACGCTCGAACCTCGAGAACCGCTATCAAGACGATGATAATGTCCCAAGCGTAGTCGGATTCGTGGAGTTACCCGAAATTGACACTTGATGAAGGTGAAAGTGCGGTCTTTGAGGACGTGTCCCGTCGTGTTAAAGGAGAGGTCTGACCTGCTAGTTTTTCCACGCTTCATTCGAGGCGAATCTGACAACGCAATTTCAGTTTGACCAAAAGGTAGACTTGGCGATAAGCAAGTCTGTGAAGGGTACGCTCAGGTTCTACAACGAGCTTAGAAAGCAAGCGGTTGCTCGAGGCGAGGCGGCGAAGCCTCCCAGCTACGAGACGTTCTCGACAATGGCAAAAGGCCTCATGGATGCAAACAGACAGGTCGACCTCGACAGATTGAAGAACCTGAGCATGAGAGACCTCTTCGAGCGCACCTGGGCTCAGAAGCTTCTCAACTACTCAACGCAGAGACTTCTGAGAGAGGCCCATGAGACCTTGGTTCGGAGATATTAGGAGCACGCTCGACTACCTATGGTTTGTGAGCGCCCGACGAGGCAACCGTTCTCTAAGATTCCTCTCAAGGGTCATGGAAACTATCGAGGAGGTTTCGGACTCTAACGCATGTTCTCGTCCCAGAAACGAACAGAGTAGTTGAACAAGCTCTCTTCCAGGCGCTTTCAGCTGAAAGAATCCATATTCTCGCTTCTTTCCGCTGCCTTCCCTCGTGGGTATCTCCGCGTTCTGCGTGAGTTTCAAATACTACCACGCTCCAGTGCACGCTCAGCTGAATAGAAATGCCACAAGCATACTGCGTCAAATGTAAAGCAAACATCGAGATAAAGAACCCCCAGAACGTCACGCTCAAGAACGGAAAGGCTGCGGTCAAGGGCACTTGCCCAAACTGCGGAACCTCCGTCTTCCGAATCGGAAAAGGGTAGAGCGCCTCCTTCCAGTAAACCCATCAACCTTCGCCCGGTTGCAGGCTAACCCTGCGAACCTTTTAACCCCCAACCTCTTTATTTAGGCAGGTATTGAAGGCAAAGAGCGCGACTATTGTTTTCCTTATTTTATCGGTCGCGGTTACCTATTGGTTCCCCCTATCGTGGGCCGATGGTACCCCCGCAGCGGTACCTCGATACTCCTATCTCATAGGAAGCAACGCGACAAGTACCGCTGGCCTCTCCTTCCAGTTTCCGTCGGGGAGTAACACCGTGACAAAGGACCTCACAAATTCCTCTTCAGTTTTCACGATGCAAAACCAGCTCTTTGATTCAATAACCGTCGCAGGCCCGATTGTGTTCTCTCTATGGCTCTCTTCTAACACGACAACGACAACGATGGTAACCCTTGGTCTAACTTTGGCCGGAGGTTTCAATGTCACCACGGGAGAGATTCAGGAGGATGTTACTATGATCGCTTCTAATCACACCATCACATATACACCGTCCGTCACCACATTGCTTTTCGGGTCTCAAGTCAAATTCTCGATTTGGGCAAATCCCCCAAAAGGCACTAAAGTGACTCTTCACTGGGGTTCGCAAACGAGACACTCGTCAGTTCTCATTCCACTCTCAGGATACGCCTTCGTGAACAATGTTGCAATCCTCGACAAACTGCTACGACCCGCTCCGAACTTTGATCTTCAGGCTTCAACAGGAAATAACGTAGTATTGATTCAAGCATCAGTGGTAGCAGCTTTCGGTTCAGCCGATATACAAAGGGTAAACCTGACAATAGTTGGGCCAAACCGGGTGCCGGTCTACAACCAATCGAGAAACGGGAATGAAGCGTTTCCCCTCACTCAATTCCCGCCTTTCAGTTATAACTTTCAGTGGGCCTATCCGTCGAACGCTACCGAAGGGGTTTATCAGGTTAACATTGATCTGATCGACTCTCAAGGCCATTTAGCCTCCAGGTTCGGAGGCTCTTCATCTTTTGGTCTATTCAAAGGAGGCACTCCGCCTTTCAATTTCCTACCATATGCCGCGATAGGCGGAGTGGCCGTCGTCGGTGGGGCCTTGTATTATGGAACTAAGAGGAGGACGAAGAGGTATCTCGCACCGTTCGAACACTTCAACAGCCTCACCGGGGGCGAGTTTAACGGCGGCACGATTACGGTTGAGGGTAATACCGGATCAGGTAAGACTCTGTTGTCCGAACAACTGATGTACGAGGACCTTAGGAGAGGAAGACCTTGCATCTTTGTAGCTACTAGCGACTTTCCAACCAACATCCGATCAAATATGAAAGCCATGGGACTTGATGTCACGGGTTACGAGCAGAGTGGATTGTTGAGCTTTGTGGATGCATACTCATCGGAAGCCGGGCAGGAGTCAAGAGAGAAATTCTCCACCCCTTCTTTGGGGGACTTGACTACCCTTGGGATGAAGATCACGTCGTCGCTACCCTTGGACAAGGCCAAGGGAGCTAGCCTCTACCTGGATTCCCTGGTTCCTCTTGCGTCCAAGGCGAAGGCTGAGAGTATCATATCTTTCGTGCAATCTGTCGGGGCTAGAATGCGTGGAATGGGCGGCAGAGCAGTTTTCACCTTGGGGCCCAGCGTGGACGGAATGGTTCAGCGACAACTTGAAGACTTGGCCGACTGTGTTGTTCAGATGGAAGCTTTTGAAGAGCGTGGAGTTCGTCGTCGACGTCTCAGAATTGCTAAGTTCAGAGCGAGGAGGCATCAGGAAGGTTGGAATGTCTTCGCTATAGAGGATGGAAAGGGAATCATCTTCTATTCTAAGAAGCCTAAGACTTAGAATACTTTGTCGCGTGGGAAAACCTCGATTCCCGCGGCTCCAAACTGATAGGGACGAATCTGCGTGTCATGAGCAATTCCGCGCATTTTTTCGACTTGTACTGCTCGGACAAAGTTTCCTTGATGCATGAGTGTATGAAGAACAACTACTCCATGTGAAAGAAACTCTTCAATTTGAAATCTTCGGTCCAAGAGCGATGTCTTCAACTCGCTTGTTACCAGAGAAGTGCAACCGGTGTCCGATAGTGCATCAAAGAATTCTACAGTTGCCCTTCGTCTCTTCACCTCCTCCCCGTACCTCAACATAACTGATGTGATAGGGTCGAGAGCGATCCGCTCGACATTCTCGCCTTCAACCAGTTTTGTGAGAGTTTTCAAGACCTCGGTGAAGCCAACCCCTTCAGAGGAGTCGGAGGAAAATAGCGCGTGAGGTCCATTGTTCTTGATCCTAGTCCTACGCAAACCGCTGGCGTCTAAGAACAAGAGTCGGCCCTTTTTCTCGACGCTATCAAGGTCCCAATTGTACGATTGGAAGTTTTGTTTTATCACATCCGGATATTCATCGAGGGTAACGTAGAGTCCGGTTTCGCCCTGGAGCGCCCCGCTGTAGAGATACTGGATGGCGAAAGTCGTCTTTCCAGAACCAGGGCTCCCAACTACTAGAATGCATTTTCCCTCAGGGAAGCCTCCCCCGAGAAGCTCGTCGAGGCCTTTGATCCCTGTGGGAACTCTATCCAACACAATCGTCAATTAGACTGGTTATCAGCGTATAAAAATAGTATTTCGAGATTAGCCCTAGACTTCTCGGAATTTTCCAGGTGGATTTTCGAGCCATATCTTCGAGGAAACGACTCTAGAACTCACCTTCTCGGTTAGCACTATGCGTGCTATGTGTCGATTTGCAGGGTCAGCTGCGAGGTTGCAGCCGAGCGCGAAGCACCAGCACACGCCGATCAGGAGGAGGAAGATGTAAGCCAGGGTACTGAAGATTGGCCGAGTAAGGGCAGTGTAGAGCAGCGAGAAGCCGCCCGATGCACCAATCACCGTAGATAGAAGCGTCGTATGAAAGGGGCCAACATCGATGCTCCGAAGCCTCAATCCTCCGAAGTATGGAAGGGAAAGAGCAACCAAGGGGAGCATTAGCGATGCGGTCATTGTGAGTGTCACAAAATCCTGCGTAATCAGGCTCACTATGTCGGTTGTCCGGGCTAGAGGCGAGATCAACGGGATGTCCTTGTGATTTGCTTCGTAGGTTGCGAAAGGCACTACAACCGCGAGAATGAACCCGAAGTACATGACCTGTCTCCGAAGTTTCAGTTTCAAACCTCGAGAAGCTTGGACCGCCGAGAGTTCTGAGGTCTTGGAACCGATTACGTGAATTCCCTTCGTGATGAAGAGATAGAGCTTAATCGTCTTCGTTGATATGACACCCCCGAAGAAGTACATGTACGTGAACCCTATTGGGATGCCAATGAGAGGGATTACGAGAGTCAACGTCGCGCTCAACGCTAATGTGAGGAGTCCTACCTGCGCATTTCTTGGCAGTATTCTATTCGCTGACGCGAGGATGGGAAGAACTGTAGATGATCCGATGAAAAAGAGAACGAAAGTGGCAACAAAGCAGACGAGTAAGTTTCGTCGGTTGTGTGAGCTTCCAGTGCCGCTTGACAATGTTGCCCGAGTTGAGAATCCGGTTATTGGACAATATTTAGGAAGGCTGGTTCTCTAGTCCCATCTGGCTAGTTAATGGAGAGATTCCCTTGCCTGAAGAAATGGATCTCATTCTGAAGATCGTTAGGACGTATCGTCCGACCGGCCGTGTGTCGATCCGACGGATAGGCAGCTTCGTCAATGATGTATTCCTCGTTAAAGTGGACAACGAGAAACTTGTGGCCAAAAGGTACACGAACTGGGTGTCTCTCAAATGGGTGACGTTGAGTCTCTTCGGCCTAGGTTCGGTTCACTTCTCGATATCCGGGAAGAGACGGATGGAGGCCGAGTATGCTTTCAACGACCTATTGTCACATCGCGGTATACCAGTGCCCTCCATTCTGGGAGCTGACCAGAAATCCAGAACAATACTGTTCTCATTCGTTTCAGGCGACCAATTATCGAGTCTACTTCCCAGATTGGTGGGGGTTGCTCAAATGGGACAGAGGGAGCGCGAGGCAGCTTACCAAGCTGGAAAACTGATGGCGGGCGCGCACCAGCTAGAAGCTGCGCTAGGCGATACGAAGCCGGAGAACTTTCTCGTAGAGAAGAAGGGCGAGGTGACACTCGTTGATCTCGAACAAGCCCGCCATCGAGGGGATTATGCTTGGGACCTGGCAGAGTTCCTATTCTATTCAGGTCATTACTGGTTCTCGTTCAACAAGACCCTGGAGGCATACGTTGATTCCTTCATCAAAGGCTACAAGGAGCAAGGAAGCCCGAGCACGGTTAGAGCTGCTGCCTCTCCCCGATACGTTAGAGTCTTCTCCGTATGGACTCCCCCGAATATCCTGCATAACATGAGAAAGAAACTCACCGAGATCTAATGGGCACCGTGATTTCGTAGCCCGCAATATCGCCCATTATCAGCCCTGATTCGTGATTTGAACAGTCACGTCTAGTACATGCGCTATTTCGTGCTGTAAACCGGGATAATTCCCGATCGACATAAGCCCGGATTGTGCTTTAATCGCTGTGTTTCGCCCATTCTCACTGCCAAACGGGAAATGGTCCAGGGAAAATAGGGGGTCTTAGCGACCGACCCTCGCGCCGCATTAGTGCTTACGCGGGGATGTTCGGATCGGAAATCGAACGGGGACAGAAGGGTCGTTCTAGAACTCTTCATCGCCGCCGGGCGGTTTGAAGTCCTTTCCGCCGCCGGCACCCTTGTCGACTCCTTTGGACGCGATGACGTCATCGATTCTTAGAATCATCGACGCGGCTTCGGAGGCTGATTTGATCACTTGTTGCTTAACCCGTAGTGGTTCGAGAACGTTCAGCTTTCGCATATCCTTCACATCGCCCGTGAACACATCGATTCCGAACCATGGACTTCCTGCACGTTCATGCTTTGAGCGTAGCGCTACGAGAACATCGATGGGGTCGAATCCAGCATTCTCAGCCAGGGTCGTTGGCACGGCTTCGAGTGATTCCGCGAATGCTTCGATCGCCAGCTGTTCTCTCCCGCCCACCTTCACGGCGTATTCCCGGAGTCTCTTGGCGAGTTCCGCCTCAGGCGCGCCGCCTCCGGCAACAATCTTGCCATCTTCTAATGCGTTTCTTACGACGCACAGCGCGTCATGCAGGGACCTGTCAGCTTCGTCGACAACATGTTCCGTTCCACCGCGAATGACTATCGTTACGGCCTTCGGGTTTTTGGCGTCTCGAACGTAGATGAGCTTGTCATCGCCTATCTTTACCTCCTCTATCGACTTTGCCTCGCCCAACGCGTCTTTCGCGAGGTCCTTGACGCTAGCAACGACTCTGGCGCCGGTTGCCTTCGACAGCTTCTCAAGATCACCGCTGCTTACGTTCTTGACGGCGCCAATTCCTTTCTTGGCCAGATAGTGTAGCGCAACGTCGTCTATCCCTTTCTCGCTGAACACGATATTCGCACCAGTCTTCTCGATCTGAGAGACCATGTCGACCAACATCTTCTCTTCCTCCTCGATGAACAGGTGCATCTGGTCAGGATTGTTGATGTTGATCTTCGCGTCGAACTCTGTCTTCTCTACCTCGATCTTGGCGTTGAGGAGAGCGATCCTTGCGCCTGTTATCGTCTTCGGCATTTGAGCGTGGGCAAGCTCCTTGTCAATGACAATGCCCTTGACGAGTTCTGTCTCTTCCAAACTCTTCCCGTGTTTTTTCAAGATCTTTATCAGATCAATATCTGCCTTGATCTCACCGTTAACCTTCTCAGCAATCTGCTTGACAGCCTTCACCGAGATATCTGCAAAGTGCTCCTTCGCGACAGCGATGCCCTTGCTATACATCGACGTTGTCGCAACCTGTCGCAGAATCACATCATCCTTCTCGGATATAGGAATCGATAACTTGTCAAGGATCTCAATCGCCTTCTCCGCAGCCATCTTGTAACCATCAACAATCACAGTCGGATGGACATCCTTGTCCAACAGCTTCTCAGCCTTCTCAAGGAGTTCACCAGACAACAATACAGCAGTTGTAGTACCGTCGCCAACCTCGTTATCCTGGGTCTTGGACACTTCAACAAGCATTTTCGCGGCTGGATGCTGAACGTCAAGCTCTTTCATTATAGTGGCGCCATCGTTCGTAATCGTCACGTCGCCGATACTGCTTACTAGCATCTTGTCCATTCCTCGAGGACCGAGGGTGGAGCGCACCGTTTCCGCTACGACCTTCGCAGCAGTAATGTTATTCCTCTGAGCTTCCTTACCAGTTGATCGTCCAGTACCTTCCTTTAGGATAAGTACAGGCACTCCTTGGGTTCCTTGAGCAGACATTCTTTCATACCTTACTGAATTGGAATTCGAAAGCAAAGGAGAGCGGGATTTCTTAAGGTTTACCCGCTTTGTGATCGAAGCCGAGGATTGTCCGACTCGGAATCGATACATAGGCTATCGGAAAGGAGCTCATTGTTCCAAAGTTTGCTGCGAAAGAGAGCCCTTTCCAGGGCAGTGCCTATTCTCTAGGACTTGAAAGGTTCAAGACGAGTACCACTTTCTTCTTTCAAGGGGCCAGCTTGAAGCTACCTTATGGCTTCATCGCAGAACCCGATGGCGTACTTGCTCGAAAACGGCCTTCGGAGAGTCGAAAGCGAGAGGCCTGAGCTCGTGAATGACTCAAGGTATCAGGAGCTGAAGGAGCAACTGCTCCGAGATGCCGAGGGCCATTTCCGGGAGATACAAGCTACGTATGCGACCATTTTGAAGACGCAGTGTCATTGCGGGGGCCAATTGGAGCCGGTGGACCATGACTTCGGTAAGTCAGGAGGAACCATCTACGATAGCGTCATAGCCAAGTGCAAGTCCTGCGGCGAGGCGCAGGCTTTTCAGTTTCCCAAGGAAGGATTCATCTCAGAGGCTCGGTCTGCCATGGAGCTGAGAGACTATCTTCAAGCTACATACGCGATCGACTATGCAGGCGCAGTCAGAAGCGATCTTCAGAGTCGCGCAGTAAGGCACTAGGGCCCTTAGCATATCTACGTGCCAACGGTTTTCTCGTACATTTTCCGGAAGGTCCATCGGACAGCGTTCTTTATCTCGCTAAGACGAGTCTCGTCTCCATAATTTTTGACGCGCAACTGTTTCAGAAGATTGCCCTGCTGATCAAGGTCAAAAGACAATACTCGATCGGGGGGTAATCCGCCCTTTCGGACGGCTTCCTCGTCTTTCTTCTGCATCGGCTCAAGCACCTTTCCCAAGAGGAACGGCCGGAACGGTGGAGTGTTGGTGTCGAATTTCATTCCTTCACCTGGCACGACGCGGAGGTTCGGGCCGTCAACGTGCATGTCCGCTAAAACCACTCCGCTGATCGTTCTGATGCTCTGCGGAGGAACCTCCTGTTTCTTCGTGTCCTCCGCGAGAGTTTTCGGAACCTCAACTCTTCGATAGCTTCGTTCAGTGAGTAGGAGATCAATTACTTCGAGGAATGATCTCAGGGTTCTGATCTCTTCCTCATCTTCTAGAACTTTCTTCTCGAGGTAAGCCTTCAGCTCGGCAAGCTTCTTTGTCGACCGTTCTCTCAGCTCTGACATAATCGTCACATGGTTGGTCGTATTGGGATTCTTAAATAATCCGAGGGGCAGTCAAGCGTTGAGTTTTGCGGGGGTATAGGAATGAAGCAAATCGCCACGGTAAGAGAGGTTCTGCGGGGAACCCTCGACTCACAGCAGGTTCACGTCCGTGGATGGTTACAGAACAAGCGCACTGGCGGTGGAATAATTTTCCTCCTGTTGCGCGATGGCTCAGGGGTCGTTCAATGTACATTGCGAAAGGGGAAGGTTGATGAGAAGATTTTCGAAGAGTTCCAGTCCGCTCGGATAGAATCGAGCGTTGAGCTGAAGGGCGAAGTCAGGCCTGATCCCCGAGCGCCTAGTGGGAGAGAGATTCAGGTGGTTGACGGGCTCGTCGTGCATCCTGCTCTTGAAGAGTTTCCAATCGCGAAGCAGTTCCATGGTCCCGAGTTCCTCTTGGACAACAGGCACCTATTCGTCCGGAGCGACAAGATGCGCTCGATCCTCAGAGTTCGCGGGGTCGTTCTCTCAGCAGTCCGGGAATGGTTTGACAAGCACAGTTTCACAGAGGTTCAGGTTCCAACTCTCACTTCTGCCGCTGTGGAAGGCGGCGCGACCCTGTTCGAGGTGAAATATTTCGATCAAAAAGCGTACTTGACACAGAGCTGGCAGTTGTATGCTGAGGCTTTGATCGCGAGCATAGGCAGCATCTACACTGTTGCTCCATCCTTCAGAGCGGAGAAATCTCGGACCAGGAGGCACTTGACAGAGTACTGGCACGTTGAGGCTGAGGCGCCCTGGTGTGACCTGAATTGTATAATCGAAGTAGAGGAGCGATTGTTGAGCCACATCGTGGCCGAGCTCGTGGAAAAGTGCAAGACCGAACTAGCACTCTTCGAGAGGAACCCAGAGGAATTGGAAAAAGTGAAACCGCCTTTTGAGAGAGTAACATACGACCAGGCGTTCAAGATGATCGGAGAAGAAAAATCGGGAATAAAATGGGGCGACGATCTCGGATACGAGCAGGAGAAAATCTTGACCGCGAAGTTTGATCGGCCTTTCTTCGTCACTCATTATCCCAAAAAAGCGAAGGCGTTCTATCACATGCCTGATCCCTCTAATCCAGAGGTGACCTTGTCTGTAGACTGTTTGGCTCCTGAAGGCTACGGGGAGATTACAGGTGGTGGACAGAGAATTGAGGAGTATGATGCATTGCTGGCGAGGATCCGCGAAGAAGGACTAGACCCGAAAAGCTACGAATGGTACTTGGACCTGCGGAAGTTCGGCAGCGTTACCCATTCAGGTTTTGGACTTGGTCTGGAACGGGTTGTCTCTTGGGTCTGCAAACTCGACCACATACGAGACGCAATAGCGTTTCCTCGGCTTATCAACCGAATCTACCCATAAAGACAAGAGCGTCTCGCCCGAGTCGCGTGTCTCACCACAGCCTACGACCTGCAAGGGCTCAAATCGTCCATAGATGAAGGTCCGCCGAAATGCTATCCTGTCGTGACCTGATTACTTTCGAAGGGGTCCGAGGTAAGAACTCATGCGACCCCCGAGGGTCAGTCGCTAATATCCCCTATTTCCAGAAACCATTTCCTGTCTGATAGTGATATTGGGCGAGACAGGTTATTCAGGGCACGGTCTGGGCTTCGGTGAGATAGCGAAACTAGGGGGTCTACCGCCCTTTTGGGAACGTTTTGCCGAGTAGCATCGGGGCGACCTCCCAGATTCGGGATCAGGGCTGATTATGGGCGATTCTTGGATCCAGTGCTGTCGAGGAGGTGCGGTCTTGCTATTTGGGCAGCTGTTTTCGGTGCTTCGGAGACTATCTTCTGCGCAAGTTCCACGCTCTCTCGGCGCTGTGCTTGAAGCGTCTGAGCACCTATGTGGCAGGTTGCCACAGTAACCCCGTTTGGGAACGATATCATGGCCTTTTCCCATTCGTCGACTGGAGGTTCAAGGTGGAAGACATCTAGCCCGGCACCGGCTAGCAGGCCTTGCCGAAGCAGTTCCAGAAGGCTGGGACCATCAACAATGTCCCCTCTCGAAGTGTTGATCAAGTAGGAACCTCGCCTCATCATCGCTAGCCGTTTACCATCTAGAAGATGGTGAGTCTGAGGAGTGTACGGAACGTGAATCGTGACAATCTCGGACTTTTGCAGGAGTTCTTCGATGGATTCTGTGAAGTCGTAGCTGAGTCCCGGAACGCCGCGGGGTTTGACGACATCGTAGCCAAGGACCTCCGCCTGGAAGCCCACTGAAAGAATCCTTGACACCTCATTTCCTATGCGGCCCGCGCGTCCGATGACCCCGACTTTTTTCCCTTGCAGTTCCTCTCCCATCAGCTGGTTCTTGATCCAGCGACCGGCCTTCATCTCTCGATCTGCTAGGGGAATCCTTCTCAGCAACGACAAGATCAAACCAACTGTTAGCTCGGCAACGCTGGTCGAGGGTGCGGCTGGAGTGTTCCATACCTGTATTCTCGCGGCCTTCGCTGCCTCGACATCTATGTTGTCGAGTCCTACTCCGGCTCTTCCGATGATCTTGAGATTTCTTGCTGCCTTGATCGTATTGGCATCGAGCTTTGTTCGGCCGCGAACAATTGCGATCTCGTAATTCGGGATAACTTCTACCACTCTCGCCTTGTCGATGCCCGCTTGATCGTCGACTTGGAATCCTGCTGCTCGGAGAATCGTCAAACCATCAACGTGAATAGGGTCGCAAACGAGAACTCGCATGTCCCTAGTTCTCCACCGTCGTAAGTGGACGTGACTTTGCTTGGGAAGTTTGGAGCTTCCGCAATAAGGCCTGTGCCGCGATCGTCACTGGATCCCAGACTGGAGCTAGTGGCGGTGAGTAGCAAGTCTCTAGCTGTTCGAATTCCTCTACAGTCAACCCTAGGTGTCCGGCCATTGATGCGAAGTTGGCTCTCAGTGTGGCTCCTTCTTCGCCTACAAGCTGAGCTCCTAACAACCGGCCGTCTTTAGGGTCTGCCAGAAGCTTCACCGTGAGATCCTTGCCTCCAGGGTAGTATGGAAGCCTGGTGGACCCGGTCACCCTTACAGATGCTGGATGTATTCCCAATTTCTCCGAAAGTGCCGTCGTGGGTCCGAAGGAAGCTATCTCTAGACCAAACAATTTGACAGTCGTTACGCCGGTCGACCCGGGATACTTTGCGTTACCTCCCGCCGCATTGATCCCTGCGACCGAGGCTTGTCGGACCGCTGTTGTGGATAGCTGAAAGAAGACATGTCGACGGGTTATTAGATCGTAGGTTTCTATGCAGTCGCCCGCAGCATACACGTTCGGGGCAGAGGTCGCCATTCGCTGGTCGGTCTTGATTCCTCCGGATTCTCCGAGAATAATGCCTGCTTGCTTGGCCAACTCGGTGTTTGGCTTCACTCTCACTGCTACGATGACAGCATCGACGGGATGCTCTTTTCCGGATATGCGAACTCCCGAAACCCGACCGTTCACGCCTATTATTGCCTCTAGGGTCGATTGAAGATGGTACTCAACGCCGTGTTCCTCAGCGCGTGTTCTGACGATCGAAGCCATGTCGGGGTCGAGTACTACAGGGAGAATTTCTGGGACAATTTCTGCCTCGAGAACAGCTATGCCTTGTTGAAGCAGTGCTTCGGCCATTTCAGAACCGGTAAGTCCTGCTCCCACGATTGCTACTCGCCTAGCGTTGTTCTCAGCGAGATGATTTGTCAGCCTCTCAATGTCATTCATCGTCCGGACGGTGAATACTCCCTTGAGGTCGGATCCGGAGACTGGTACTGTGCTGGGCCGTGCCCCTGTCGTGAGAATTAGCGCATCGTACTCGATAGTCTCGGTTGAGTCGTCCTTAGTCCTGATCGCTTCTACGCTTCGCTTCTCCGTGTTGATGCTTGTGGCTTTCCAGCCGAGGCGGAGGTCTATCCGGTTCATCTGCTCATAGAAGGCTTCGTCATGTCCTATCAACGCTTCAAGGTTTGGCACGACATGACTGAAGGCATAGGGGAGGCCGCACCTGGAATATTCGGGCAATTCCTCATCGCCTAGAAGAACGATCTGTGCAGTTCTGTCAGTTTTCCGTGCGTGAAACGCGGCAGTTGTGCCAGAGACTCCGCAACCGATGATCACAATACGCCGGGGCATGGCGCTTCATGATTTCCTTCGTCCGATAACGGTTTCCTTAGCGCAGGGGAGCCCGGCTTGGGGGCAAGGATTAGTTTAAAGTGGGGAAGAGCGAATTTTGAGCTTAGAGAATCTTTGAAGGCTAACATGAGCAATTTTCTGAGAGACGGAAAAGGGATGCTACTCGCATATGATCAGGGTTTCGAACACGGACCCTCAGCAGACTTTAACGATAAGAACATCGATCCAAACTATATCCTCGACATCGCGGCAAAGGGAGATTTTACTGGATTAGTGCTGCACAAGGGTATTGCCGAAAAATACTACACAGGAAAAATCCCGCTCATCGTAAAGCTAAACGGAAAGACCAGCCTGCCCAAGGGCGAACCGGTCTCAACCCAAGTTTGTAGTGTGGAAGAGGCCGTCAGCTTGGGAGCGAAGGGCGTGGGATACACCATCTATCTGGGGAGCGCTCATGAGAGCCTCATGCTACAAGAGTTTGGCGAGATTCAAGAGGAGGCTCACGACGACGGGATTCCAGCCATCGCCTGGATCTATCCGAGGGGTGAGGCTGTGAAGAACGATACCAGCCCGGAAATAGTGTCGTACGCTGCGCGGGCCGGCCTTGAGGTCGGTGCTGATGCTGTCAAAATCAAGTACTCTGGGTCGCCTGAGACTTTCAGCTGGGCGATTAAGGCGGCTGGGTTGATCAAAGTATTCATGTCGGGTGGACCTAAAGCGCCAACCGACGAGACATTCCTCAGCCAGGTTAAAGGAGCGATGGACGGCGGGGCCGCCGGTCTAGCAGTCGGCCGAAACGTCTGGCAGCACCAAGAACCGCTCAAGATGGCGTCGGCTCTCAAAGAGATCATTTTCAACGGCCGTGCAGTCGACAAGGCATTACAGCTCGTCGTAGCCCAGTGAAGAAGTAGGTTCTCGATGGCGGCACGGAAACTGCGCGAGCTTCTCGAGACCGAGGACCGGAGTCTGGCCAAGCTCGTCGAGCTTCTTGCTGAACTATCCCTCAGGATTGTGCGGGAGATTCCAAGAGCCTTGGGAATGACAGAGGGAGTGAATATTTACGGGGATCAACAGACGGAGCTTGATGTCTGGTCTAATGGGCTTCTGACCAAGAGGCTGCTTAGAAGTGGGCTGGTTCGACAGGTGGCTTCCGAGGAGATGGAGACGGTCATGAGCGCCGATCACGGTGAGTATACTGTTGCTCTGGATCCATTGGACGGGTCCTCGAATATCAAGACGAACAATCTTATGGGCACAATTATCGGAATCTATCATGACAAGCCTCTGCCTGCTGCTGGCCACGACCTCTTGTCCGCGCTTTACTTCCTCTATGGACCCTATGTTGAAGCGGTCGTGGGAACGAAGACGGGCGTCTATCTTGCATCGCCGGCGGGGCGGGGCACGGGGGCTTCCAAGTTCATCTCAACCGGAGAGCCACACCGATTGCCCTCGAAAGGCTCGGTCTACGGGATCGGAGGCTCACGGGACAAATGGACGGTGAAGGTTCGCGAGTTTGCTGATAGGCTTGAGAAGCGGAAACTGAAGTTCCGATATGGCGGTTCTTTCGTTGGTGACTATAATCAAGTATTAGGGACCGGCGGGTTCTTCGCCTATCCGGAGTTACTCGATGCACCGAATGGAAAGTACCGATTGCAGTTCGAATCGAACCCGATAGGGTACATAACTGAGAGGGCTGGGGGAAAGGCTAGTACTGGAAAAGAGAGAATTCTAGATGTTGAACCTGTCAGTATCTCGCAACGTGTTCCCACTTATTTGGGGAACAAGGATCTGGTTTCCGAATTTGAAGAACTCTCAGGTACAAGTGCCGGTCTTTCCTAGAACCTTCTGGGGTTGAGTCGAATAAGACGGATCCGAACCCCTCTCATACTTGTGAACTTCAAGACCTACGTTGAAGCCACAGGCAAGAGGGGCGTTGAACTCGCCAAAATCGCTGACCAGGTCTCGAGAGATAGTGGAGTAACCATCGCTGTTGCACCACAGTTCACTGACCTGAAGACCGTGACCGAGTCTGTCGAGATACCCGTTTTTAGCCAGCACATCGACCCAATCAAACCTGGACCCTATACAGGCCATATACTGGCCGAAGCAGTTAAGGCCGCAGGCGCCTCAGGAACGATTCTGAACCACTCTGAGAAACGAGTCAAGATTTCAGAGATCGAAGAGATTCTCTCCTTCGCAAATGCCTCCGATCTTGTGACGCTGGTGTGCACCGACACTCCCGGGGTTAGCGCAGCCGTCGCGTCCCTAAGCCCTGACATGATCGCCATAGAACCTCCAGACCTCATAGGGACCGGGGTTTCCGTCTCGAAAGCTCGACCAGAGCTAATCACAAATGCGATCAAACGGATCCGATCAGTCAACAGCTCTGTTGACATACTGTGCGGTGCGGGAGTAAGCACTCCAGAGGACGTCGGCAAAGCACTTGAGCTCGGAACCCATGGCGTGCTGGTTTCTAGCAGCGTCGTGAAGGGGACGAATCCGACTCAGCTATTGGAGAACATGACCGACGAGGTTCTCAGGTCAAAGTAAGAGTTCTTCATTGTCAGTGGCTAAATAGCAGCGAAAACGTTCAAGGTCGGTCGTGAATCTATGGCATCATTCAAGGGAACCGCAGCCCTTCGAATCCTAGCTTACGGGTCTGCTCTCTCAACCTATGTGCTGATCGTTATCGGAGGCTACGTTGTCTTTAGCGGCTCTGGATTGGCCTGCGGTAGTTCTGGCCCAGATTCTTGGCCACTGTGCAACGGACAGGTCATCCCCACTCTCTCGGGACCAGTTCTCGTAGAATGGACCCACAGGCTGTTCACAGTGGTCGTTGGACTCTTCGTGCTTGGAACAATGATAGTCGCTTGGACACGATACAGAGAGGAAAAGAGGGTCCTTCAATTATCGACTGTCAGTTTTCTTACTCTCTTAGGCCAGATCTTGCTCGGGATGGTAACTGTGAAAACTGACCTGGATCCCCTAGTGAGTACGGCTCACCTCGCTGTGGCCTCCGCGTTGTTTTCCGCCGTCATACTAAACGCGATTACTGTAAGAAGGATCACATCTTCGTCCCATTTGCTTTCTAGATAATGGCTATTCCCGTTCGTTATAGTCAGTGCATAACGCTTTAAAAACGAGGAGGCCGAGACGAAGAAAAATCAAGAGACATAGAAGATGGCGATCTCCAACACTCAAGTAATTTTCGACAATCTCTACGGCATCTTCACCTATCTCGCCTTCCTTGTTGGAATAATCGTTTTCGCGCTGATGGCATACCTGATAATCAGGTACCGCGCGAAAAAATCTTCAAGCGATCCCGAAGATACACCCCGGCTCGGCCGCATTCCAACCTCACGCGGTCATGGTCGAAACGTGTTAGTCACCGTAACGCTTTCGACGTTCCTTTTGGCCGTCTTGATAATCACGTCGTTTGCCGCTGTGGATACGCTTTTCCCCAATAACCCCCCAAATGCCACGTGGTGCTACAGCATTGCCGCCTACAATCAGACCCAAACCGCGGGACAAAGTTGCCCACGCCTGGACGTCACAGGTCACCAGTTCTATTGGGTTTTCACATATCCGGGCGCTCGATCGTACACCAATTTTTTCAGGGTGCCTGTTAACACGACGGTCGTCCTTGACGTTACCAGCGCGGATGTTTTCCACGATTTCGGGATTATACAGTTCAAGATCAAAACAGACGCGATTAAGGGACGAACCAACACCATCTGGTTCATCCCCTACCAGACCGGGACTTACACAATCCAGTGTTTTGAGTTGTGCGGGACTGGACACGTCGGAATGATCGCAACTCTGGCCGTTATGAACGTCACAGCTTTCCAGAGCTGGTACGGCAGTGCAAAGTGACCATATGAGCCAGGATATCCTCCCACCTAGAATCAGGAGGTGGCTGTTCACAACCAACCATAAGGAAGTTGGAATCCTCTACCTCGTTACGGCCCTCTTCTTCTTCGTCGCAGCTGGATTATTGGCTCTCACCATGAGGACACAGCTGTCCGTTCCGGACAATCATGTGCTGACCGAGACCCTGTACAATCAATTCGTAACAGTGCACGGCCTCCTGATGATATTTTGGGTTCTGTCCCCATTCGCCTTTGGCTTCGCGAACTACATCATTCCACTACAAATTGGAGCTCGGGACCTTGCATTCCCGAGGCTCAACGCGATGAGTTACTGGTTCTACCTGTTCAGCGGCGTGGCCATCATCATGAGTTTTATCTTCGGGGCCCCGGACCTCGGCTGGACGCTCTATTCTCCTCAGACCGCAATCCAATTCTCCCCGTCCATCGGACTCAACGTAGGAGCTGCCGCTCTCATCCTGATTACCGTCTCAATAACAATGAGCTCAGTGAACTTTCTTGTGACCATGTTCAAGATGCGAGCCCCGGGTATGAAGCTGAGGCATATGCCGGTCTTTCCATGGGCGATTCTGGTCACTATCTTCATGATGCTCTACGCGTTTCCATCTTTTCTAGCCGCCGTTCTCTTGCTGTATGTTGACCGGGCATTCGGAACTTTCTATTTCTCTTCAATTCAAGGTGGAGCACTGCTCTGGGACAATGTCTTCTGGTTCTTCGGGCATCCTGAAGTCTACATCGTCCTGTTTCCTGCAATAGGCCTTATCGCCGATGTCATTCCGACATTCACTCGCCGACCCCTCTATGGCGCCAAGTATGTCATTGGTTCTATGATAGCTGCTGCGATCATCAGCTTCATCGTTTGGGGTCATCACATGTTCGTGACAGGAATCGGATTGACCTCAACCAAGTTGTACACTGTCACAACAATCGCGGTTTCCCTGCCCTTTGATGTGATGGTAATCGCAATGATCGAGACTCTGATCAAAGCGCGGATCAAGCTCAAGGCAGCCGCACTTTTTGCGCTAGGAGCTATCGCCCTCTTCGTGATTGGCGGGATCACCGGCGTGTATCTCGCGTCTGTGGCTCTTGATCACGCATTAAGAGGTACGTATTTCGTCGTTGCTCACTTCCATTACATCATGGTCGGTGGAAGTATCATGGGACTGATCGCCGGATTGTACTACTGGTTTCCAAAATTCACTGGAAGAATGTACAATGAAACAGTCGCCAAGATCCATTTTGTAGTTTCCTTCATTGGGTTCAACATTCTCTATTTTCCGATGTTTCTCTTGTTGGATATGCCACGGAGAATACAGACATACGCCCCGGACACGGGATGGGGATCCCTGAACTCGCTTGCAACCCTCGGGGGCTTCATCTTCGGTGGGGCGCAGGTACTGCTCTTCCTAAACCTCTTCCTGAGCCAGCGGAAGGGATTGCCCTCTGGGCCGAATCCCTGGGATGGCTGGACGCTGGAGTGGTCCCTTCCTTCCCCGCCTCCGGCCCATGACTTTGATACTATACCGACTATTGCTGAAGACGGCACTTACCATTTCGGGGACAGCCCCGGACTGCCAAATGGGGCTGGGTATCCGAACGGCTCCAAGATAGGAAACGGTTATTCACACTCTCACCTTGAAGGTTTAAGCGCTTGGCCGATTGTCGTGGCTTTCGCTGCGTTCATCTTCTTCCTCGGGTTAACGATAGGACAACCTAACAACCCGACGACTCCAGTTACCTTTCAGCCCTTCTGGCCGTTGATAGCGGATGGCGCTATCCTTGGCGTCATCGCGCTTTATGGTTACAGCAGAGAAAGGTTCTCGGTGCATGAAGAGACTCGCACAGAGAGCTGGCCGTTCCGGGAGGTTCCAAACGTCAAACTTGGAATCTGGACGTTCTTGGGTGCCGAAGTGATCTTTTTCGGGGTACTCATCGGCGCATACTTTTTCGTTCGAACCAACTCCCCTACATGGCCTGAAATCGGGTCACTATTCGATATCCGGAACGGGTTTGCAATGACGCTAGTTCTGTTGACGAGTAGTCTCACCGCGATAATGGCTCTCGTCTCGGCAAAAATAGGATCACGCAACGGGTTGATCTCAAGTTTGTTGGCAACCTTTGGACTTGGGGTTGCGTTTCTTTACATAAAGTCAACCGAGTGGGTCTATCTCGGAACGCACGGGGTGTTCTCCGTTGCAAGCGGCCTCCCCGCGACAAGCTATTTCATCACCACGGGAACCCACGGGGTTCACGTTTTCGCGGGCATGCTCATGACACTGTATCTGCTAGTCAACAGTCTAAAAGGACGCTATCTCAAGGGCGATCATCAAGCAATTGAGCACTTCGGTCTCTACTGGCACTTCGTCGACATTGTCTGGGTGTTTCTCTTCCCATTGTTCTATCTCATCTAGGTGATTCAATGAACACTACATACCTGTACCTTCTCGTCTTCGCGATTCTCGTGGGAAGTACCGACATAGAAGTCAACATCGTTGCACTGTATCCCTCAGCGTCAACCGGTGTGGCGATGCTTTTCGGAACAATCGCGCTTTCTTATGGCGTAATCGTGAGCATTCTCTTGGGATTGGCCGGGATGAAAGCACTGCTCATCGCATTGTTCTACCAGCACCTCAAATACGAGCCGAGATCTCTTTCGTCGTGGGTCCTAATTGGACTCGTCATCGCCTCCTTATTGATGTCCTTAGTCTTCATCCAGCTGCATGTTCACTGAGAGTCATTGCCGATGAGAGGATCGCGACCTTGTCGTTCCGAAAGAAAGGTAAGGAGTCGGTCTATACCATGAATATGCACAGGTACCGCACTTAGCTGGCGAATTCACTCCATGATTAGCCAACGACTTTCTGGCCGGGTTCCCTCATTGGCAATCGTTCTCCTCGGCACACTCCTAGTGATCTTTGGATTCACCGCGTATCCCGTCGTAACCGCCTTAATTCCCACGGAGGTATCTCGTAGCGAAGACTTTGTGATAGATTTCGCGTATTTCGCCTTGGGCGTTGACACACTCGGACTATGCATACTATTCTATGGCGCGACCAACTTTTTGACTAGCTGGTCAACAGGCGAAGCCCCGGGGCCCTCGCCCTCTATTGTTGGAGTAGTCGCCGCGGCCTTTGCCAAAAGTCGATATTCCCGGCTGCTCATCGCGTCTTCTTTCGCATATGGCATATTCTATGCGTTCGCTTCCGGGTTAATCGTTTTTCAACCTGCTCTCAGGTTCTCAGATGTATATCACGTTGGGATACCATCGCTGGCTATCGCAACTTGTTGCGGGCCAATCGGAGAAACCCCACAAGTCGTTGCGTACATCACTCAACACATAGGACTCCTTCTCGTTCCGGTCAACCTGCTTCTCCTCTTCTTGATTTCATGGCTCGTAGGTGTAAACGCGGGCTTTGCAGGTTATGTCCTATCGTTTCGAACGAAGAACGCTAGTATGGGCTGGTTCGGAGGGATAGGAGCCTTCATCGGCCTTTTTACCTCATGTCCAACTTGCGCAGGG
>VBBQ01000003.1:0-4868 GCA_005888755.1 Candidatus Bathyarchaeota archaeon
CTCGCAACTGGCTTCATCGCGATAATTGCAGCTATTTGGGATAACGTAGATTTTCTCGACAGTTTGCGCTGGCTAGGCTCCCGAGTAATCAGGTGCCGCAGGCTAGCCTCGTGCACAGAGCTTCGAAAAAGAGGAGTTGCATTCTAAGATCAGATCTCTGGGAATTGGAGAAGGCGGATGTTGACGAGCCGATTGTTCGGCAATTGCCCTATTTCGACTCTCGTTTCTCTTAGGACACAGGTCTCACAGGAATATTGTCGACCAGAAGAATCAGAAGAAAGTCTATCGAAACCAAGGATGGGTCTCCTACAATTCTTGTTGACGGCCACGCAGTCGGCATTTGGTCCCATAACCAAAAGAAGGATAATCTTGAGATTCACTTTTCGCCTTTCTCAAGACTCGAAAGTGATGTTCCTTCGCGGATTGAGGAGGCAGCGGAGCTTGGACGATTCCTCGGATGCCCTAACGTGAAGACTACTTTCGGCAAGTAGTATCCGTTAAAATACAGGGTCAAACTCTCTTCAAGAGATCGGGTTTGGCAACTTTTGTTCTTGTTCCCGGTGCCTGGCTGGGTGGATGGGCCTGGAAGAAAATCACTCCACTGCTCGAGAATAGCGGCCACAAGGTCTATCCTGTCACTTTGACAGGCATGGGAGAGAGGGTCCACTTGGCGTCAAAGGATGTTGGAATGGAGACCGCGATTCAGGATGTTGTGAACATAATCAACTATAATGATCTACATGATTTCGTGCTGGTCGGACATAGCTTCGCTGGAAAAGTCGCAGCCGCTGTGGCGGATCGTGAACATAGGAGCGTGAAGAGTGTTCTCTATCTTGATGCTTTTCGGCCCGACAAAGTGAGGACCCCGCAGGGCGCTTTCGCACCGAACGAGTTTCCCTCGCCCCCCGACAGCTGGGCGATACCCTTCACCGGGGGAGTTCTCGACATGATCGGGAAAGATGTCAAAGGTCCGGATCGAGAGTGGATGCTTGCAAAGGGGACGCCGTGGCCGAAGAAGCTCGCGTCAGACCCAATTACTCTCTCCAAGAACTTTGACGCTTTGAAGAGCGCCTACATACTCTGCACTGACAGTGGAGATCCGGTCGATGAGATCATCTCCGGGAAGTGGGGCAAGCTTGATGGTCCCTACAAAGTCATAGAGTCAGGACACTATCCGATGGTGACGAAGCCGGAAGAGCTGGTCAAAGACATGATCGCCCTGACCAGCAAGTGACCCGAAAGGTTCGTCAAAGCTAGCAACACAAACGATTTCGACTTCTCCGGAAGCCGAAGCGCCTTCTATCTTACAAAACAACATCTCGCCGTCAAGCTGCCCGGCGAAAGCGACAGCGGAACAGATCCTATCCATCGTCGGGGACACGTGTTTCATTGACTGGGACCAGATAGACCCGGTTGCGCCGTCACACATCATTGCCTTCTGCAATCAACCGATTGGAAGAGGCGTTGACACAAGTCCCCGCTGTTTCATCGGGACAAGTCGGGAACTTAGTTGAACAAATCTGCCTATCTAGGAATGCTTATCTTTCTAAATCACGTATGGTAGGGTAGAAGGAAAATGAGCCAGGAAAACCTGGCACATCAGGCCTCTTTTGGATTACCACACCTGCACCTGCATTTCTTAGCTCTCTCGGTGCAGCCCTTAAGTGTACAGGCACTTCCACAGTGTGGGACGGCGATATATCAGAATCCGATATTTTCGAGTTTCGAAAATATTCCGTTGCGAAACATCGCTTAAAAGATCGCAGGCCAAGCCTTCGGCTCATGATGAAACGAACTATCACAATCGCAACCGCCCTACTACTTCTATCGCTAGCCATGACATTATCACCCTACAACATGCACCTTGCAAGAGCATCACCGTACCTAGATCCTACCCTCGCGCGCGGCCTCTCAACCTATTCGGCTACGCAGACCGTGGAAGTTGTAATAGCTCTAAGCCACATCCCCACCAGCAATGACGCCCAGTCCGTACAGAGCCTCTCCGCAGTCTCAGCACCAATGACAAAACTGCCGATCATCCTCTCAGTCACGACCTACGGTAACCTAAACAAGATTCTAGCACTCAAAAGCGTCGTCTCCGTCTGGGCCAACAGCCAGCTCACCTACTACGGCAACGTCAACACTGTCAACCACAGCTACGGAGAGATACCAGTCCAGCACTCCTGGTGGAACGACATCATGAGCGTCCCAAGCGTCTGGAACCTAGGCTACCAAGGCCAGGGAGTTACGGTCGCTCTGGTCGACACTGGAATAGACGCGAGCAACCCATCCCTCGGCTACAGCTTCCCCAACGGCTTGGCACAGTCGCCCTATAGGGTAATACAGAACGTGAAGGTCGCAGACATCGGCGAGCTGGTCTCCAGTGCCCCACTAGGCCCCGACCAGGTCTATCTTGAGAACCAGATCAACACTGACACTACCAGCGGCCACGGAACCAGCACGGCTGGACTCGTCGCCGGCACCGGAGACGGATCAGGCGGCCTCTACAAGGGAGTCGCACCAAAAGCCAACGTAGTTGGTCTCGGAACTGGAGACGTAGACTTCGTCTTCTACGTCGTAGCTAGCTACAACTACATACTCGCCCACCAACAACAGTACAACATCAAGGTCGTCAGCAACAGCTGGGGAACAGACTACAACTGTTCTGACAACCTCGGAAACCCAACCAACGCCTGTGACCCTGGAACCCCCATCCAGCTCGCAACAAAAGCGGCCCACGACGCGGGAATAACAGTCCTCTTCGCAGCAGGTAATTCAGGACCCACCAACCCAACCATCAACCCCTACTCCGAACCCGACTGGGTTATCAGCGTAGGCGCCGGAACAGAGTCCAAGGGACTGACAGAATTCTCCTCCAGAGGAGCCGTCAACGATCCCGCCAAACAGCCAGACGTTGTTGCTCCCGGCCTCAACGTCATAACCACTAAGGCCAAGACCGGCGCGGTGGACGGCGCGATACTGACCACTGCCGACCAGGGAAACATCGTCACCCCATACCAGGCATACTATACAACGTTCGACGGGACCAGTGCCGCGACACCCCAGGCCGCAGGAGTGGCCGCTCTAATCCTATCAGCAGTCAACCTCACACCCGACCAAGTGAAAGGGGCAATAGCGAAAGGAGCAGACCCCATGCTTGGATACCTGCCATTCCAAGTCGGAGCAGGCTACACAGACGCCACCCATGCACTAAACTCCGCTCTAGGCCAACACTTCCAGACCACCAAGCTCAAGGCACAAGACTTTGGAGACCAACGATTCACCTACACCCAGTATCTCGGCGGCCTTGTTGCCACAACCGGAACCTGGATATCAGCCAGCGTTCCCGTGTTTCAAGGAGCCCAGCAGATAACGCTCACCGCCAGCTGGCCCCTGCCGGCAACCTACGAGTGGGAGGTGGACGTCTACGCGCCTAACGATTACGCTGTAGCCGACTGCGGCAGAACACGTTCAGACTCGGACTGCATCGGTCCATTCATCGGCGACACCAGCGTAAGCTACACCATCAACAACGCCAGTCTCATCGCCAGCCTCAACAACCCAGGCTTCACAGCCGGCACCTGGACCGTCAGAGTCTTCGACTTCAACGAAGGAAGCCCAGCAACCCTAACCGCCAACGTGTTCTACGCGGCCAAAGCCCACACGTCCATGAACAATGCCCACTCCATACACGTCAGCGACTCTCAGACAGGAGGCTTGACAGGAGAAACGGCCGTCACCCAAACCACAACTGCAATAGTACTCGCAACGACAAGCCTCTCCAGCCCAGGATCGACCAGCGTCACCGCCGACGTCAACCAAGCTACCAACACAGTAATCCCAGTCATCCAAATCGTCGTCGTAGACAGCAACGGCAACATCATCGAAGTACGCGGCGCATGGGTCACAACACAAGCAGACCTCAACGCGCGAGCAGCGCAGATACAACAACTGCTATTGACCACAACAGACCCCACCCAGATAACGGCGTTGAACACCGAGCTAGCTGCAATACAAGGAGCACTACCAACAGCTCCAACTACTGAGAACATCCCTCTGCTCCCATAGAACTGGGAGCAAACCCTATTTTTCATTCACACAATTACGTTCCCGGCTGTAACCACTCGAATCACCCACGCGCCCCGAGCCTAGTGGGTAGCGAAGGGCCAGCTAGCCCCCGATACGCAACGAATTACAGAACTAATCCTATGCATATGTCCTTTGCAGAGTTAGGGTGTCTACGCCAACAAACGGCAAGACGCGGGGACGCCTAAGGCGAAAAGAGCATTGTTCTAACGTCTTTGACCTTGGAAAGCTCACTGTCGGTCGTCAAGAGGGTGGCTTTGAGTCGCTTGGCGGCGGCCAAGGCGTAACAGTCGGCCAAGGAGAGGTCGGCTTGCTGTCTGCATTTTTCCAGTCCCGCGTTCCGGGCGAGTTCCGCGTCTGTCTCCACAACAGTTAGTTTCGTGTTGCGGACCTGATAATATCGAATGTCCGCAGTCGATTTGCCCAGTTTCTGGCATGTCTTGTAGTAGAACTCTGAAAGATTGATGGCCGCGATCGACCCTTGCTTGACATTATTTTCGATTTCATCAAAGTATCTCTTCACTCTCGGGTCTGATACGAAATGTAGGGAGAGGAGTCCGGCATCAAATACGAGGTTTTCTTTCAGCTTCGGGCTTCCTTCCTGTGCTCACGTTCCAGCTCACGTATGCCTTCCCTGACGAGCTTCTCGTGGGCCTTGAACGCGCCTCTCAGCTCGCCTAGAGACCTCACTGGGATGAGGAGGACGCCTTCGTCTGATTCGATGAATTCTAGCTTAGAGCCCTCTCGTATACCGTACCTCTCGCGTATCCTGGCAGGAATGG
>VBBQ01000003.1:4934-23007 GCA_005888755.1 Candidatus Bathyarchaeota archaeon
ACCTGGGACCCTGTTGGGACAGGCTACCAGCCCCGATTGCAGTGCATAGTGAATCTCTAGCGGTGCCTGTGTGCCTACGATGACCTCGTTCCCGGGTCAGGGACTCGTACCCTTTGCCAAGACGGTAAACGGGCATAGGCTGACATCGGCCGACCGAATAGAGTCAGCCGCAAACTCTGGGCTCGTCACACTGATCGACACGGGGGCAGTATTCATCGCTAGACTTCCCGACGACTAAGACAAATCCTTCCCCTTCATCAGTGACCTGCCCAACAGCATAAGTAGCCTCTCCAATGCCAACGTTGGAAGCCAATTTTTCAGCAGTTAAGCCTCCCTGAGGTATTATGCCGGCTGTCTTCGCACCAAGAGCTCCTGCTAACGCTCCAGTGATGAAAGCGGATCCCAGGCCAGAAGATGTGATCGTGTGCACCGAAACGTACTAGGCCGCTGCGTATGACCCTGTGTTAATAGTTCCACCTATTGCAGCGTTTGCCAGAATGTTTCCTGCTACCGAACTCCGGGCTACGGCGGCCCCCGTCCCCTGCGACCGCTCCCAAGGCAGCAGTCAGTACCGCTCCTTTGAGAGTTTCCTTGTCTCCAGCGGCAAAGGTATAGGAAGTCGTTGACAAGGCCGCGCCGACGGCCGCAGCTGCAAGTGGCGAAGCGATGCCGCCAGTAGCAACGACTGCAACAACCGCTACTACAATGACTGCAATCGTGAATGCTTGTGCTTGTTGTTGCCGGCTCCATGTGAGTGGGTTCCACCAGTTGAGCCGGACAGATCTCTCAGTGTTGTTGGGTCGTCGATGACATAGATGTAGAGATTGAGGATTTGCGGGTTGTTGAGCTCGCCCTGCTTGGGATCTGGCGATATGAATCGCCCAGTTGAAGGGTCGTACCATCTGTGGAAGTAATAGTACAAACCTGTCGTTTGGCTAACGGGTTTGCCCGTAATCTTGTTAGTCGGAATATTCTCGCGAGTCTACTCTTGGTCGACAGTTTAGAGTAATCAAACGGTCCGTTCAGAACCATTTGGTTCTAATGCCAAGGGTCTTGTAGTGTGGATCGTCCGTGACTACGTAGTCGGCCTCGCCCAGCTTGACCGGAGAGGCAATTAGCGCGTCAGCGATAGGAATCTCTTGATGTCTGAGTAGAAGGCTTCCCGCGGACAAGGCCATTTCCTCGCTGAGCGTTAGTATGTGTAGGCCTCTTTCTTTGAGGAGTCTCAGCCTTAGACGAGCGGTCGCTTCGCCGATTCTTACCCCGGCGATCTTCAGGAATTCCGTTAGGACGATTGTTGGAGCTAGAAGCCTATGTGTCAGCTCATGCGCCATAGCGGCTTCGACCTCTCTCTTGGTGTCCTTGTCTGGGGGAAATTCGAGTGTGAGCAGGAGCCGTGTGTCAGCTATGGCGGTCAACGCCACTTCTTTCTCATGCTGTCTAGTTCCTGGAGAATCTTCTTGTAGGATTCAGTCCCCACTACTTTTCCCCCCTCAAGCGGTCCGGCTGGTTTGAGCAAGATGCCCTGCTCATGCTCGTGAACTTCGAGTAGAGAGCCTTCCTCTATTTTCAGACGCTGCCTCAATTCGACGGGTATGGTTACCTGACCTTTGCGTTTTACCTTGACGTTGGACAACTCAATCCGAGTCATACTATATACCAGTCGAACTTAAGTCTTCCGAAACACCATCCCGCATCGTACCTATGCTCCACCCTGTGTTCGGCGCCTTGATTGCAGCTATTGGTATGATCGTGTCGCTTGTTGCAGCCCTGATATCCAGCGACTAAACAGAATCTTGATGATGACAGGGAAACGCGGTAGATGAAGTGTGTCGGGGAGCCTTTAGTGATTGACCTCAAAGGTTACAACGATGGCGTTAATGTGTTTCTAGAGGAGTTCTGGGGTCGGATCCAGAGAGAAGACGGTTGGAAAGCACCACCTAATCAATGGGGTTTCGCGTGACAAGAACGCTTATCTCTCCAAATCGCGTATAGTAAATTCCTAGAATTGCTCGAGTATTCGCTTCAGGTTCTGGGTTGAATGTTGAGCCGTTTTCCGTATGTTCCTCTTGATCGTGATTAGATCCATGATCCTACCAAGGATTGAGTAAGGCGGCCTATACTCCACTTCCAAAGAGTAGCGCGTGCCATCCCCCTCCTTCTTGACACGATTCGCAGCTTTCATTCTCATTGCTTCAGGTGTGCCGGAAATCGCTTGCCAAACGACAGAGTCGTTTTCCGCCCATTCTATGACTCTTCCATCCCATTCCATTTTTCTGCCCATAACTTGACCCGAGTGGTGTGCGGAAGCGCCCACTCCAGTCTTCTCCTTTGAAGTGTATCTAGCGCTAGAAACGAAGTCGAGCCAATCATTGCAAATGTCATGTTGAGTAATACGGCTAAACACCTTTTCCACAGGGGCATCAATGAATACGCTTGATCCGACTTTGGTCGTGATAGGAATCGCCTCAATCCAACGACGAAGAAATCGTCGATTTTAGGATTTAACGTTGAGCAATGTCCGTCTGGCGATAGAGTGTTGCCCGGGGGGAGTCGATTCGTAAACAATTCCGAGAGGATGACCGCGTCCTTGCAAGTTCGTTTGCTGAATCCACCCCGCACCCGTATTTACAAGCTCCCTCAGTGCATGGGCGCGAACCAAGGTGTTGATTCGTGGGCGCGTAGAGTCTATACAGACCATTCGGTATGTTCGATGTGCCACAACGGAGCCATCTAGCGAAAGAGGCTGTTGAATCATACCGCGAACTTCGCGAATAATCAAGGACGGTTTTCTATTATCGGTAGGAATGAGGGAAAGGGTAGGATTTGTCTTCAGTCTCTCACTGAAACGAACTGTCCTACAAGCTCTTCTCTCACTGTCTTAGTCCTTTCCCAGAACTCCTTGTTCTCAGGGTCTCCAGCGTTGAACAAGTGATCATACTTCACCCTATCCTCTCCTTGGGGTAGCCGTTGGACGGCCTGGTTTGTAAATTCCCTGAATTGACGCGGGTTTGAGAGGCGAGGAGTTATACAAACATAGTAAACCGCGAGTTTTTCCACTTCGTTGACCGGATGGGCCCGTTTTTTCCCGGCCTGTCTGAATTGGCCGAGTCCTAGGACGAACTTGTCGCCTTGGCTGAGGGTAGGGATCACAAACTCGTTCCCCGAAGGGATACGGCTGAGAAGATCAGGCCCTTTCGGGCGCGTCATGATACGCTGCTTCATCTCCTGCATTTCAGAGGTGGAACTTCCAGCTAGGACAAAAGAGACTCTGCCACCTCCACCACGTTCGAGACCGGGAAGAAGGGCCTCGTAGGGCCATGACTGTCCCGGTTTGGCGTCGACCTCGTCAACCAGGCATAACGAAGATTGCCTAATCGAACTAAGTTGGTCAAGTTTGGACCTGAACTCGTTCTCGCTCAATTGTGCAAGGTTCAATTCTTCGTAAGAAACAGTATCCTTCAACGAGTTGGCAAGCTCCTGTACAAAGTAGGTCTTTCCGCTTCCAGGCGGAGCCCATACCAGATAATTCTCTCCATTCGATGGAGATTTTAGGCCCATGATTATTTTCTGTTTCCAGTCTTTCAGAGAATTTCGGACCTCCGCCTGGTATCGCAGATAGTTGCCGACGACACTGAATCTCGCAAGAGCAATCTCGTCCGTCTGAACAATCAGTTTTTTCGTCTCGGACAGCTCGTGTTCAGGGAGGCGATCGGTAATGACTTGCTTCGTGAATACTTGATCTTGTGGTGAGACGCCTTGGAACTGTCTGATTTCACGCAGGAAAATTGGCCAGGCTGGCTCGTTTTCGAGAAGGATGTGGTTCCTTCCTTCAAAGGGTACAAACCTGGCTCCTCGGATTTGCGTGGCCAACAATCTTCCCTGATCGAAGGGAACAATCGCATCCTCGCGAGCGTGAAGGATCAGTGTGGGCACGTCAATCTCTTCGAGTAAGTCGGTTACGTCGATGTTGCTATTCACATCGTCAAATTTCAGTGCATTCTGAGGTGGACAAGATACGCGTTGAAGTTCGTTGAACCATCTCATCTGCTCGGGTCCGGCGTCTGGTATGAACAGCGAAGTGAACAGTTGTCTGAAAGCAGGATTGTCCTGGCCCCAGCCGAGCTCCATTAGTTTGTGCATTAGTCTCCGTTTCTCACCTAGTTCTTTGTCTTCCTGAGTCCGCTCACGCTTTGCATAACCTAGCGCGTAAGTGCCGTAGAGTACTAGTTTGTCCACTCGACCAGGATGGCGCGCTGCATATGCAATGCTTACTGGGCCACCCTGTGACACGCCCAGTAACGTGAACTTGTTAAGGTTAAGTGAATCCACAACCGTTTCTAGGTCGCTAACCCAAGCCTCGAACGTGAAATCAGACACATTCCAGTCTGAGAGTCCACAGCCGCGCTCGTCATACCGAATGTAGTGATTGTATCTCGAGAGTTCTCTAATCCAATGGTACCATACCGGACTCTCGACGTCAAACTGTAAATGACTCAGATAATGGGCAGCCCTCACGACAGGCGGACCCACTCCAGTCGTGGCGAAAGCTATTCGAGTGCCGTCTTGAGCCTTGCAGAAGCGAATTCTCTGCCCGTGCTGGTCTTGCACTTGCATGAACCTTTCACATCATCTAGTCCTAGCTCGGTATATTTCTCTCGCAAGGTCACCTGTAAGTGGTCTATCTCGCATCACAAGATTCCCCATGCTCGCGATTGTCTCTTCAGGACTTGGCCCGGTGCCGCCTTAGCGGGCCGCTGATGTTCTTGATCGTGGCCATGCTCGCGGTAATAAGACTAGCAGAGTTGACTGCGGATGCTACAACGAAAGATCCTGGTTCCACTGACTTATCGAAGGTCTGGCTAGTGGCGCGCCGAGAGAGGCACGAGCTACGGGTGCAATGCTTTGCTCCAGCCCTCAGGACAAAAGTTCCCTTTCCCAGAAGGCACTTGCCGGCGTAGTCCTCAATCCAGTGAGGCATACCGTACGAGGTGAACAGGGGTTCTTAGTCCTCGTAACCCGAGTCTTTCGGTTTGGGTCGGCCACCTTTATTCCCTGTTCGGTGCCTAGGTCATTTCTGAGGTCTGATTGGTTGAACTGTCAAAACCCGCATTCTCAGATTGGATACGAAAGCGGTTCAACCCAAGTTCTGATGATTAGGATTTTCTTCCTACGTAGGAGGAATTTCCTATGTTTTATGCTAGCCTTTAGCAAGGCTGACCGTGGAAGTCGGGAACTTAGTTGGACAAATCTGTCTATCCAAGAACGCTTATCTCTTTAAATCACGTATAGTAGGGTAGAAAGAACATGAGCCAGGAAGACCTGGCACATCAGGCTTCTTTTGGATTACCCCCCAGCTCCATGACAAAGTTAGTGAAGGGACGATATGCTTCTAGGGGAACTTCGGGGAGAGTGCTCCGGCTGGGCATGCGTCAATGCATGCCATGCAAAGGATGCATTCCGAGTCGTTGAACTTTTTCCAGTCCAAGTCCAGGATCGGAATCTGCATTGGACATGCGGTTTCGCATTCTTTGCAGCTTGAACACTTGATAGGGTCACGGTGCATTCCTAGCAAGCTGTTTTTCTGGAAGACTGCCATTATGCCTCCGACCGGGCAGATGTAGCGGCACCAGAATCGTGGGATTCGCCACGCTGCGTAGATGAATCCTATGAGGATCAGAATATTGATCCACGTAAGCGCTGAGACACCTCCAAGCCAGGAGCCAATGTTGGCTGCGGACAGATCGGAGGCTTGAGCGGTTGCCAAGAACCTCCACGAGTGTGCCAGTAATAGAGGTAGAGTTCCGAAAAGGGTGCCGTCGGGGGTTATTGCGATGAAGACCCCTGGAGCAAAGTCTCCAAGACTCTGTTTGTAGTCGGCTCCGACCCCGTAGTACAGTGCGAGCGCTAGAGTCCCGCTCATCAAGAAGACGATTCCTACGAGAACATACTTCAACCGGATCCAGTACTCGTGGCGGCGAGTCTGGACGAAGTCGACTCTCCCTTTGATACTCGTAATAACGTCTTGAAGAAAACCGACTGGGCAAATCCAGCCGCACATGAATCTCCCTAGGAGGGCGCCAACTACGAACATAATCCCAATGGGCAGCCATGGAAAGATTGCCTCGGACATAAGAAGTGTAGAAGCGTCTAAGGTTGAACCTATCGCACCTTGTGCCTTAACACTGACAACTACTGGAAGTACGACCCAGGATCTTGCGAGGTTGAACGCCGGAATTAGGCGAGCGAGTGCGATACCTGCGAACAGGAGAAAGAATCCGAGCTGCACGAGGGTCCTAATCGGCCAATAGTAAATTCTCCCCTGTCGCAAGCCTTGCCATGCTCGTTTGGCAATGCCGACTTTCGGTTCGCTTGTCACAACAGGTTCCATTGGGGCTCTAGCCTAACCGAAGAACGGAAGGAATTGACGTACCAACTCCTGGATGATGCTCCATTGCTCCGAGTAGACGCCAAGCATCATGGCCGCCAACCCTACGAATAATGTGAGTGTTGCGATGACTCGATTCATATTGGATTACCATTAGTTCGGCGAAACAGTTTAGCATCCCCGGAGTTTGCGTAGTTATATTGTTTCCGAAGACCATGGCCATTCCCGTTCCTGCGTATGATATAGACAAGTCTTTAATAGCGTGGAAACGGACCGAGCGAAAATTATTCTTGAGTACTGGAGGAATTGTCCATGGACGATAAGAAGCCTAGTACGTCCACGAACTCCCCTCCTCCGTCGACACAACCAGCCGCTTCCCAGCCACCCAATCCCGCCCCGCTCGCAAAGAGCCCTCTCATATCGCGACGAAGATTTCTCCAAGGAGCCCTAGCCGCATCCGCGGTTTTGGCTGCTGCCTCCGTCGGTGCATCAGGCCAAATTCTAGGCCCTCTTATTCCGCCGCGTCTACCCTCGCAGACCCTGATCGGTACTGATACGACAACGCTGGAATCTGGATACGACGGTGCCGTTGCTGCAGGGACCCTTTACACTGACCTACTCAGCGGGAAGGTGCCTTCATGGACGCACTTCTTCTATTGGCCTTTCGACTCTACCGTGAGCCCGTATTACAAGAACGTCGTATGTCGACTTCCCGACCCCGTTCAACTCACGTCAATGTCGAACGCCTTTACTGCGCCAGATGGGACCAAGTTCGTGGCCTACAACGTCACGTGCGTACACCTCAGATGTCTAGTCAACCCTGGATACGCAGGTCCCGCCGAAGCCGGCGAATTCAGGCTACAATGTCCCTGTCATGGAAGCCAGTACAGGATCAGCGATGGAGTACCTGTCGCGGGGCCAGCGTTCGACTTAGGACTTCTTCCACTACCGCAGATAACACTAGGAGTAGATTCGACAGGGAAACAGCTAGTTGCAATTGCAATAAACGGAGAGCCCGGCGTTGGCCGCACCCAGTAGTAAGAAGAAAGGGGTCCTCGACCCCATCATCGCTCTCCTCAAGTGGACTTGGGAGAGACTGGAACGTACTCTCCTCCTCGGACTAAAGATAGTCTTTCCCTCGCGATTCATCAGCCCGATGGGCTTTCTAGGAATGCTGACGCTCATAGTCTTCATCATCCTAGGCGTCACAGGGGCACTACTTCTGTTTCACTTTACTCCCTTCTTTGGTAGTTGTCCGCCAGCGCCTGCAAACGTGACCTATATCCCCACAGCTACATGCAATCAAGCTTACAACAGCGTACAATCCATAAACAACAATGTGGCCTGGGGATCGATCATCCGAAACATCCACTACCACGCCTCCAACGCAATGGTACTCCTAGCGGTAATGCACATGTTCTACCAGTATTTTGGCGGACGATACAAGCTCCGATACGAGATCCTCTGGGTCACAGGAATTATCCTCGGCGTTGTCACCGTGATCGAAGCATACACCGGTTACGACCTAATCTTCAACATTCGAGGACAATTAGCCATCAATATTGGACAGACCCTCACATTTTACAGTCCAGTGATTGGTGCTGACCTTGCACGGATAATATTCGGGTTCAGCTTCAACGATCTCGCCATCAGATTCTATGCCTTCCACGTCTTCATCATACCAATAATAATGCTGGCAATAATGGCAGTCCACCTTCCAAGGAACCTTGTTCTAGACATACCGGTCGCCTCGGCCATAACAGGGATCATTCTGATCATGGGCGGACTCTTCCCCGTGGATGTGGGGGTGAAATACGATCCCAACGTGGAGACCCAAATCACATTCCCGGAATGGTACTTCACAAGTCTTTACGCTTTCATCAGGGTTAGGGGACTCGCTCCCCTCATAGCGGGAGCTATAATCCCAACAATATTCATACTAATCTTCACAGTGGCCCCGTTCTTTGACCGTGGAAGGAAAATCGCAATGATTGACCGTCCTTTCTGGGTTGCGCTCGGCGTGGCCTCTCTAGGACAAATCGCGATAGTGACTGTTTGGGGATTCCGAGCCGCAGACCCGCTCGTCGCACTTACGGGCCCTGGACAATTAGTGATTGACCCAACCCTCTTCTTCGGATCACTGTTACTGGCTATCGCGTTGGGCTACGGCTTTGTCTACGCATATGTTAGATGGAGACGCGGCAAGATAGATGCACTTCGCGCAGCTAGAAAACCAATACCATTTCGAAGGCTACAGCCCTACATGTTCTCCAAGAGCGAAGTCTATTCGTTACTAGGCGGCCTGCTGCTTTTGCAGGCTTTCCTAGATGTTTCGATATTTCGAGCGCTCGTAGAGAATCTCAATAATTTTGTCCTCCTCGAAATCGGGATGGTCTTGGTCGCCTTCGCTGCTGCGGTTCATATATACAGGATATCCAGTCAAGCGAAGTGATTGATGAATGCAGGTCCCCAAGAGACATCTCCCCGTCGTTGGTCTCTTAGGCTTGATAGTGATCGCCGCTGCTGGGGGGACAGTTTACTACTATCAGTTCCTGACCCCGCACCAGTCTACGCACGGACCTCCATCTCACAGGCTCATCTTCATGACAGCAATTGTAGAAGAAGAGGGCGGCTTCAAGTTCTATGACACAGCATATCTTAACCAGACCTCTCTACCGGCGTTCAACGCAACTGCCGGACCCAGCTTTGCCGGATTGAAATACCAGAATTACAAACCGAGCTCAACCGACAATCGGACAATCGATGCAAACGTGGGGGATTCAATCACGTTCTATATTAAGGGCGTGAACGCTACTCATACCGCGCCGCTCTTTTCTAATCATCATGGATTCACGATCGATATAATGCCCCAGCCCGTAACAGTTACGGATGGCCAACTAGGCGGCAACATTTTCTTCAACTCGTGGTACACCGTAACATTCACTGTAAACGCTGCTGGGCTGTATGAATACAGGTGTACCGTCTTCTGCAGCAACGGTCATACTCAGATGTACGGGAACATCATCGTGACATAAGGCGGCTGAACTGCTCGCTCAACGTGAGATTCAATCTTCCGCAAAGGATCGACTCTTAACCTACTACGAGTACTCAAAGCCCAAAATCTGGTACCTTCTCGTCTTCACCTCTCTCACAGCAACCTTTGTCGCGAACAGCCTACTATCGACCAACCTCTCCATAGTCAAATGGATTACCGCAGCTGTCGCGATCACATCAGGCTGCGCAGGTTGTAACGCGCTGACAAACTATGTCGACAGAGACATAGATGCGATCATGACCCGAACGCGACACCGGCCGCTTCCCAGCGGAAGAATTACCCCCTCGTCTGGGCTCCGATTTGGCCTCTCTCTCGTAGCGATCTCTATCTTGCTCTCATTCACGTTGAACCTGCTCTCGGTTCTCTGGATGGCTCTCGGAGTTCTCGACAACGTCGGAGTCTACAGTTTACTGTTGAAGCGACGTAGTGCTCTGAATATCCTCTTAGGAGGATTCAGCGGCGGGCTGCCAGTCCTATTCGGATGGTCAGCAGCCACGCCAGGCCCAATTGGAACAATCTCCCTTCTTCCAATACTCATGGCCGGATTGGTATTTCTCTGGATTCCAATCCACATCTGGTTCCTCGCAGTTACCTACCGAGCAGACTACGCGAAAGTTGGAGTACCAATGCTCCCGGTGGTGATAGGACCTGTGCCAGCGATCCGCCTGATTGTGATTTTCACGATGATCCTCTTCCCTTTTTCCATCGGCGTCTACCTACTCGGCCACTTCGGCCTAGTTTACGGTCTGGTCGCGGTTTTCGGTGGGATAGCTAACTTGATCGGGAGCGTCTGGGTGCTCTACAAACCTACGGAGACCAATGCTTGGAAGATGTTCAAGATCTCCAGCCCCTACCTCTTCCTACTCTTCACTGCAATGATCATCGACGTCGCGCTGAGAGCCTAGGCAAGTAGTCGCATGAATGTTCCCATGCCCCCAGGGATCTGGCACATTATCACATCAGCAATCTTCTTCGTGCCCATCATACGCAGCATGAGATCAAAGAGAAACCCGTGGGCCATGACCTTATCTGAGGCTTGACGCATCAACTTCGAGTTCTCCATCTCCAAGCCTATCTGCTCCTTCCAGGATGCTTCATAGCTTGACAGGGGTGTCTGATGCTCGAAATAGTTGACCGCAGCCTCGGCAGCCAAGTCTCCTGTAATCAGAGCGGTCTGAATTCCGCCTCCATTTGTGGGCATTACCATTCCTGCCGCATCGCCGACGGCCATGACCCGATCAGAATATGTTCGAGAGAGTGGTCCATCGACTGGTAGACTGTCGCCGATCATCGAGGCTTTGTTCCCGCCCACCAATCGTTTCGAGGCGACAGTGTTCTTCTCGATGAAACCAGTGAGTAAATCTCGTATCTGCCAGTCCCGCCTAACATAGGGTTCCCTGATCCCGATTCCGACGTTTGCCCGTCCTTGTCCTTTCGGGATTATCCATCCGTATCCGCCAGGCGAGTATCGGGGATCCATGTACATCTCCGCAACATCCTGCTCGACATTGAGGTCGGTCATGAGATACTCTATGTTCGTAGCGACCGCATAGGGACCTGCATAGGCTCTTTCCGGAAGGCCGGCTCTCTCCGCCGTCTCACTCGGATATCCGTCCGCTGCGATGATTACGTCTCCGTGGACAGCTTTTTCCCTGGTCGGTCCGACCCAGCCTCCCTGATCATCCGGAAAGTAGTGGGCTTGGACCCCGATGTCAATGTCAGCTCCATGGCTTCGAGCAATGTCTCCAAGGTGACTCTCAAAGATATGCCGATCGAGGATGTAAGCTCCAAACGAAAACTCAAACTCGTGTCCCCTAGGACTTATCAAACGAATAGAACGACACGTATTATCGACAGATTCAGGTGGTGCATCGATGACATCGAGATTCTTCACTCTAGGGACAAGCCTTTCCATCTCAGCTTTGACCGGAAAATATTCGCCGCAACGGACCGGTGTGCCGAGAATTTTCTTTTTCTCGAAAACCTTGACCTTCAAACCCTTCTGTGATAAGTGAAGTGCTGCAGAAAGGCCACCAGGACCACCGCCGACGACAATGACGTCGTACTTGCTTCCGTTCAAAGTTGTTGCGGCAGCTCCTGATATCGGCAACGTGAAACATTCAGTTGAAGTGATTTATGCGTTTGGCCCGGTTCGCAATTGTTAGTGTGATCAGTGAATAGATTTATAATGCCGGCCGGGTGGTTTGACGGAAATTCCGTAGTTTGAAATTAGCAGGAACCAAAACTTGGCGTTCGACCCTCTTATCCTAACGACATCTCTCGCGGTCGTCGGGGTCATCGCCTCAATGATCTTGGTTCTATCGGTCAAAAAGTACCCGACAGGGAACGAGAAGATGATCGCGATATGGAAGGCGATCATGGAAGGCTCCAACGCGTACCTCAAAAGACAGTTCCGAACAATCGGCATAATCGCAGTAATCATCGCTATCGTCATCGTTGCCGCTTTCGGCGGAATCTTCAGTCTAACCTATGGCGCTGAGATAGCCTTCAGCTTCTTACTAGGAGTGACCTTCTCCCTGATAGCCGCCTACATCGCTATGTATTCCGCGACAAACGCGAATGTTAGGTCCACGGCGGCAGCCGAGACATCGACGTATCTGGCTTTGAAAGTGGCCACGCTCGGAGGCGGAGCGCTTGGACTGGCGGTGATTAGCATGAGTCTGCTCGGTCTCTCTCTCCTCTACGCTGCCTTTGGCGACCCGGGAGTCCTGGCAGGGTTCGGATTCGGAGCATCATTGGCCGCATTGTTCGCGCAACTGGGCGGAGGAATATTCACCAAATCAGCAGACGTTGGAGCGGACCTTGTTGGGAAGGTTGAGGAGAATTTTCCAGAGGATGACCCGAGAAACCCGGCGGCTATAGCAGATAATGTTGGTGATAACGACCTTGGAGGCATGATCATCGGGCTGATCGTATCGATCATACTCTTCCAAGGCATAAGTGTCTACTACGTGACGATGCCGCTAATCGTCAGATCGCTTGGAATAATTGCCACATTCGTAGGCCTCGCTGTAGCAATCTTCGAGAAGAAATTCAAGAACCCGATAAAACCGACCAGGGACGGACTCCTAGTCGCTTCCGTCGTCGCAGCGATTCTCATGTTCATCGCGACGTGGTACGTTTTCGGTCCATCTGGAGTGACTCCCGGTGGCAGTGCTCTCGCGGCGTACGCCCTTTACGGATGCATGGTATCGGGGCTGGCGGCAGGTCTGCTAATAGTGCTCTATACTGAGTATTACACAGGATCGGGGGCAAAGTCCGTGATTACCATCGCTGAGAGATCAAAATCTGGTCCAGCGCTCACTATCATGTCCGGCACGGCTGTAGGTATGATTTCAAGTGGACTGCCGGTCATCACTGTAGCGATTACTCTCCTCATCTCATTTGCTCTGGGAGAACAATTCGCGGTTTTAGCGAAAATCAACGACACTTTCCTTGGAGGGGTCTACGGAACCACCATGGCTACGATGGGCATGCTCTCAACGGCCGGAATCGTTTTGACTATGGATGGTCTAGGCCCAATCGTCGACAACGCGGGAGGAATCGCCGAAATGTCTGGCGCTCCAGACGAAGTCCGAGAGCGAATAGAGCCTCTTGACACACTTGGCAATACGACCAAGGCCCTCACTAAGGGCTATGCGATGGGCTCAGCTGCCCTAGCATCTCTACTGCTCTTCCAAGCCTTCGTGCTGGAAGTCGCAAGATACCAAGCCAAGATAACCGACCTAACGTCGATCACGAGTGCCCAAGCCACTCTTCTAGGTACGAAATTGTCCAGTCTAGGATCTGCTCTCGCTCTCAACCACCCTGATGTTGTCATAGGAGCCTTGATTGGGGCCATGCTCCCCTTCGTATTCTCAGGGACCGCAATCAACGCAGTAAGCGTTGGCGCATACCGCATGGTCGAAGAGGTCCGGAGACAGTTCAGGGAGATTCCTGGATTGAGAGAAGGGACCGCTAAACCGAACTATGCGGCTGCGGTGGACATCTCCACAAGAACAGCTTTGCGATTGATGGTTGTCCCGGGCGCAATCCCAGTGGTGGCGCCGATAGTTGTGGGAGTATTCCTAGGATGGGCCGCGGTTGGAGCATTAGTAGTTGGGGCCACATTATCTGCCATACCATTGGCCATCATGATGATGTGGGGAGGAGCCGCGATGGACAACGCAAAGAAGTACGTTGAAGCAGGACACTTCGGGGGTAAAAATACAGAGACGCACGCGGCAACCGTCGTCGGCGACACGGTTGGCGACCCCTGGAAGGACACCGCCGGTCCCAGCCTACACATTCTCATCAAACTCCTAAATACGATATCCTTGGTCTTTATTCCGCTCTTCTTGGCAGCACTCATACTGCTATGATCCGACGGGTCGTGGCGGCTAATGAGTTCACCCGCCAAAACCGCCATCCTGAGGGCCATTCTTCCTAACGACAATTCGGCGAAGGATGCATTGGTGCTTGGAACACCTGCCAAGACTGAATCGCAAAGTGTCATACTGACTTCTGGAAACATGACAACGGAAGCAATTGTGGGTCACATCAAGGAGCTCTCGAAGCTACGAGATGAGATCCTCCAAGTCATGCGGCAACTCAACCTCACAAGGGAAGGGAGCCCGAGTCCAGTCAAACAGTTAGACTACGATAACGAACTGGAATCAGCGAGACGAGAGCTGGACGAGATGAGGAACCAGTACCAGGAGGCCCAAAGAAGGATCGAAGATGTTCAGAGACAACTCGACGATTCCAAGAAGCGGGTCGCAGTCGTCACCGAGATATCTCAGACTGGTTTTGCGGCCGACCAGTTGGAATCTGAGGCTGGAGACTTCCGGAGAATCTTGGGAAGATTGCCTGTCAAGAAACTGGAGGCTGCGCAGAGAGCAATGGTCTCACAATTCAAGGACCAAGCAATCCTGGCTATCGGCAACAAGAAACAGGACATGTTCTACATCCTCATCGCAGCGCCGAAGGACAAGTCTTCCCAGGCGCTTCAAACGCTCCTCCTATACGACTTCGCCCCTATAGAGATTCCAGAATACAAATCGCCGGATATCAAATCAGAAATTCAGAGAGAAGAAGATAGAGCTAGGGCGCTCGCCAAGGCGCTCGGCGAGTTGGAACCGCAGGTAGATGATTTGCGCAGGAAGGCTGGACAGACGCTGAACAGGAGACTCGACGAAGTCGTTGATACTCTGATGCTGCTCCGCGGAATCCTCAAACTAGGCGAAGGAACTCAGGCCTCCCGTGTCTACGCTAGACTGGAAAGAGTCCTTCCAGCGGAGACCATAACAAACCTGTCCAAGAGAGGCATCATCGAACTGGAGTCTTCCTCGTAGAAGCGCGAACATTTGTGAGCAGTCCAGACCTAGAGGCACAAACAACACCACGAATCAAGGATGCGCTAAACGCCGCGATCCAGCGAACCGGAGAGGAAGAATTCGCTAGCCTATCGGGAATTGAGACTTCCGTTCTAGAGAGAATCCTACAAGACGAGGGAGAGTATGTCCCCGTAGCTATCGTAACGTTAGCATGCCAGGTCAATAGAAGCCACAACGATCCGGAACCTGCACGTTCTAGCATTAGCGAGTGCTTGAAGGGGGCAATCTTGAGATTGCCTGAGCAGAGGAACTATGGAAAGACGACAGAACCAGACGAATCTTCGATCATAAAACGCCAACGAGCTCGATCCTTCAAAGTTCAGAATCGTGCCGGACGAATTTACGACCCCGCGGCACTTAGAATAGTGGGATTCAGTGTCAACCTGTTCACCTTTCTCGTCCTTGGCTACTTCCTAGGCGGAATAGTCTTAGGACCATTATTCGGGGTTGGTTCATGCGTGGGGGTAGTGGCTGCACCGCCATGGATTACCCCATGTGCGGGGTCTGGGATAGGACTCGTGTTCGGATCAGTTATCGGACTTGCATACACGTACTACTATTTCGTCAAGAAACTCTAGTCAACAACCAAAATTGGAGAACATACGGAATCAGTCTGGAATTGCGACCAACGATCTGATCTGGTCAGGTTTCATTCCGGCCCCCACTCCAGCTACGATCGCTGCAAGGTTTCTAGCCTCGTTCTCCTTCATCACCAAGAAAGCAAGAACAATTCCAAGTGTGTATGGGAATCCAAGAAATATCCTCTTGCTCATGTGAATAGAGTGTTTTCTTGACGCGACCTCTAGGAAGGAGAGTGACTTTGTCTCTTCATGCTTCTGCCTCGCGCCGGAGAGAATCCTATGGTAATATGGATGCGATGATGCTAGATCTAACGCTTGAGTGACGTCCTGAGCGACTAAAAGCTGGTCTATCGTTCGATCGTCAAGTTTCCACGAGGAGGATATGAGATGCTCGCGGACGCTCGGGATTCCTATCAATTTACTTCTCAGAATGATAATCAGATTTGCCAAATCGACGGTTCCTCCTACTATCGGAAGACAGCTCTCTCGGTCGAACCCTCCAAGCTTGTCGTTCACATAATTGTAGAATCGCTCCTCCCCCCAAGCAGTAATGATGTCTCGAACTAGGGAGGCTTTTTCGCCCACTAGGTCCTCCATTGAGAAGCCTTTCACTCTGTTTACTAGGGCTCTGTCGCCCACAATTCCGACAATTGTGCGAAGATCATCCATCGAATATAGGCGGTGAAGCTCAGCCTCCTTGAGGAGGGCTAGAGGCTGACGTGTCGAGACGAATTCCTCCCAGGTTTTTCCCTGAGCCTTGAAGACCACAATTGCGGCTAGGTCATAGGCGTCGAAACGGCGGCTAAATTCGAGGAGAAAGTCTCGCGCCGGTCCTTGGGAAGAGGAGATGAGGGTTTTGACTCCTCGAGCGAAACCTAACCGGACAGCCCGCTCGGTCTCTATTGGGGAAGAACCCTCTTTCAGCTCCGAGAGTTCCTTGCCATATGGCCCTTCTGCAAGGACGCCCAAGATCTCGCTTTGAGTCCGGAACTCTGCCAGGGAATGAATCTGCTGCCGTTCCAGGAGCTTGCCTTTCTCTCCTCGAATCCTTGCTATTATGTAGTTGTCTCCCACGATATGCGATAGGGTTTCAGTTTCCACGACAGGTCGCTGTTAACTCGCTTGTAGAACGAGCAGTAGCGCTGTGACTAGGGCGTAGATAGCCAGAGCTTCCGCCAATATCAGGGTGATAACCGCCCTCGAGAATATTTCTGGCTTTTCGGCCGTGGCGGCGGCTAATGCGCTTCCGGACGTGCCGATACCGAATCCGGCGCCCAAGGCGGCGGCTCCCATTGTTAATCCGCCGGCAAAGATTCTGACAGAGCCAGCGAGCGTGAGAGCATCGGTGATATGGAAGACGGAGAGGAGGCCCACCACGAGTCCATAGATGGCGAGAGCTTCGGCGAGAATCGTTGCGATGAAGGTCTTGAACATGACCTCAGGCCTTTCAACTCCCGCGCCAGCAATGGCCGGCCCGGAGATTCCGATGCCTATTCCCGCGCCAATTGCGGACAGGAGGACGCTAAGTCCGCCGCCGAGGCCAGCCCAAAATGTGGGGCATAGAGTGACAGACGTTAGGGTAGCGCAGTCAACCACTTAGTTACACAGTCCAACTTGTCGGTTCTCGGTAGGGCGCGAATGACGATCCTGATCCTTCATAAAACTTGCTAAACCATTCAACCCAGTGAAGCCTCAGGGTTTGCACGAAAACGATCAAACCTTCCAAGATCATTACGAGCAGGTTGCCAATTATGGCACCGACTAGCCCGCCAAAACTGAAGAAAGCGAATTTTATTGCAAAGTCTGCAAGGTTGAGAGCCCATATTCGAAGGTAGGATAACGTGTTGCTCCCAGCGCTGATGAATACCTCAAACAGGTGGAGTGGTCCCTCTTTCCATCCCATTATTCCCATTGGTATGAACAACAAGACGAGAAGTAGCGGATTCTGAAGAAGCACTCCGAACTTGTAGCCAGCGATTACGACTCGGGCTGCGAGATAGACGAATACTATGTAGAACCACGCCCAAGAGATTGGTCCGTAAAGAGCGTGTTTGATCTCGTGATTCCGCACCTTGTTGTAAGCGCTCAGAACGAGGCCGGAGAAATAGTGTCCAACTCCGAAGAGAAGAATCACTGCCATGTAGGTGAGAAGGTGGGAAATGTCGGGAGTGGACGCGAAAGCTCCCTCATTTGGGTTGAAGAACGGCCGAAAACCGAAGACCGCCTGGGACTCGAAACCGAAGAAGTCGCCGAAAACAAACCCAAAAATCGTGATCCCTACACCAAGCATGACTATGAGTTCTGCCCCGTTGACGAACAATTGGCCAATCTCGAAAATCTTGACCTTTTTTCTCTTCAGGTAGAGAAGAAAGAGGCCTAGAGCTAGGAATATTGGGCCCTCTCCGAAGTCTCCGAACATCAAACCATAGATGAGGGGGAATGTGAGAATCATGAATACCAAGGGGTTTGTTTCATGATAAGACGGGATGCCGAAATTGTCGATGACGGACTGGAGAGGCTTGGTCCATCCTGGAACCCTGACCAGGGTCGGTGGAGTCTGGCGGTCGTTGGCCTCAAGGCCGTTTTCTAGGGACTCGCCATGAGAGATCTCCTGCCCTTGCCCCTCTTCTACGTGAACGGAAACGAGTCCTTT